>NZ_JBHTHA010000013.1:0-128921 GCF_042676385.1 Paenibacillus sp. GCM10027628
CTACTACTGCCTTCGCCATTCGGGACTTGAACCCTATAGATAGCGCCCATGCTGGGCGCACCCGCAAAAAGAGTCGAAGGAAAACCCTTCGACTCTTTTTTTAGCTGTGGAATTTCCCTCAGGCATATTCAAACAAACCGCTTCTCGATCCGCTTGCTGAGAACCAGGGAAAGGACAATAAACAAGACGACATACACAAGTTGAAACGGATGCTCAATAAACCGCTTCACGTCGTAGCCAATATAAGAAACGGACAGCACCATAACCGCTTTGCCGAGCGCAACCGCGATTAGAAAAGCGCGTAATTTCATTTGGACAAGCCCTGCGGCCACATTAATCACCACAAACGGCCCCACAGGGAATAAGCTGAGAATAAACACATAACTGAAGGCATGGCGACGGGCCCACAGCAAGGCTCTTTGCACCTTGGGCTTCTGCACCCAGCGCTCCAAGTAGCGATGGCCGCCAACTTTCCTGACAATGAGAAACGTGACCGTGCATCCGCTCACGATGCCGATCCAAGAGTAGAGGAAGCCAAGCCACAGACCATATACAGCCGCATTTACGCTAATAATGACGAGCGTTGGGAGCGGTGGAATGAACGATTTCATGAAGGTTAAAAAAATGCCGGGAAAAGGTCCAAGCGACCGATACTTGGCCAGCAGCATCGCCAAATTTTCCTCGGTTAAGTACGATAAAAGCTCCGATGTTTCCATTTGCGGGCATACACCTACTTCTGCAAAATGATTCTCCGTGATTAAGAATTCGGAAGCTTCATGGAGAAACCGTCGATCAGCACGCCGAGACCGAATTGAAATTCATTCTCCCAATTGGAGCTTGTTGTATAAGGCGCTAATCGGATCATATTCGGAAACCTGTCCGCGGGAAGACGACTATAGAACTGATTGTATTGCTCACTAAACTGCTGAGCGTCTACTTCTCCCTGTTGGGCAAAAAAGGAAAGACGAGCTTCTTCTGCCACGAATCCAAGCACATAATTTTTTATCATGGCCGCCATCCAAGGTATTTGACTGTCTTGGAATCCGGCTGCAACGAATAGTTGATAAAGCTTTTCGATCTGCTTCAGCCGGCCGTCGCCAATTCCGATTGCGGAATTAAAGATCTCTACAGCATCTCTGTAGCTACTAAGAATCTTACGAAAATTAGCTCCCCATTGCGCCATTTGCTCTTTCCAGGGCAGTTGCGGATCCGGCCAAATCATGTCCTCGCTAATTTTATCGCCAAGCAGCTGCAGCAGCTGGTCTTTATCCTTAACGTGATAATAGAGGGAGGCTGTCTTCACACCCAATGCATCCGCTATTTTCCGCATACTTAAGTCTTTTAAACCACATTCATTTAACAAGTCTACTGTCACTTCAATAATACGCGCACGGTCCAGCGGAATATGAGTGGGTTCGATCTCTTCAAAGCCGGTGAGACGGCTCTGCGGATAGATTCGTCTTCTCGCCATAAATTTCCCCTCCTACACTTGACAAGTATACCATAAAACTTTATTTTAATACTATTAGATTAATTTAACGTTATTAAAATGAAAGGAGGACACACATTGAAAACCGATATCAAAGTTCATATTTTGCATTGCGGGAAAGTTAAAGTCGATCACCGATTAGCTTATAAGGACAGTACAATTGCCGATGTCCCGCCTGTTGATGAAAGATCAGAAGCTTATCAACTATGGCTGCCCGTTTCCTGTTATTTGATCGAGCATCCCGAAGGGGATGTTGTCATTGATGCAGGCTGGAGCGAAATGGTACGCACTGATCCGGAACAGCATCTGGGGCACGCTTATAAGTATTGCCATCCACAGCTGCCCCCCGGCCAATCCATCAAAGAACATTTGTCAGCCCGGCATCGAACTGCCGAACAAATCAAATGCGTAGTGATCAGCCATCTCGATGTCGATCACATCAGCGGCTTGCATTTACTTGCAGGTGCTCAGTCTTTTATCGTCAGCGAGCCGGAATGGAATGCGGCGAAGCCCTATCAAATAGCAAGATGCAAGGATATTACCCTCGAGCCGTTTGTGCTCGAACCGATTCCATTCGGTCCTTATCAACTTGGTAAAGACTTGTACGGTGATGAAACGATTTATCTGATCTATACACCCGGGCACACGGCGGGATTGATTTCTACGCTTGTCCGTGTACGTGACGGTTGGGTCCTACTCGTTTCAGATGCAGCCTATTCCGAGAAATCGTGGAATGAGTTGGTGCTGCCCGGTCATACAAGTGACGAACAGCAAGCAAGAGAATCCTTACAATGGATTAGGGATTTTTCGCAAAGGAAGGACTGTTTGGCGGTCATAGCGAACCACGATCCGGCCGTTCAGGAAATTATTTGGTGAGTGCAAATGGGGACGAAAAGCAAAGAAAGCCAGACGACCGCGGCCGTCTAGCTTATTATAGGCGCTGGAGCTAAGCCTCCAGCGGGTTCACCGCGTCATGGAGCAGCTGCTCCAGCTCCGCGGTGTAGGCGCCCGTTTGCGCTTCGTCCCAGCCGAAGCGTTCGGCCATGAAGGCGATCGCCGGCGCCTTCCACTGCTTTGCCCACGCGATGTCGAAGAAGAGGGCGCCCGTGCGGCGGATAAAGAAATCCGCCGGCTTCACCGCCATCTCGCGCTCGATCGCGTACACGAGCGCAGCGAGCACCGCGGCAGGGAGCTCCCGCTCCGCCGCTTCATCCCTCAGCTGCTCGAGCAGCTCATAAACGGCATCCACGTTGGAGCCGTACCGGCGCGCGAGCAGCGCAGCCTCGGCTTCGGTCAGCCCCAGCCGCAGGGCTTGGCTGACCTTGCTTTGCAAGAACGGCGCCAGCTTCGCGGAGCCGCCCACCTCGCCGCCGGAAATCGGCAGCGTCCGGGTGCGGCTCGGCGGCAGGGCCGCCGGCGCTTTGCCCTCCGCCGCCAGCATGGCGGCGATCTTGTCCACGACCGTCTCCGCCATCTTGCGGTAGCCGGTCAGCTTGCCCCCGGCCATCGAGATGAGGCCGGAGTCTGAGATGAAGATTTCGTCTCGGCGCGAAATCTCCGACGGGTCTTTTCCCTCTTGGTGGATCAGCGGGCGCAGCCCTGTCCAGCTCGATTCGACGTCGGCCTCCGTCAACCCGAGGGACGGGAACATCTCATTGGCCGCATGCAGCAAATAGGTGCGGTCCGCCACCGTAATGCGGGGATTCACGATATCCCCGCTGTAGTTCGTATCCGTCGTCCCGACGTAGGTTTTGCCATCGCGCGGGATGGCAAACACCATCCGTCCGTCCGGCGTATCAAAATATATCGCCTGCCGCAGCGGAAACCGGCTCTGATCGAACACCAGATGCACCCCCTTGGTCAGGTGCAGCGTCTTGCCATGCTTCGAGCGATCCATCTCTCTCAGCGTATCCACCCAAGGGCCTGCGGCGTTGACGATTTTGCTGGCGTAGATCGAGTAAGCCTCTCCATCACCTTCGCCTTTGCCTTTACCGCTGCCGATCTGATCGACAACCCGCACACCGACCACCTTGCCATTCTCCGCGAGCAGCTCCTCTACTTTAGCGTAGTTCACCGCCACTGCACCCAGCTCGACGGCTTTTTTCATCACCTCGATCGTCAAACGTGCATCATCCGTGCGGTATTCTACATAGTAGCCGCCGCCTTTGAGGTCGTTTTTCTTCAGCAGCGGCTCGTGTGCGAGCGTTTCTGCCGGATCGAACATGCGGCGGCGCTCCGAACGCTTGACCCCTGCCAGGAAATCGTAAACCCGCAAACCGAGCGATGTGGACAGCTTGCCGAACGTCCCGCCTTTATAAAAAGGCAGCAGCATCCACTCCGGCGTCGTCACATGCGGCCCATTTTCATAAACGATAGCGCGCTCTTTCCCTACCTCGGCAACCACTTTCACGTCAAGCTGCTTGAGATAGCGCAGCCCTCCGTGCACCAACTTCGTCGAGCGGCTCGACGTACCGGCAGCAAAATCCTGCATCTCCACAAGCGCCGTACGAAGCCCTCTACTTTGCGCATCCAAAGCGATGCCGGCGCCGGTAATTCCCCCGCCGATTACAATCAAATCAAACTCTTGCCCTGCCATCTCTTGCAGCAACTGCGTTCTTTTCAACCCGGAAAACCCTTGTGCTTTCATTGTCATGTTATTCTCTCCCCCTCGTAGGTGTATGCTTTAGATAAAAAATAAAAACCACAACATACCTGGCACGTTTGCACGTACAGGCCGCTGTGGTTTCTCCTAGTCTCCAACCGAATATGAACTTGTAATTTAGTATAACACTGCCGTCTTTACTTTAAAAGCTAAAGCTTTGTAAAACTTGGGCTGCCCTTGATCCTGGCACCAGATCAGCTGTCGTAATACCGCCACAATGCGGTATCCGATGTTGTTACGGCCGTAGCTCCAGCCTGCAGCGCATTCTCCACGTCATTGACCGAACGAATGAGGCCGCCGGCGAAAATTGGGATGCCTGAACGTTCCTTCACCTCCGTAATCATATGCGGGATAACGCCAGGGAGTACCTCAATATAATCAGGCTGCGTCCGTTCCAGCAATGTATAACTTTTATCCAAGGCGCTGCTGTCAAGCAGGAAAAGCCGTTGAATCGCGAGCAATCCATTCTGCTTTGTTTTCGTAATCACATTAGCCCGAGTTGAAATCAAACCGGCCGGCCGAATGCTTTGGCAAAGAAATTCCGCTGCGTACTCGTCATTCTTGAGCCCCTCGATCAAATCAGCGTGCAGCAGCAGCTTTTTCCCGTTGGATCTCGCGAGATCCACCACGCTTTTGAGCTGGCCAATATGGCTGTCCAGCATCACAATATACGTATAATTGGACTTAAATAACTTTTCCAAGTCTTTAATTTTACGAATAGCCGGTAAAATGTTTTGCGCTTGCAAAGACATTGCGATCGTCTCCGTTTCGTATGTGATCGAATGGAACAAAAAAACTCACAAGAATTGCCTCATTGCTTGCAATGGGCAATCTCCGTGAGCTCTCCTGTTCTCCGTCACTTGTATGAACTTAAGTTCATTGTAGCTACCGCGGCGGTAGGTGTCAATTGGAAATTACGTTTTGAAACCGCAGACCATCGCCAATCCTCCATCATCCCGTCTGTAAAAATGAAAAATATCGTTATCGACACGATGGCAACATCCCTACATGCCTGTAACGATGTTAAACATCTTTCCAGCCTCGCTCAGAGTACAACAATGCTTTTTTTCTCGTCTGCAAGCATTCAAAACATCATTAGAGATACGACTTCATTTCCCCTCGCCCACTGCAACGATGAAAAACATCTTTCCAGCAGTGCACTTGCTGCTTGTTGTTGTACGCTTTGCACTTTCATGCTAACTTGCCCCTTATTCCGAGTACCACCCCCCTTCACATGCTTCACAGCTATAAAAAAGGGCTGTAACACGACATTTCGCGTTACAGCCCTTTTTTCGACCTATTTATTTAGAAGCAACTTCTGTTGAGATTTGCCAGGTTACTCCGAACTTATCGGTAACGATACCATAAGACGGGCTCCAGAAAGTTTCCTGCAAAGGCATTTTCACTTGACCGCCTTGCTGCAGTTTTTCGTAGACTTGTTTGGATTTTTCCACACTGCCTATCATAATGGCAATGGAAACATGAGCTCCTACTTCATCAGCATGACCGGGGAATGTGTCAGAAATCATAAGACTGTTATCTCCGACTTTTAAGAGGGCATGAAGAATGCGATCTTTAGCTTCAGTTGGTAATGGGTATTCAGGGTTGGCTGGCATTTCTCCGAACGTTTGAACTACCGCGACTTTTGCGTCTACTGCATCTTCGTAAAATTTTATTGCATCCCGGCCTTGACCATCCAATGTAATATACGGGTTTATACCTAAAACCATTCTGAGACACCTCTTCTACAATTTTTAGTTTGTGAAAACCCACATGTTTCATTGTACCTTATCGGGTAATCCTTTACAATTAATGGTATTGTAAAAGAAATGAATAAACATTGATGCGGAGGAACCCATGGATATCAGAGAACCTGTCGAGACAGCCTTCAGCCCGATTCATCTCAACAGTCGTAATCCCGCTATCGATTTCCTTAGCCAAGCCGACACGAAGCTCGCATCTTTGATCAGACTCGTAGGTGACCTTTCAATTATACCTAGCTCCAATCCCTTCGAATCTCTCGTCATGTCGATTATTTCCCAGCAGCTTTCCGCGAAGGCGGCGGCGACGATCAAATCGAGAGTGAAACTTGTACTGCCGAGCGTCACACCCGATTTGGTGCTTGCGGCGGATGAGGAAGCGATCAGGCAGTGCGGCGTTTCTTATCCCAAAATCCGATATATTCGCGACTTGAGCGGCAAAGTACTTGCCGGTGAAGTACAGCTGGATGAGCTGCACAAACTGGAGGACGATGTTTTGATCAAGCAGCTCGTCAGCGTCAAAGGTATCGGAACGTGGACGGCGGAGATGTTTCTTATTTTTGCTTTGGGACGACCCGATATCATGTCATTAGGCGATGTCGGCCTTCAGCGGGCAGCCAAATGGCTTCACTGTCTGGAAGACCGACCGGACGGCAATTATTTGGGACTTGTCGCACCGGCATGGGCCCCCTACCGCAGTTTCGCATCATTATATCTATGGCGATCCATCGATAAGGGCTACGTCGATTCCGGACTTCAGGTGGAAGCTTGTCAGCCAGGCCAATCGTATTCATGAACAAAAAGCGCAAGAAGCCCTTAAACGGCCTCTCGCGCTTTTTTATTTGTCGGCGGTTCGCAAACCGCGCAAGTACGTAGTCAACAGTCGTCTTAAGCTTTCATCGCGCTCCAGCTCCATACGGAAGCCGTTCTTGAGCTCCAAGGAAGCAAAGCCATGTACAACGCTGCGGAACCCGCGAACGACGTGCAGCGCATCTTCCTCACTGAGCGAATACGGCTCAAGCAGCCGCAGCATAAACCCCACTACATTGCTGCTTGCCTCCTGCAAATCCGGATCTCCGAAATCTTGAAGGGATGCCATGGCATCATATAGTCCCGGCCGCTTCCTGGCAAATTCAACGTAGGCAAAACCTGCGGCCAGTAAAGCGTCCTCTCCCGCTTTTCCAAGCACGGCTTCGACCATCGCTTCTTTGATCCGAACCAAGCTGAGGTGAGACAACTGCTTTCTGAGTGCAGGCAGACCTTTAATATGATTGTAAAGGGATGGGGTCTTCACGTTTAATTTGGCAGCCAATGCCGCTAAAGTCACCTGCTCGACGCCTTGAACGTCCGCGATTTCTATCGCCGCCTGCAAAACGGTGTCTGTGTCTAATCCTTGTCGATATGCCATCAGTTATCCTCGTTTCTAAATACTCGCTGCTTCCATTGTAATCTTTTTTGCCGCTTCTTCCAAAATTTTGTCCAGAACCGGCTGCGGATGCTCAATCATTTTTCCGTGTCCGACAGCCAGAAGGCTCGGTTTCAACTCTCTCAGCTTACGTGCACTCTCCAGTGAAACTTGTTTATTCCATGTAGCCATGGCTGGGAACGGGAACCAAAACTTCACCACGCCTGACACGGCTGCGCCGCCGCGAACCTGAAACGCATCGCCGGCAATCAAAGCACGGCTCCGCACATCGAGGAACGCCATCATCCCCGGCGTATGGCCCGGAGCGGCGATTGCCTGCAGCGAGCCAATCCGGTCGCCGTCATTTAAAAGCACGTCCGGCTTCGTCTGCACCGCCCCCGGTTTGGGAACGTCGCCTTTGATCGGCGAGTTCGGCTCACCCGCCTCAGGCTCCTTGCTCCCTGCCAGCAGCTTAGCATCTCTGCGGGAGATGTACACAGTAGCCTGCGGCAGCACTTTTTTCAACCCGTCCAAGGCCCCGATATGATCGCCATGCGCATGCGTAAGCACGATGCGGGTAATCGGCTTGCCGATCTGCTCCGCCGCCTGCAGAATGCCCTTCACGCTGAAAGGCATCGCCGCATCAACGAGCGTCAGCTCCTTCTCCTCTTCTACCAGATAGCAATTGACCGGAAAAATCCGCGGCATAAAAGCCAGTTGATACAAAGCACCGTTGCGAGTTATTTTCATGTAAAACGCCTCCCGTTTGCTATTTATATTAGTATAATAACTAATTACATTAGTTTTGTCAACGGGGATTCTTGGCCTATTTTTTACGGGTCGTCTTAATGCCGAATCTGCATTTAAAGAACGAAGGGGCATAAGGTGATTGAAAGTAGGTATAGTCAGCAGATTAGAGACTAAGGGTCGCTATTAGAGCACCCGTTGGACGCAAATTCATTGGAGGAATGTTCCAAACAGGTCTCGAAAGAACAATGGTCTTTAATTAAAGAACAATCTTCCATATTTATGGTCATTTGTTCTTTAATCGACCCCTAGACGGAGATTCTTCCCCTTTTAGCGTCTCTTCGGGCTTTAATAGAGAACGTTTGTTCTCTATAGGAAAAATCAGCAAACTAAGGTGACAGACTCCAAAGAGTTCAGCCAAACACACATTCCAAAATAAATGCTCATTTACCCACAATCAGCTTCTTGCACAATTTCCTATACAATGAAAAAGACACTTATCAAGTGCCTTTCCGATTATAGGCGCCATTTCTCCAAGGGGATCTCCCACACGTTTAACAGCCCCATTCTTTCTACGTCTTCGCGAAAGGTTCCCATATACGTCAGTTTCAGTCACCTACCACCTTTTCTTACAATGATCCTCTCGATTACAGAATCCCATTTCCCGCCAAATCATAAACCATTGTCAAAATTATGCCAGCCGGACATGAGAACAGCATGAGTTTCACCTGCCTAATATGGTAAAATAGGGCTCATGATAGAAGGACATGCAACACCATTTTCCTAAAAGTGAGGGACTCAAGTGAATTTAGAGACATTGGAGCTTTTTCGCACGTTAACCGAGCTGCAAGCGGCGCCGGGCTTTGAACGTGAGATTCGTCAATTTGTACGCGGCGAAATGGAAAAATATACGGACGAGTTCATCCAGGATGGACTCGGCAGCCTATTCGGCATCCTGCGCGGCGATGAGAGCGGCCCGAAGGTGATGGTCGCGGGACATTTCGACGAAGTCGGCTTTCTCGTGAACGGCATCACCGAGCACGGCACCATCAAGTTCCAGCCCCTCGGCGGCTGGTTCAGCGGGGTGCTGCCCGCGCAGCGCGTGCAGATCATGACCGACAACGGGCCGATCCTCGGGGTCATCGGCTCGACGCCCGTGCACTTGCTGGACGAAGCTGCGCGCAGCAAGCCGGCCGACATCAAGTCGATGTACGTGGACATCGGCGCTGAAGACAAAGCCGATGCGCTAGCCATCGGCGTTCGGATCGGGCAGCAGATCGTGCCGGTCTGCCCGTTCACCCCCTTAGCCAATCCGAAACGGATCATGGCTAAGGCTTGGGACAATCGCTACGGCGTCGGCCTGGCGATTGAGCTCATGAAGGAGCTTCACGGCACGAAGCTCCCGAACGTCCTGTACGCCGGGGCGACCGTACAGGAAGAGGTTGGCGCGCGCGGCGCCATGACGGCGGCGAATCTCATCCAGCCGGACTTGTTCTACGCGCTGGATGCCAGCGCCGCCGGCGATGCGACCGGCGACCGCAATGCCTTTGGGCAGCTGGGGCGCGGCACGCTGCTGCGCATCTTTGACCCGACCATGATCACCCACCGGGGATTGGTCGAGTTCATTCTGGATACGGCGGAGACGCACAAGATCCCGTATCAGTATTTCATCTCGTCCGGCGGTACGGACGCCGGACAAGTGCACGTGCAAGGCAGCGGCATTCCGTCTGCCGTCATCGGCGTATGCGCGCGGTATATCCACACGTCCGCGTCGATCCTTCACGTGGACGACTACGCCGCCGCGAAGGAACTGCTCATTAAGCTCGTCCAGGCGAGCGACCGCACAACGCTGAACACGATTCATGCGCAGGCATGAACCGTGTGATTTAGTCTTAAACCCGCCAACTTGGCGGGTTTTTCTATTATCGATGCTAAGCGCTGGAACCCGCGAGCCACCTCGCGTGATTGCAAATATAGAACTGGCGTTCCAATATATGGTACAATTAACAAAGCCACTTTATTAAAGAAAGTAGGACCTCGTATGAACTTAGTCATTCGTCAAGCAACCCCGCAAGACACGAAAGAGATTAGCCTGTTCCTTTCACGCCATACCGGTAAATCGATCTCTCCGCTGCACATCGAGAATAGGCTCCACTTCATGCGCGGCACCCCCTATGAATCGCTATTTGTTTGCGAAACAAAGAGCGAGATTCTCGGAACGCTGGCCTTTCGAATTCGCCAGTGCGGCGATAACGAATTTAAAAACAGCGAAGCCTCGCTCATTTCATCCAATGCGACGCAGCAGCATCAAATCGCTGGCAGCAAGTTAAAAGAATACGCAGAACAGCTGGCAAATCAGCATGAGTGTACGGGCTTATGGTGGGTAGCCGGATCGGAGAGCAAGAACGGGACTCAATCCCTAAGTCAATCGCTCGGATTTCAAGAAACGGGATACCGGTTCGTGAAGCGATTTCTCTAGTATGGTATTCGAGAACAGCCGTATACGGGAATTGCTGATCCGGTGTATGGCGAGTATGGTTTGTTATAACATGGAGGCGATTGTGAACCTTAACAACAAATTTTCATCATTACGTCTTGAATGAATCCTAGGCCGACTAAAGGAGTGTATCTAATGACCCATGAATTTATATCCGTTAAAGGTTTGGAATTGCTCGAAAAAGTACGCACCTTCTGTATCAAGCTACCTCAGGTTGAAGAAAAAGTGGATGGCTTCGGACATACCACGTTCCGCGTGAAGGACAAGCCTTTTGTCATGTTGGGTGAGCACGAAGGAAACCCCTCTATGGCGCTTAAGACGAACCTAACCACTCAAGAGTTTTTGCTTCAGCAGGAGGGTACGCCCTATTCAAAAACGGCCTATATCGGCCACCATGGCTGGGTATCGATTCAAGATACTGAGCGGGTCGCTTGGTCGGAAATTGAAGATCTTCTCGTGGAGGGATATGCACGCACGGCTCCGAAGAAGCTGATCGCAGAGTGGAGAGCTTCGGAATTCGCTGCGCCGTCCGTTTAAGAGCTCAGTGAGAAAACCTCTATCGAGGCCATTCAAAGATGAGCGACCGCGTTCAGAGGTAAGTTTTATCGCCAATAAGAAAGCGGTTTTCGGATCCCGAAAACTAATACTTTCTTATGTGGTGAGAAAAACCGTCAGGGCCTGTCCCTGACGGTTCTTTTGCGTGTAAATCCATCCTTTTGCGACTTAGGAGATAATTAGGTATCGCATCTGCACAGTTCAAATCAGTAACGATGAAAATCATCATTACGGACTCGATTCCATTTTCTCTGACGTCTGTAACGATGAAAAACAACGCTATTGCTTCACTCTGGCTCACCATACTGCCTTTTTCTATTCTGTAACGATGGAAAGCATCGCTATTCGCTCGTTTCCATTTACTTTTACGCCTCCAACGCTGAATAACATCGTTAAGGCATCAATCAGCGTCCCATCGGGTCGAACTCGCTTAGAAAGGCGAGCCACACGGTCCTCCCCTGGAACTCATTTTATACGGACATTTTGCTTTGCACATGATCCAGCCAGTAGTTAACGTCTGTGACGGACATTGGCTTTCCGTAGTAATAGCCCTGCATGACATGGCACCCGCGTGATTGAAGGAATTCGATCTGCTCGGAGGTTTCTACGCCTTCAGCCACAACGTCCATGTTCAAATTTTTGGCAATCGCGATAATGTTGCTGATAATTGCTTGTTTAGGGGTCTGATTGCTTTTACGAATAAAGATTTGATCAATTTTCAGCGTATCCACGGGCAGTTCATCCAAATTTCCGAGCGAAGAATACCCCGTACCGAAATCATCGAGCGATATCTTAACACCCAGCTCACGAACGGTATGCAGCTGCCGAATCGTATCGGCAACATCGCTCATCGCGATGGACTCTGTAATTTCGAGCTCGAGATAGCTGCCAGGCAGACTCGAAACTTGCAGTGCTTCAGAGACCATCTCGTAGAGCAGCCCGCTTTCGAACACACGAATAGACATATTAACGGAGATGCATACACGCATGTTATTTTCGTCATGCCATCGTTTGTTTTGGTCGCAAACCTCATTCAGAATCCAGCGCGTCAACGGCACAATGATACCGGTATCCTCTGCGATCGGAATGAACTCACCCGGTGAAACCAAACCAAGCTGCGGATGCTCCCATCTCAGCAGCGCTTCCATTCCGACTAACTGGTTCGTGTCCGTATCCCACTTGGGCTGATACATAATCTTGAATTCATTATGAACCATCGCTTTACGAAGATCCTTCTCCAGGAGCAGCTTACGCAGCTGGGTGCGGTTCATCTCCTCATCAAAGAACCGGTAACGGTTCTTGCCGGCGTGCTTGGCATTATACATCGCCGTATCAGCCGCCTTCAGCAGCGAGGAGCGGTCAACCCCGTGAGCCGGCGCTACGCTAATCCCTATGCTCCCCGTCACGTAGAGCTCATGAACCTCGATGAAATATGCCTGCTTGATTCCGTTAAGAATATTTTGGGCTAACTGCTTGATGTTCTCTTGATCCGTTTCTTTGGTAATGACTAGGAATTCATCGCCTCCCAGTCGAAAGAGCGTGTCTTTGTCCCCGATACAGGCTCTCAATCTGCCTGCCACCTGTTGAAGCAGCAAATCACCAAAGTCATGCCCTAATGTATCGTTAATGGTCTTAAATCGGTCCAAATCTATAAACAAAAGCGCTCCGCTCATTGACGCTTCGAACTGCTCTGCAAAATAGCGCTGCAAATCGTGCCGATTCGGCAAATTGGTCAGCTGATCGCTGTAAGCCATCTTTTCCAAAACATGACGTTCAAAAAAGATCGCCCCCCATGAAACCGCAAGGATAATAAAGGTGGACAACGCTACGCCCACTAACAAAAAGAACTGCGGTTGTTCATCGCTGGCCATAGCTTGATGGGCTTCACCTGTGTATGTAAATTGAGCTGCAGCCATGCCCGTATAGTGCATGCCGCATATGGCGATGCCCATGACGATTGCGCAGATCAGCTTCCACACACTGAAATCCGGCACATGGCGGAGCCTGTGAAACAGGTACAGTGCAGCATAAGAAGCAATTAACGCTATGGCGGCTGAGAGGAGCCACAACGCGGGATTATACGTAATTTGACCAGGCATACGCATGGCACTCATGCCCGTATAATGCATCGTTACGATACCGCATCCCATAATTAAACCGCCGATTCCGTACCGCCAAGCGCCGGAATGACTCCTCGCTGTAATATGAAAAGCAATGAACGACGCCAATATACTGCCAAGCGAGGACAATACCGTAATCGTCGCGTCATAAGTAACATTCGCATGGATATGGTAGGCGAGCATGCCGACAAAATGCATGGACCATACGCCAACCCCCATGACCAAAGACCCTGCAATTAACCAAACTGTTCGGTTCTTCCCCCGGGAACGAGTGATTTTTCCAGCTAAGTTGAGCGCTGAGTAAGAGGCCAATACGGCAATGACGAATGATAATAGGACAATCCAGCCGTTGAAATGGCCCTGCATCTGTTCTATGTATGCCACCTGCTTTCTTGGTTTGGAAGTAACTAATTCTAGTTCTATTATATGATATGTATCCTCAAATCGATAGCTTAAAGAATGCTCTATATCCAAATTTTAAGAATAATAGAGTAATAGAAAGATTAGGCTAAAATAATGGGGATTTTTCGGTCATAGTAAAATAATCTGAATATTTACAATATTTTAATAATAGGCTATATTGAAATCAAGCTCACCGCTGAACAAATCCTCGACCAAGTCGATGATCGATCAAATGGCGAGCCGAGATAATCTCGATCAAGAGGAAAGGGGATAGTCCAATGAAGACGGTTAGCGAAGCATGCCCCCAAAACCTGAATACTTGAAGGGATGAGGTGTAAAAAGCTTAATCAGCTATTAGGGCATGTGGGAACTCAAACGGATTGCACGAACGGTTATGCGGATATGCATTCGAGGAAAGGACTACGTGAGCGGTTTAGTTTCATAGGGTTGATTTTGCAACGTGAGTTGTTTGATAGGAGCGTGCTTGGTTACAATTGAATAAGATTACTCTAGCATAGGGATCTCCGGTTATCTTGGATAAGCGGGGTCCCTATTTGCTATGCCCGAAGGGTATGATAAATGCCCGTGGAATCGCGGACATTTACTCAGATAACGGCAGATTTATGGTAAACGTTGTACCTTTGTCCTGTTGACTGGTCACTTCTATAGACCCCTGATGCATATCGATAATTTTCTTTACGATGGAAAGACCGAGTCCATTGCCGCCTGAAGTACGGTTCCTCGATTTATCCGCCTTGTAAAAACGCTCGAAGATATGGGCCTGATCCTCTTCCGATATCCCTATTCCGTTATCTGAAATCCGAATCTCCGCTTCTTTATCTCCGGCTTTCAAATGGACGCCAATCGTGCCGCCGTCAGGTGTGAACTTAATCGCGTTGTGAATCAGGTTTGTCCACACTTGGCTAAGCAAGTCTTCATCCGCTGTAAGGCTGATTGCCGCAAGCTCGATGTCCATCTCGATCTCTTTCTCCAGCCATTGCGGCTCGCAGGCGAGAATGTGATTGCGCAGCTGCTTATCCAGTCTGAAACTTTTCGGCTCAAAGGGATGATGCTCCGACTCCAGTGAGGTGAGCTTGAGCAGGTTGTCGCTAAGCTTGGACAAGCGCTTACTCTCCGCCTCGATGATATCGAGGTAGTGCCTGCGCTCTTCCTCCGAGATATTCTCGTTCTTGAGTGCGCGGGAAAACCCACTGATTGAAGTAAGCGGCGATTGAATCTCGTGCGACACATTGGAGATGAATTCCTGCCTCATTTTCTCCAGCTGTCCCAGTTCTACGGCCATATCATTGATGCTGTTCACCAGCTCTACAAAGGGACCATTGAGCGGATTATTTTCCACCGATACGTTGAAGTCCCCTCTGGACATACGCCGGATGGCGTCGATCATCGTTTGGAAAAACTCCATCTCCTTGGATCGGAAATATTTACCCAAAGTCGTCATGGTCAGCCCCCATAGGAACAAGCCGACAATGGAGTCGATAAGCTGCACAATCAAAGGTTGCGGACGCTTATCGAAGTAGCTGAAGAGCCATTCCGTTGCATAATAGGAAATTACCCAATAGAAGATGATCAAGCCTAAAAGGCCAATAAAGAAAAGGAAACCGCGAATCCGCTGAGCACGGGTTTGCTTGCTTCTGATCTTGCGTCCCTTTTTGCTCATGTGCGCAGCACCTCCATGCGATACCCCAGCCCGCGGATCGTGCTGATCCGAAAAGCATGCCGTTCCTCCGGGAACCGCTCGCGCAAGCGATTGACGTGGACATCAACGGTACGCTCGTTGCCCTCGTAGTCGAAACCCCAGATCTGCTCGATGAGCTGGTCCCGCGAAAAGGTTTTGCCCGGGTAGCTCGCCAGCTTATAGAGCAGCTCGAATTCCTTGAGCGGCAGGGTGACGCTCTCTATACCGACGTTCACCTCGTAGGTTTTGCGGTTCATGGTCAGATCCCCGACCTGCACCGTCTGGGACGAGGAGATTTTGTATCGCTTGAGCAGCGCTTTCACGCGCAGCGCGAGCTCCACAGGCTCGAACGGCTTGACGAGGTAATCGTCAGTGCCGAGCTCGAAGCCTTTGACCTTCTGCGCGGTCTCGCCTTTGGCGGTAAGCATGAGCAAAGGGAAGTCGTAGTGCTCCTTCAGCTCCTTGCACAGCTCCCATCCGTCCATATTCGGCATCATCACATCCGTGATGACCATATCGACCTGGACGGTTTCCAGCTTTTCCAGCGCTTCCGCACCGTCCGAGGCTTCGACAACATCGAAGCCCTCGTTCCGCATGAAGACGCGCACGAGTTCGCGAATATACGGATCATCATCGACGATCATGATTTTTGCCATTTGTACTCGCCTCATTTCTTCCGGTCCCTGTCATATTAGTCTTAGCATACATCAGAACTGCCCTTTAGACGAATTCAAATTGCTGCATCGGGATTGAATGAAAACAGCATAAGCGAATTTTATAAACTCAATGTAAACGGTTTGTGAGGCAAACAACTGAATTTACTTTTTTTCAAAAGTCTTTTATGTTACATTTTGGAAGAGGGCAGACTTGCTCTGAATCCAGCCTTTCATCAAGATCAAGGTGGTCAATGATACGATGCTGAACAACCTATTTGATGGTTTTGGAAAGATTCAAACCGAGGTGGAGGCCGCAGCGTTTCAAGCGATGCTGCTGCAGGAGGGCTACTCCGGTTTTCGCCGTTTGTTAGACGGCTTCACGGAAGCTGTGAAGTCTGCGATGGACACAGATATCGCGGGGATCGAACAGGCAGTTGCCAAGGCCAGCCGGATGTTCCCCGAACCCGTCATCTTCAGTCCCTCTTGGGAACGTATATGGCAAGAACTTGGGGATACTGCAGCCTATAAGAGAAGCGTGTTAGAACAAGTGCCTCCACATGACAGAAATGGCGAATGGCAAGTGATTCTGGACAATCCAGGGGCCATACAAGAGGTGGTCTGTTACCCTGGACTCCAGTTCAATGATGCCGCTTACTTGTATGCCTATTTCCGCCCGCAGTTAGAGAAGGCTGAGTATATTCGGCTGCAGAAGATTCAAACTTTAATCGAGGACAAGGGTTCATAAGCAAGGGTCCCTCCGCACATTCTGCGGAAGGATCCTTATTACTTCTAATGTGTTTTGTGCTGGGGCAGGCGGATCGTTACCGTAGACCACGCCGACCTTACTTTGGAAGAGTAACAACACCCCACCGTTCTTCACGCCTGCTCCAAAGAAAAAGAGCTCCGGGCTTATACGCCGGAGCTCTCGTAATTACACCTGGAAGCGGCTAAGCTGTTCTTCCAGTTCTTCAATCAACTGCTTCAATGTTTCTGCAGCATGGGAGATTTCCCCCATCGTTGCGAGCTGCTCCTCGGAAGCAGCCGCTACATTTTGCGAGTGGTTGGCATTGTTCGACGAGATGCTCGTCATCTCTTGGAGCGAGGCAGCCACTTCCTCGGATCCCGCAGACATCTGCTCAACCGCAGCGGAGACATCCTGGATCTCCTCTGCTACAGACTGGGAGGAGCGCACAATCGTACCGAAGGTGCTGCCTGCGGCATGAACCGTATCCATGCCTTGCCTCACCTCCTGCGCGACCCCTTCCATCGCCCGTACCGACTGATCGGTATCCTGCCTGATTTCCTGGATAAGCTCGGCGATTTTGCCTGCGGACTGGGTCGTCTGATCCGCCAGTTTACGCACTTCCGAGGCCACAACTGCAAAGCCGCGACCATGCTCGCCGGCCCGAGCCGCCTCAATCGCCGCGTTGAGGGAGAGCAGGTTCGTCTGGTTAGAGATATCGGTAATAATGCCAACGATTTCACCGATTTCCTTGGAACGTTCGCCGAGTTGGCGAATGACCGTTGAGGACTCCTGCACCGCTTGGTTAATATGATCGATTTGCACAATGGCCTGCTGGATTGATGCATTGCCGCTGATCGCTTCACGGGCGGTTTCGGCGGATAGCTCCGTAACGTTCATGGTAGACTCAGCAATCCGCTGCACGCCCACAGCCATCTCGGCCATAGCGCGAGAACCTTCACGCGTACTGATGAGCTGTGTTTCGGCGCCTTCCGCTACTTCCGTTATCGAAGCAGCAATCTGGTCAGATGCTTTCACCGATTGCTCCGAGCTGGAGGACAGGGAAGCGGCAAGGCCCACGACGCGCGCGCCAAGCTCGCTGGATTTACCGATAAGGTCGCGCAAACTCGTGACCATAACATTTACTGAGGCACCCACTTGGCCGATCTCATCACGAGTGAGTCCTTGCAGCTCAGACACGCGAAGATCGCCGCCGGCGATACTTTCGGTGATGGCGTGCATGCGTCTGATCAGATTCATTCTACGGCGAATCAACAAGTAGAAAACGATCATGCCTAACAATATGGATACGGCACAAATCGAGGCTACCACATATTTTAACTGCTGCAGCGGTTTGTTGAAATCTTCATCGTACGCACCAATCCCTATAACCCAATCCCAAGGCTCGTAATAGTCAATATAGGCTAATTTGGCCCGGGGAGCCGGGTCGTCCGGGTTTTTCCAAACGTAATTCAGATATCGATCCTGCGGATTGCTGAGTTTCGAGAGCCGAATGTATGCTTGAATCAACGGGAGGCCGTTAGCGTCCTTAGCGTCGATCATTTCTTTACCGACAGGTATCGTGTTGGATAATACCATAAGCCCTTTGGAATCATTTCCGAAAATGTATCCTTGCTTCTTATAAACGAAAGCTGACTTCGTAATATCTCGCTTAGGATCGCCCTCTTTGATCAGAGGTCCATCGATTTGCGTGCGCGCGCGTTCCTTGGCCTCCTCCAGTGTGATTTTTCCCGCCTTCACCTCGGCGTCTTGCTGCTGAATCGTGGACTTTGCGCCCGCAACGATATCCTGCATATTTTGCTTCCCAGCCTCTATCAGCTTCTGTTCCGCATACAGATATGCCGTAATGCCAATGCTACTAGCGCTAATTAGAACAATTAGAGAAACCGTAAGGATGAGCCGGAATGAAAAACTTTGATGCAGCTTTAGCTTTTTGTGAATACTACCTTGCTTGGTCATGATGTGCCTCCTCAGTTGTACGGTTACTTAGGGTGATAATCGTCAATTCCACCCGCCGTTGCGAAATTCCTATCTATTTCGCTCCAGGAATTTGTCCATAGGCCTCGACTTCACCCATTCGTACCATGCAGGATCGCTCTTCATCTTCCGCAAGAATATGTTTCCATTTTTCAGCCAATCCTCAGCTTGTTCTCAGAACGGTTTCAGCCATGGCTTTTATACTGGCGAAGAAGATCATAATCAAACAAAGGGGATTGAATGGACATGAAAAAAACACGGCAACTGCACTTATGGATCGGATTAATTTGCTCGGTATTTATTCTTTTTGAATCGATTACGGGACTTCTTTTATCGGAGAAATCACTGCTCGGTTTAGGCGGTGGTATGGAGGGCAGACCGCCTCAAGCAGCAGCGGGAACGAATGCAGCCAACTTGAATACTGATACAGCAAATACAGCAGGTACAGATGCGACTGGACAAAATGTAAAGAATGGATCTGCATCCCAAGGGGAGCGACCGCAGTTTGGAGGGGAGGGCGGAGGAGGCAATTCGAGCTTTATCGGTATCGTCAAAGGCCTTCACGAGGGTAGAGTCGGTCAGACGGATGTCAGATGGCTGATCGACCTTACGGCGATTGGCATGGTTGTCCTAACGTTAACAGGGATTACACTGTCGATTAAAACTTTGCGCGCTCAGAGCGTCCAAAGGAAGCGACGGGCTGTGTCAGAGGGCTGATGGGGCGTTCCGGCTATCCATATATGCAGGGAACATCCGGCGTGGCATACTGCCGCAAGCGCGAAACGCGTGGAGTTAAGCATGTTTTTCAGCGTTAAGTTTCCCATTCTGCTTTCACCGGTGATTTTAACGCGGATAAACCGCGTTATCTCTCAATTATTAACCAATTCGCTTCATATCTCTTGATTTAAGCATGTTTTTCAGCGTTAAACTGTACCTTCTGCGCTCAGCAGTTACTTTAACGCGGTAAAACCTCGTTAACCGAATTTACTGCAGGGTGAGGGGATCAGCTTATCAAAAAAAGCCTCCAGCGAAGGCATTCATTCCTTCGCTGGAGGCTTCTGTTTTATCCCAAAACCACGCGGTCGTCCGACAGCTTGCTGCCGCTGATTTGTTCGAACTCCCCGAGCAATTGCTCGACGGTGAGGTGTTTTTTGCGTTCCTCGCTCACATCGAGGATGATGCGGCCCTTGTCCATCATGATCAGGCGGTTGCCGAGCCGGATCGC
Source organism: Paenibacillus sp. GCM10027628 (assembly GCF_042676385.1). NCBI lineage: Bacteria > Bacillati > Bacillota > Bacilli > Caryophanales > Paenibacillaceae > Paenibacillus > Paenibacillus sp. GCM10027628. The sequence goes on from NZ_JBHTHA010000013.1 coordinate 19,958, forward strand.
CTGCTCCATGTTGTGCGTGACCATCAGCGTGGTCAGCTTCATCTCGCGCACGATCTCCTCGGTCAATCGTGTGATCAGCTCCGCGCGAGCCGGGTCGAGCGCGGCGGTGTGCTCGTCAAGCAGCAGGATCTGCGGCTTGGTGAAGGTCGCCATCAGCAGGCTGAGCGCCTGCCGCTCGCCTCCGGAGAGCAGGCCGACTTTGGCGCGCAATCGGCCTTCCAGGCCGATGCCCAGCCGCTTCAGCTGCTCCAAGAACAGCTTGCGCTTAGCCGCTGTGGTGCCGAAGCTGAGCCCGCGCTTCTTGCCGCGGGCATACGCCATGGCGAGATTCTCCTCGATGGTCATCCGAGGAGCGGTCCCCGCCATGGGATCTTGAAAGACGCGGCCGATCCAGCGGCTGCGCTCGTACTCCGGCAGGTGGTGAATGACTTCGCCGCCTATGCGCACTTCGCCGGCATCCGGTGTCATCACGCCGGAGATGATGTTCATCAGCGTCGATTTGCCGGCGCCGTTACTGCCGATGACCGTCACAAAGTCGCCGGGCTTCAGGTTTAAGTTAATCCCGATCAGCGCGATTTTTTCATCCGCTGAGCCGGGGTTGAATAATTTGGAAACGTTAGAGAGCTGTAGCATCAGCGCCCACCTCCCTGATTAGGCTGAAGCGACTTGGCGATAAGCTCGGCAGTTCGACGCTTGGCCATCGCCTTTTGCTTGATCGAGCGTTGCAACGATGGAAAGACAAGCGCAATAATGACGATTATCGCGGTGATCAGCTTCAAATCGGAGGCGCTCAACCATTCGACGCGAAGCGCCAATGCAACCACGATACGGTACACGATGGAGCCGAGTACTGCAGCCAGCGTCGCTCGAAATACCGTACGTGCGCCAAAAATCGCTTCCCCGATAATAACGGAAGCCAAACCGATAACGATCATCCCGATCCCCATCGAAATGTCGGCAAAACCCGATTGCTGCGCGATGAGCGAGCCTGACAATGCAACTAGTCCGTTCGACAAGCTGACGCCCAGAATCGTCGTATTATCCGTATTGGCGCCGAAGCTGCGAATCATACGGGCGTTATCTCCCGTAGCTCGCAAGGCAAGTCCAAGATCGGTATGCAAAAAAGCATCGAGCAGCAGCTTGGCGACAACCATCACGATGAGCCCAAGGGCGATCGGAGGGATGGTCGTAAATAGCGTATCAGCGCCAAGCAACGAAATGTTCGGCTTACCCATGATGCGCATATTGATGGAGTACAAGGCAATCATCATCAGAATACCGGATAGAAGGCCGTTAATTTTCCCTTTCGTATGCAGCAGACCTGTACATGCTCCTGCAACGAGACCGCCGGCGAAGGCAGCCAGGCAAGCCAGCCATGGCGAGAAACCATGAGAAATCATGATGGCCGCGATAGCTCCGCCTGTCGTGAAGCTCCCATCCACCGTCAAATCCGGGAAATCGAGAATACGGAACGTGATGTAAACACCCAGCGCCATAAGCGCGTATAGAAGACCTAGCTCTACGGCTCCGTTCAACGAACTAATCATTTGAAAACCTCCGTTATTCCAATATAAAACTGAGCGATATCACCTACGCAGCCCTAAGCGAGAGAAAAAGGAGCGAACGAATGCTTTCGTTCACCCCTTTTTGAGAAGCCGGGTTACTGAATGATATTCTTCTCTTTATCTTTAACTGCGTTTTTCATCGCATCCGTTACTTCAATACCTTGCGCTTTAGCAGCCTTCAAGTTTAAGATCAGGTCCAGCTTATCAGGAACGGTTACTTTCATGTCCGCTGGTTTTTTACCGTTTTTCAAAATTTCAACCGCCATTTGGCCAACTTGGTAGCCATGGTCGTAGTATTTGAAGCCGACTGTTGCAAATGCGCCTTTTTCTACCGTATCCCGATCGCTGGAGAAGAACGGAATGTGCTTCTCGTTCGCGATTTGAATGATGGAATCCACACCGCTAACAACCGTATTATCAAGTGTAATCAAGAATGCATCGGCGCGTCCCACCAGAGATTGAGCCGCTTGCTTGACTTCCGACGTATTCGTTACAGGTGCTTTTACAAGCTTGATGTTATGCTTTGCCAGGGATTCTTCGGCATTTTTAGCCATAATCACGGCATTCGGCTCGCCTTCATTGATAACTAGGCCTACTGTTTTCACTTGTGGCATATTAGCCGCAACGAAATCCATCAATTGGGCAACCGCTTGCGGATTCGTGTCGGACGCGCCGGAAACATTACCGCCTGGCTTGTCCACATTGCTTACGATTTTAGCTGCTAAAGGGTCTGTAACCGCTGCGAATAAAACCGGAGCTTTTTTCACTTGCTGTACAACCGCTTGCGCGGAAGGTGTTGCGATACCTAACACCAGATCATTATCGGCGGAGGCGATTTTTTGCGCGATGGACAGGTTATTCGTTTGATCGCCTTGCGCATTATTGAAGTCAACCTTCAGGTTGGTGCCTTCTACGATGCCAGCGTCTTTCAGCGCTGCAAGGAAGCCTTGACGTGTTGCATCCAAAGACGGATGTTCAACGATTTGGGAAATCGCAATTTTGTACGTTTTAGCCGCTGTTGTTGTTGCTGGAGTCGCGGATGCAGCACCGCCTGCTGCTTGGTTGCCTTCAGTTGCAGCTTTCTGGCCACAGCCTGCTACCGTCATTAATGCCGCGGATAATACGAGTGTTACTAATGTTTTCTTTTTCAACATCATTACCCCTCTCTTTAATCCCATGTATGAGTTGGCTTGTATCATTCGCCCTCTTACCCCTTTAACGCTTCTATCCAACAAAGCACCAAAGTGTGGGTCAACGAACGTCCAAGCTCAATTTGAATTAACCATAGTTTAAATTGCTGTCTCGTTTCCGTCAATTGTTTTATACGCTTTTATAGAAATCCCGAAGCAAATCATCCATAACCCGATTCGTTCTCGCGGCCGATAGCCCTGTGCTTGGGCTATGTCCCGACCCCCGCAGCTCATCTACAATCCGCTGAATGAGCGGCTGCTGGATATGCGGCGGATTCGGGATTGTCAGTTCCCGGACCTGCCCGTCCGCCAGCTCAATACGAACATCTTCGCCGAAGGTGGAGAAGCTGATTTTTCCCCGGCTCCCGATGATTTCGTTCATATCGCTGCGGGTATACGAACTAAAGCACCATGCGCCCGTGCCTATGACGCCGGATTCGAACGCATATGTCGTTGTCACCAAATCCTCAACTTGATGCTGACCCGACTGATTAACGGCGAATCCTTTGACCTCGCCGATCGGACCGAGCAAATAATCCAAAATATCAAGCGTATGACTCGCCAGATCCACGAACAGACCGCCGCCGGAGAGTTCCGGCTGCATGCGCCAAGGGAGCGCCTGGCCTTCCGAAACTCTCTGTGTTTGAAGCTGCACGGATTGAACGAACCGGATGTCGCCGATCGTACCGCTATCAAGCACTTCCTTGATATGTGCAAACCGCGGAAGTCCTCTCCGGTAATATGCCACATACAGCGGCACGCCGGCGGCTTCGCAAGCGTTCAACATGTCCAAGCACTCCTTGTAATTCCTGGCCATCGGCTTTTCGACATAGACCGGCTTCCCAGCCTTAGCGGCCAGCAGTGCATACTCCCGGTGAAACGCCGGCGGCGTTGCTACATAAACCGCATTCACGTCAGGATCATGAATGAGCGCTTCCGCCTGATCATACCATTTGGCTACTCCGTGCCGGCGTGCATAATCTTCCGCGAGCGCCCCATTTCGCCGCATAACTGCGACAAGCTCGGAGCCTTGCGCCTTTTGCAGGGCAGGGCCGCTTTTCACCTCAGTTACATTCCCGCAGCCGATAATCCCCCAACGAATCGTATCCATACGTTCAACCTCCGCGTTCATTACACTTGGACAGGCAGCGTAACGGCGAATGTCGTCCCTTTGCCTTGGACCGATCTAGCCGTCATTTGACCGCCGTGTTTCTGCACGATGCTGAGACACACCGGGAGTCCCAGACCGGTACCTTTTTCTTTAGATGTATAAAACGGCTCAAAAATTCGCGCCAGTTTCTCTTCCGGAATTCCGCTCCCCGTATCCGAAATCAGAAGCTCCACCTGATCTTGCGCCTGCCTGGTTTCGATCTTGATCACTCCGCTGCCGCTCATTGCTTCCAACCCATTCCTCACCAGATTGAGTATCAGCTGTTTGATCTCCTTTTCGTTAAGGAGCATTGGAGCCAGTTCCGAATAAAGCTGGAGTTCGACTTGGGCGCCGCGCATATTGGCATCAGCCTGGATAATGGGATGCAGCGACTTGATAATGGCATTCAAATCCCCAGTTTCCATGGGTACATTCCGATTCTGGGCCAGCGATAGGAAATCATTAATGATCTCGTTCGCTCGATTCAGCTCCTCCAGAATGAGCACGAAGTATTCTTGCAGATCCGGGCCTGTACGCTCTTTGATCAGTTGGATAAATCCCTTGATCACCGCCATCGGATTTCGAATTTCGTGGGTAATGCTTGCCGCCATCTGGCCGACCAGACTGAGCCGTTCCATTTGACTGAGATCGTGCCTCAGTTTCTCCATTTCGGTAATTTCCTGATAAATCCCTATGGCCCCCAGAATTTCCCCATTCTTTTCAATCGGGTACCCATAGCTTAGAAAAGATTTTCCATCGTACTTGGAATAGCTCCCCGCCGTCCTTAAGCCACCTAGAGCTTTCGAAATCACGGAATTATTGTAGTCCCCACCGTTTTTTTCCAAAAAATCTTTATAGCTGCGACCGATAATGTCCTCCCGTTTTAGCTGCGGATAGTATGTCATTGACATCTCGTTGAAATGTAAAATGCAGCCGTGCTGGTCGACGGATACGACCGAAATAGGCAGGAAATTGAGCAGTGTTTGCAAATCTTTGGCGTATTCTACAGCCTCGGATGTCAATCTTCGGAGCCGTCTATCCAGCTGCTCTTCTTCGGATATATCTTGAAAATAGGCGCTTAACCCTACAATTTGATGCGTAATCGGGTCAATAATGGGCGTGCTGTCCAAAAGAATCATGCGATCTCCGATAGGAACGCGCACTTTATGACAGATTTGACCGTATTTGAGAGAATTCCAAATGGGACAGTTCGCGTCTTCGGGGTTACCGGCAATACCGGCAAACACCTCCCGCAAGTCCATTCCGATCATATCCTTATTGCTGTGATGGGGCGACAGCGACCGGATGATTTGACGCCCTCCTTCATTGATGAAGGTTATCCGGCCATGGACATCAGTGGACAGAAAGCCGCCTGGAATCTGAGTGACCATCCATGAAACCATATTTTGTTTGTAGGCCAATTTCGCCGACATGCGATTATAAATCCCATACAGCAGACCAATGGTGAGCAGCCATACTGCCATCGTCAAGCCAGCTATGGTGAAAGACCCTTCTCGCGGCATATAATAGCCGATCAGCATGGTCAGAAGCACAGATAGACCTAAGCAGGTTAGCCAAACCCATCGTTTTACATGCAGAATGAGATCCCCACCTCCTATTATTACGTTAAAACTATATATTCGACGCAGCGACTTCCTCCTCCTTTACAAATAGGTATAAATGGATTCATACACAAAAAAGCATTTCAAAACCTAGATTTCTAGGATTGAAATGCCCTTGTAGGTTAAGCGCGCACACCTAAATGTGGGCGCATGGGGATCGCCGGTTGTTCCGGTGGCTGTATCGTTTGGAATTGCTGATCCTGGAGCTGCAACTGCTGAGTGGCAAACTCCCGGTACATGTCGTGACTCTCCAGCAGTTGCTGGTGCGTACCGCTGCCTGTCACCTTGCCTTTGTCGAGAAAAATGATTTGGTCGGCATCTACAACGGTTGACAGACGATGCGCGATAACTAGCGTTGTTCGCCCCTGCATCAGATTTTGCAGCGCCTGCTGCACCACGACCTCCGATTTGCTGTCCAGACTGGAAGTTGCTTCATCCAGCATCAGAATCTTCGGATCCCGGAGCAGTGCCCTTGCGATAGCAATCCGCTGCCGCTGTCCGCCGGATAGCTTGATGCCGCGCTCACCGACCTCGGTATCGTATTTATCCGGCAGCTCTTCAATAAACGCATCCGCGTACGCCATTTGAGAAGCGCGCCGAAGCTCTTCCAGCGTAACTTCGCGCTGCATGCCGTAGCAAATATTATCGCGAATCGTTCCGGCAATGAGCGGACTTTCCTGTGAAACGTAGCCGATCTGGCTGCGCCAGGATACGAGTGAGAATCGATCGATCGGGTCTTGGCCCAGCCTGATCGAACCGTTTTGCGGTTGGTAGAACCGCTCCAGGAGCGAGAACATCGTCGTTTTGCCGCTGCCGCTAGGCCCGACAATGGCCGTCACTTTGCCCGCTTCCATCGTGAAGCTGACGTTTTTCAGCACCGGTTCCCCTTCTTTGTAGTTGAACGTGACGCCTTCGAGATGAAGGGACTTCGTCGCGTCTTGCAGCGTTTCCCCGGCGTGCGGATTTTCCTCTTCGTGATCCAGCACCTTGAGGATGGTGTCGGTTGCCCCCATCGTTTTTTGCATTTGAGTGAAAAATTGCGTAATCTGCGTAATCGGCAGAACGATCTGGAACAAATACAGCATGAAGGCGACCAGTTGGCCCGCCGTAATCGCACCGGTGGATACACGCATGCCGCCATAGCCGAAGAGCACGACGAGCAGCATCAGCATGACAAAAGAGATCAGCGGCGCCATCATCGCCTGGATGCGGCCTTCTTTTAACCCGAATTGGAACAGCTTCTGAATGCCTGAGCTGCCTTCCTTATATTCACCCGGTTCCGCATTCGCGGCCTTGACCAGACGAATTTCAGAGAGCACCCGGTTGAGTACCGAGGTGAAGCTTGCCGTCTCAGCCTGAAGGCCTTTGGAAACCTTGTACATTTGTCTGCCCAGCGGAAATAGAATGACAAAGGCTATAGGGAATACGCTGAACATGATTAGCGTCATTTTCCAATCCATGTAGAGCAGGACGACGATCGAGCCGATGATCGCGATGATACCGGTAATGAAAGCCGACATGTGCTCGGTGATCAGACCTTTGATAACCGCGGTATCGTTCGTCATGCGGGATATGGTGTCGCCTGTTTGGTGGTTATCGTAATAGCCAACCGGCAGCACCAGCAGCTTCTTCCATAAGCGGTCGCGAATGCCCGCCACTACACGCTGTCCCGCGTAGTTGAGCAGGTAAACCGAAATCCCCGAAGCAATGGCCTGTGCCACAAAAGCGATCGCCATCCCGCTAATCTGCGCCCAGCTCAGCGAGCTGATCGAGAAGCTGTCGACGACGTTCTTGGTAAACAGCGGGATCACCAGTCCCACCAGTGTTGATAGGATGCTTAATCCCAGTGCTATGCTTAGTACGAGCTTGGGCGGATTCGCCTCAACAAGCAGGCGGACGAATGCGCGCCAGTTGCTCTTGCCCGATTGCTCTGTTGCAGTCGTGGTTGTTTTCATGAGTTTCTCTCCTTTATCCGACCGGACTCCCGTCCGTTCTCTTTGAATGACCTTACTTCCGCATCATACACATCTATTTTAAACGGAATATAAACAAGATAGATTCGGCCGGGGGCGGAAAAGATCTTGCTCGCTCGCCGGAGGCGGGAGGCGGGGCTGTAGCGCCCAAAAAGGGCGCTACACGCGCGTCATTCGCAGCAATTCCCGGCTTCCTTCACTGGCTGCGAAGGAGATAAGCTTGTTTTTCCGCCTTAACTCCTTCAGCTCAGCCTTCACCCGGACTTTAACGCGGAAATTCAGCGTTAAATCGTGCTTTCACACGGCTTCAGACTCGATTCTACAGACTTAAGCCTGTTTTTCCGCCTTAACTCCTTCAGCTCAGCCTTCACCCAGACTTTAACGCGGAAATTCAGCGTTAAATCGTGCTTTCACACGGCTTCAGACTCGATTCTACAGACTTAAGCCTGTTTTTCCGCCTTAACTCCTCCAGCTCAGCCTTCACTCGGACTTTAACGCGGAAATTCAGCGTTAAAGTCCCACGGTTCACAGCCTTTCCGCAGGATATAAAAGAAAAGCCCAACGCCCCCATGACAATGGGATGTGCGTCAGGCTTTTCCTGTTATGGGATTTGGAATGTTAATTCAAATTCTCCGAATTTTCATCAAGATACTGTGAGTTTCTTGAACGCGCTACATGGATTGTGACTATATCACCTGTTGCTCCTTGTACGGGATCGAAATAAATATGCGGGTTACGTTCAATTATTTCTCCAGGCAGCCCAATGTCATAGGCATATCTTATTCCTGCAAGTTTATAAGTCGCTCCTGCCACAGTAGCGCTTATCGACTCAAAATCATTCATGGATAAAAGATCACTGACTATATCACTATTCAACTTCAAGGTGATCAAGCCATTTTTCACGCTACCTGCTTCAAGCGTAGCTTGTGACAGCCGCCCTCGAGCATCTCCCCCCACATCATTTTCAGGCCCCTCAGGCACACCGGAAGCCGAAACCGCATGAGTCAGTGTCCATGGACTACAGAACAAACTAATCATGAAACAAATGACAAATAGACGAAACTTGTACAGTTTCTTAAAATTAACCCCTACTTTCTTAAGTAGCTAAATAGAATGATTGGTGGATGTTTGAAAAATTCACGTTAGGAGTGTAGTACGAGGCGGTGAATGGATCATACTTTATGCGATCTAAGGTTCAATCCAAAATCGTTTCACAACATGCCATACCCGATATGCCCGCCGCGCTCTAACAGATATGGCGTTAATCGATGACGGATATTCACAGCGCCGACAATCTTCCCCTCGTTATGCAGCAACCAGTAGGTGGAGTGAGGGACCCAACCATCCTTCACAAGCTCCTCCTTCTCCCCATCAAGCAGAAACCGGACGTAAGCCGAAAAATCCTTCTGGTTTTCTTCTACGACCCACGGCACGATATTTTCCGAGCTTTGGATCCATTCCTCATAAAAGGATAGATATGCCTGCTCCAGTTCAATAGACGGTTTAACCAAACGCACCGAACTAGCCATAAACGCCCACCTCACGGAGTAAATTTTATCCATATTATCACGCTATTGATAGCTATTCAACATAAAAAAAGTCCCTTACCGTCGGCACTTGCCGCTCTCGTAAGAGACTTTAGAACCACCCTTATGCTTCGGTTGTAACTTGCCAACGCACGCCAAACGGATCCTCGACGCGTCCAAACATCGTGCCCCAGAACATGCGCTCAAAAGGCATTTTCACGATGCCGCCTTCTGATAGTCCCTCGAAAATACGACGGGCTTCTTCTTCCGTCTTGAACTCGAGAGTCAGATCCAGTCCTTGACCTCGGTCAACCGTATCCGTACCGGAGTCGGCCATGAAGATTTTTAGACCGACGGCGTGCATCTCCAGATGCATCACACGGTTCTTCATCGATTCGTCGGCTCCCGGCATTTCAGCAAATGTGCGGAGAGTAACGATCTCACCGCCAAGCGCTTTGACATAGAAATCCGCATGTTTCCTTGCATCACTGCTGTAGATGTATGGAGTTAGAATGGCCATGCTCATCTCTCCCAATGAATTATTTTGAATTCTAATGTGGCTCCAACTAAGTATATCATTCTTTCGGGAGAGAGGGACAAGGGTACGTACTTACTGTTTAAAGAATCCGTCCAGCTCCGAATAAGCGAGTGAATGCTTCAGAAGCAGCGGCTCTAACTCCTCAAAAAAAGAGGGGGTCCGGCCAACATCAAGCTTCTCCGTATCCAGCGCATACACCGCAAGGCGATAAAGATGATCTCCCGAGAAACGAGGAGGTTCCATACCGAAATAGGCATTCAGCTCTTTCCCCGCAGGCAGCGACCCTGCCGCCCCTTCCTTCAGTTCCTTGGTGCCCGCCGGTATGTCAATAACACTCCAATGAATGTAATTATCTGCTATCGGGTGCAAATCATACATCACAACTGCGAAGGACTTGGTTCCCTCCGGCGCGTGGCTCCAGCTAACCGGCATACTGATATTCTGACCTCCAGCAACACCGCCATGCGCATACTTTACAGGAATATCTCCATTGGCAGTGAAGGCAGCACTTTGTAATTGAATGCCGCCCTCGCCGTGTCGAGAAGAGAGAGACAACGTTCTGCTCGAGGAATCCCAGCGGAGCTCTAAGCCTAGGGCCAGCGGGAGTATTCGCGCGGATACCATGAGACGCCCGTCCATGATGGTCGCTTCATGATCCAGCTCATAACTAATCCCATTGACGATGGCAGTTGCTTCGCCTACATGTTGCGATATCGTATAGCCACTCCCTGACAGGTGAGCCGTATTCGCCTCCGTATCCCATGTAATTTGGTTGCCGATGGCATCAGACACGGCTCGAAGCGGCACTAGAATTTCCGTATTGGTCATAACCCCTTGAACGGGCAGCTTGTTGCCATCCAGTGTGATCGTAATAGGCGTGTTCCATTTTAAAAAACTGCTCACATTGCTCATAACATCCTTTTGGGGTACAGGTGTTGCAGGTGCGTTAGTTTCTGCTGAAGCATAAGCCGGCAGCAGTCCGGGCAACAACAGTACCAAAGCGCAGGTGAAACGGATTCTTCGTTTATTCGACATCATTTTTCCACTCCTTCAAGTTTCTTTAACTATTCCTTTTGCTTTTGAGGTAAAATAAGGGACAGCAAGAATTAACATGTTTATAATAATTTTTAACACGATCGTGTAAATTTATGTTATAACCATTTTCTTCCGATGTCAATAAGGGAGTGAATTTATTTTGCTATCCATCGAAAAACAGCTGCTGTTCTTGTTGTCGCGCACGGACAGCATGGACGCGCAAGAACTCATTCGCATTTATGAAAAAAGGAATTACTCCGCCCCCTACATACGCAACAGTTTAGCTAAATTAAAAAAAGAAGGGTTTGCCGTCACGCCCTCGCGCTCCCGTTATCAGATTACCGATGAAGGACGTTCGTTTATTCAATCCATCAACCATAAACCCGAGCTTTATCAAGAAACCTGGGATCATAAGTGGCATCTGGTCATGCTGCAAATTCCCGAATCCGAGCGCAAAAAAAGAGATCAATTCCGCTCCGAGATGGCACAAATCGGGTTCGGCTTGCTTTATAACAGCGTATATATATCCCCGTGGATATTCAGGCATGAAGTGGGGCAGCTCATCGACAAACACGGACTGTCCGGACAGGTCACGCAATTTCACGGCGCCATGCTGGATACGTCCATCGCCCCTTCGGATGCGGCTTCGATTTGGTCTTTGGATCAAGTAGCCGGCACGTATCGCGACAAGCTGCATTGGTTCACGACCGAATTCGAGCCCAACATGCAAAAGACCCTGCATCATCATGCAGAGCCGTTAACGCTATTCACTGCTTATTTACATCTGGGGGAAGTGATTAGCGAGCTATATTTGGCGGATCCTATGCTTCCCAAAGAGCTATTGCCCCCGGATTGGGAATGTCGCAGTATTCTGCGAAAGCTCCAAAACTATCTCCAAGCGCTCATCCAAGCTATTCCTGCGGATTCGTTATATGCCGCTTTTCTCCGGTCCTAATTTTTCGGCAGCCTGCCCGCTATCCCAGACCAAACGATCTCTTCCTTGAGCCTTGGCTGCGTATAAGCGGGCATCCGCTGCCGCCACCAGTTCGGTTGCCTGCTGTTCGTCATCACGAATCGTCGCCCCGAAGCTCATCGTGACGTGAAACTTGAATGCCTCCGGACCGAATTCGAGCGACCGCAATTTTTCCATAAATCGTTGCATAATAGCATTCACCAGATGCCTGTCCTGTGTATATAAGAGAATGGCAAATTCCTCACCGCCGTAACGGAAAGCATTGCCGTGATCCTTGGGGATGACCGCCTCAAATAAAGCGCCTATCTCCCGCAGCACAGCATCTCCCACCTGGTGGCCATGAGTGTCGTTAATGGCCTTGAAGTAATCGATGTCGCCCATGACGAGCGTAAATGGATCTTTCTTCGAAATAGCGTCTTTAATCTGCTCTTGGAAGCTTCGGTGATTGTACAATCCCGTGAGGTAATCCTTTTTGGCCAAATTCTCGAAAATGCCTTTTTCCACGAAATGCTTTCTTTCCCGTGCAACAATAATGCCGCCAATGACCCCAATCATCACTAAAAATACGAAATTCAGCAAATGGCGAGGCAACGCCTCTGCATCAAAACCGCCATCCACCGTCAGCACCACACCGATATAGCCTAGTATGACCATGAAAGTCGCCACCATCGAGCCTGCCAAACTCCAATAAAGCGATGCATGCAAAATAACTAAATACGCGATGGGGTATAGCGGACTCTGCGTCCCTCCCGTTAACGATATGAGGGAGAGGAACGCCAAATAATCGAAAATCACGCCAAGCTTGGTCATATACCGGTAAGAAGCCGATTGAATAGGGGTGCGATGCAACACGATCTCAGTAACCCCCATGTAACAGACGGCAAAGCAAAATAAAAGGATAAAGAGGATAAGATCCTGCTGCGTATGGTGATAATATTTTAGGAATATAAGGGTTGATGTCGGTACGAAAAACCAGCGTACACAACTATAAGCGATTTCCATTATATGATCGGACTTTCTAGGCATTAGCATAAAGTGACCACTTTCTAAAGAGGGAATGATGGATTGACCCTTAACATTCTACATCATAAACCATATATTGGAAAGGTTGCAGGGTTATCAAATTGCTTCAAACTTTGTTTTTTACTATTACATTGTGTACAATACAAATGACGGGTTTATTGCATGTCAAAACAAAACTCTTAGGAGGAAATTTCATGAACACATTTACCTTTTATAATCCGACAACTTTGTATTTCGGCAGCGGTCAGCTGGAGAAGTTAACAACCGAAGTACCTAAATACGGGAAGAACGTGCTGCTGGTCTATGGCGGCGGAAGCATTAAACAAAACGGTATCTACGATAACGTGTTGAAACTGCTTAAAGGTGTGGACGCGAACGTTGTCGAACTAAGCGGTGTGGAACCGAATCCACGGCTAACCACTGTGTACCGCGGTGTGGAATTGTGCCGCAGTCAGCATATTGACCTTATTCTTGCGGTTGGCGGAGGCAGTGTTATCGACTGTGCCAAAGCGATTGCCGTTGGCGCGAAGTACGAAGGCGACTTCTGGGACATCGTAACGCGCAAAGCTGCGGCGACAGGCGCACTGCCGCTAGGCACTGTACTTACGATTGCCGCGACAGGCTCGGAAATGAACTCAGGGTCGGTCATTACGAATTGGGAAACGCAGGAAAAGCTGGGTTGGGGCAGTCCCTATTCATTCCCTAAGTTTTCAATTCTCGATCCTGCGCATACGGCTTCCCTGCCGGCCAATCAAACGGTCTACGGCATGGTGGATATTATGTCTCACGTATTCGAGCAATATTTTCACCATGTGACAAATACGCCTGTGCAGGACGGCTTTTGCGAAACGATTCTTCGCACCGTCATCGATACGGCACCTCGTCTGCTGCGGGATCTACAAAACCTGGAAGAACGGGCTACCATCCTCTATAGCGGCACGATGGCGCTCAATGGCGTGCTGAGCATGGGCATTCGCGGCGACTGGGCAACCCATAACCTGGAGCATGCGGTATCGGCGGTGCATGACATTCCGCACGGCGGCGGTCTGGCCATCCTGTTCCCGAACTGGATGACCCATACGTTGGACGCCAACGTGGCGCGGTTTAAACAGTTCGCGCAGCATGTTTTCGGCATCGACGCCACAGGCAAAACCGATCGTCAAGTCGCGGAGGAAGGCATCGCGGCGCTGCGCCAATTTTTCAACTCCATTGGCGCCCCGGCGAGACTGGCCGATTATGACATCGACGACTCCACCATCGAGCTGATGGCGGACAAAGCGATGGTATACGGCGACTTCGGCAACTTCAAGAAGCTCACTCGCGACGATGTCGTAACTATATACCGCATGTCCCTGTAATGCGGGACACGGAGTGCTGACCCTGATAGCGGTCGGCGCTCCGTTTTTTTTGATTGCGGCTATTCCTCGGCCATCAACGTTGCAGCAGGGGCAATAGATTGGATTTCATCCAATCATTTACTGCCCAGAAAGGCAATGGCCTTATTTTCGAATGAAACTATTGGATATTTTCCAACCGATGCAATCGAATTTATTCCAATGTTTCTTTTCTGCTGTATGAAATCCAATGGCTACCCTTGTTGGACTGCCTCCTCCCCCAAACCTCGATCATACAGTCGGCCTATGCGTGCGGTTACTATCGTCAAAAAAGAGGCTAGCGCTGTTGTCACGAAAGAGTTAGAATAGATTCGAACGATATAATGAAACTAGATTTCATACAATGAAACTTTCTTGAATATATATAACTGAAAAGGAGTGTTGAGGGATGAGCTATCACTTTGTAGGCATCGATCATGTGCAGTTGGCTGCACCGCGCGGATGTGAGGAGCAGGCCAGGCAGTTTTATGGGGAATTTCTCGGAATGACCGAGATTATGAAGCCTGAGAAGCTGCAGGCACGCGGGGGCGTATGGTTTCAATGCGGACGCCACCAGGTTCACATCGGCGTCCAGGAAGACTTCCACGCTGCGAAGAAAGCCCATCCGGCCTTCGAAGTGCAAGGCCTGGCCGAGCTGCGGACTCGCCTGGAGCAGCATGGCGTCAAGGTCAAAGACGACGACGCGCTGGAAGGGGCAGAGCGTTTTTACGTCGATGACCCTTTCGGGAATCGGATTGAAATGCTGGAGTGGTTAAAATAACCGCTCCTTTTTCGTTTATAGAAGCTTACCGGTGGTGCGGCAGTACCGTGTAGTCCCGCCACTCTTCCGGCAGCAAGCGCTGATACAGCGGCTGCAGGTAGCGGTCGTCAATGAGCAGCAGGACGCCGCGATCCGATTCAGAGCGGATCAAACGGCCCCCGGCCTGCTGCACTTTATTCATGCCGGGGAAAACGTAGGCGTATTCGTAGCCATTTTTGCCAATACGGTCCATGTACGCCTTGATGATATTGCGCTCGGGGCCTAGCTGCGGCAAGCCGACGCCGACCACGGCAACACCCGTGAGCCGATCCCCGACGAGATCGATGCCTTCGGAGAAGATGCCTCCCATGACGGCAAAACCGACCAGCGTGTCCGCGCGATTCGCCTCGAAGGCCGCCAAGAAGTGTTCCCGCTCCTCCTCGGACATCTGCGTTTGCTGCACGAGAAGGCGCGGCGGGCTTACATTCGACATGGAGGAAGTTTCCGCAGCCGCCAGATCCGTAAAAGCCTCGTACACGCTGCTCATGTACGCATACGAAGGAAAGAATACTAAGTAATTGCCCGGACGCGAAGTTGTTAATTCATGAAGCGTTCGGGCAATCGGATCCCTGCTGCGCTCCCGGTCTTGGTAGCGCGTGGATAAGGGCTGGATTCGCACATCCAGCTGCTCTTTCGAAAAAGGTGACGGCACAGAGACGGAATAATCATTTTCGCCAGCCCCGAGCGCGTCCATGAAATAGGACAAGGGAGAGAGCGTCGCCGAGAAAAAGACGTGCGCCCGATACCCCTTCCCCATCTGCTGCAGCAGATAGGAGGGGTCGAGGCAGAACAGCTTAACGGTGACCTCGCTCTTCTCGCACGCGGTAAAGGTCACGTACCGCTCATCATACAGCTTCGCGATACGGACAAAATTTTGCGCGCTGAAGTATGTGTCCAGCAGCAGCGGACTTGGAGCTCCCGAGCGCGTCGCCACAAGCTCCCGCTCCGCCTGGGCGATGAACGCCTCGAGCAGCCCGACGAGCGCCTCCGGAAGCTCCTGAGCGACATGCATCTCGCGCTCGCCGATCTGTTTCCGCACCGCGAGCAGGTGCTGGTTCACCGCCTTCGCCGCATCGTGCAGTTCGGGGCGAACACCTTTGAACTCGCGCTGCACGGTGAGATAATCGAATTTATTCAGCGCGCTCGAATACATCTCCCGCGCCCGATCGACCAGATTGTGCGCCTCGTCGACCAGCAAAGCGGTCTGCCGTTTTTGCTCCTCGAACAACCGCTTCAAATTGACGCGCGGATCGAAGACATAGTTATAGTCGCAAATGACCGCGTCCGCAGCATAAGCTACATCGAGCGAGAATTCGAACGGACAAACCCGGTGCTTCCGCGCATAAGTCTCGATGACCGATCGGGTCATAGCCGTCTCATGCCGAAGCAGGTCAAGCACCGCTTCATTGATCCGGTCGTAATAACCGTCCGCAAACTCGCAATGTTCCTTGGAGCAGCGCACCTCATCTTTAAAGCATACCTTCTCCTTTGCGGTAATGGTTACCGTATGCATGTGCAGCCCTTTAGTGCTCAGAATCGCATAGGCTTCCTCTGCTGCCGTTCTCGTGATCGTCTTTGCCGTTAAATAAAAGATGCGCTGCAGCACGCCCTCTCCGACCGCTTTGACCGAGGGAAAGAGCGTAGACATCGTCTTCCCGATGCCCGTCGGCGCCTTGGCGAACAATTTGTGCCCGCCCTCAATCGTTTTGTAGACCGCACCTGCAAGCTTGCGCTGTCCTTCGCGATACGATTCGAACGGAAACGATAGCGCTTTGATACTTTCATTTCTTCGCCGTTCGTGCTCTTTTCTCGCTTGGGCATACGGATAAAACTGCTCCACGACATCGAGAACGAACCGTTCGAGCTCCTCAAATGATGCCTCTTGGGCAAATCGCTTTGTTTCCTCCGTCTCAACCTGCATATAGGTTAGTTGCACCCGCATGAGGGCTAGTCCCTTGTCCTTGGCTACCATGTAGGCATAGCATTTCGCTTGCGCCCAATGAACGGGATAAGAATCTTTCGTGATTAGCCCAATATCCGATGCGGTCGACTTGATTTCATCCACCGTCAACGTTCCCTTATCCTCATCCAAAAGAAGCCCGTCACAACGTCCATCAATGGCAAATACAAGCTCCTGATGTCTGATTTCGGCCGAAACATAGACCTCGCATTGATCTTGCTCCCCGTATTGCTTCTGTATTTTCTGATGTGCCTTCGTCCCCTCGGTCAGCGTCGTACTCGTTCGAAACCCGGAATCAATGCTGCCGCTGCGGTGCACATACTCCACGAGAGAGCGCACCGAAATATGGATCGTATCCGCCATGTTCATTTTTCTCCGTTCAAGAACATTTGTTCCATTATTGTAGCATGCTTAACTGCGAAAAGAAAGAATACCTTGCTTTTCTTACCCATGAAAGCTATAAGAAAGGGTAAATTTACCGGCAACATGTTGATATCGACGCTTTTCGAGTGGTACATTAAAGAAATCTCTTATACCTGCTCCTCCGGAGGAACCTTTCGATGGATAACCATTCTAAAATCGCACCTTTATTCGGCAAAGTTCAGAAGATGATGCAGCTGTATGATGCGCATGAGAATAAAGAAAAAGACATCTTTTTTGCTGTCGCAAAGCAATGCGGAATCAGGAATTTATCCGACGACCTTACGATGTCCGAAACCCACGTCATAGAGCAAATCGGCATTCATGAAACGATCAACGTAACCCGACTGGCTGAGAAAATGGGCATGACCAAGGGTGCCATTACCAAAATCAACGCCAAGCTGCTCGATCGCGGATGGATTGAGAAGTTCGCCCTGAGCGGAAACCGCAAGGAAGTTCTATTCCGGCTTACGCCTGACGGTCAAATGGTGTACGAAGTACATGAACAGTACCATCTGTATGCGGAGAAGTTTTTCCAAGAGTTCATTAATAGGTACACGGATGCTGAGTTTGAGTTCATCGACCGGCTAATCGGCGATATTACCCAAGCGATTGAGAACTCAATCGCCGCTATGAGCGTGATCTTGAATAAATGATAAAGGAGCCGAATGCGGGTTTAAATCGCATGCGGCTCCTTGTCATTTGCGGGCATACGCGCTGCTGCACACAAGCCAGTCTGAATGAGACGGCTTTGTTCTTTGTCAGTCCCCCATCTTCTCGTCTGCAAAGATAAAAAACATCGTTAGAGACACGACTTCAACATTCCCTCGCGTCTGTAACGATGAAAAACATTTTTCCAGCTTCGCTCAGCGAACAGAGCTGCTTTTTTTCTCGTCTGCAAAGATAAAAAACATCGTTAGAGATACGATTTCATTTCCCACTCGCCACTGTAACGATGAAAAACACCTTTCCAGCGGCGCACTTGCTAATTGTTATCGTGCACCTTGCGACTTCCATGGTGGCTAGCCCCTTATTCCGGGTACATGTCCCCTTCACATGCTCCACATCTCTAACCCGCATCGAAATAAGCGGACCCACGATCCATGAATAAGCGTTTCAGTACGCTTGAAACCTCTACTGAGGCCATTCTACACGCTACGAATGGCCCCAAACAAACTTGTACCCGAAACCGCGCACAGTCAGAATATAACGAGGGTCTGCGGGGTTTTGCTCGATCTTTTTGCGCAATGTCCGAATATGAACCATCACGGTCCGCACATCGCTGACTTTGTCCCAGCCCCAGATTTGCCCGTAAAGATGCTCTACGCTGAACACTTGGTTAGGGCGGTTAGCCAGAAACAGCAGCAGCTGCCGTTCCTTGGCAAACAAGGTAACAGGCTGTCCGTCCACGCAAATCTCATAGTTATCCGGATCAATCCGCATTCTTTGGTCTTGCCACACTAATTTCGCACGGTTGCCGGCCTCCTGCTTACCGGACTGGAACCGGCGAAGCTGTGCTCTCACACGCGCGACTACAACGTTGGGATCAAACGGCTTTGTGATATAGTCATCGGCCCCAAGCTCGAGACCGTCAACGATATCCTGCGATTCCTTCTTGCAGCTGATAAAAATAATCGGAATGCTCGATTGCTTCCGGATACGCTGCGCCAATTCGGTGCCATGCAAATCAGGAAGCAAAATGTCGGTAAGCAGCAGATCGTACGACTTGGATTGAAAAAGCCGCAAAGCCGATGAGGCATCGGAGGCGACGTCGACGAACATCCCACTTTTCCGTAAATATAAAGCAACGATTTCTTGAATATCTGCGTCATCCTCAATGAATAGAATCTGATCCGTCATCTTTTACCTCTCCTTGTCTGCAATACGGACCCACTCCATAGGAAGCTTGAAATAAAAGATACTTCCCGTATCTGACGTATGCTCCAGCCCGATTTGGCCATGATGATACATAATTATTTCCTTGCTAATAGAAAGCCCTAAGCCACTCCCGCGCAATCCGGTTCGCTCCCTTTCGCTCGCTCGGTAAAACCGCTCGAAAACACGCTCCCGCTCCCCTTCAGGGATACCCCTGCCCGTATCCTTCACGCGAAAAGTAGCTTCACCTTGCCGTTCACCTGTATACCGGGTAACTACTTCAAGCGTAATCTGCCCTCCCGCAGGCGTATATTTGCGCGCATTGGACAGAAGATTGGAGATCACTTGCTCCAGTCGGAGCGGATCGGCATTCATGAACGCCACGAGACCGTGCTCGGCAGCCTGAGCAGATTCTTCGACTTGCAAGCTCATCGTATGTTCCTGCGCCTCAGCCTCATAAAGATGGTAAATCTTTTGGAAAAACGGGATAGCCTTGATCCGCTGAAAATCGAAACGGATTTGACGCGTTTCCAGCTTCATCAATTCCATAATGTCATGTATCAGCCGCTCCATGAGATAGGTTCGCTCATAAATACGCTGGGCATATTTTATGTGGTCTTCTGTAAAACCGTCAATCATGGCGCTGGCATAGCCACGGATCGTCGTCAGTGGCGTCCCCAATTCATGCGAAACATCAGATAATAATTGGCGTCGGAACTGCGCCATCCGGGAAAGCTCCGCATTCGCCGCTTCGAGGTGCCTGTTGGTTTGCTGCAAGTCTAAGGTTCGCGCCTCCACGGTGCGTTCAAGCGACTCATTAATGATTTGAAGCTGCGCGCTAAGCGCCTCTGCATGACGGTACGTTCTTGAAAATTTAGAGGAGATATTCAAGGACTGCGTAAGCAAGAAGAACAGAATCCCGTATGGAACAAAACTTCCGATCGCCACGACCTGATTATTCAATAGAATCTCCAAGGCGGCAGAAGCCCCAAATGCGATAAAGCCGAATAAATTGTAAAGAGAGCCTTCTTGGTTCCTCATAAACGCCCGAATGTACATAAAAAGGATATATATAAGAACAGGAACGATCACCAACAGCTGGTAGGGCAGCATAGTCAATGTATACACCCTCGCCGGAGTCAACAGCACGAAAAGCGTGAATAAGCCTTGTACGAGATACGAGGTCTTTTTAACAAACGAACCTTTGCTTTTGGAGTATTCGCCTTGTACGAACAACACGAGCATCAGCATAGCTAAAAACACAGAGATGTATTCGATTTTTACTGCAGCCTCCCAGCTCAGACCGGGAAATAAGTAGATTGCCGTAGCCTCGCCTACGACGACGATCCTGGCCGATACGGAAAGACATAACAAGCCGAAATACAGCGGTGCGGGGTCTTTTTTTCGAAATAAAAACAGGCTGACGTGGTAAATCCCCATAACCAGCAAACCGCCCACAATAAAAAGCTCGGAAGAGAATCTTGTCGTACGTTCGTGTGATATCGCTTCGGCATTGCCCAAGCGGGGTGCTTCCCAAATGCCCCCTTTGCGCTGCACAAAGTTGGACACTTGAATAACCAGTTCGTTATCCCCTTCCTGCGGCTGAAAGTGAACGATTTTCGGATAATTCATGGCCACCATCGTCGCCCTGGACGTACCCACCACACCATTGCCGGCAATTTCATGGCCATTCATCCAAAGCCGAAAAGACGTTGCCGTCCCCCGCATATACAGAGCCATCGATGGCGGATAGGCGGTATGCGGCATTTTGATGACTAGCCTGTATGTGGCGTAGCCTTGATTGGAAAGCGGTTTGCCTTCCAGCGTATAAGAGCCCCATTTGGATGGGACCTTCACGTATGCAGGCTTTGTTGCCATCCCTTCTTGTATCCCCATTGGATCCAATAACTGCTGCCAGTACAATTCCCACTCTCCCTCAAGCGGCAAATTACTCATATGGGGGATATCCACGGAAGTGAGGTCCAGCACACCGGGCGACCAAACCGGACCCTCTTGAGCATGGACGGGCAAAGCATGTAACAACGAGACGAGTGCAACGATTAGCGTGAAAAAGACTCTCATCCATTTGATCTCCATTGCTGTTTTCATTATGTATGTAGCTTAGCATTGATATCCCAAGACTCACAAGAAAAAAACGACACAATTCGCGGAAAACTTACATGAAAAAGCTGCCTTCAAATGGTTTGAAAGCAGCTTGTAATCTTTATGAACCTGTATTGACTTGATCGATGATCGTTTGAACGGCTGTCGCCAAGTCCGTATCGCTAAGCGGATATAATTCAGCTGCCCGTTTGGAAGCTATCTCCGTTCGATATGATGCCATTAACACCTCATTCACTCGTTGGACACCCAAATCCGATAATATTTCCTTGCTCAAATTAGAGCTATCCGTCGTTCGAATGAAATTCGCCGCTTGACTTAGCGTATAGTGAATTTCAATAACTTCAGAGTGAGATATATTACCGCCTAATGTTTCTATGGCATACAGATAGTAGTTGCCAGGCATTTCTTGCGGATAGACCAAGAAGTTGACCGATTGATCCGCATTTGCCCAGACATAGTTGCTGCGGGTGTTGGATGCAAGCGCTTCTTCATATGTAGCTCCGGTTACACTTTGAGGAACCAGATAGAGCCTCGCTTGCTTGTCTACTTTCACCTGCATCGTATCACCCGGATGAACCGAAGTCGCAGATATGCTTATGAAATTTGCCGGGATCGTATTCGGTGTAATCACGAGAGGGAGCTGCTCCTGCGACATATTATTCGAGACATCCAGACCAATAATGCGATAATCGCCTACAGGCAAATCTCCTGTAATGATAGGCGTAAATTGGTTAATCTGACCGGCATCCAAATAGGTTACCATACTCCTGCGATTGATATAATCATCGCTGCTCATCACATTCATTAAAGAAGTCCAATCGGTTACATTCGCACTGGCCGGTACAATATATACCCAACCTTGTTTATTCATTTTGACGGACACACCTTCTACGCCACGCATGACAGTATCGGTACTAGCTGCCAGTTCGGGACCTACGGCATCAGGCGACATCGTAACATTGGCTAGGGACACATGGGGCGTTGTACCGGAATATCCTTGTACCTCTAACGTTTTCGCGCTTCCGCTCACCAACTTGACCGTTCTCGGCGGGAATTGCAGCTGATTGAAAATTTCGATAATGGAAGCAAGCATGTCAATCGTACTCACATGATCGTTATTTAAAGCCGCTTGCAACTCGCTCAAATTGCGAACGATCGCGGTTTCGTCGCTACCTTCAGTCGAGATAAAGAGCGGTGCCATTCCAGCTTCGGACTGTTTAGTCAACCGTCCCGTATAGAAGCCCGCAAGCGATACATTAAAATCTTGGACCGATGATTGCATGGCCTTGATCATATCCGCTTCAGATGTCAGTTCCGCATCGCTGACCGTTGTCAGTTGCACCGTATTCGGACCTGCAGATACATGAACTCCGGTCTGCTTCGCATTGCGGTACCCTGTTTTGGCCACATCGATGACGGCTTCTCCTGTCGGTACATCTGCAAAAGCAAACTCACCATTCACACTTGTTTTCGTGCTCGTCGTGATTCCATTAACCGTTAAATTCACATCAGCGTCGGCCAAAGCGGCACCCGTTATCGCATCCTTGTAGGAACCCGCTACCTGCCCATCCGTTTCTGTAATGGTGATGATATTCGTATATGGAGGTGCAGGCGTATAGGTGGCAGGCCATGATACATTACCGGCTGAATCCACTGCGTAAAGCTGATAACTGCCTGCGGGCAAGCCTGTTACATCCAAGGCCACGGAGTCGGTCGCTTGGGTGCTATATACTTTCTTCAGAGCCGGGTTAATGGCCTCCAACAGTGATTCAGAGTTGTATTGAGGTAAACGCGATGGAACCAGATATAAGGTTGACGGTTCATCCACCATCGCATGCAAGCTATTCGCAGCGTTCTTCGGCACCGTCGTCTCCTTCACCTGTACAGTCGGCACATTATCTAAATAAAAGCTGTATGTAGCTTTAGGCTCAACGGTCCCGTCTTGTTTACGAAGTCCGATAGTCGCCGTGTAGCTTCCCTGCAGGTATGAGCCGGAAGTACTTGAATGCCAGCCGTAGGCCCCATCTTCACCTTTATACGGAGAAACAAAGACTGGCAACCAAACGATTGAAGGCGAGCTAAACGATCCCGGAACATCCTCGCCGTCAAAGCTTGGAGCCGTTAAATACTTGTTCTGCTCATTTTTGAGGCTAATTCCGAGCTGAGCGTAGCTATAACCGTCGGGTTCAAGGATTGTACCTGAAAAATTCGGCCACTGATGTACCAAGGGAGGAACCTCGTCGAACGTGACGGTTTCGTTCCCCTCTGTGTTTGGCGAAACCGTCCAGAGGCCATTCTGATAAGCGTAAGTGACCGGAATTAATGCGTGTCCTTCGGCATCCGCGATCAAATCACCTATAGATAACTTGTCCCCATCCTGTATATCTCGATTAAACGATAATGAAAAGACAGCATGCCCCGGCTCGTTGACAAGCGTAACACTACCTACTTCTTCAGCGAAATGAAGGTCCTCAGCTGCAGGCGCTGCTTCCGGTGTAAAAGCATAATCCCAAGCTGCTTCCCATCCGTTAGGGAGTTTTAAGATTCCTGAATTCGGGACCGCCAGTTCTACGGTGACAAGAGAACCCGTTGAAGTTAGGGATGTGACTTCAGGGACCGTCATGCTCCCCGCAGGCACCTTCAGCGTAACGGCCGGAACCGTAATCAGCCCCCTGCTAAATACGCCAATCCCATTGATATGTTCCGTCGTAAATCCACTCTTGAAAATTTCAATCTGGTGGTTAGCCGTAAAAAGCGGAACATGGCTCAACCTATAATTACCTTCATTGTCCGTTTCGGTTGTAATCCCCAGATCCGTCACCTTAATAAAGGCACCCTTCACAGGTGCGGATTTTTGATCCAAGACCTTTCCCTGGATCGTACCTTCTGCTGGCGCAGCGCCGTTCAAAGGGTCAATTTCTTTCAAAGCCGCCCTCACTTCATCGGCGCTTAATTGGTTATCATGATTTTTATCCAACTGGTCCGGATGCTCTAGCATCGCTTTCACTACATCATCAATATGAATACCCGTCATACTTTGTGCGAAGGCATGTATCGGCAATAGAATCAGCATCGAGCAAATAAGCAACAACCGCATCAAAAGTCCTAAATTTCGCAACTCAAATCCCCCTTAACGCATAAAAAAAGACAAATTTCTTCCTTTTTCATCATAGGGCCGTAAGTTTAAAACTGGTTTAAAAAACAAAAACCGATGCGGTATTTCCGATCAGATTGTCGAATCGCTGGTTGCCGTCTCACCCGGACTTTCCACGGCGAACGAGCTTCGTGATCGCCCACCAGCTCAGCACGATCCGCGAAGCGAGCGTGATTCTCGTTATCCACGGCGGCGAGATCGTGGAGCGAGGGACGCACGAGGAGCTGCTCGCGCGGCGCGGGCATTACTACGAGCTGTATGCAAACCAGTTTCAACAGGTAGTGTAACCGTCCATACACAAAAAGAGGATCAACATGAAGCCGCTCTGACTTCACGTTGATCCTTTTTTGATTTAACGGAGTGTGCCCGACCCGACCTGTTATTTTCCATCACTAGCCTTTACCCACTGAAATGGCGTCGTTTTGAAAAATAGATCCGGGTTGACCTGCACATTATGCGCCCAAAAGGTGAAGTGCAGATGCGGCCCCGTGGAGAAGCCGGTCGTGCCGACAAGACCAATGATATCGCCCTGCTTAACACGGTCGCCCGCTTTTACACGCAGCTCCGAGAGATGGGCGTACTGCGAGAAAAGCCCCATCCCATGGTCGATATAGATGGAATTGCCGGTCAGGTACAGGCTCTCGGCCAGCGCGACGACGCCGTCATTCGTAGCCTTGATCGGGGTGCCTTCCTTCGCGGCCAGATCAATGGCCATGTGCGAGCTGTCGTATTTCCCGTTCACATAACGGGTGTACCCATACGGGGTGGTCAAAATCCCCTCAACCGGCTGCACGAACGGCCCGCTGAACAGGAATGCCGGCTCGGATTTGCTGCGCGCCAGATCGATCTTCT
The DNA here is from genome assembly GCF_042676385.1 of Paenibacillus sp. GCM10027628. Classification (NCBI taxonomy): domain Bacteria; kingdom Bacillati; phylum Bacillota; class Bacilli; order Caryophanales; family Paenibacillaceae; genus Paenibacillus; species Paenibacillus sp. GCM10027628. The sequence continues at coordinate 45,131 of NZ_JBHTHA010000013.1, forward strand.
TCTGGTCCGCCTGGATACGGCCGGTATCCTGCTTCATGCTCTCCATTTGCTCTGTCACCTTTAAATACTGCGTATCAAATTTCTTTGCTTGTATGGTTAGCGTTCTGTCACCGATCGGGTACTTCCCAGGCTTAGCCTGCATCGTGATCGGCAAATAGGTAAAATAACCCGCCCCGAAAGGTTGCAAGGTATAAGTTTTGCCTTGCCATTCTATTTTTCCCGGCTTATTGCGGCGAACCAGCACAACATCTCCCGGAGCCGACGTATCCGGCAGAAGTGCCCATTCCGCGCGGAGCGTCAACTTGGCGATATCAGCGTTTGCATATAAGGCTGCTTCTTTCTGCAGCTTTTGAAGTCGTTCTTTTTCTTCGAGCATCGCGGTACGAGTGCTTGATGTCACCTCATCGTTCCAGGTTTGCCCTCCGTCTGCCGTCACCAATAAAGGCGTCTTAAGCTCATCAGCCCCTTCCACCAGTGCCCACCCGATTTGATCCGTTAGAAATTGGGATTGTTTGACGGCATACGTTTTGGCTCCAACCGTCAAGCTGGCCAATGGCTGATTTTTGCCGGGATCTAGCAATCCGAGCATTGCTGCATCTGTGACCTCTTTACCCTGAGCAGGCTCGTCCGGAATACCGGCCTTTGTCTCCTGCCAATGCGCGCCCCCATCATCCGTCTTCATCATGCCGTCTGTGAATCGCAACCAGCCTTGTTCGAAGTTCGTCATATGAAAATCGAGCGCACTCCGATGGATAGGCGCCGTTGTCGGCTGCTCTGCTGCTTTCGTAATGTCCTTCTGCTGAGCAGAAGGAACCGGCACCCCTTGCTGCTTTCCTATATATACGACGATACTGGCAGTCAGTAAGCAGAAGATAGTTAGAAGAAGCCAATATTTCGGCGTGTAAAGCAGCGAAGTACGGTTTCCTTGACGCATCTTTCGCGGTTTCATCCAGGCCTGCTCCCCCTCGCATTCATCCAATCTCAATCACTTCTTATTTATTTCTCTTTGGCCCGAATAATTCCTGCAGTGATCCCCATAGCGACTATGGCGCCCAAGAGCCCAAGTCCCATGTCCTTTTGCGAATCATAGATATCCCCTTGAAGTCCGAGATAATCCTCGCCAACCTGACCGGCCCTGCCAATCAAACTGGCCGCGTAAGCAACGGCAACTTCAAGAATCTCAAAAAATGCGCTGCAACTAAAAACGACTGCGGCTGGAATGACATAGGTCCAAAGTTTGCGCTGCGTGGAAATACAGACGTACAACTCCCGGAACGGGTAAGTCCAACAAAGTCCGAATGCAAAATGAACCACGCGGTCAAAATAACTGCGCTGCGTGTGAAATGAAGCTTTCAACCACACATCAAACGGTGTATTTTGATACGCATAGTGAGCCGCGTAGGCATGTAGGCAAAGGAAGATGAATATCAAAGTATAGGACAAATTCGAAAAACTGAACTTTTTATAGGTGAGAGCAAGGGTTAGCAGTGCTGCAATCAGCAGCAAATTTTCTAAAAACCATTGCGTACGGTTCGTGGGACGAATAGCCAATACAACCCAAAAGATAGCCAACACCACGACCAGCAACTGCAGCCATTTATTTTGCTTAAACGGAATATTCACTCGAAAATCGCCTCTTTTCTTTAGCCCTTTCCCTATTATTCCAAATTCAACAAAAAAACCACCCGGCCCGGAACATATTGCGTTTCCGTGGTGGATGGTTTTCACTGTATGGGTCTATATTTGTACGCCTTTTTTAAGCGATTTTTGATCATAATTGGTATTATTCACAACAGGAAGCAGCTTCACACTTCGAACCATGGTTGACTGGCAGAGATGACAGGTCGGTACGTATTCGAATGCAAAATTATCCCGCATCCAGCCCTTACAGCCTTCTTTTTCACAAGACCATATTGTCACATTTTCTAGAGGCATCTCTTCAAGCGACTTTTTTCTGGAATACATGACAGCCCTCCCCTGAATTGAAAAAGCTGCCCTTACACTTGTTAAGGGCAGCTTTTTTAATTAGCTTACAGTTTTACAACGTTTTCTGCTTGTGGTCCGCGGTTGCCTTGAACTACGTTGAACTCAACGCGTTGGCCTTCGTCCAAAGTTTTGAAACCGTCGCCTTGGATTGCGGAGAAGTGTACGAATACGTCGTTTCCGCCTTCAACTTCGATGAAACCGAAACCTTTTTCTGCGTTAAACCATTTAACTGTACCTGTTTGCATGGAAAATACCTCCAAAAAATTATTAACATGTTTTTTTATTCTTCAAAAGAAAAAAATTCACACATTGTACAAGGTTCCATCACACAAATGTTAACCCTTTACAATATGTGAATTCAGGTTCTTTGTCGATTGATTTCATCTTACCACATCGGTTTTGAAAACGCAAACTTTATCCACAGGAAAATGCAAGAAAAATTCTTTGCCCCTGTGGAAAAGTAAGCGGTTACTGCTTATCCACACGTTCGAGCCAATCCAAAGTCAGCGCCTGGAACACGTTCGGCTGCTCCATAGGGAGCAGATGGCCGGCTCCATCCAAGACGGCAAATGTCGCGCGCGGGAACACATTCATCAGCGTTTGCCACGGATCCTGGTAGCCGCAGATCGCATCCTGTCTGCCCGTAAGAATGAGTGCAGGGATCGCATACCTCGTGAACTGTATCCCCAACTTTGGTCTAGGTGCCCTCTTAGTCTCAGGACGGTTTGCGCCGTTCGACATCGATCGTACAATGAGGTCATCGATTCTTAGGAGGGTTTATTTTGTATAGCGCATTTGTTCCAACTGAGCTGGTGCTCATATTGCTTTTATGCTTGTTTTCGTGGATTGCCTCGGTGAAGGCATCCCGGTTGCTCTATAGCCGAAACCGTGAACGCATGCATCGTAAAGCGCGTAAGCTGCTTTTCTGGTCCTGGTTTCTGGCGGTTCCGGCCGCTGCGATCGGCGGAGTTGCCTATTGGATGCAGCAGTCTTTCGACCCTTTATTTTGGCAAGACCGTTTGTTTATTCATACCCCTTTAGTGCTGCTGCCGATCGCAGCTATTTGGTTCATGGCGGTGCCCAAGCTGTGGAAACTGCGCAAAATGACCAGCAATCAAGGGAATCCTGCCGATGCAACGGTGGATTCAATAGAAATTTCAGTGTATCAAGCTGCCGCTGCACCTGGACTTATTGTACCATTCCAAATGATGCCATTGGGCGCGCTAACTGCCCTTTATTTCGCATTAGTGCCGCCGGTTCCTTTTCAATGGATCAAAATTGGGATACCCGTTGCTTTATATCTGTTGGTCACAATAGCCTTATGGTGGAGACACTCGTTTCGCTGCATGCAAATCGGCAAATTAGAAGTATATGCGGTACCGGCTCTTTGGAAGCGCGCCTTAACCATGACTGGCGTGCTCGCCGTCATCGCCGCAGCCGTCGGCTTGCTAATCAATTACGGCACGAACAACAGTCAGTTGCCTGCTGAGCTGAATATGGCCAGCGGTATCGCCGAATACGGGAAGGGGGCGGTTGCTTCTGACATGACTACACATCAGCATCACATGAATGCTGACAGTACGATGAGCACGATGGCCGGTTCAAACGGCAAGCTTGTATCCGTGACCGAGCTGACAGGGCCGCAAGCCGGGACGCCGGATCGTCAGTTCACACTAACAGCGCAAAAGCAGATCGTGCAGCTGAGTTCCGGTAAAAAGGTCGATGCCTGGACATTCAACGGTCAGATTCCTGGTCCGGAGCTGCGCGTTAGGGAAGGGGAGCTGATTGAAGTCACCCTGGTGAATCAAGATATCGAACAGGGTGTAACCTTGCACTGGCACGGCCTGGACGTGCCCAACGCGGAGGACGGCGTCGCTGGCGCGACACAGAACGCCGTCATGCCGGGTGAAACCTACACATATCGTTTTCGCGCGGAGCAAGCAGGAACGTTCTGGTATCATTCCCATCAGGATTCTCAAGAAGCTGTCAGCAAAGGCTTATTCGGAGCTCTCATTGTCGAACCAAAGCAACCGGATCAGAAAACGGAGTTAACGCAGCCAACTCAAACGATTCAACATGCGCAGCCTCAAGAAAAAGATATGACTGTGCTCACCCATGAATGGAAAAATGCCGATCTCGCCATTGGCGCGTCCGATACAGTGGAACGGATGACTATCGCGCCAGGAACGCCGGTCCGCATGAGACTTATAAATACGGACGATTGGGTAACCCAAAAGTACACGCTGACCGGTACTCATTTTGAAGTTGCCGCTATAGATGGCACTTCTCTCAACAAGCCGGATGTGCTCGCTAACACACACTTGGAATTAACAACCGGGGGGCGATACGATATTACGTTCATCATGCCGGAGCACCCCGTGTTCCTTAGTGTCGGCAGCAAAAAAAATCTCGGTGTGTTCATGAGTCCGGACGGGCAGGGGGATCTTCCTGAAATCCCTGCAACAACGCCTTTCGATCCGCTCCATTATGGGCAAAAGGCAGCAACACCTTTCGATGCCAACAGCAAGTTTACGAGAGAATTTACAATGATTTTGGATAATAAATTAGGCTTCTATAACGGTAATTTCAATTTTCTTTATACGCTGAATGGCGAGGTGTTTCCGAATACGCCGATGTTTATGGTGCGGGAAGGCGACCTCGTGAAAACGACGATTGTGAACCGCGGCGTTGTCGAGCATCCGATGCATTTGCACGGCCATCACGTGCTTGTGCTTTCACATAACGGCAAACCTTCAACAGGCAGCCCGTGGTGGTCGGACACCCTGGAAGTAAGGCCGGGCGATACCTATGAAGTCGCCTTCATCGCCGATAATCCCGGCCTTTGGATGGATCATTGTCATAATCTTACGCACGCGGCATCAGGAATGACGATGCATCTTATGTATGAGGGGATTACGACTCCGTTCGCTGTTGGCAGCAGTACTCACAATCACCCGGAATGAATAGAAACCGGTACCTTTTCATTGTTACATATATTCTCATGAAAATGCAGTTACTGACTCATTTCTACATTTCTCGCTTCATTTTCCTACATTTGATTCATTTTCGAGTGAAATTAGCTCACACAATATTGACAAATCCTCACATAGCATTTACCCTAGAAGGGAATTGAATACATCCATTTCGTATAACCTTAATGATTGGATTAAGGGTCTCTACTTAGAAACCGTAAATTTCTAGCTACGAAAAATGTGCGTCTCAGGCATATTTTTCATAGCTAGTTTTTTTATGCCTTGGAGAACTGCACCAATAAGGAAGAGGAAATAGGAGGTTTTCACGCGATGGCAAACTTGTTAATCAAGCATGCAGAAATCATCACGATGAACGGAGACGGGGACATTATCACAGGCGACATCTTCATTGAAAACGATCGGATCGCCGCGATCGGGCCCGATTTGAATCCCCCGCAGGTCGACAAAGTTATTGATGCCAAGAACCGGACGATCATTCCCGGCTTTATCCAAACACACATTCACTTGTGCCAAACGTTATTCCGCGGCAAAGGGGATGACCTGGAGCTGCTTGATTGGCTGAAAAAGCGGATCTGGCCGCTGGAAGCGTCGCACGATGAGGAATCGCTCTATTATTCCGCGATGCTCGGTATTGGCGAGCTGATCCAAAGCGGTACCACAACGATCGTCGATATGGAAACCGTCCATCACACCGATCACGCTTTTCAAGCGATTGCAGAGAGCGGCATTCGCGCGCTATCCGGCAAAGTCATGATGGATAAAGGGGATGAAGTGCCGCTCCCCCTGCAGGAAAAAACATCCGATTCGCTTCAACAGAGCGTTGATTTATTGGAAAAATGGAACGGACACGACGGAGGACGCATCCAATATGCGTTTTCTCCGCGTTTTGTCATCTCTTGTACCGAAGAACTGCTGCGGGAAGTCCGCAACTTATCCGAACAGTACAATGTAAAAGTGCACACGCACGCATCCGAAAATCAAGGCGAGATCGCCATCGTGCAGGCGGAAACAGGGATGCGTAACGTCGTCTATCTCGACCATCTCGGTTTGGCGAATGAGCGACTCATTCTCGCACACTGCATTTGGCTTGATGACGAAGAAAAACGGATCATTCATGATCGCGGCGTTCATGTAAGTCATTGCCCCGGCTCGAACCTCAAGCTAGCCTCGGGGATCGCGGATACGCCGGAGATGCTGGAGCTTGATATCTCCGTCAGCCTTGGCGCCGATGGAGCACCGTGCAACAATAATCTCGACATGTTTAACGAGATGCGCCTAGCTGCGCTGATTCAGAAGCCGGTACACGGCCCAACGGCAATGGATGCGCGCAAGGTGTTCCGCATGGCGACGATCGGAGGGGCAAAAGCCGTCGGTATGGAAAAAGAGATCGGTAGCCTCGAAGTCGGCAAGAAAGCCGACCTGGCGATTCTCGACCTGAACAACTTCCACGTGTATCCGTCCTTCGACGTGGATCCGATCTCCCGCATCGTGTACTCCGCAACGCGCGCCGATGTTGAAACGACGATCATTAACGGTAAGATCGTCATGGAGAACCGCATCATGCGGACGGTTGACAAGGACATTGTCCTGCCGGAGGCGAACCGCTCGATCCAGCGCTTGCTGAAGCGCGCGAACCTGCGGTAGGGTAGGCGGGCGGGATGCCGATCGGCCGCACGGTGCTCGATCGGTTCAAAGCTCCGAGTTGCAGCGTTCATCAAGACTCGCTCCGCCGTAAGACCCATTTGGGATCTTACAGCCAGCACGTTCCCGTTCAAGTCGTCTGTAGCGGCCCCTAGAGGCCTTCCAGGCAAAAGATACTCACTCACTGGCCTCTCACCCTACGGCAGTCCCTGTTTTTTCCGAATGGTAAAAGAGGGGGAGAGGGGAGGTAATTCCCCAGCGCAAACGTTGGGTGGGAGTGCAGACCCCTCACCACAGAAAAAAAGCTTAGTCAGATGGGCCGACAGCCCTTCCAGCTAAGCTTTTTCCTACTTCAACACGTATTCCGCCAATACGCTCTGTAGTTCATAGATATTCAAACTCTTATTAAACTTCTTCTCAATCGGCGTATGCGTGCTGCTGATCCAAATCTTCATTTCCGCATCCAGATCGAAAGTTCCCGCCGTTTCGATGCTGAAATGAGTAATGCTTTTATAAGGAATCGAATGCAGCTCCATTTTCTTGCCGGATAGCCCTTGCTTATCCACGAGAATAAGCCTTTTGTTCGTGAAAATAAATAAATCACGGATGAGTTTGTATGCCTTCTCAATCGTTTCGGACTTCGCCAGCACATGGGTAAATTCCTTGTTCACTTCAGCCAAATTGAGCTCCGAGGCGTTTCCCATCAAGCCATCAAATAATCCCATTGTATGTCCTCCTTGGGGCTTACCTTACGGAAAGCCTATATCGTTAGCATTGATGTCATTGTACCTGAGGTCAAGCACTGCCGTCGACGCTTGCTTGCCTTTTTCCCAAAAGTATCTGCCCTGCCTGCGTGAAACGGATAAGAGTTTTTATTTCCCAAGCAATAATCGTTGCTAAGTGATTTCTCAGTCTTCGCCTTTTCGCTAAGTTCCCAAATAGACAGCCCACCCATATATTGATAAAAGCTGCTATGGAAAGGAGCTCTCTCATGACCTCAAACAAAGAACGCCCGGCCCGAGTCAAGGTGAGGCAAGTGAAGCCAAAAGTAATAAAGATCGTTCCCGTATCAGGGACGGTTGGTGATATCAAGGTGAATTCGGCGACCAACCAAGTTTATTTTGTTCAAAATGAAAATGAAGTCGGCGTACTGGATGGAAAAACGAATCAACTGATAAGCAACGTTAAGGTTGGCGAAGGAGCTACCTTTCTTACCGTGAATTCTCGTACAAATCGTATTTATTCAACTAATTTCCGCGATGCCACCGTCTCGGTCATTGATGGAAAGACCCATCGTGTGATAACGACAATTCCCGTTGGCGAGCACCCCTTTGGCATCGGGATCCATTTAGCAAGCAATCGAATCTATGTCGCAAACACGTCCGGATCGATTAGCATCATTAGCGGTATTTCCAATCGTGTCCTGAGGACGCTGCAGGTCGGCGGTTCTCCGTCGGTTCTGGGTATAAATGAACGTACAAACCGAATCTATGTCACCAATACGGAACATGATGTCGTTCATGTTATCGACGGGAAGACGCAAAAGATGATCTCGGTCATCAAAGTGGGGAGAAATCCCATCATTGCACCAAGCGTGAATATGAGGACGAATCGGATTTATGTGGCGAACAACTTAAGCCGCTACCTGTCGGTCATTAATGGCCGCACGAATCAAAAGAGCGTTCCTGCATATCTAGGTCGCCTTCAAAGCGGTTTAGCCCTCAATCCTGTCACGAACCGTATCTATGTGACCAGTGCTCAGGTTGAAGGTCGCGGCAAACTTTTCGTCATGAACGGACTCTCGAACAAAGTACTGAGAACACTGCAGATTCCAACCTTTACGGAGATCACCTTGAATCCACAGACGAACCATTTTTTTGTCAGTGATTCGGAAAAGAAGGAGCTGATCGTCTATAGCGGATACACCAACTCGCGCATCGCCACGCTGCGCACAGGAGATTCACCCGGAAATATGGCACTGAACTTCCGTACCAATCGTCTATATGTGGGAAACTCCGGCGCCATTACAGTCATTCAGGATCGCAAAGCAGAAAAAACCCATTACCTCCATATTAGGTAGTGGGTTTGCTTTGTAAAGCCTCATGATTTCTATACATTTCGCCCCACTGCTTCATACTCAGAATAATGGGCTTGAGCGTAGTTCCAAACTCGGTTAACGAATATTCCACCTTCGGCGGCACCTGTTGATACACCTCGCGGTGGACGATGCCGTCATTCTCCAGCTCCCGAAGCTGTAATGTCAGCATTCGCTGCGTGATGTTCGGACAAATACGGCGGAATTCGTTGAAACGTTTCGTTCCGTCTATCAAATGATAGAGCAAAATACCCTTCCATTTGCCACCTATTACATCCAGCGTAAATTCTACGGGGCAGCCTTCTCCAGTCGGTGAAGATCCGAATCGGCCTTCATGTTTTTTCATTTCTTCACCTCGTTATAGTATATTTTTCGATGCTACACTTCAAATTCGCATGTATATTCAGAGATGATTTTATCATACTTACTTTTAGCAAACGAGTCTAATTTTCCTATGCCAGGCAGTCAGCGCTTTGACAGAAATGACATCGACATATTAATGAAAATTATGGAGATGCTATGTAACGCTGATTCTTTAAACGAAGGATAAGGAATGGGGCAACATGGATGGGGCTAATTATTTTCGCCATTGTAACATGGCTGCTTATATCGATCTATACGGTAATGCCTCGTACAATCCAAATCAAGGAAAGTGTATTCCTCTTTTTGCTGCTTCTAGCCATTTCTATTAACGCAACCTGGTTCTTGGTGGAAGAATGGCATTGGATCACCGCATCCGATCAGATTCCGGAGTACCTTGCCTTTCTGCTTATCCGCAGTGTCATTATTCCTTACGGCATGCTTCTTTATCTCAATTTATGGCTAATATACTCCTCTGCTTGGTCGAAGGGACTTGTGGTTGCCGGGTTCGTGCTCACTTTTCTTATCATCGAGATTACAGCTTTAATGACCCATATTATGACCTATAACAAATGGTCTCTGCTCTATTCATCCATCTATACACTTGCTATGCTCTTCATTGCGATGGGAACGCTTAGGTGGTATCGGAACGTATTTTAAACAGGAGATTTGCCTTATGGACATTACACCTTACGGGAAATTCGATCAAAATGAGTGGTTCATCATTATCGTAATTCTCGCTTCTTACCTTGCAGCTTGGTTGCTCCCCCCGAAGCTGAATAAGGAATGTACATTCCTGCTCTTCTTATGGGGGTTTGTAGTCTCTACATTCTGGGACTTCACTATTGGAGGGGGACTGTTCGATTATTACGACGTCAATGATTCGCCCCATTATGAGTTTTTTGACTTGCTGTCTTACTTTATGTACAGTCCTTTTTCATATTTTTTTATGTATTTCTACGAAGCTTTCGAAATAAATGCCAAGAAAGCAATCCCGTACATTATAGCCTGGTCGTTTCTGGCGATCGGGGCCGAGTGGCTGGCTCTAACTTTTAAAATGCTCACCTATAAGAACGGCTATACGATGCTCATATCGTTCCTTATCTATTTATGCACCCAAAGAGCGACGATCCTGCTGTACCAACTAATCCGGGATAGGACTCCTGCTGAAAACCCCGTCAGAGTTCAATGAATTCTGATTGCCACGTATTACTCTCCTTAGTCATTGCTCTTTATCTCAAAAATTGATTGTATATTAATTCGATATAATGCATAATAATTCATATCTTAACTTACCATTTTTGCATACGATGATATATTTGTTCAAAGGGGCAATAGGAGAAGATGATCTTAACTTGCGAATCAAATGCTCTAGAAGACTATTTAGTAGAAACGGAAGAAATTGACTACAGCCATCTTTTCATTCAAGAAAAAGCATCCGAATTATATGCCGAATCGTTTAACGAAACTAATTATGTAAAAAAAGCTTATGAATTTGTCCGTGATGAAATCTCTCATTCCTGGGACATTCAAAGTTCGCGAATTACGTGTAAAGCCTCGGAAACCCTCATCTTTAAGGAAGGCATTTGCTACGCCAAGTCTAATTTATTGTGTGCCCTATTAAGAAGCAAGGGGATCCCCGCCGGTTTTTGTTATCAAAGACTTACCCTAGGCGTTACGCCCGATACCGGGTACTGCCTTCATGCTTTGAATGGCGTTTATCTTACATCTATAGGCAGATGGGTTCGGTTAGATGCACGCGGGAATAAAGTTGGCGTTCATGCAGAATTTTCCGAATATGAAGAAAAGCTGGCTTTTCAGGTGCGTGCGGCATATGGCGAAGTGGACTATTTAGAAATATTTACACGGCCAAATCCAAAAACAATTCATGCATTAAAGCAACATACTGATTGTATAACGATGTATACTCATGGTTTACCCACTAACTTGTAGCCAAGATTGATATTCTAACCTAAAAAAGGAGATCCCACTGTAGGGGAAGGTTATAAAAAAAGGAGTAAGCGGCTGCCGCGATAACGACAGCCGCTTATTTTATTCATACGCCGCTCAGGCAGAAGCTTTTATCGGATGATGCCGAATATTCCGTCTTCTGCCGCTCGTAAACAACAAGAAATAACCCAGCGTGATGAGTATGCAGATGAAAATATCAACACCGATTAATACCTGATAATTGGTAAAGAAATCAAAGGAAACGCCTCCGACCAGTGCCCCAAGAATGCCGCCTCCTTGATGAAAGAGCAGCAGGAACCCGGTTTGTTTTCCCCTTCCCTTGGCAAGCTCATTGACGATGAGCAGCCCCCCTGGAATCGCACTCAGGTATGTAATTCCGAATGCAACGGCAAAGAGTACCGGTGACCAGCCGACATGCATAAAGAGGAAAGCGAACCCTATAATTCGAATGCCGTAAAGAATCGTCATCATGACGAACTTATTAACCCGATCCAGAAAATATCCAAAAATGAGCGAACCGGTTATTTCCATTATCCCGAGCACACTCATGGAAATGGCGATCATGCTAGGCGGGACGTTAGCCAGTTGATGGATGGCTACCAGATTCATTTCAACGGTTCCCATATTGAATCCACAGGTGAACAGCGCACTGGCAACTACGATGAGGATCGGCCAATACACAGCTTTGCTCGTGAATGGCGTCACACCCGCTGATGGCAACACCGGGACAGGAGCGATATCTGTGGATCTGTCCACCTTGTGCTTTTGCGGACTTTTGATGCCAAGCCAAATAACAGGCAAGGTCACGAGAAGACCAAGGATCAGTGATGCCATAAAAGCGTCCTTCCACGTTAACCAGCTGGAAGATACGAAAATTGGCGTACTAACGGCCAATCCTACGGAAGAGGCACTCGTCAGCAGCGCTGTCGCTTTGGCGCGATGATGCTGAAACCAATCAAACATAAGCAGATACGTGGTGGTGCTTCCGATACCGACCAAGCCGGAGATGACCCCATAACCGATAAAGAAAACAATAGGATGATGTCCCAACACGACAATTCCTGTACCCAATATCCCCATGGCAGTGCTGAACAGCATCACTTTCTTCGGGCCGTAACGATCAACAAGCCAACCTCCCAGAGGGGCACAGCAGGCTGCGATAAGAAGGTTGGTTGACCATGCCATCGAAATGAACCCTCTGTTCATGTGCAAATCTTCAGCGATCTGCACTTGGAAATACGCCATGATGAACCGCGTTAGCGCCCCGATAAACCCTATAATCCAAAGCGAACCTAAACCTATCCAAGCATATCTCGGCTCTTTGAACCACGTTGCCTGCATTGACACTCCACCCCATCCCATATATAGAAGATACCGATCGGTATCTTTTCTTGTTTTATCATAACATAATTGCTCCCTTTTTCAATAGCAAGGCTTCATTTGTTATAATAGGATGACGAATTTATTTGTGTAACGGAGGATTATTATGCAAAAAGGAGAAAATACCCGCAAGCACATCATCGCCAAATCGGCTGAGCTTTTTAACCAACAAGGGTATTCAGGCTCATCCTTGTCTGATATTACGGAGCGAACAGGCATTAAAAAAGGCGGCATTTACCGCCATTTTGCCAGTAAGGATGAAATTGCGATCGAAGCTTACAACTACGCGGCGAGTATCGTAGACGGTCAGTTCAAACAGGCGATTGCCGCGAAAGAGTCGGCGTCTGACAAGCTGTTAGCCTTTTTCCGCGTGTACGATCGTGTTGTGGAAGCACCGCCATTTATCGGCGGATGCCCGCTGCTGAACATGGCGATTGAAAGCGATGACGGACATCCCGTCCTACGCCAAAGAGCCCAGCAGGGTTTAACCGGTACGCTGAACTCGATGAAAGCGATTATTCAAGAAGGCGTTCAAAGCGGCGAATTCAAAGCGGATCTGGATATTGACGCGCTCGCTACCTTCACGCTCTCCACCCTAGAAGGCGGTATTATGCTGAGCAAGCTCGAAGGTAACAACCGGCATATGCTTATGAATATCGAGAGCTTTTCCGCTTATTTGAAACAAGTGTGCTTGCGGGGTACGCCGGCGTAACGTCTTATTGCGCCGGACTATGCCCCGCCAAGGCGAGCAGCTCTGCCCGATTCTCAACCCTCAAAGCTGCGGCTAGAGCAAGAACAACATCTTCAGAGGGGTTGATCCTCCCATTTTCAATGGCATTCAAGATCGAGTAACTGACTCCCGCTTTTTCCCCCAATTTGCGCAGGGTGAGATCTTGCTGCTGCCTCAGTTCCTTCAGTTTATGTTTAAATTCCATATGGCCTGGCCCTCCCCTCTTGTTTATACATGTACGCAATCAAAATATGTGAGAATACTAATAACTCGTTTGAACTGTTGCAGTTTCATTGGTTTCCTTATGCTTCCGAAAATCGGAGATCAGCAGGATTCCCATGAAGACTAAGCCGACTCCCGCCACATGAAGGAACGAAAATGGCTCATGCAGCACCGTGTACGAAAGCAGAAGCGTGCTGACCGGAATGCATCCCGTATATACAGCTGCTGTGCTAGCTTGCACACGCGATATGCCGCGGAACCATAAAAGATAACCGCCGACAGTGACGAAAATGCCGTTATAGAAAAGAAGCCCGATATCCTCTCCCCTTACTCGAGTAAAGTCGAACTGCAAGGCTTCAACAACCGAAAACGGCAGGAACATCAGGAAGGAAAAAAGGGTGATGTACGTCGTTCCAAGCAAGGAGGAAACACCGCTGGACGTCATTTTCCGAAATATGGTCAGCGTAGCCTCCCCGATCACTGCAAGCAAAATCAGCAAAAGCCCTATGTATGAAGATTTTGATGGGGTAGAAGACGTCATCAGCCAACCCGGGGCCTGAATGATGAGGATTCCAAGTAATGAACATCCGATGCCTAGTATAAGGCGTGTTGTCATTTTTTCCTTCAGTACCACAAACGATAACAAAGCAACTGCCGCGGGAGTCAAGCTGGTTACGATACCGATTTCAGTAGCGGTAGCGTATCGTAACCCATACAGCATCAGGACGCGAAAAAGAAACATGCCAAGAAACGACTGCAGGAGTAAGAGAAGCGCATCCCTCTTCCCTACTTTGATCGAACGATGGCGCTCCGCCAGCAACAGCGGGATTAGAAGCAGCAGGGCGATCGCCAAGCTCGCCGATTGTGATAAAAAGATAGGCATCCGCAACGTCATCAACTTCCCGGCCACGACGGAACTGCCTATGAGCGTAGCAGCCATAGTTAATTCCAAATAAGCATGAATTCGATGTTTCCTCATTTCAAAGCTTCACCTCTTTTGCATTTGTTGATGTAAACAGTAACAAATGCAAAGTGGTTTTAGGTAGAGCCGTTAATGACATATTTTGATAGTACCACTTTTGCCCCCCGCAAGCACGCACATATGCCGAAGGCAAAGTCATGATGAAACTACCTAGCGGATGGCTAGTTCCTAGTCTAAAGCCGTACGTTTGGGAACGAACTTGTCTTTGTCCATCCTCGTCAATCTTCCATCTTCTCGTCTGTAAAGATGAAAAATATTGTTAGAGACACGACTTCATTTCCCACTCGCCGCTGTAACGATGCAAAACATCTTTCCAGCCATGCGCTTGCTGTGTCCCCTAGGCAAAAAAGACCCCTGAGTCCATCTCACCTTTGATCGAAAATCATTTCGATGCGAAGGGGAAATGGACTCAAAGGGCCTTCTTTTTTACCACATTGGATCGATAGACGTTGTTCTCACAAGTGACGTCCTTCGATGAATCGATTTTTCCAGTAACCTGAGTTCATATCATTAATGACGACACCAGAGCTGGTCGTGTTGCTAATGAATTTACCATTGCCGACATAAATACCGACATGATTAATGCGGCCTGGTGTGCCTACACTAAACATGACCAGATCGCCTTTTTTCAGGTTCGCTTTACTATAAACGCGAGTACCTACGCTGGTTTGGGCTTTTGAGCCCCAAGGAATGGAGATTCCATTTTGTTTGAAAACAAGCTGTGTGAAAGCTGAGCAATCCAGAATCAATCGGTTCGTATCTCTTACGCCATATCCGTATCTGACTTTGCCGATATACGATTCAGCTGTTCGGACGATCTGATCGGCTTTACTCGAACTTGTTGCACTGTAAGCTGCCGTTGCATTCCCTGAAACGGTATTGGCATGAGCCGATTGCGGATTGAATAATATGCTTCCTGTGGTCAATAAGGAAAGACTAAGGCTTATCCCCACTAACGATTGGCTAAGGCGGTTCTTCTTCATAAATAGCATGATTGGACTTCCTCCTCTAGGATCGTGGTGTTAGGCTATGAATCTGATATTACCTTAGCACATTTCGGATTTCCTAATATTTACCGTTGATGGAAGAAAGCCAAGCTCCGCCTAGCATATTCAGCCATTCTTAGAATTTCGTGAGAATTGTCTGAGTATTCTACCCTTGACAGATTTGGCTCGACTGGAAAAACCGTTATTACCGAATGGCAGGCTTGTCGATTTTTTACAAGACGGTGAGGAATCGGGCATGCTATGATGATGGCGTAACGATGGAGCTCATGGTTCCGATGCCAATTTTACCGGCAAAAATGCTAAGGAGGGTAACCGTGTTTAATAAAATTGCAACTGTCACTGTCTATGTAGACAATCAGGAGGAATCCGCTAAATTCTGGGAAGAAAAGATAGGTTTCGAGGTGCAGAAAAAAAATCCAATGGGACCAAACGCCTTCTGGATGGAACTTTCGCCTCCGGGCGCAGCCAGCTGCATCACACTCTATCCGAAATCGATGATGGAGAACTGGAACGAGACCAAGGTGGGCATCGTTTTTCAAACGGATGACATCCGAGAAGCCTATGCGAAGCTACAGGCAAACGGCGTTGATATTGATGAACCAAAAGAGCTTGGCTTCGGTATTTTCACTCAGTTCAGAGATCCGGATGGGAACGAATTCGGATTGCGCCAGCATAAGTAAACGGTAAAGAAACAGCCCTCTGGTTAATAGACCAGGGGGCTGTTTCTTCTTATTAGCATGTATCCGGCTTACTTGCGGCAACGTTCTGTTCTTGGCGGTATTCTGAAGGGGTGGCGCCATATTTTTTGCGAAAGACTTGCGTGAAATGACGCATATCCTGATAACCGATCCGCTCGGCGATATCGGCGAGCTTGAACTTCGGATTCATCAACAGCTGCTTCGCCTGCTCCAAACGCAGATGGATCACGTACTCCTTGAAGCCTTGGCCGGTCTTCTGTTTGAACAACTGACTGAAATAGACAGGATTCAAGTAGACGATCGATGCTACTTTCTCCAGCGACAGATCCGCATGGTAGTGCGTGCGGATGTACTGCAGCGCTACTTCGATGGCGCGATCGCTGCCGTTGGCGTAGTGTTCGTAAACCTGCGTCGTCGAAGCTTGCCGCATCCGCTGCACCTCGGCGGGCACCGCCTGGAATTGTTCGATCCGTTCGGTGTGCATAATCTGGAACGGCACCCGCAAGTACTTGATAAGATGGCCGCGCAGCTCATCGATCAGCTCCGGCAAGCCGCTGCCCGCCGGCAACGTGACCAGCCCGAGCAGACTCTTGCTGTCGTGCACCGTGACGAAGCCTTTCCCGTAGCGCTCGATCAGTTCGAGAAGCACGTTCTCGATTATGAAATTTTCGAGATTTACGACTTTATCGCTCTCCATTTTGACCATAATCAAGTAGAAATGCGGAAACTGTTCGATGAATGGCTCCATATCGATGCGCCCGGTATCCAGGCCCAGTGCCCAGCGCTGAAACACCGCCTCCTGCAAATATTTGCGGTTCAGCTTCAGCAGCTGAGCTTCTTCGGTTAGTTCGGTTTCCCGGATGATCTCCTCGCTGATCTTCTCGATCATCTCTGTCAGCATGTCCTTGCCGATCGGCTTCAGCAAATAATCCTTAGCCCCCAATCGGACCGCTTCCTGTGCATAGGCAAACTCGGAATAGGCGGAGATCACGACCCATTTCACATGGGGGTGACGCCCTCTGGAAATATTCATAAGCTGAAGCCCGGTCATGCCTGGCATCAAAATATCGGTAAGGACGATATGGATATGATGCTTGCGAAGGAGTGCCATCGCTTGTTCGGCATTCGCGGCGAGATGAGTCCGGTACTGCGGGAAACGGTTATTCAGCGTCCGCTCGATTCCCTCGCGAATGACCGTTTCATCGTCGACGATGAGAATGTCCATGGTCTGTCTAACCTCCTTTCCGAGGAAGCGGCAGCACAATGGTGACCGTCGTTCCTTCCCCTTGTTGACTATCTATTCTTAACCCATAGTTGTCTCCATACATGAGAACCAAACGTCTGTGCACGTTCGTCAGCCCGATGCCGCGTCTTCCTTTCCTCGACGTATCGACCGGCTCGCCGGTCATAGAAATGTTGGCTGTCACCGGACCGCTGTCCCTATCTGCTCGATATCCGGCATGTACGTCCAGGGACACTTTATCCGCATTCAGTGACTCCCGCATTCGAGTGAGTACGTGCGCTTCCATCCCAATGCCGTTATCTTGAATAATGATGTACAGCTCCTGTTCGCCCGCTTCCGTGTAAACGTGCAGCAACCCAGGCCGATCCAGCGGCTCCAGCCCGTATTTGACCGCATTCTCGATAATCGGTTGAATGGTCATCTTCGGCAGGACGGCATCCAGCCACTCCGGCGCGACGGCAATCTCCGTGCTGACCCGGCCTTCCAAACGGCTCTCGATAATCGTCATGTAATGACGCATTTGATCGAGTTCCTGCCTGAGCGTCGACTTCGACGCCTCTTCCCAATCGCTGCTGTACCGGAACATATGCGATAGCGATAAGATGACCCGGCCCAGCCTGTCGTTCTCCCGCTCATCCAACATCCAATAAATCATATCCAGCGTGTTGTACAGAAAATGCGGATTGACCTGCGATTGCAGCGCCTGCAGCTCCGCATTTTTTTCACTGATAGAGGCCAGGGTAATTCGCTCGATCAACTCGTCCATCCGGTTCACCATGCGGTTAAACGAGGAAACGAGGAAATTAATCTCCTCGAACGATTTGACGTTGACCGAGCCTTTGAAATTCCCCATCTCCACCTGCTTCATCTCGCGGATCAAGAGCTTGAGCGGATTGGACATGCTGCGTGAAACGAGACTCGCCAGCGCCGTAGATAAAATAACTAGTACAACGATCACGATATACAGGTATTCTCTCGTCTTCACAACCTCGGCATTGATATCCCCCTTGGGGGTCAATCCGAGCACAGTCCAATCCGCCATCTTCGCTTTAGCGGCGACAATGAGCTGATCCGTCCGATTATCCACGATAATCTGGTTGGTTTGCGGACGCGGCAGCCCGCTGAAAGAAGGCGGCTTCACTTGCTCCTTCTCCGTAGAAGCGATCATGCGGTCTTCCCGGTCAACGATATACACGCGGCTGTTCGGGCTGATCGTCACGTTGGAAAGCGCAGCTAGAATCGGCTGCGGATTCGTTTCGATCAGCATGACGCCGAGCGTCCGGTGGTCGGTCAAATCGTACAGTTTGCGCCCGAACACAAAAAGCGGCTCCTCATTGAAGCGATTGATGACGGAGCCCGGGAACAGCCCCAGCCAGACCATTTCGCCTGATGAGTCCTGCAGCTTCTGGTACCAGTCGGAGGTGGAATAATTCGCATCAATGACGCCTGCGAATCGGCGTTCGAAATTATAGTTTTTGCCAGTATTCGTGATGACATGAATGCCGATAATATCGTCGCGCGAGTAATAAATCGCGCCTAAAATGTTCGTGATCGTCCGCTCGTTGATCACACTAACGGCCGGGTCTTTGTTCGCTTCGCGATCTTCGATCAGCCGAAGCATCTCGTAGTTGCTGTTCAGCGATTTGGTGACGCTGTCATAACCCTGGAGCAGCAGATCGAACAAGCCGACGGTCTGGGAAATATTTTTTTCGGCGAGATCGCTGATTTTCGTATGGATGATATCCGTCGTCTTCTGATAATAGAGGAAGCTAACAATGAGCAAGAGGACCATCATGCAGGAGAGGAACAGCAGAAATAACCGGTTATGAATGGAATGCAAGCCCCGTGCCAATGTGAACGTTCCCCTTTCGTTATGGGCTTTTTATGCACCGAAGTGAAGCCAGATGGCGCTTTTATCATCCGATGTTTTGAATCGGGGGTAGCGAATGCAGGCGGAATCCTCGTTCTCAAGTTGAAGCAACCAGTCTGCGTATGCCTGAAGGTTAGTTGCTGACATGTGCCGGATCATCGTTTCATGCGGGTCTTGGTCGTTGTCTTCCACGTCTTGTGGGAAGAACAAGCCATCTGTTACCAGAATCAGCCCTCGCAGCATAATGCGGTTAAGCTTGCCGCTTTCAATATAAAGTTCCGCGGCAGGATCCCCGTTCAAGACCGAGTAACCCTCAGGCGTATTCATCTTCTGCTTATTCGCGAGAACCTTCGCTTTTACCTGCGTCTTGAGCCCCTCCTTGGCTCCCGATTCTGCAGCTAAACCTTGCTTGATCAAGAGCAAGGATTCCTGATCGATATGTGCGACATGATCCCGGGTTATAGTCCGAATGGAGCCGTCCTGGTATAACGCATAGATCATGCAGTCTCCCAATTGTGCAAACTCAACATGGGTCTCCGTAACCCGGATCAAAGCAATCCCCGCCGTCCACAATTGTTCTTTGGCGTTCAGGTCAATGCCGCACACTTCCATTTCTTGCCGCAGAAGCAAATTGGCTTCTTTCAGCAGCTTCTCTAATCCGCCATACGCGGGGATTACCCCCGTGTAATCTTCCAAATATCGCTTCACCAGCTGGGAGGCAAGTCTGCCTCCGGTTTCCTGATTCGGCCCGCGGAAGGGAACAAGCGATGTCGCACCGTCGATGACGCCATAGAGCCCCTGTGCCTCATTGATCACCACGGCATCCTCGTTCCATTCGCCGCTTCCTTGAATGGAGATCCATTCGACCCGCATATGAACCCTCCGTTCCAATTGCCTGTTATTTCTCAATCATAACGACAACCCCATGTGGGCGCAATAAGACATTACAAATGAAAAAGACCCACAAGATGTGGGCTTGAAATTTTGCACGACCTTACCCTTTCACCGCTCCCGCGACCATGCCCTTGGTGATTTTATCCGCCAACAGGAAGTAAATGAGGATGACCGGCAGAGCGCCGAGCACGAGAAAAGCGCCGATCGCGCCGTAATTGACCGAATACTGGCTAACAAAGCTGTTCACGCCGAATGGAAGTGTCTTCAGCCGTTCCGACGAGATAAAGGTGGCTGCCAGGATGTACTCGTTCCAGATGTTGATAAAGGTCAGAATACATACCGTCATCATCGGCGGAACCGAGATCGGCAGAATAATGCTGCGGAAGATCCGGAACACACCGGCACCGTCCATGACCGCGGATTCTTCGATTTCGCTAGGAATCGACTTCATAAAGCCGCTGAGAATGAAAACGGCGATCGGCGTCTGAAACGCGATATACGGCAAAATAATCGACAGATGCGTGTTGAGAATGCTCATGTTTTTGAAAATAATCATCAGCGGCAGCAAGGTCGCCTGCAGCGGAATCATCATCCCGATCAGGAAGATGACCATGACGGCTTGACCGTATTTCCACTTGAACCGGCTAATCGCAAAGGATGCGAGCGAGCTAAGGAACAGCACTCCCACCATCGTCACCGAAGTGACGAACAAGCTGTTTTTCAGATATTGAAAGTAGTGCCCCGCCTTAATAGCGTCTGTGAAGTTTTTCCACTGCGGCGAAGCCGGCAGCGCGAAAAATCGGCCCGACAAAATTTCCTCGTTATTTTTCAAGGAATAAATGAACAGCCAGAGGAGCGGATACACCTGCGTAACCACCAGAACGGACAAAAGAACGATGACGAGAACTTTTACAATGGACACCGGTTTCCGTCCGACAGCAGCTGCGGGCTTCACCGAGGCTACACCTAGCGTTGAATTCATGGCCACACTCCCCCTTTACGTAAATTTCTTCTCTAACCGATTGAAGATCAGGTTGATGATAACCGTAGCGATCAGGCACAAGCCTACAAGGAACGCCGCGATGGCACTGCCATAGCCGTATTTCATAGACAAGAACGACATGTTGTACATATGCGTTGATATCACGTCTGTCGCATGCGCCGGGCCGCCGGCCGTCATGACCATGACCATATCAAAAGCTTGCAAGGAACCGATAAAAGCGAGCACAATCGATATTTTGAAAATCGGAATATTCATAGGGAAGGTAATATGCCAGTCGGCTTTCAGCCCTTCAGCGCCGTCGATGCGGGCTGCTTCGTAAATATCGGCAGGGATGTTCTGAATGCCTGTGAACTGGATCAGCGTGTGATAACCCAAGTACTGCCACAGTGCTACAAAATACAGAGAATACATCGCAATTTTCGGATCGGTCAGCCAGGATTTTGTCCAACTGTGCAAATTCAGCATGTCGAGCACCTGATTCAGCATGCCCCCCATTGCTGCAGGGTTATAGATCGTTTTCCATAATTGGCCGACGATTACGACAGATAAAATAACAGGCAAGAAGTAACTCGAAACGAGAAAATTCGGCTTCTTAATGAATCGGTTCAACAAAATAGCGACAAATAAAGCAACTGGAATTTCCGCCATGGAAAACACAGCGAACATCAAGGTTCTTTTGACAGATGGCCAAAATACCGGGTCTGCAAATAACAGGGTTTGAAAATTTTTCAGACCAATGAATTTCGACTCGCCAATTCCGTTCCAATCGAGCAGTCCGCTATAGAGCGAAACGAGAATCGGTACAAAAACGAGACACACATAGAGCAGCAAACACGGCAGCACAAACATGGCTATCGTCCATTTGGAGACTCTTAATACATTCACTATTCTCGCCTCCTCCATCTGAATGTGCCAATCGGAACTTACCTGCTGCACCGCTTGGGGCAGTAGATAAATTCCGATTCGGCTGCTATTTCAATTTATTTTTTATTCGTTTCGTAAGCCGTTTGATGTTCTTTGGCCACTTCGGCAGGATCTTTTTTCTGTACGAACAGGTTTTGGATGCTGGTCAAGTGACCTTGCGCCGTTCCCGGATTCATCGTGTTGTCGAACGCGAGGTCTCCGCCTTTCACTTGTTTGAACAATCCGAGCACTTCCATCGCCATATCGGAGTAACCAGCTGCTTTGAAGTCTCCGTCTACTTTTTGAGCGACACCGACAGCGCCTTTAGCCGCGAACGCTTCTTTCGGATAGTTCAGCATGAAGTAGTTCAGGAAATCTTTCGTTTCTTTCAAATGCTTGCTGTTAGCGGACACTGCGAATGCGGAACCTGGTGCCAGCATGAACTCGTCTGGGTTACCTTTGCCCTTTACAGTAGGGAACTTGAATACGCCAACTTTACCGTTTACAGAGGAAGTTTCGATACCGCCTGTTGCCCAGCTGCCCATGAAGTACATAGCGGCTTTGCCAGTTTTGAACAAGTTCTCGCCTGCGTTATAGTCGAAGGATGTTGCGCCTTCTTGGAACGCGCCGGCCTGGATCAGGTCTTGGAAGCTGCTAACCGCATCCGTGAACGCAGGATCCTGGAACGTTTTCTTACCGTCAACGACGTCTTTCAGGAAGCCAGGGCCGCCATTGGTGCGAAGCAATACGTTCATGAACAAGAAGGAACCGGTCCAGGAATCTTTCTCCCCGATCGCCATTGGCTGAATGCCTTTGGATTTAAGCTTTTTAACCGTGTCCACCATTTCTTCGAAAGTTTTCGGCACTTCTACGCCAGCTTGTTGGAACAACTCTTTGTTGTAATAAACAACGGCGATGTTGTTGCCGTCAGGCAGTGCATAAAGGTTGTTGTTGAATGTGTACCAATCGAGAATACCGCTTTGGAACGTATCTTTCAGTCCGTTTTGAGCGACCATATCGTTCAGCGGCGCAAAAAGACCTGCATCTACGAAAGGCTTCATTTGCGCAGCCGGATTCACGATTGTAATATCAGGCACTTCTTTGGAAGCGGCTTGCGTTTTCAGCTTTAGCTTTTGTTGATCCGTATTCAGGGAGTCCAACTCGATCTTGATGTTCGGATTTTTCGTTTGGTAATCGTTGACGATTTTTTTCAACATACCGTTCTTCGGATCTGTCGGATCCGGGTATATGTTTTGGAACGTGATTGTAATATTTTCCTGCTTTTTCACTTCTGCGGTTGCTGCGCTAGTCGCTGCTGCCGTTGCTTCGGATTTACCGCCCGTCGTTGTGCCTGCGCTTCCGCATGCAGTCAAGCTAACCGCTAATGTGCTTGCCATGACCATTTTGAGTGCGGTGAATTTTGTCGCCATTTGTAAGTCCCCCTCGTTTTGTTTGGATGTGTTTATTATCACTCGAAAATGGCAGCACTTACAATGTGGGAACTTAAGGGATGATGTTTGCTTTTTATAGGTTGTAGGCAAAGCATATTATAAATATACCGCAAATACATTGATGTATAATCCTTAAGCAAGAAAGGTTGATGGCCTATGTATTATCCTCAGCCAATATATCCGTCTCCGGAGGCTTCTTCTTTTTCTCACAATAACCGGCATATCATTGAGGTCTCAGGCGAAGGGACGATCTCTGCAGCCCCCGACAAATCCAGCATTGTACTAGGCGCCGTGACAGATAACATGAGCCTCAGTAAAGCACAGGCCGACAATGCCGCCACCCTATCCGCAATCATCGACTCGTTGCTAAAACTCCATATTCCAAAAGAACAAATTCAAACCGTCACTTACAGAATCGACATTCAGTACAACTATGAGGACGGAAAACAAATCTTTAAAGGCTATCAGGTCACACACCTCCTTCAAATCACGATTGATAAAATCGACATGACAGGACTTGTTATCGACACGGCTGTCGCCCAAGGCGCCAACTCCGTCTCCCACATTCACTTTACTGTGGCACATCCCGAACTCTACTATAACCACGCCCTCTCGTTAGCCATAAAAAATGCCGAAAATAAGGCCGTTATTATCGCCAAAACGTTAGGCGCAACGTTGATAAAAAATCCGATTCAAATCCAAGAAGAATCTCATGTAACAGAGCCTATCCCTTATCAAACTACCCTATATGCAAAAAGTGCAGCGACCCCGATCCAACCGGGAGAGTTGAAAATCTCTGCTGCTGTAAGGGCTAAGTATTCATATTTTTGAATACAGGAACAAACAAAGCTTAATCAGACAGCGCGTCTGCTGCTCCGATTAAGCTTTTTTCTGCTGAAATTATTCACGCACTCGGTCAGAACACTTCTTACGCTCGTTCCAGCATTTCTGGAAATGTGGAGTGGTGAGAGCAGAACGGGTTGGCATCCAGATTGTACAAGCATCACTTTAAGCTAGTGACACCCTCTGCCCAATCACGAACATTGATGCATGTTCGGCGTAAATCTCAATGCCGGATTTCATCTCTCCATTACCCGCTTCAACGTTTGCAGATCCCGCTCCACCATTGCTGCGTCACCAAGGAACTTCTCTTCGGACATGTCTGCTGTTTGGAACAAGGTGAACAGGACTTCGCTTCCGGCTCCATTCGCAATCACGCGCATTGGGTTGAAGAACTCTTGTCCTGAGGCTATTCGCACGTAATGATCTAATACGCCAAACTCGTTCTTCGCCACGAAACGAATTTGCATAGCGCCTTCGGATGTAGCAAGCGTCCACCATTCCCCGTCACTCTGCAGGATCGATTCTACGAACGAAGTCACCCATTTGGGGAAGTTGTGCAGATCGTAGACAAACTCATATACAGCTTGCGGCGCAGCTTTAATGGATACGCTTATTGTTTTGGCATTCATCAGGTTAGACATATAGGCCTCCCTTCCTTCACTCACAAAATTTTTCTCCGCATTTATTTTACCTTTTTTTGACATCGGCGTCGAAGAACAAAAACGGCTCCCTCACAAATCACTGCGAGCAGAGCCGGTCTATTCAAGCTAATAAGCCTTCGGAACCTCCACGCTATGGGTGATCCCGTCCTCGGTGAAGTAAATATGCGTATCAAAGCCTTGGTCGTCCATGAAATAGGACACATACTTCGGTTCGCCGTGCTTGATCGGCACGAGCAGTGCCGCAATCCGGTGGCTGCGCGCCGGTTTGGTCGTCGCCTTGAGGTGCCACTGCGGCGGCAAGCCCTCGATTTCTGCGGGATCCACGTCGGCGAAGCTCTGATGCTGTTGAAGCTTGAGCTCACCGGAGGAGCAATAGACGAAACGGCCATCCATATCGGCCTTGCGCCCCTGCACCCTGAAAGTTTGACCATCCAGCTTCATTTCATGTAGCGTCTGGAACAACCAGTCAACGGTGCCTGCTTGCGACAGATCGATGTGATCGACGACAACCACATAGCCACCAAAGAAATACAGTTCACGTACGTAGCGCTCGAGGTACGGCACGTTCTCCAGATAGGCAGCGGTTGCGTTACAACGTGAATAGCCATAGCCTTTACGCTGTTCAGCTACTTCAACAACGCCTGAAGCAGCCATATTCAGCACTTTATTCTTCTCGGCGTACTGACCCCGGCCATCGATCAGAATGTTATTCGTCGAGCGCGTCTGTCTGCGCCAGTTCATGTGCATTGTACTGCCAAAAGCCACGTAATAGCCGCTTTCAATCGCCAGTGGCTCCCCGTAAGCGTGCAGCAAGAAGCTGTTTTGATCGCCATGACTGTGGCTGACGGAGCCGTAACGGCTGCTTTTGGTCAGCAGCATAACGTGACGTCCCGGATCGGCCATATTGGAATGGAAGGCCACCCAGCCAATATCGCGGAACCATTTGACCGGCTCGATATGCGCATCCGTCGGCACGACCGCCTCCACCTGCGGGTAATCGTGGCGGTAGACCATATCGTCGAAACGGAAGTCCCACCATCCATAGTTGTAAAATTTCATTTCTGAATCGGTATCGGTCTCCCGCACCCGCTCAAAATACCACTGATAAAGTCCATTACCGGTCACACCGGCGAATTGGCGAATATTGAAGCCTGTTTTCAAGCTGACGGGATCGCCTAGCGTGGACTGGTCGCCAAAGCTCGCGCGCAGCGTGTCTGGACTGAAGGTATAGAGCGGGAAGTCCCCCGTTTTTGAGAAAAACGGCCGTTGATAGAAATTGATGCCGGTGTATTTTTTCAGTAAGTTCATCGCTTCGGTGACAAATGCCATTCCGGTCGTCCAGTACATCGGCCCTTCCGCCCAGCCGCCATCCGGACCGCCCCACGGCGAATACAAGCACGCATAGTACTCGAGGGTGTAGTCTAGCCATTCACGGGCTTCAGGCTCTTCATCCAGCATTGCGATGCAGCAAGGCACGAGCACACTGGACAAAGAGCGGACGGCATGGCTGTCAAACGGCACATGATGAATCTTCGAATGTTCAATGACGTGTTGTGCGACCTGGCGTGTACGCGCCAGCAATACGCTTCGGACCTGCGCGCGTTCTTCTTCGGTCAAACGAGCATGCAGCCAATCATAGCCCCACGCCAATGCGCCGGCCATGCGGAACGAGGCTTCGTCATTATAGTCACGGCTTGTCGGGCCACAGACGTCCCAGCTGCATAGGTGCAGAAGCCATGTACGCGCCCGCTCCAGCAGGGTCTCATCCTCGAGTATAGTGCCGGCTACAGCCAAATGCCGAACCGCGTACAATGCTTTCTGCGTATCCATATACATTTGGCGCCAAAGGTTCGCAACCCGTTTGTTGTTCGGGTACGGCTGCGGCTCAGCGATCAGCTCCCGATCCATCCATTGCTGCACGGATTTCGCATAGAAGACATCCCAACCGCAGTAAGCGGGATCGGCATTTAGCCGGTGACGGAATTCGGACAATTCGGAGGGTTGCAGCCATAGCCGCGGATGCTCCGAAGTGACTCCCGAATAGCGGTTTTCGCGACTTGGCAGCGGGGTCTCGGGCAGTCCTTCGGGCACTTCAAAGCGTCGGGTCTTGCTCCATACAGTCTTTAAACCGACTTCTGTCAGCAGCGCGTAGCGCCAGAAGTACGTGCCA
Source organism: Paenibacillus sp. GCM10027628 (assembly GCF_042676385.1). Lineage (NCBI taxonomy): Bacteria > Bacillati > Bacillota > Bacilli > Caryophanales > Paenibacillaceae > Paenibacillus > Paenibacillus sp. GCM10027628. Next base: position 72,235 of record NZ_JBHTHA010000013.1, read on the forward strand.
GGCTCTAACACTTCATCAGGCGTATAAAGATTATAGGGAATGGGCTGAATCGTTCGCGTCTCCCCCTCATCGAAGGCGTCGGAACGTGAAATTTGCAGCACATAGCTATCATTTTCCAGCTGTGCGGGAATCCAAGTGAATCGCGGGGGATTTTCCTGCAGTACCGTTTGCTCATTCGGCTCATATTGCACGGTCAATACGCCGCTTTGCGGTTCGTATAAAGGTAATAACGAAGTCATGTCCATTCTCCTCCCATCTATGTGAAAAGCAAACCTTGATCTTTCGTTAGCCGGATACGCGTGGAAATACTAGAAAGACCGGGAACCGATACCTCAATTTCGTTTTCGGAGATCCATTTCAACCCTGCCTGACTGCCTGCACGGTACACATGGATGAAATCCGCTCGGCAGCCGCTGCGCCGGTGCAGCAATGCCGTAAGTGGTGTGCTCGGGTCGACGGAGTCGCCCGGCGTGCGCACCGCGAGCAGCTCGTCGCCCGGCAGGACGAGCGCCGTATGGTACACAGCGGCTGCGGTTTCCTTGCCGCCGAGCATGTAGGACACGTGCACCTGCGCCGCACGTGATTCATGGATCGGCACGAATCGGCCGATCACAGGCAGCGCCTGCTCCCCTATGCGAAGCAGTGGAGCCTGAGCCGCCTCTCCGAGCGGCTGCAGCTGCTCGGAGGTCGGCTCGACGGCAGGGTGCATCCACCATTCGATCGGTTGTGGAACGTTCTGGCCGAGCTCGACGTGGTACCAATCGAGCAGCCACCCCTCCGTAAGCAGCAAATGACGGTCCAGCTTGCAATCCGCATAGGCTTCCGTCGACTGCAGCCAAGCATAGACGCTGGACGCCGTCTGCTCGAAGCGAACACAGCGTCCTTCATGCGCCGCTTGCGAGATCCCTCCGCCCAGCGACACGGTGTTGTGGGTCGCGGTTTCCGCGAACCACGATTTCCTCAGGGAGGAGCCGTAAGGCACCATCCCGAAATCGGGCGTGAGCGTCCCGGCAGGGTGCATCACCGTCAGATGCAGCTTGTCGTAGTGGCCGTGGGAACCCCCATGCTCGCCAAAGTCGGCGAGAAACGATAAGGGGTTCCCCGGCACGCGGCCGACGGCGAAGCCGGAGTCCGCGAAGAGCCGCGAGCCGCGCGGATGCGGCTCGGCAGCTAAGACGGCGGCTTCGCCCGCGCCGTACAGCAGCGCCTCCAGCTGGGTGCGTGCGCCATCCGGCGCACCCAGCTGCCGGTACGCCTCGCGCGCGACCGGCGCGAGGCCGGCAAGGCCATAGATCGCCATCCCCTGCTCGGCGATCTCAGCGATTTCGCGGGCGTACGGCACGCGCGCCAGCGGCCCGTCATGCAAGGCCGGCAGTGCCCCGCGCTCGTCGGCCAGATCGGCCAGCGCGGCGAGCATGCCGCGCATGGATTGGCCTGCGCGGCCCTCGCAGGCGTAGAGGTCTATGCCGAAGCGCTGCGCCATCTCGGCAGCGATTAAATACGCACGAAGCACGAATACGTGGTAGTACGTGCTTCCTTCAAACTCCAGCTGATCGGGCTTCACGCCGATCGAGAGGTGATGCTTGAAGCCGCCTTCGCCTTCAATCAGCGCCTCCAGCGCCGCCTGCTCCCCGCGGGCGGCATAGACGCAAGACAATGACGCGTTCAGCCAAGCGGTGTAATTGTTCTCCGCATTGTTCCGCTCATGGATGAGGATGCGCCGGTATTCCTCCATGCTCCCGGCGAGCAGGTCCAGGAACACGTCGATGGCCTTCTGTTCCTCCGGTTCAAAAACAACCCCTTCATCGCGCAGCAGCAAATACGCGCGAATCAGCGTCGTCGACCAGATCGCTTCGGTCAGCGCCTGGTGAAAAGCCCGCCCCTTCAGCATCCAGCTCTGCGCTTCAGGATGCACCGGATACAGTGGAAATTGCATTGCATATTCCACCAGAAGCCGCTTGCCAAGCGTGGCATACGCCCCCTCGCGCAGCGCCGCATACACAGCTGCTGCCTGTAGCGCGATCCTCACTAGCGATTGATGTTTAAAAACAAGCCATGCGCCGTGGTAGTCTTCTCCTTCGATTTGGCAGCCTTGAGGACATGTGAATACTGCGGCATCTACAACCATTTCATCGAACACCAGTTCGGTGTGATGGTGCGGGCAGACGTACTGGTGCCACCAACCCCCAGGTGTGTGTGGAATGGACAGGCTGCCCGCTTCCTGCAGCCCATCAATTTCCGCTTTTAATTCATGAACCAAATCTTTCGCCCAAGTGAGTCGTCCCAGCTTCCCCTCGAGATTTAGGCTCGCACTCATCGCATCATCATCCCGCCGTTAATCTCAACCGTTTCGCCTGTCACATAAGACGCCAAATTCGATGCGAGGTACAACACCGCCCCTGCAACATCGTCCGGCGTTCCTTCACGCTGGAGCGGAATGCCGCTTATCGTAGCCTGACGGGCAGTATCCGTTGTGAACGTCGCATGAAACATCGTGTTGCCGATGAAGCCCGGTGATACGTTATTCACGGTGATGCCGCTGGCCGCCACTTCCTTGGCGAGCCCCTTGGAGTACGTCAGCACCGCCGCTTTGCTCGCTGCGTAGACGCTTGAGCCCGGCCCGCCGCCATTGTGTGCGGCGACCGATGTCATATTCACGATCCGGCCATAGCCTTTGGCTTTCATGCCGACCAGCACTCTTTTGCACATGAACACGGTGCTCTTCAAGTTTACATTCATAATTCGTTCGTACATATCCTCTGTCATATCCGAGTTAGGAACACGCTGCACAAGATGCCCTGCATTGTTGACCAGAATATCAATCGTACCGCCAAATGCCTGCTCGACCTCGTTCACCAATCGGTCGATTTGTTCCACGTCCGTTACATCCGCTTGGATAAGCACGGCCTCGCCGCCTGCCGCTTGAATTGCAGCGACGACCTCCTGTCCTTGCGCTACGTTGTTTAAACAGTTCACGCCAACCTTCGCTCCGTTGCTCGCGAGCGCGAACGCGATAGCACGCCCGATCCCTGCGTTAGACCCTGTAACAAGTGCAATTTTACCGGTTAAATCGATTTTCATTCCAATTCCCCCTAAGTTCGATATTTCACAAGTTGTACTGGATGAGCGGGAACGAAGATCCTTTATTCCCGATCCAATGCCCAAGTTGCATCTTGAAGCGGAGCTACAATTCGCTATTCACCAACTGGCCTTTAGAAACCGCCGATTTGTGGAGAAATAAAGGATCCACGTTCCGTTACCCGCCTGTGCTGCCCTTTTTTGAACAAATAAGAGATCCAGGTTCCCTGGCCATGTAGCTAGTAAGAACGAAGCCAAGTTAACAGGAAAAGCTCCATCAAATTGAGCTTATTTTCGCGTAAGAAGCACACTACCTGGAAAACTTCCCGCTAATTTCAGCCATATTCTATAAAAACTTATCAAAGCAGCCGATTAACTGGAGCTTTTCCATGTAAATGCGAATTTTGCTTAAATACAGCGAGAATAGCTGTTTATTTTCCATCTAAATCACATCGGCCGTCCACAAGAGGATGCACGATGGAAGTTAATGCCCGGGCACGCATCTACCCGTTCGACGACTCACCACCACCCTAAGCATCCTTGCCCCGCAGCTTTGGCTTCTCCGTTTGCGGCATCGTCATCGTCATGCGCGTTCCCTTCCCCCACTCACTCTCGACGGATAAACCGTACGCCTCGCCGAATACCATCTGGATCCGCCGATGGACGTTCATCAAGCCAATGCCCCCGCGTTTCGCCCCTTGGATTTCATCCGGCTCCGCCAAACGGTTCTGTTCCAACTTCATGCGAAGCTCGGCGAGCCGCTCCGGCTTGATACCCGTTCCATTGTCCTCGATGAACACCTGGAACAGGCCATTTTCCTTGCTTGCATCGATGCGGATGGAATGATGTGCCTCCACCCCATCCGGGAACGCATGCTGAAAAATGTTCTCGATGAGTGGCTGCAGCGTTAAGCGGACCATTTGCTCCAGCAGCAAGTTCGGCGGTATGGCGACATCAATCTCGAATTCGCTTCCTGTCCGGTGCTGCAAAATAATCATATAATTGCGCACATGATTCAATTCATTAGCCACTGTAATCTCTTCCAAATTCGTTTGCACCGAGTAGCGCAGCATGAATGCCATCGCCTCGACCATTTCGGTAATTTCGCCGGAGTCCTGCACAATCGCGTAACAATTGATCGTTTCTAGCGTGTTGTACAAGAAATGAGGATTGATCTGAAGCTGTAGCGACTGAAATTCAGCGCGCTGGCGCTCCAGTTCCGATTGCCCTAATACCAGCGCATTCTTTTGCTGCTCCAGCTCGGCCTCGTACACCCTCCCGATCATATCCGAAAGGCGTGTCACCATGAGATTGTAGCTGTGAATCAACCCGCCGATTTCGTCGGTGCGCCCGATTTCGTCAATGTACTGCCAGTTTCCTTTTTCCGTCTCGCGCATGCTATCCTTCAACCCGCGGATCGGAGCGATAATGGAACGGCCGAATCGAGAAGCCAGCCAAAGGGCCGCAGCCAGCGTGATCAAACCGACGATCAGTGTCGTCGTGCGAATCGTATTTACGGGGCGGCGAAGCTCCTGCACCGGCATAGAAGCTACGAGATTCCAGTCGGAATAGCCGGATTTGCGTGAAACGAACATACGTTCCTCGCCATTGTACTTATGCAAAAAGGTTTGATTGCCGCTGGCCAGAACGAGAGAAGCCAGCTCATCTCCCGGTGCGCGCTGCCCCATGGAAGGCGGATAAATGTAATTGCCTGCATCGTCGACGATAAAGAAAAAGCCCTCTTTACCCAAACTGACACGATCCCATATCTTTGCCAGCTCCGCCAGCTTGATTTCAATCGCTACGACGCCCCGGTTAGCATCCCCGTAGGACGGCCCTCTAACCTTGCGGGCCATCGTCACAACCGAGCCCTGATCAACGGGACGGATACTCATATTTAGCAGTACGATGCGCCCGTCTACCGGCGTCGACTTCATGAGATTTTCATACTTCTCCTGGACGAGCACAGGATCGAAATTCAGTAAGTTCTGATTCTCATAAATCACCGAGCGGCCATGTTGACCGACGGCATAGATCATGTTCAACTGCTTATATAACGTGACGATGGACAACACGGACGCTTCTGCAAACTTCTTGATTTTGTCCGAATAATAATAGTATTCATAAGCATCGTCCGGCATAATCTCCATGAAAGCCCGAACGTCCGAGTTTGATGAAAATGCATTGCTGAGCAGCTCATAAGCCTGCAAATAGCTGTCCGTCTGGTAGTTGGCGCTATCGATCATTTGCTCCATATATTGCTTAACCTGAACGTCAAGCGCCCGTGAAGACTGTATATAAGAGAAAGTGCCTACGGAGACAAGCGACAACACGATCACGATCATGAAATACAAATAAATTTGCCCGGAAAGCGTCTTCCTCTTCATGAGCGGATACCCATTTGCTGCCGGTATTCGGAGGGCAGACAGCCCGCATACTTCTTGAAGGTTTTCGTAAAATGCGGATGGTCCGCGTACCCGACCTCACCGGAAATGTCCGTAATTCGCCACTGCGGCTGTTCCAGCAGCTTCTTCGCCTTTTCCATCCGCCGCCGCGTCCGGTACTGCACGAACGTCTCCTGCGTTGACTGCTTGAACAATTGACTGAAATAGGAAGCGTTAAGCCCGATATATTCCGCTACTTCCTCCAAAGACACTTCCTCCGCCAGGCGCTCTTCCATGTACTGCTTGGCCTCTTCAACCGGATCCTTCAGTTTGCCTTTGCGTTTCGTCTTCAACTCTTCCATTCTGCATAGTACCGCCGACCGGAACCGCTGCCAGATCTCTTCTTCGTTATTGGCCCCGGTTAAATCCATCTCGCCTTGCAAAAAGTACACATCGCGAACGTTCAAACGTTGATGCAATAGCGTGTGAATTTCCTGTAAAATATCGCAAATCCGGTTCAACTTCAGCTTATACTCACGCAGCTCGGCCCGGATTTGATCCAGCAAACCGTTCAATTCAGTTCCCTGGAGCATCCACACTGTCTGTTCCATCCGGCTGGCCCATTGCTCCAGCTTCGTTACGGCGATGAACGTTTCGGAACTGACCTTGCTTTTGGTCCGGATTAATTTTTCCAAAACGCCTTGAAACCCTTTAATATTAACGGGCTTGAGCAAGTACTCCTTCACCCCGTAGGACACACACTTCTGCGCATACTCGAAATCACCGAAACCGGAAATGACGACAACCTGAATATCGGCATCCATCTCCGCCACCTGACGGCACAGCTCCAAGCCGTCCATCTTGGGCATCCGGATATCGGTGAATAGAAAGTCTGGACGTTCCTCTTGAATCCGCTGCAGGGCGACGACGCCATTCTCGGCGGTTCGCAAGCTTTCGATCGGCAGTTCCGATTGTTCCACTAGCTTTTGCAATCCTTTGCGTATCATCGGTTCGTCATCGACAATGAGTATGCGGTACATGAAGAACGCTCCTTCCTTTTATTTCCTGATAAAAGCCCGCTCCCCACGGCTAATGAGCTCGTGAGGAGACGGTAAGGGCTCAGATTAAGTGAGCTTATTATTTACGCGGCATCGACACAGTCGTACCGGAATCTTTATTATTGAACTTCTCGGTAGCTTCCTTAATCACATCGATTCCGCCTTTGGACTTCCACTCCTCCAGCACTTTCGGCCAATCGGAGATCGGCTCCTTGCCGTACACCATCTTCACCATATGCTGCAAAATAACTGGAGGCGCTTGGTCGGAAAGCGGCGAGATATCCGGGTTTTTCTGTAAGGAATCCAAACGAGGCTCGAACGAGATACCATCGCGGCCTTCATTTTTCAGCGTGGTGTCATACACGTTCATTAATTTCTTGCCATCTTCCGTCATGCTAAGCGTACCTTTATTATAAGTTGTGTCTTGTACCAGCCACAAGAATGATTGACGGTAACGCTCTTCGTCAACGCCTGCCGGGTCCGTCGGGCTCTTGTAGTCGATTTTGCCATCCACCGTTTTGTACGTATCGCCTTCAATACCGAATGTGAAGAACTTCTCCGCTTGGTCGGACATCATCCAATCAAAGAATTGGATAATTTGCGCAGCATTTTTGACGTTCTTGTTGATGAAGTAAGCGCGTGGCGCAGGTCCGTACAGATAGTGTCCGCCTTTGCCGTCGGGGCCGGTCGGAGATGCGATTATCTCGATATCGCCCGTAGGCACGTTTGCTTTGAGCTGCGCCTCCCACTGCAAGAGCTCGTTGGCGTTCATGGACCACATGCCCGCTTTACCGGCAAGGATTGTATTCTTAAACACCGTTGCGTTGATCGTCGCAAACTCTTTATTGATCAGACCTTCATCGAACATAGTTTTGTACGTTTGCAGCGCTTTCGTCATGTTCTCTGTATCGAAGAACTTCGGTACGATTTGATTGCCCTGCTGCTCGAACATGGACAGGTATGGGAATACATCATAAGCGCCGAAGAAAGAATCCGCATACTTGAAATTCTCGCGACCCATGTACGGGTTCTCCACACCCATTTCCTTGAATTTGCGAAGGACGGCCATATACTCGTCCACGGTTTTCGGCACGCCTAAGCCCGCTTTATCGAGCAAATCCTTGCGAACAAAAATCGCACGACGGGACGGATTGGACAAGTATTCCGGTATCGCGAAGATTTTACCTTGGTAAGAGACGTTATCCCAAGCTTCTTTCGGCACTTTTTTCAAGAGATTCGGGCCATATTGCTTGAGCAAATCGTCCAGTGGCATGAAAACACCCGCTTTGACCGAACCTGCCATTTCTTTGCCGTTCACGCCGCCGCTGCCCTGCACGACATCGGGGATGTCGTTGGTTGCGAACATTTGAATCATTTTTTGCTCATATTCCTTGTGCGGTACCAGCACGATATTCATATCGGTGTTCGTCAGCTCTTCGAGCTTTTTCACCCATTTGTCTTCGTTGATATTCGGCGATTTCTCAACATGCCCGAACGCCAATGTACGCAAAGAGATGGAAAACTTCGTTTTCTCTGCAGGCTTTGCACTCGCAGTGCCGGGTGCGTTCGATGCGCTTGGCTGTTCCGCAGGCTTCGCGGAGCAAGCGGCCAGTACACTCGCCATTAAAACGGTTGCCATTGTGGCAGGAATCCACTTTTTCATTGTACCCCTCATTTCAGTTCACTTGGATTATAGCGCTTTCATATCCTCATTGTAAGAGCGGTGCAACCTCACGACTATGGAATGCCTTTGGTTTGAATTGTCTTTTTTTTAGAATGCGGTAAAGAATAACGATTTTATCTACGATGGGAATTTATTATGACTTCACGGACCCTACCATCATCCCTTTGACGAAATGGCGCTGCAAAAACGGGTAAATGAGAATGATCGGAACCGTTGCGATGATAATCGTCGCCATTTTGATCCCTTCCGGATCCATATGGGCAAGCGCACTGAATTGAGAGGCAGCCGGGTCGATGCTGATATCGTCCGATGTAATTAACTGCCGAAGCTTCACCTGAAGCGGCCAGAGCGCAGGCTTATTTATATAATACAACGCGTTTTGGTACGTGTTCCAATGGCCCACGGCGTAGAAGATTCCTAAAGACGCCATCACCGGCTTGGACAAAGGCAGTACAATGCTCCACATCATGCGAAGCTCGGAGCAGCCATCCATGCGCCCGGAGTCAATCAATTCACTCGGAATTTGCATGAAGAAGGACCTCATCACGAAGAAGTTAAAGGCACTGATCGCACCTGGTAATAGGAGTGACCATAGCGAGTTGGTCAGATGCAGGTTTTTCATCAAAATAAAGTTAGGTATGAGCGGCACGCTGAATACCATCGTGATTAACACCATAATGACGATTATGTTTCGGCCGGCATACTCAGGCCGGGACACCGGGTACGCCAGCGAAGCCGTTGCAATCAAGTTGATGAGCGTCCCTGCCACCGTAATATACACAGTGACGCCGAAGGAACGCCAGATGGCTGCGTCGCTAAACACATATTGGTAATTAATCGTCGTGAATTCAACCGGCATGAAAAAAACTTTGCCGTTCACGATCGCCTCCGAGGAGCTGAACGACTGGGCCAGCACGTTCAAGAACGGCAGGAACATCGCGAGCGCCAAGAGCGATAGAAAGAGCACATTGAAGACATTAAATACTTGCCAACTGGCTGTCGGCTTGCGATTCATCTCGCATTCACCTCCGTCTTAATACAAGCTTTCGCCGGTCGTTTTCCTGCTTAGGAAATTGCCGGTCACAATGAGAGCCAGGCCGACTACCGCTTTGAAAAGTCCAATCGCCGTCGTATAACTGAACTGCTGGCCAAGTAAGCCCGCCGTATAAATGTACGTATCCAGAATCTCGCCGTGCTCCTTATTGAGCGGGTTCAAGAACACGAAAACGCGCTCGAAGCCGAAGTCGAGAAACTTCCCAATGTGCAGCAGGAACAAAATCATAATCGTCGGCAGCAGCGACGGAATCGTGATCGAAATCGTTTGCCACCAGCGGCTGGCGCCGTCTACTTCCGAAGCCTCGTACAAGTCGGGGTTGATCCCCGCCAGTGCAGCCAAATAAATGATTGTACCGTAGCCGGAATCCCGCCAAATCCCCGAGGAGATGAGCACCGTGCGAATCCACGATTCTTCCCCTAAAAAGTAGATGGGCTGAAAGCCCAGCAGACTGAGGAAGTGGTTCACCGCCCCGGTCGACGGGGACAAGATGCCGATCGCAATCCCGCTCACGATGACCCACGATAGGAAGTGGGGCATGTAAACGACGGTTTGAAGCACCCGCTTGTAAAGCACGACGTGCAGTTCGTTTAAAAGGAGCGCCAGGATGATCGGCGCCGGGAACGCAAGCACAAGGTCGTATAAGCCAATGAGCAGCGTATTGTTTAAAATTTTAAGGAAGTCATAATGAGCGAACATCCTCGTAAAATTATCAAATCCGATCCACTTGCTCCCCGTAAAGCCATCGAAAATGTTGTAATCCTGGAAAGCGATGATGGAACCGAGCAGCGGTACATATTTGAAAACAATAAAGTAGATAATGCCTGGCAGCGAAATGAGGTACAGTGCCTTATACTTCCAAAGCGTTCGCAAAAAGCTCTGCCCTTTATTGACTTGCGAACGCCGGTTTACTTGTTCTGCTACTTGTGCGTTGACCGCCATCTATGGGTCCCCCTCACTTGATTCTTCGTCAATGATATAGCTACATCGTACCTTTCTGAAGCGCTTCCAACAATGGAATGCCTTTTCACCTGCTTGTGTTTTTTTTAGGTGGAAAAAGCCCTCCGCCTCATCTCATTCATACTTCGATGCCGGTCGAATACATTCGCCTTTATACTTGCTATGAGGTGAATCATATATGAATCAACAGCAACCACACATACGTGAAGTCCAGCCAAGTATCCTTTATTTCGGGACGCCCGTCGTCCTGTTATCAACGCTGAACGAAGATGAAACGACCAATCTGACCCCCATGTCCTCGGCATGGGCCTTAGGTCAGCACATTGTACTGGGGCTTGGCGCCGGCGGCAAAGCGCTGATGAACTTGCAACGCCGGGGAGAATGCGTCGTGAATCTCCCCGATCCTTCGCTCTGGCAGCACGTCGAGCGGCTTGCTCCGCTCACGGGCTGTGACCCTGTTCCGGCTGCGAAGCAGGCACAGTACCGGTATGAGAAGGACAAGTTCGGCGCTGCCGGACTTTCACCGCTTCCATCAGTGGCGGTCAAGCCCCTGCGTGTGGCAGAATGCCCCTTGCAGATAGAGGCGCAGGTGCGGCATATTCAACTGACGTCGGATGACGCCTCCTTTGCCATCGTAGAGACGGAGGCGCTCAAAGTCCATGCGCATGAGCCTATCGTCCTCGGCGACCGCCACATCGATCCCTCCGCTTGGAGTCCGCTCATTTACAACTTCCGGCATTACTTTGGCTTGGGCGGGGAGCTCGGAAAGACGTTTAAGTCGGAGACTTGATGAACGCAGGAAAATGCAAAAAAAGAGGTTGACCCTGAAGCTCCTTCAGATAGCCCCAAAAGACTATTCCATTGCCACTATCAACAACCAGCTGGCTCATGTGGAAGATATGGGATCGCGATGCGATGATGTGGCATTAGTAACAAAGGTCGTAAATTAGGCACTGTAAGGACGCTAATGTTTGTCAGCTCGCATTGTTTCCTGCTGGAACGAACAAAAGTCCATAAATAACGAACGATGTTCGCTGTATATGGACTTTTGTTCTCTCCCTCCTCTCAGCGGACAACTCTCCCACTTATTAGCGCCCCAAAGTTCTATATTAGTGCACCGTGGGGCGCTAAATCATAATAGCTGCCGACTACTTGGCAGCATTCGCTATCCCAGAAGCCATCTCAACGTTGCTGATACAAAAAAGGAGCTGCCCTCAAGTAGTATCATCTACTTATGGGACAGCTCCGCACGTTAGTCATACGATTTCATACATTGCTCCGCTTAAAACGTACGCGCAACCTCCGCCGCTTCGTTGACGCTGGCTTGAATAAGCGCTGCCGATTGATCCGGCTTCTGATTATGACCCTTGACAATGACGGTCGTCAAGTTTCTTATGCCGAATAATTGCATCGTTTTTTTCATAAAATTAACGGCCATCTCACTCGCCTCCCGTGTCGGATCGATGTAGTCGCCGCCTCTGGCGTATAACCGAATGTTTTGCCCGCGCGATTGTGAGGTAGTCCGTAGTCCATATTGATTAAGACTCCAGAGTAGCGCCGGTTCTGTGCGCTTTTTTCTCCTGTCTTGAAAATGCACCATAGATGATGAAAGAGATGAAGCCGGCTACCGCACAGGCCACGAACAGCGTCGGGTAACCAAAGCCTTGTGAAATCAAGCCCAGCAGAATCGTGCCGATACCGATGCCCAGGTCGAAAGCCGTCTGAAAGGAAGCATTCGCCATCCCCTTCTGATCGGGCTTCACCAGACGCAGCGTGACAGCTTGAAGCGCAGGCTGTGCGGAGCCAAAACCAAAGCCAAGCAGGATAGCGGCTGCAACGACGCCAACGAGACCATGGGAACTGGCTAGCGTAGTTAAAGCGGCTAGGGCTAGCAGGAAGCCGGGGACGATCACGGCTGCTTCACCGAAACGGTCGGCCAGCCTGCCTGAAATGAATCGTACGATCGTGAGTGCAATCGCATAGACCAGAAAGAAGGTGCCGGAGTTGACCTTGATGGATGCAGCGAACAGCGGTAAGAACGTCATCACTCCGCCATAAGCGAAAGCCAGAAAGAAGATGGAGGATGTAACCGGGAGAATGGCCTTATCGAATAATACCATGCGCCCTGCCTTCGGTCTCGCCTGGAACGGCATCTTCGTAAGGAACGCGCCCACCAAAGCGATCAGTATCAATACCGTCGACAAGGTGAACAGCCCGTGAAAGGATTGCTTCTGCAGCATCCAAACACCGATGAGCGGCCCGACCGCCATAGCCAAAGTCGTTGACATGCCGAACCAGCTGATCCCCTCACTGCGACGCGTTTCCGGAATGGTATCGGTAACCGCCGTGCCAATCGAAGTCGTCGCCATCGCCCAACTCACGCCATGCACCAAACGAAGCGCCAGCAGCAGAAACATACTGCTCACCCAACTGTACGAATACATCGTTAACCCAAATAGAATCAGGCCTCCAAGGACAAACTGCCTTCTCCCCATCCTGTCCAGCAGTCCACCAACAAACGGGCGAATCACAACGGCAGATATCGTAAACAACCCCATCACCACACCGACCTGCGACTCACTTCCGCCCAGCTGCTTGATAAAAAGCGGCATCGTAGGCACTAGCAAATAGAAGCCCGTAAACAGGAAAAACATCGATAGCGTTAAGGTAATAAAAGACTGCGTCCATAATGGCTTCATACGATACAACCCCTCATGCAGCCCTTCATACGTGTCGTTATCCCCATCTCTTCATCCATCCTCTCCGCCGAACTTTGTAAAGAAATTACTTTATAAAGTATATGCTAGTGAATCCCTTTGACTTTGTCAATAATTTTCTTTACAATGTCCTTGAGAACTTCCCCCTAGTGCCAACAAGCACATACCATCTATGACAAGGAGTATCCATGAGACAGAGGACGGATGAAACGAGTAAAGACACCACCGTACGTACCCGCAGAGCGATCGTTAACCTGCTCAAAGAGCACGGGAGCCTGGACGCTGCGGCGCTTGCGGAACGATTGGATATTTCCCGGATGGCTGTACGGCAGCACCTCTATGCTTTGCAGGAAGAGAAGTTGGTCGACTACGAGGAAGAAGCGCGGGCTATGGGAAGACCGGCCAAAATGTGGCGTTTGACGCCCGAGGCGAATCGGCTTTTCCAAGATGGATACGCAGAGCTGACGGTTAGTTTAATCGATTCGATGAAAGAGGCTTTCGGCGAAGCCGGGCTGGAGAAATTGCTGGAGGTCCGGAACAAAAAGCAAATCGAGCAGTACCGATCTCACGTTCCCGCAGAATTCCCGCTTCAGGAAAAGCTGCAAACGATGGCCGAACTGCGAACAAAAGAAGGCTATATGGCGGAAATCCAGGCACATGAGGACGGAAGCTATTCTTTTATCGAAAAGCACTGCCCCATCTGCGAAGCGGCGATGTCTTGCTCAGGCCTATGCCAAAATGAACTGAACATGCTGCGCACCGTTCTGGGCGAGCAAGCCGAAGTCGAACGGGTTGAGCATATCCTTTCCGGCGAAAATCGCTGTGTATATACGATTACTCAAAAACAAAAGCTGCCCCCAAAGTAGACAAACTCTACTTTAGGTGACAGCTTTTTTTCATGAATCCGCTTTTATGGAGATGATTGGCTTCTTGACCGAAGCAAACTGTTTGAGATTTTTGAGATCTTTGAACCCTACGAACTTTTTCGTTTCTTCGTTCCAGATTTGGAACTTCAGGGATTGCAGGCTTGTCCAGAGCGTTATCGTCTGCACATCCCGCAGCACTTCGTTTTTATTATGAACCTTTTCCAAATAGTAGTTTGGCACCCGCGGACTTAGATGATGAATGTGGTGAAAGCCGATATTTCCCGTGATCCAGTGAAGGATTCTCGGCAGCTTGTAAAAGGAGCTTCCATGCATAGCTGCTTTCACATAGTCCCACTCTTCTTCATTCTCATAGTACGTTTCCTCGAATTGATGCTGCACGTAGAAGAGCCAGATGCCCGCCATGCCCGAAACGAAGAAAATCGGTCCATGAACCAGCAAGAAGGACTGCCAACCGATGGCCCAGCAAAGCAATGCCGCCGCGCCAGCAATACTCAGGTTGGTAATATATGTGTTCACGCGCTCTTTGGCCCCTGCCTGCTTGCGATTAAACCGGTAATCGATCAGGAAAATGTAGATCGGACCGATGAGAAACATGACTGCCGGATTACGGTACAACCGATAATACAACCTGCGCGGCAGTGAAGAAGACAAATATTCATCGACGGTTAGCGTCCAAATATCCCCTACACCTCTGCGGTCCAGGTTCCCGCTGGAAGCGTGATGCACTGAATGCGTATACCGCCATTGATGGTAAGGGCAGAACGTCAGAATACCGGTGATTGTCCCCAGGATTTCATTGGCAAGTTTGTTTTTGAAAAAAGACTTATGACAGCAATCATGAAAAATAATAAATATCCGTACCAGGAATCCGCCTGCAACGATCGTTAGCGGAAGAGTCAGCCAGAACGAGATCGAAAGACTCAGATAAGCGAAATACCAGAGCAGAAAAAATGGCACCAGTGTATTGATGATCTGCCACACACTGTGCTTCATATGTGGTCTTTCGTAAGGCGCGACGTCAGAACGCCATCCGCCTTTTTCCTTATAAGTCATTCTTATAAAACTCCCTCTTCCGATGCAAGTCGGATCTTATTTGCAGTTATCTTGATGTACTACGCCGCAATATTGAAAAGGTTCCCACGGCATTTTTATACGAGATCACGACCTCCTCATCATAAGGGGGAATTCTTTATTTGTAAAATGCAATATAAGTCAGATTGATGAATTATAAAAAAGCGAAAGAAGAGGCGCCTTAGGCACCCCTTCTGAACGATTATTGGTGTTGAGCAATTTCTTTTCGGTTTGGTGCGATTGGGGGTTGTTCCAGCCATTTATGTTTGACCATGAGATCAAACCAACTTTTGGTTACGGCTAGGTCTTTGAGAATTATTTTCTCATAATCAAAAATCAGATCAGACCTCATAGAGCCGGCTAGTCCTAACCCATGATAGGATTGAGCAGTTAGAAACAAAAAACCAGTGTGATACATGATAAGTTTATCTGAAAACGGTGAATCTGTGGATTCCGTTATTTCCGTTTCCCAGGACATGGGTACAGGTAAATTATCATCTTTTAGTTTTTTACTTAGTGTTTGGATGTGGTCATTTGACGCTTGAACGGCATCGGTTAGAAATTTTCTTATTTCTTTGGATCCGGCAATTTGACTAAATGCAATTCCAAGCGTTTTTGCCATAATGCTCTTCTTCAGGTTAAGGGAAATATTACCGATTTCTAACGCCGAAAGAGGACGTTTATCTCCCCAAAAACCATCGAGATAATCTTTACTTTCAATAAATTCCGGGTTGGCACGTGGGAAAAAATACGGGTCTCTTTGAAAATGCCCCTTTTCAAGCAATAAATCAACAGTGCGCTGGTACATATTTTTTCCATCCGTTAAACAGGAATCGAAAAAGTCCCTTAGATCTTTTCTGACTGCTGTAGTAAGGGAATATAGGTGCCCGTTTAAACCATGAACGGTCATGAGATATAAATAGTCCAAACAAAATATATCTGAAAATAGCCTTTTTATATGGAGGTTGATATCTGCATCTGTAAATCCTATCGGTAATGGAAATCCATCCTCCAGAATAAAAGCAGAAACCTGCTGCATTTGGTTCTCCGTTATTTTTATTGCGTCGTCAAAAACCTCTCTAATGGATGTGTCTTCTATAATTGTAAGCATGTATTTATTCACACAATTTGCCATTGTGCCATTTACATATTGCCCCCACAATGCTCCGATTTCCGTCGATGTTAGTTTTAATTGAGTTTTGTCCATATCCTCACCTCTAAAAATATTTTGTCCAAAGTATAAGAAATATGTTCACTTGGAAATTTTGGTATTTTGACTGAAATCATTTATCCTAGTCATAGGTCTATGAGAGGAGGATTCCCGATGTACCGCATTATGATTGTCGAAGACGACCCCAAGATCGCCGAGCTCCTTCAATCGCATATTGAGAAATATGGAGATAGAGGCTTGATCGTGACCGATTTTCAACGTGTACTGGATCAATTTCAAGAGATGCAGCCGCATGTCGTGCTGCTGGATATCAACTTGCCGAGCTTTGACGGATTCTATTGGTGCCGCCAAATTCGCACAGTCTCTACGTGCCCGATTATTTTCATCTCTGCGCGAAGCGGCGAAATGGATCAAGTGAGAGCCATTGAAAACGGTGCGGATGATTACATAACAAAGCCTTTCCATTACGAAGTCGTCATGGCCAAAATCCGCAGCCAGCTCCGGCGCGTTTATGGCGATTATGCCGCCAAAATGATCGAGCGAACGGTCGAACAGTCCGGGCTAGTCCTATACCCGGAACGCATGGAGCTCCACCTGAAGGGCGAGATGGTTGCTTTGACCCGCAAAGAAACGATTCTGATCGAGACTTTGCTCGAACGCAGCCCGCGCGTGGTCAGCCGGGAGACGATTCTCGACAAGCTATGGGACGACTATACGTTCGTCGATGAGAACACGCTTAGTGTCAATATCACCCGCATCCGCAAGAAACTATCCGAGCTCGGGATCGATGACGCTTTGGAAACCTTGCGCGGCGTCGGTTATCGGTTAAATCAGACATGGCTGGACCAGGGGGCGTCAATTTGAAGCTTTTTGTACGCGAACACCTCCCTTTGATCGGTTTTACGATCCTTCAATTGTTCGTAGCCTTGCTCGTCTGCTGGCTGGACGGTTTTCATCATCTATCGGTCATTTTATATGCCTTTTTCCTAAGCGTTTGTATATTTCTGGTCTATTTAACTTACCGGTATTTCAGACATCGCCGTTTTTATGAAAGACTGTCTAACCCAGCAGCCTCCCTCAACGATACGATCCCAACCCTGGAGCACGCTCCTTTGCCCGCGGCAATGAATCAATTGCTGGTATCTCAATACAACCATTATCAACACCAACTGAAAACCTGGGAACGTAAGCAGCAGAACCATCTGAACTTCATGAATCAGTGGGTGCATCAAATGAAAACGCCTCTGTCCGTCATTGAGTTAATCACACAGGACGACGAGGATCAGCGGCTCCAAAGCATCTCGGAAGAGACCGACCGGCTGCGCAAAGGGCTGGAAATGGTGCTGTACATGGCCAGACTGGAGACGTTCGAGCAAGATTTTCGCGTGGAGCCTGTATCGCTGCGGGAAATCGTCAACGAGGTCATCCGCGACAACAAGCGGTTATTTATACGGAACTATGTATACCCGGAAATCCAGGTTGAGGCGGACCTTACGGTTCAAACGGATGCGAAGTGGCTCACTTTTATTTTGCAGCAATTGCTATTCAATGCGATCAAATACTCGGCCGGCAATCGGGATAAAATCATTGTCACCGCGTCCTCTGAGGGCCGTACCGTATGGCTGGAAGTGCGCGACCGCGGCGTGGGCATACCGGCTACGGATCTATTCCGCGTATTCCGCCCCTTTTTTACCGGGGAGAACGGACGGATGTTTAAAGAATCGACAGGGATGGGGCTATATCTGGTCAAAGAAGTCAGTGACAAGCTGAATCATAGAATCGATATTCAATCTGAAGTAGGCAAAGGAACGACAGTACGCATTACGTTTCCTTAGTCTCGGTGAATGGCTCTCCATTCGCCTTTTTTCTGTTCCAAGCTAACCTTACAAAGTTGTTAGGTAAATGAAAGGCTAGCTCATAGGAAAAAAGGGCACGCTGATTTACACTTAATCACAGAATAATAGATAGGTTAAGGAGAATGAAAAACATGGACATATTGAATGTTCGCGATTTAAGTAAAGTGTATCCTGGGAAAGTCCCTTATGAAGCCCTGCGCACGATTGATTTGACGATACAAAAAGGCGAGTTTGTAGGCATCATGGGCCCTTCGGGAAGCGGTAAGACCACTCTGCTCAATCTAATTTCGACGATCGATGCCCCCACATCCGGAGAAATCTGGATTCGCGGCGAAAATCCGCATCGCTTGTCGCCGGACAAACTGGCCTTTTTCCGCCGGCGCGAGCTCGGATTCGTTTTTCAATCGTTCAATTTGCTAGGCACATTAACCGTTAAGGAAAACATCGTACTGCCTCTGACCTTGGATGGCGTTGATTTAAAGGAAATGAACAAACGGGTAGACCTTATGGCGGAGAAACTTGGCATTGCGGGGATTTTAAACAAGCGCACCTATGAAATTTCCGGCGGCCAAGCGCAACGGACAGCCATTGCCAGGGCGCTCATCCATAAGCCGCACTTGGTGCTTGCTGACGAACCGACCGGAAACCTCGATTCCAAGGCGGCGCGCGATGTTATGGAGCTCATGGCCAAACTTAACCAAGAGGAAGAAGCCACCATGATGCTGGTCACGCATGATCCCATTGCAGCCAGCTACTGCAACCGTGTCGTCTTCATCAAAGACGGTGAGTTCTACAACGAGATTCACTGCGGAGACAGCCGCGCCTCTTTTTATCAAAAGATCATCAATGTGCTGTCGCTAATGGGAGGGAACGGGCATGAATTTTCGACAATTCGCGTTTAACAATATCGTGCGCAATAAGCGTACGTATATCGCCCATTTTCTAAGCAGCGCCTTCTCGGTCATGGTTTTTTTCACTTATGCGCTGCTGCTGTTCCACCCCAACCTGCAAGGGGAACTGCGTTCCACCAGTGGAACGATGAGCCAGCTCGGGACGATGGGGATGAAGATTTCGCAATATTTAATTCTTATTTTCTCATTTCTGTTCCTGATGTACTCAGTTAGCGCGTTTTTGAAAATGCGTAAAAGAGAGTTTGGTATTCTTTTAACCTTGGGCATGTCGCCTCGTCAGCTCAACAAGCTCGTATTTATTGAAAATATGATCATTGGACTCGCTTCCATCGTAACCGGTCTCCTTGTCGGGCTTATTTTTTCCAAGCTTATATTATTAGGCAGCGCTGCGCTGCTGTACATCGAGAACGGCCTCCCTTTTTATGTGCCTGTGAAAGCCATATGGACGACCGCCGGAGCATTTATCTGCCTTTTTCTGCTTATTTCCTTGTTCACGGCCGCATTAGGCAAGCGGGTTCAGCTCGTTGAACTGATGAAATCCGAAGAAAAGCCGAAGCCTGAACCGCAAGCATCGATATGGCTGTCCCTGCTGGCCGTGATCCTTATTGGATTGGGATATGCGGCTGTATTCTACTTTGTTTTGGCGCGTGCATTCCTACTGCCATTACTAGGCGCGGGCGTTGGTTTGGTCGTGCTCGGGACCTACTTTTTGTTCACGCAACTAAGCGTCTATGCAATTCGGGCGTTGAAAAGGAAAGATCGTCTTTTCTTCAGAAAAACGAATCTGCTAACGATTTCCGAGCTGGCCTACCGGTTAAAGGACAATTCCGTCATGTTTTTCATGGTTTCCATCATCTCGGCGGTTTCGTTCACTGGCATCGGCACTTGCGTAGCCATTGGAAGCCCTGGCTTGGCGGAAATGATTGACCCCTATGCGTTTACCTATGCGTCTTCCTCGGATGACAAGCTGCGGGATCAACATCTGACCGAGATTCAAAAACAGCTGACAGATGCGCAGTTTCCCTATCAGATGGGCTCTGTCACTCCCAAATACAGCAAAAATTCGCTAACGGTTGTCAAGCTCACCGATTACAATAGTTTACTGAAAGCACTCGGGCATAAACCCGCTTCCTTAAGCGGCGAGAATGATGTGATTTTGGCTCCGACCAATGTGACGCAAAAAAACATGTACAGCAAGCCAAACGGAGTCCCTTCATCCATGCAGCTCATACAAGGCAAAATGAATATAAAGCTGAATGTGACCGAAGCACTGCCTTATATCGTCATGCCCTATCGAGGCAAAATGATCGTTGTTACGGATGCGCTCTATGATCAAATGCCCCCGGATGCAGAAAATGCTTCCACCTTTCGATCGCAAACCTATTACTTTTTCAATGTGCCTAATTGGGAAGCGTCGAAAGATGTATCGCGTAAACTACAGGAAGCTATCCCGGATGATAGAGACGGCCATTATTATTTTAATGCGCTTGTGATTACATGGTTAATGGGCAAGCAAGTAAATGGCATCCTGCTGATTGTCAGCGTGATGGTCGGCATTGTATTCTTTACGTTTGCCGCGAGCTTTATTTACTTCCGGCTGTACGCCGATATGGAACGGGATGAAAAGCAATATCAGATGATTAGTAAAATCGGCTTAAGCCGGGCGGAATTAAGAAAAATCGTAACTCGGCAACTTCTGATCCTCTTCTTCCTGCCGATTCTGATGGCTCTCATCCATAGTGCGGTCGCTTTCACAGCGCTGCAGCTGCTTGTCGATTTTTCGATTGTTAAGAACTCTATCCTTATTTTTGTTTTTTTCATCGCCGTGCAGGTCGTATATTTCCTAGCCATTCGCTGGCGCTATCTACAGCAATTAGTTCGGAAAATAGCTTAAGGGCGGCTCGATGACGCCTGTCTCTGTCGCACCATAAGAAAAGGCTGTCCTCAGTAGTTATTGCTACTAGTGGGACAGCCTTTTGACTATATCTTTGCTCTTTATCGTTTGCGCAGCGCTCGGGTGAATTCCGCCAGGATTGGCGTCAGCAGTACGGCGGCGACCACGAGGGAAGCGCGTATGGAGAAGCGCTTGCCGATCCAGCCGACGATTGGGCCGCCGGCCGTCTGGCCGAGAGCGTCCGACTGGCTCATCATCGAAAGTACAGTCGCGCGCGACGTACTCTCGATGTTCAAGTTGAGCCATGTATCGTAAATCGGCCCGCTGAGTGTTCGTACGATTTCGAAGAACAATACGGACACTATCGCCCAGACGAAATTGGGCGATAAGGCAACGGACAGAATGGCCGCGATACGGGCTCCTATCAATAGGAGCATCCCGCGGAAAACAACCCGTTCGCTGCTCATGTCCATCCGCTTCTCTGCCAACCGCATCACGAATAGGCTGAGTATCGTGGACAAAAATGCGATGACACCGAACCATAACGCTGTCGTGAACTTGACGCCATGCGGGAAGCCGACATCCGTAATGAGATGCGCCTGCCAGAGCCGGTCATACCCTTCCGAGGCGGCGCCGCTAAACAAGGTAACGATGAGCATCATGAGAAGCACCGGCTTGCGACGGATGATCTGTGTGCCGTAGAGCCAGGTGCCTTTCATATTTTGCCAATGTGAGGAATGGGACAGATTCTCTGCACGCTTGAATTTGGTCTCTTTCATAAAGCGAATCAAGAAAATGCCCAGCACGATATACAGAAGTCCCCCGATGATATAAGGCAAGTTCGAGGCTAGCGCAGACAAGCCTACACTAAGTGCAATGCCCAGCAACATGCCGGTAAGACCTACTCGTTTGGCACGCAGGAAGACGCTGCCTGCCTGCTCTTCACCCGCCTCGTCGACGATCCAAGCGGTATCCGCACCGCTGACAAAAGTAGCTCCAAGCCCAAAGAAAACCTGTGAAATAAGTAACCATCCGAATGCCGTTAGGATCGGTGTCGCCGCCCCCAACCACATCGCACTTCCCTCAAGGACAAAACCTGCCCCCAAAATAAACATTCCGATAATGACAGATAAACGACGGCTGTACGTATCCGCGACAACACCTGTGATGCCTTCAAATAGAAGAACCGTTACTTCTAAAACCATTCCTACCAGCAGAAGCTGGAATGGGTTAAGCCCTAATGCTATAACCTGATACACCGCATAGGTAGTGAACATCGTTGAATTGGCAAGGGATGTCATGAAGCCCATCCATGTAAACACTTGTGATGCTTGTAGTTTCATAATAAGCAGAATCCGCCTCTCTGATAACGGCAGATTGGACCAAATCCATGCAAAGTACCGATCTACCGCTTATTTTTTCCATCTTAGCAGTGTGGAGAAAGCGAATTTGTTTTTTAACATGATCGAACACCTCCGAAAGTAATTAGTTTTAATTATAAGGGCTTGGCGGTATGTGTTGGATAGGGAAAGTTTTCATATAGCGGAAATCTACGAAGGATTGATTCGTCAGGAGCGGGTAACCCGTGAATGTAAAAAACACGTTAGCATCATAATAAGACCATCAAATTGGAGGTGAGCAAAAAGATGCTTATAGAAAAACGTAAAATTCAAGGAGCCGCCCTGCTGCTCGTTTCTTTCATGGTTATCGCTACTGGATGTACGAACGCCGCTAGGAATCAAGTCAAACAGCAAGCCGTTCAGCCAGGAACTACCGCAACTACAGGTACTACAGGCACCACAGGCTCTAACTCAAATCAATACCACCCTTATGCAACCACAACGGGCGATAACCGTGTCCAAGTCGCAGATCAAGCGGCAGCTAAAATTACTCAGTTAAACGGGATCAAATCAGCTAACGTCCTTGTTACTAGACGAAACGCTTACGTGGCAGCAGTAATTAATACAGGCCAGGGGGATATCAGTCAAGGGCTTAAAGATCAAATCTCCCAACAAGTCAAATCTACGGATCCCAATATCCAAAATGTATACGTGTCAACGAATCCCGAATTCGTGAATCGCGTTAGAACTTATGTAACCGATGTAGGACAAGGAAGACCGGTTTCCGGTTTCTTTGAACAGTTTAGCGAGATGGTTCAACGTATTTTTCCAACGGCAAAATGACGGATCTAGCATTGGACAGGAATCCCTTATAGTCTTGAAGACTATGGGATTCTTTTTCTTTGCTACGCATATAAATCAGACATGCCTTTCTAGGAGCTGGTTTATTTGCTTTCGTTCCATAAAATGGCTGCCATCGTATTAGGTAGTTTATGTATCTCCATCGGCATTAATTTTTTTCTGGTGCCTAATCATGTATTAGATGGCGGGATTATTGGTATAGCCTTGATCATCAACTACGTATTCGGGACCAAAGTCGGCTTGGTCATGTTCTTGTGCAGTACCCCTATTTTTGCATTAGCCTGGTTATATTACCGTGAAATGTTTTACAATAGCGTTCGTGGATTATTGTTTTCGTCTTTCATGATTGATTTATTGGAGACGTTCCCGAATCCATTTCTTATTTATGTCAAACTATCCCCATTCGCCAGTTCTCTCTTGGGAGGAGTAATCGTCGGCACCGGTATCGGCGTTATGCTAAGATATAAAACCAGCACAGGGGGAACCGATCTGCTTGCCCAATTTCTATCAAAAAAGATTCATATCAACGTTAGCATACTGATATTTATTTTCGATGGTATCATCATTTGTTTTGGAGGACTCCTGCTTTCAGCCGACTCCTTCCTGTTATCTCTTATCACGATAACGGCAGGAGGCTTGATGACTAGCTTGTGTACGCTGGAGAGCTTGAAGGATTAATGAAAAAACCCCTCCGGTCTAGTGTACCGAAGGGGGATCCTGCTTCTAATTGATGAATTGTAAGAACTGCATCATTCTTTTTAGCATCGATGCACTTTGCGCACGAGTAGCATTCTCTTTGGCTGCAAAGGTTGTATCTGACGTACCCTCAATGATGTTAGCGCCAAGGGCTTGAGCGGCTGCATCTTTAGCCCACCCGGCGATTGTGGATTGATCATTGAATTTATTGAGTGCTGCCGTATTTGCTTTGGCATCTTTTCCAGCAAATTTGATCGCTCTTTGAATCATTGCGACCATTTGCTCTCTGGTAATATTAGCATTAGGCTTAAACGTTCCGTCCTCATATCCCGTAATGAACCCGGCTTTTTGAGCGGTTCCTACAGCTCCTGCATACCAGTCCGTTGCTTTCACATCGGTGAAAGAAGAGCCTCCGTTTACTTCAAGAAGACCTAGCGCGCGAACGAGCAAAGCCGCAAATTCTGCCCGGGTGATCTGCTTATCCGGTGCAAAAGAGTTCGATGTCACACCATCAACAACAAGCTTGTTCGCAAGCAATTCCACGTCTGCTTTTGCCCAGTGTTTTTGCAAATCTGCAAAAGTTTTGTCCGATTGAATCGCTGTATAAACGCTGTTATGCGGTGAATGAATGGTTACTTCCGTTGAGCCGCCGTTCGTTGTAAAGGTCGACGGTATAAAATGCATCTTGTTGTTCGCGTCCACCCACACTGCGGTAGATTTATTGAAATCTGCAGATGATGTTAACGACAACGTACGATCTAAGTATTTTCCGTTGAAATCTGTTACTTCCTTGTCTCCATAGGTAACTTTAAAATCAATAGCGTTAGTGACAAGCTGCTTCGAGCCTTGCTTTTGAGCTGCAGAGTTTACGTCATCGCTTGATTTACCGGACAATTTAGTAATCGTCACTGTAACGATTGAATCTTTTGGCAGATTCTTGATGACATCTGCGGGGAGACTGTAGCTGGCACCATCTACTTTGACTTGTACGATTGCATTTGGAGATTTGCTTGCTGTATCTAAAAGAGCATTGCTTGGAAGTTCTACTTTAACAATGGGATCGGTACTGCTTATTCCTAAGGTAATGACTTTATTTTGTCCCAAAGCGAAAGCGGATGTTAATTTATCGGCATCGACAACTACTTTTGTAGAAGGTTGGCCATCTGTAGAAGTTTCATGCGTAACTTTAGTATCTACATCAACACCATGGATTTTGATGGTTGTGGTTGGCGCTGTTGAGCCGCCGCCTGATCCCGTGGAATGACTAGGAGGATCAGTGCGTTTTACGATAAGAGCAAAAGGTTTATCTTCACTGGCATTGTTTTTGTATACCCTTGCTGTCACGGTTACATTTGCGTCACCGCTGTCATAGCTTGGACGGTTAACTTCACCTGTAGTTGAAACAACGGACGTATTGCTGCTGCTCCACGAGATGGACGTGCCATTCGCTCCTGAGGTTGGCAGTGTAACATTATTCGTTACTTTGGATGCATCATCTCCGGAAGCATACTCGATATTGAGGGACGCTATGTCGGCTGCAACAGCTTTTTGCGCAGCGGTATCCAGTAATAAATTAGGACCAGAGTATAATTCCAATGGGATTGAAGAAATATCTGAAGTATTAGATTGAATGTCGAAAGTTACAAAACCGTTCTCTGTATGGCTTGAATAACCCTCTTTTACTGTGTCTGTTCTTGTATAAATCGGTGACGAATTGAATGGTCCCTTAATCGTAGCGTCAGTTGGATCTATATTAAAAAATGTTACATCCTTAGAGGAATGGGCAAATACTTCCGTATTTCCATCTACCAAGGTACCGGCAGCAGTATAAACAGCGAATGTTACACTGGTATAACCCTCATGGTTAACATCCTTCGATGGCTGGTCCTGTAAAACTGCATATGAAGCTGGCGCTGATGGTTTTTTCGATGTCGTACTAATTCCACCGCCGCCAGGAATAATGTTAATTGGTAAACTGCCGGGCATAGCAGGAATAGTATTGGATATGGGATTAACCCCTATAAAGGGAGTGTTTACCAAATTGGTATTAATTGTATAATTATAGACGGAAACAGTGTAAGAATTAGGACCATTACCAGGACCGTAGCCATGATCCGGTACCCAGCTGATGTCACCGTCTTTTAAATAGGCACCTACGATCGTTCTATCAGAATATGTATCAATCGTTACGCTAGATTTACCAGCTAGATTAGATTCCGTTGACGTTGATGTCGTACTGTCTGAATATCGAACATAAACTTGATCGGTGCTGCCTAAAGCTTGACCAAAAGTGAAATTCACTTTAGACACATTATTTGCTACACACCCGCTTAACATCATCATCAAAACAAAAGTCAAACCTGCTAACCAAACAAACTTTCTACTTTTAAGCCAATACATAATCCACATCCTTTTTTGTTTTCACTATCAAATACTGTCTCATCTCAATTTCCTATATGTAATACGAACTAATTATAGTTCTTTCGAACTAAAAATGAAACAAATAATTGAAAATAATGTCGATTAATATCATACGAAAAGAGGCTGCTTCTGAAGTAGATAAATCTACTTCAGAAGCAGCCCCGTAGGAAACAAATTTGACCTTGACTCTTCCTACCAAAAAAGCTCACCATGCCCCAACAAACGGGGCAGGCCTTCCACAAAATAATAGTCGCCGTAAATCAGCGGTACGTCGATGTTCTTGCCTTCCGGGTAATGGCTTGTCCCGTGCAAGATCAAGCCCTCTTCGGTCTCAGAGTCCCACGCGCCGTAGCACGTGTACAGCGAATGCAGGATGCGCTCTCCCGCCCGGCGGTAGAGCGCCGATTCCTGCCCGCTCACCTGCTCGGCGAGCAGCAGCAGCCCGCAGGCGGCGCATGCGCCTGCGGAGGAATCGCGGTATGCCGGGATTCCTTCCGGCAGACGGAAATCCCAATGCGGGACGGCGTCGTCCGGCAAATTGGCCATGAAGAAATGCGCTGCGCGCTTGGCGGCATGCAAATAACGTTCATCACCTGTGTGATGATGGCTCAGGGCCATGCCGTAGATCGCCCACGCGGTGCCGCGCGACCAAGCGGACGCTGGGGCGAAGCCCTGTCCGCCGTTCACTTCGAGCTTCTCTCCGGTGTGCGGGTCAAAGATCACGATATGGTTCACGGAGCCATCCGGACGGATGAAATGCTCCAGCGCCATATCGGCGTGCCGAACGGCGACGTGCTTGTAGCGCGGGTCTCCGGTCACCTTGGAGGCCCAATGCAACAGCGGCAGGTTCATCATGCAATCGATGATGGCCCAGCCGGCATTGTTTTCTCCTTCGCGCCATGGGTTCCAGGCGCGGATGTAATTGCCCTGCACGTTGAACCGTGCAGCCAGCAGGTTCGCCGCGAGCAAGCCGCGGCGTTTGGAGTCTTCCGCGCCGAGCAGCTTGTAGCGCGCTACGCTCGTCAGCGTCCACATGAAGCCGATGTCGTGGTCCAGCTTATCGTAGTCGGCGATAACCTGATCGAGCTGCCACTCACAGGATTCCGCCAGTTGCTTCAGCCTCTCATCCTTCGTCTCCCGATACAAGAGCCACAGCAGCCCCGGCCAAAAACCGGCCGTCCACCAAGAGGCAGGCTCTAGCTTGTAGGTTCCATCCACACTCGCATGTGGAAAGCCGTCGCCGATCCGTTGACTAGTTCTTCCCACTTTCGCAACGGTCTTTTGCCACGCTTGCTGCGCCCAATTTTGCTCGATGTTCATCTCTGCCACTTCCTATCCGTTTATATGAGAGAAATTATACTTCCTTACCCTTCCATCAGCCGAATAAAGAACAAGGGTCTTTATTAGCGAACGTTTGAGACGCATGTTTGGTGGAAATTGGGCTAAAATATGGCTCGAAAGAACAAAGTTCCTTCTTTTAAGAACGTTATTCTTTAATTATGGAAACCCGTTCTCTATCCGATCTTTTTCGTGTATCCCTCACACTTTTAGCGTCTCTAGAGTTCTTTATTAGAGACCAATTGACGCTAATGAAGAAGTCTCCAGGAAGGACTCCCTTAAGCAATAACTAGATCATAAAACTCTTGCTCGGAGAGTAGCCACTCTGCATCACATGTGTTCGACCCCCAGCTCGGAGCAGCCATACGCATTACATATACCCAACACCCTGCTCAGAGCAGCCATTCTGCATCACATGTACTCAGCACCCCTGCTCAGAGAGCAGCCATTCCGCTTCACTGAACTCCCCTCGCCCGGAGAGCTACCATTCTGCATCAGGTGAACTTTTCCCGCCAATTAGAAGGTTTAACAGTATAAGAAACTTATCTTTCAAGTGAAAATACCAGCTCTACAGTTTGCGTTTGCCCGTCTTTCGGCAACTGTCTCAAGCTGAAATCCAACGCATAACACTCCACATGTCGGCCGAAATGGTCTATGTGCATCAAAGGCTCCGCCTGCCAATCCAGCTTGTTCGGATCAAAAGTGATGTACAGCACCGCAGGCGAATCCGTACCTTTAATCTGGATGCACCCATCCTCAGCCTGCTCAGGTTGATGCCAGCTCATAAAACGCTCCCTAATGGCAACCGGCGTTTCGGAAAATTGAAAACGATCTATAAGCTCTAAAGTAGGAAGCGCCTTTTTGTTCCATGTGAAACGTCTTTGCAAGCTTTGAAGAGTTATATCCGCATAAGCGCTGGAAAACTCGATATGAAACACATCTCGCTCGTCGGTAGAGCTGTATTCAATGAGTTCGGCTCGAGCACCGGCTCCCGATTGCTGGTACTGGCCGTTAATCACAGGAACTGAGTGTCCTTGTGCGCCGTTACATAAAATATCGTAGCGCCCCGCGCCAAAGTAATCGCGCGTGTATTGGCCGCTGCCCAAATCCGTCAGCAGCGCCTCGCCGCCTGCAAAAACAATAAATTGCCCGATATCGTTATGATTGTGCGGCTCATCGTTATGCCCACCCTTGGCGGCGAATACATAGGCGCCTTCGCCATCAGCGCTCACCTGTCGGGAAACAAGCCATTGCGCATCCGGCAAATAGTAGGTGGCGGAAGTCCAACCCGCCCCGCTTCCCTCATCGCCGCCCAGCCATATCAAATTGCGCAAAGCCGGCGCCCACCGGCTGCAATGATCTTCGCTGAATGCCGCGCGCAGCGAGGTTTCCGGCATGTCCATCTCCGGGTATAGCCGCTTCAGATAGCTGCTGAGCCCCATAAAAATGCCCGCATCCCCGAGAGAATCGGAAAAATTCACCACGCGTTTGCCGTCCATGAAGCATTTTTGCTGAAACAAGGCGATCTCCCGCACCTTGTCGTCGGCGAACCCATCCACCGCGCCACCTGTGCGGCGCTTGATCAAATCGGCAGCGTAGACGAAGAAGCCGAACCCGTACTGCCAGTACATGTACCCTTCGGTACATGCACCGTCCGCCTCGAAGCCGCGCAAATAGGAGGCCAGCGCGGGGAAGGCTCGCCCCAGCACTGCGGCGAGCTCATCATCATCGCGCAGCGTGTAAATCGCTGCAGCGGCAATCGAGCCGGCGCAGACGGAGGCCCAGTTGTGCGTCGCGGTCTCCCAACCAAAGGGAGGCTGCGTCGCAAAAGGCCGCAGTACGCGGCGCAGCACTTCGTCTTGCACGCGCGCCCGCAGCAGCGGGGGCAACGCATCTCCGTGAAGCGCTGCGATTTCGCTTAGCGCGAACGCGGTCTCCGCCGCGAACAAATCGATCGTCAGCAGCGCCTCAGACGCCCCCTCCAGCAACGGGCCCTCGAACGCCGTTTCCTTCATTTCCGGTCCATGAAGAAGATGCGCGGGTAAGCACCACGTATACTCATCGAGAATTGACCAGATCGTTTCCCGCAATGCTTCAGCGTAAGCCCCCTGCTCAGGGGCCAACCAAGCCATCATTCCGAAAGTTGTTAACCGCTTCCTTCTACGGAAATAGACCTTCTCGTACTCGCTGCGCGAACCCGTCTCCGCAAAAAGCCGGAAAAGCGAGTAGGTAAGCTCCGGCATGCTTTCCTGAAGCAATAGCTCGGCTTCTTTACGAATCTCTTCGACCAAAGGCTGGTTCACAGCAGAGTCCAACAGCTCCTTTCGAACCTGCTCCGCATTGGAATCGCCAAACAGCAGCTCCGTAGGACTGAGCTTCACCTCAGACAGCTTGAGCCGAAGCTCAGCTGCAGTTAAAGCTACATTCATCGCCACGTTCATGCCTCACACCTCTTCCAGAATTAGAACCCCATATGCCTCCACTTCCACGGCTGAAACACCAGTAAACTCTCTTTTGCTCAAAAGGTCGCGATACGCTCCATCCATATACACGTTAGCTTTACTTTTATTATGGTTAAGAACAAAAGTAAACGTCCGCCCGGCCTTATGGCGCTGGGTCAGCTCAACTCCGCTATCGGCGCGGAAAGGGGCAGCCAACCCGCTCTGTTCGCAAAGCGTCCGGCACAGATCCGCGACGAACCGCTCCTCCGCGTCAGCGGCCACATAGTACGCCTTGCCTTCGCCAAATGCGTTCTCTGTCAGCGCCGGCATGCCGGCATAAAAATCGTCGCCATATACGGCCAGTGGCTTCGCACTCTCCACGTGCAGCAAGTCGCATAGCAATCCGCACTCGTACTCGCCTTTTACGAACCCGAAGCCATCCGCCTCCATGACGATGCGGTTCTTCATCTCCGGCGGCAAGCTATCAATCTCCTCGACCCACACGCCTAGCAGGTCACGAAGTTCTCCAGGGTATCCGCCCAACGTGACGAGATCGTTCTCATTCACGATGCCGCTGAAGAAAGTAGTTACAAATGTACCGCCCGCGCGCACAAAAGATTTAACCCGTTCCGCGACGCCAGGCTTCAACATGTAAAACACAGGAGCAACAACGATTTCATACCCCGACAAATCACTAAGCGGACTAATCACATCGACGCCAACGTTCTGATCATAGAACGCTTTGTAATACTTCTGCGCCTGCTTCGCGTAATCCAGGTCAACACTAGGGCCACTTGTGATTTCCACCGCGTTCCACGTGTCGATATCAAACAACAGCGCGACCTTGGACTCCAGCCGGGAATCAAGCAGCGTATCCCCCAGCTCCTTCAGCTCTGCACCGAGCTGTGCGCACTCGCGGAATACGCGCGTATCCTCGTGGCCGACATGCTCGATCACCGCGCCGTGGTACTTCTCGCAAGCTCCGAATGAACGCCGGAGCTGGAAGAACATGACCGTGTCGGCGCCATGCGCCACGGCTTGATAGCTCCAAAGCCGCATTACGCCCGGGCGCTTTAAACTGTTGTAAGGCTGCCAATTCTGCTGGCTCGGCGTCTGCTCCATCAACATGAACGGCTGCCCGTTTTTGAGGCCGCGCATGTAATCGTGACGCAGCGCGACGTTGCTCATCGGCTCGTTCATCTGCGGGTAGCTGTCCCACGAGACCACGTCCATGCGCTGCCCCCATTTTTGCAGATCCAGGCCATTAAACAGGCCCCAAATGTTCGTTGTCACCGGAACGTCCGGCGTGACCTGCTTAACTGCATCGTATTCGCCTTGGTAACAGGCAAGAATCGAGTCGGACATAAATCTTTTATAATCCAGCGTCATACTCTGGAAGCAGCGGTTATCGCCATTGAGATTTGTCGGCGGCACGATGTCTTCCCACTCGTAGACGGTATGCCCCCAAAAACTCATGTTCCACTGCTTATTTAATTCTTCAATCGTTCCATATTTTTCCTTCAACCATACACGGAATTGTGCTGCACATTGCTCGCAATAGCAATGAGAACCATACTCGTTCCCGATATGCCAAATGAGAAGTGCGGGATGATTGCGATAGCGCTCAGCCAGCTTGGCAGCCAGCCTCACCGAGAACTCTCTATACACCGTACTGTTCGGGCAAAAATTAACCCGCGATCCGTGCGTTCGTTTGCGCCCGTCGATGTCTACCGGCAGCACGTCCGGATATTTGCGCGACATCCAGGCCGGCTGTGCCGCCGTCGAGGTAGCCAGGCAGGCATAGATCCCATTTGCTGCGATTAAATCAAGGATTTTATCCAGCCATTCGAACGTATACACATCCTCCGACGGCTGCAGCTTAGCCCAACTGAACACGGGCAGCGTTACGACGTTGATGCCCGCTTTTTGAAACAGCTCCATATCTTCATGCCAAATCTGCTCCGGCCATTGATCCGGATTATAATCGCCGCCATACCAGATGGTCGGAAGCTTCGTATTGATCATGCTCATTCCTGCTTTCTCCTGCATCGAGAAATAGAGAGAACCGGAGTCCTCTCTATTCCCTTGACTTATTTATTTTTTGCTGGCGTCAATAAGCTTCTGAGCCCGCTCTTGCGTATTTTTAATCATCGTATCCAGGTTTTCTTTATCGAGAATCAGCTTCTCATACTCTTCATTGATGACTTTGTACACGTCCGCTTGGTAAGATGTCGGAGGTACGAGCTTGGATGCTTTGGCATTCATGAGCACGGCGATCAGCGATTCTTTGTCGACTTTCTCAGGGTTTTTGGTGCCTTTTAGAATCGTATCCACAATCGTTGCCAGTTGATCATTCTTCACCTTGGACCAAGATGGTACATATTTGCCTTGAACAAGCATGCCGTCAGTCGTCAGGTAACGCACGAAGTTGTAGGCTTCTTGCGGATGTTTCGCTTTCGCGGAAACCGCGTAGAAGTCCGTTGTCACCATGGAGTAGCCGCCTTGATCGGATGCGCTGTTTTTCGGGAATGGAGCGACAGCAACATTGAAGTTAAGCGGATATTGATCCGTGCCGCCGATTTCGGAGTTCATCCAGCTGCCGATCACGACCATGCTCGCGCTTTGGTTGAAGAACTGCGGACGGTAGTTCAATTTTTGAGAAATCATATCTGCGTAAGGCGTAGAAGATTTATCGACCTTTTCCATGTTATAACGCATTTCGATGGACTTGCGGAACAGCGGGCTGTCCAGGTTGGACGAACCGTCCGTTTTCAAATAATCTGCGCCATCAGCCTGATTCGCCATTTGCAGACGGGCAAACTCTAACCAACCTCCGCCTTGTGGACCGTGGAAATACGTGCCGTAACGTTTGGTTGGGCCATCACCTTTGGTCAGCTTTTTCGCGTAGTCTTGGAATTGATCCCAAGTCCATTCTTTCGGAACTTCCAGACCGGCCTCTTTCAAATGATCTTTATTCAAAAGCACGTACCAAGGGTTGAACTTGCCTGGAAGGGCATAGTATTTCCCGTTCAGCTGCGTATCCACTTTATATTCTTCAGGCTCTTTAAAGCCTTCTTTATTGATAAAATCGTCCAGAGGGGCCACCATGCCAAGCGCAACGCGCTGGGAGTACATACCCGCTTCACTGAACATCATAACGTCCATATCTTCACCGGATGCTGCGGAAAGATCCAGCTTTTTCGCATATTCCTGCGTGTCGCCTTTTTCGCTCAGGTTAATGAGATCGACCTTGACATTCGGGTATTTTTCTTGGAAGCCTGCAATGATTTTGCTCCAGTTCTGCTGCGATTCGCTGCCATAAGCGTGAAATTTGATTGTAACCGGATTTTTCGCCGCCGCAGTGCCTGCAGGTGCTCCCGTAGCCGCCGCATCAGGCTTTGCGCCTCCGCAACCGGCCAGCAAACCGACGGTTACCGCTCCGCAAACGAGTCCTGTGAGTAGTCTTCTTTTCATATATGCCCCTCCGTTTTTCGTTTTCTAAAACGCTTTCTTGATGAACAACCTCATTATAGCAAGAGGTCCAAACGAAAGGATGACGCGATCTTGACCACTATCGACGTTATTTTTACTTTTCCTTGGATTCCGAAGACCCGCGATATTCGAGCGGCGTGACGCCTGCGACGGTTTTGAACATTTTGATGAAATAGCTGTGGTTGTCATAGCCTAAGGACTCGCAGATCTTGGCGACGGACATATTCGTCTGGTCCAAAAGCTCCTTCGCCCGTTCCACTTTCATGCGTGATACGTACTCGATGAACGTCTCTCCGGTCTCCTTTTTAAACAAGCGGCTGAAATAACTAGGGTTCAAAAAGAGCTGCTCGGCCACTTCATCCAGAGAGATTTTCTTCGTCAAATGGAGGGAGACATACTGGCAGGCATCCAGCACTTCAGGCCGCTTGCTCAGCACCTTCACTTCTTCCGCAACGACAAAGAATGACGTGAAAAAATGAACCATCCACTCGCCCATTTCCTCCAGCGTATCCATGTCGAGCAGTTCCCTGTGCAGAATTTCAACGGAAAAATGATTCCTGAACAGCCGCATGCTCTTCAGCTTCAGCTTCAAGTCCAGCACAAGCTTCAGAATCCAATCCTTGACTGTCTCGGGCGGAAAACGATGCTCGCTCAGGTAAGAAGTCCAGTAACTGATCATAGGCTGCACCTTATCCGGGTTGCCCTCGATTAGCATCTCCCGCAAGGCGCTGACCGCCTCATCGTAGACTGCAAACAGATCCTTTTGCGAGTATGTAAGGAGCTCTTTTTTCACAATTGATTTCGCTTTCATATAAAAACGCTGTCCGTAAGCACCCAGGATTTCGTTCAGTTCATATTTAATCTCAGAAGGATGCGAACAAATGCGGCCGATCATAAACGAGATTCGGATTTTGAGCGTCTTCTCCACCATCGTTTGCAGCTTCGCAAGCAGCGGAACGGCCTTATCGTAAGGATTCGTCTTGATCCCACTGACGGATGGAATGAAGATAAACGAGCGCAGCACGTCATAGGCAAAATGAACCGCCCCCGGCTCCTCGCTCCGCAGCACCTCCTCCATGATGTTGTTGAGCGCAAAGCGCAGCACGTCATCGCTGACAAAGCGCTGTCTCGCCAGCCGCTGACTGTCGACGTAGCAGGCCACCGGCAGACAGCTGCGCCCCTTGAAGCCGAGCCCGAAAGACGCTGCTTCCTTCATCCAGGCATCTTCGCTTAGCATGGGCTCATGAATCGTCGCCCGCAGGAAGCTCTCCTTGTGATGCTCCCGGTTGCGGTCCACCAGTTGTCGAAGCTCGTTCTGTCGCGTCAGCGTGCTATTCTCCTCGTCCAGGCTTGTTCGGAACTGCTGCAGCAGCTTCTGCAGATCCTCAGGATCCAGCGTATCCTTGAGCAAATAATCCTGGACATTCAGCTTCATCGCTTGCTGCGCAAAATGAAACTCGCTGTGACAGGATAAAATCGCGATGCGAATACGCGGGTGCCTTTCTTTAAGCTCACGGATGAGCTCCAGTCCGTTCATGCGCGGCATCCCGATATCAGTCACGACGATATCCGGCATGTCCTGATTGGCGGCTTCGAGCGCCACAGCGCCGTTTTCGTACAGCCCCATCACTTCCATGCCAAGCTTATTCCACTCGATCGCGCCGGATAACAGCTCCAACACCGGGTAATCGTCATCAACCAGCATGACTTTATACATCTTCACGCACCCCCTCTTGCTCTTGCTTCTGCTTCGGGATGATCAGCGTAACCGCCGTTCCCACGCCTACTTCGCTATCGACCTGCATGCTGAACGCATCGCCGAACGTCATGCGCATCCGTTCATTCACATTTTGAAGTCCGATACTGGAGAAGCCCTTTTTCTTCTCGGGTTCTGTGAGCAGCATTTCATCCGTAAACATCGATAATTTGCCGCGTACCCGCGTTAGTGCCGCTGCATCCATCCCTTGTCCGCTGTCACGGATGCAAATCCGGATGTGATCGTCCTCGGAGTGGGCACGCAATTGAATCGTCCCCGCCTGCTGATTGAGCCCGTGAATAAGCGCGTTCTCAATGATAGGCTGAAGAAAAAACCGTGGAACTTGCTCCAGAAACACATCGCTATCGATATCAATTTCCAGAATGGCCTTCTCTTTTTGCCGCATATTCATTAATTTCATGTAGTCAATGACGGTATCCACCTCATCGTGCAGGGGAATGTTCCCTTGATCTTGGATCGTCATGCGAAGCAGCTTCGAGAGCGAAGCGATCATTTCCGCACTTTCCCGGTCGCCTTTGCCGAGCACTTTCATGCGGATGGAGTTGAGCACATTGAAGAGAAAATGCGGGTTGATCTGCGCTTGCAGCATATCCAGCTCGGCCTTCCGCTTGCGCGCCTGCGTCCGCGTTACTTCTATGATCATATCCGAGATGCGGTCAAGCATCTGGTCGAACGATTTGCCGAGCCGGCCGATCTCGTCTTGGCCGCGAATAGAGCTGCGCAAGTGCAGCTCTCCTTTTTGCACGGAAGTCGCGACTTTATCGAGCTTGACTAAAGGCTTCGTGAAGGTACGGATCGCCATCATGAGCAGCATAAAAAAGAAAATGAACGAGATCAATTGAAACGTAAATACATTCTCAAAAATCGAATTAATCGCTGAAACGGCGGTATTATACGGGATTAGTGAGACGAGCTTCCAGCCATTGACGGCAAGCACCCGCTGGGAAATCAAATAATTCTTCCCGTCGATCAGGACGATGCTATTATCGTCCTTCTTATTCAATTGTTTTAAATAAGGGAAATTCGTACCGATTTGATTCACGTCCGCATGGGAAAGTATCTGGTCATTGGCGTCGAGCAGCATGACTTCTTGCCCTTGGACCGCAGCCACTTCACGGAAATAGTCGCCGATCTGTCTTTCCATAATCGTCACGACGATAACGCCGGTTCGACTGCGGCTATCCAGCTGCCGGACGGCTGTGATTTGATAGGGACTTGTATCTTTATCCCGGCGAAATTCCGTCGGCGTGACGCCCACCCAGTACGAGTCAAGGCCTTGAAAAGCTTGCACCTTCGTGATCCATGGCTTGTTCGTCAAAAGCGCCGGGTCAAAATCATCATCCTTGCGGTAATTCATAAAATAAGTGCCATTGCTCAAAAGCACGGTTAAATAGCTCGGTTCCCCCGGCTGCCGTTACGCTTTCAATCTTGGTCATAATATCAGTTCGGGCTTTAAATTCTTCATAAGCGGGATTGGCAGTACCCCAGTCGCCGGATATAAACTGCTTGAACGTCTGGCCGATACCGGACTGCTCCACCTGGAAGTAATTCATCAGATACAGCATGTGCTTCAGCGTATTCGTCACATGTCCGTCCACCAGCTGCAGCGTCTGCTGCGCGTTCGATACGGCCTGATTTTTCACCGCGTCACGGGTCAAATAATTATAGACGACCAGCGTTACCAACGCCGGGATCAGAATGCATATAATGGAAGCGGCGGTAAGCTTGCCGCGAAAGGAAATCATAGTTAATTTGCTTTTCAACTGGGTTCAGCATCCCTTCTACCGCTCAATGATATGCCAAAAGAGGAAGAAACAACGTCTCCCTCTCTCTATCATTATATACGAATGCGCTTGCCGACAAAAATCGACATGCAGACCCTTTTTTAACCCTTAACCCCGCCAACCGCAATGCCTTCAATCACGCTTTTCTGTCCGATCAGGAAAATAATCAAGAGCGGAACAATCGCGGATACCGCACCGGCCATGATCAGGGAGTAAAATTCCCCGTTCAGGGAAGCAAACTTTTGCATCGCCAGCGGGATCGTGAACAGTTTATCGGTCCTTAGGAAAATCAGCGGATTTTGATAGTCATTCCACGTCCAGATGAAACGCAGAATCGCATAAGTGGCGACGGCCGGGCGGACGAGCGGAAAGGCAATTTTCCAAAAAATCGTCCAGTGGCCGGCTCCGTCGATTTTCGCCGATTCAATGAATTCGTTGTGAATGCCCATGAAAAATTGGCGCAGCATAAAGGTCCCGAGAACGCTGAAGCAGCCGAGAAAGATGAGGCCAAAGTGATTATCGAACAAGCCGATATTGCGGTACAAAATGAACTGCGGGATCAAAATCGCTTGAGGCGGCACCATGTAGGTGGCCAGTACGATCAGAAACAGCCATTTCCCGGCAGGAAAGTCGATTTTGGAAAACCCATAGGCGGCAAGGGCAGAAACCACGCACGAGATGGCCGTTGTAATGACGGAAACTTTAATCGAATTCCAATAGTAGAGATAAAAAGCCGCTTTTCCAAACCACACCGTCTTGTAGTTCGCGATCGCATTCCAATGCGTCGGAATCCATTCGATCGGATATTTAAACACGTCTGTTTCCACTTTGAAGGATGCCGATAACATCCAGAAAAAAGGCAGAAGGAACAATAGCGAAATGATGAACAGGACGATGGTCGTGATGAGTTTGGACAACTTGAGTGGTTCTTTCATTTGAATGCCTCCTTCTTAGTAATTGACCCATTTTTTCTGGCCGAACCATTGCAGGACGGTAATCACCAATACGATGGCGAACAGCACAACGGCCATGGAAGACGCATAGCCAACCCGAAGGTTAATGAAAGCCGTATCGTACAAGTCCCAAACGATCATGCTCGTCGAGTTTAGCGGACCGCCCGATGTGGTAACCGCAATCAGCTCGAACACTTTGAACGTTGAGATAATCCCTGTAACAAGCAGGAAGAACGATGTTGGCGACAAAATCGGAAATGTAATGCGGGTAAATCGAACCCAGGCGCCGGCGCCATCGATTTCGGCAGCTTCATAGAGATCTTTGGGAATCGATTGGAGGCCTGCCATATAAATAATCATGTTAAAGCCGATGGAAATCCATACCGATATCATCATGACCGATGAGAGCGCAAATAAAGGATCTGCCAGCCATTTCGGCGGATTGTGAATCCCGATGGACATCAGGAACTGATTGACAGGTCCGGCAGACGGGTGAAAGAGCACCATCCAGACAATGGCTACCGCAACGGTGCTGGAGATGTATGGCATGAAGTAAGCGACTTTGAAAAAACTTTTCCAGTACACATACTTATTAATTAGAATGGCTAGCACAAGAGAAATCATCATGTACACCGGAACCGTAATGAGAAAAATCAGGTTGTTGCTCAGTGACTTGATAAAAACCTCGTCCGTGAACAGTTTCGTAAAGTTAGCCGCGCCTACCCATTTTAGACCCTTCAAGCCTGCGACAAAATTCCAGTCGGCGAAACTAAGAACGAATGTCGCTATAATCGGGAGCAGCGTTAGAATGGTTACGCCGATGAGCATCGGGGAGACGAACAAAAAACCGGCCAGGCTTTCGTGTCGGCGCAGAGCCCCTTTTTTATGTCGAACCTTAGCTTCAGTAAGCGTTTGTGTTGTTGTATTCACGGCATCTTCACCTCATAATCGTGATGGTTGTGCGACTGTATGGACTCATTATAGAGAAATGGGGAGGGTGAACCATAACGTTATTTTGATTTTTCCGTCTCCTATTTTGACCACTTCCTCGAATTGCGGTACATGAAGAAGCCTCCCAGGACTCATCCTTGGGAGGCTTCTTGTATTAGTATGCGCGCGCGTATTGCTGCGGCGCATAATTTTGCTCGCTGCGCAGCGCTACCGCCGCATGCGTGGCCCAATACGGGTCGCGCAGCATGCCGCGTGCGACGGCCACCAAGTCGGCGTCTTCGCTGCCGACGACGGATTGCGCCAGCGCCGGGTCTTCCAGCATGCCGACGGCGATGACCGGGACGTCAAGCGCATCGCGGATTTGACGGGCAAAAGGCACCTGATAACCGGGATAATTGCCCGGTTTCCGCACACCGGCCGGGCCCTCGCCGCCGGAACTTACGTGGAAGGCATCCACGCCGGCTGCCCGGTACGCTTTGCTCAGCTCGATGGCGTGATCGATATCGTAGCCGCCGTCCGCGTATTCTACGGCGGAAATGCGAAAGATCAGCGGCATATCCGCGGGCATCTCCCGCTTCACCGCCTGAATGACCTCCACGCCGAATCGGGTGAGGTCTTTCCCGTACACATCTTCCCGCTTATTCGTTAGCGGGGATTGGAACTGATGGATCAAGTAGCCGTGCGCACCATGCAGCTCGATTGTGTCCACGCCGGCTTGAACGGCGCGGCGGGCAGCATCTCCGAACTGCCGCACGACTCCGGCCGCCTCTTCCGTCGTTAGCGCACGCGGCATTTTGTACGCCGATCCCGGATACGCGATGGCAGAAGGAGCCACAGGTACCGCAGCATCCTCGGCTTTGCGCCCGGCATGCGCGATTTGAATGCCGATCTTGGCTCCATGCTCATGCACACCATCGATGATTCGGGCAAAAGCCGGAATCTGCTCATCCGACCATAAGCCCAGATCTTGATCCGAGATGCGCCCATCCGGGTCTACATCCGTCATTTCCATGATGATTAGACCCGTTCCGCCGATTGCGCGGCTAAGATAATGGACATAATGCCACTGGTTGGGGCTTCCATCTTTCGCTGTCACTGAATACTGGCACATCGGTGCCATGACTATGCGATTTTTTAGCTGCAAACCTTTAAGCCGGTAAGAAGAAAATAATGAAGTAACCATGTTGCGCCCTCCAATGATGTCTGATTTATGCCTAACCTCTCTTGGTTATTGCGGATTGGTCGTCCAAATGCCCGCGTTTTTGATGAAAACGCGTTGAGGTAACCTCAATGCGGCCAGCACGAGCTCGGCCACATCCTCCGCCTGCATCATCCGGTCCTCTTCGCCGATGGGCAAGCCCGCATTCACCGCCAGCTCGGTGTTCACCGTGCTGGGCGTCAGCGCCGTTACGCGGATGTTCGATTTGCGAACCTCCTGCATTAGCGATTCTGTCATGCCCAAGACTGCGAACTTGGATGCGCAGTAAGCGGAGCCCGTCGCAAATCCGCGCTCTCCGGCTGTCGACGCGATATTGATAATATTCCCGCTGTTCTGCTCAATCATCACAGGCAATACGGCGCGGGTCACATAGTACGTGCCCATAAGATTCGTTTGAATAATTCGCTCCCAATCCTCCGAATCCATCTCGACCAGAGTGCCAAATTGAGCAATGCCGGCATTATTCAGCAATATATCGACCCTGCCCAATTCCTGCCACAACGCCTCAATGGCTTGCTGCACTTCATCTTTATCCGAAATATCCGCTGTAGTAATGTATACCTTTACGCCACACGTGCTCATTAACGCTTGCTGAAGGGATTCAAGATCTGCGCCGCTTCTGGAGATCAAGCCTAAGTGTACACCTGCTTTCGCAAGCGCGATTGCCGTCGCTTTGCCGATGCCTTTTCCTGCACCCGTGATGATTGCCGTTCTATTGTACAAATCCATTTGGATCTCTCCTATCGAATAAATCATAAGTTTAACCCTATCAGGATTCCCAATTTGAGCAAAGAACTACGCAAACTGATCAAAAAGCAGTCCATAACACGAAAATAGAGTGTTTGAGGAACTCGTAAGAATGCCCATCGGAAAGGGGCGCTATCTCCGATTGGAGGCAAAAAGACCGCAGAGTAATGCACACACTCTACGGCCTTCTTGTGTTTCCATTATTCGATTCCCTATTCCGGCCAGATCACCGGTTTATCCAGAATGACGCCATCAGTCATTACCCATTGGCGGAGACTGCCCTCTTGGACTTGAATAACGATGAAATATAAATCCCCAGTTCCGTTATTGCGGAGCGTGCGTTCGCCTTCAGGCCCTACGCGAACTGCCGTACCTTCCTTGACTTCAATAATCTGTCCATCCACTTGGAACTGACCGCGGCCACCAATGAAAAGGTATAGCTCCTCATTCTCGCGATGTTTGTGGTAGAACGGGACCGCCGCTCCCTCCGGCAGTTGGTTAAGAGAAACTTCCATACCCGTTAGTCCAAGCCTGTCTTTCAGAAAGTACTTGCCTGCAGCAGGACCCTCCGTCACACTCAGAAGACTTCCAAAAGAACCCGCTTCCA
Source organism: Paenibacillus sp. GCM10027628 (assembly GCF_042676385.1). Classification (NCBI taxonomy): domain Bacteria; kingdom Bacillati; phylum Bacillota; class Bacilli; order Caryophanales; family Paenibacillaceae; genus Paenibacillus; species Paenibacillus sp. GCM10027628. The sequence goes on from NZ_JBHTHA010000013.1 coordinate 113,587, forward strand.
CAACATTAAAGTTTGTTCCAATAACCACGATTTAACAACCCCTTCAGATCTTATTTTCTATTTAAGGCTAACATATAAATGGTGCTATCGTTTCTTCTCGATTGCTAATCTTGCCAATACCAAGTTACCCTTCCAATGAATTTTTCTTCTATATGCTGCATAACAAAAAACCGGTCCTATAATCCATATGCCATTAACGAATAAGCCTCTTGCGCACATGCTACTAAATAAGCATCGGCTTCATTTTACACTATAATAAAGTATACTAATTCACAAAAAAGTAAGTACTTGCTTCTCGGCAGATTAGGTCTATGATATACGAATAGGCACTCGTTTCAAACCGTCTAGGAATAGGAGGTTTTACCAAATGAATGATCATATAGCTACACATCAGCCACCCGTGGGGATCGGTGAGATTCCTATTTCGATATTAGACTTGGCTCCTGTCATAGTTGGCGGAACGCCGAAGGATTCGTTTCATCGTTCACTCGATTTGGCACAGCATGCCGAGAAATGGGGCTATCATCGGTTCTGGCTCGCCGAACACCATAATATGCCGGGTATTGCGAGCTCGGCCACTTCGTTAGTTATCGGCTATGTAGCGGGCGGCACCACCAAGATTCGCGTAGGCTCCGGCGGCATTATGCTGCCTAACCATGCGCCACTTGTCATTGCCGAACAGTTCGGAACGCTGGAGTCCATGTATCCCGGCCGGATCGATCTCGGCCTGGGCAGAGCACCCGGCTCCGATCAGCCCGCCGCCCGTGCGCTCCGCCGCGGTCTGGGGAGCGACGGGAATGACTTCCCCGAGATGCTCAGCGAGCTCCGCGGCTACTTCCATCCCGAACTGGGCTCGGGAGTGCCGGGCGTGCGCGCCATTCCGGGGGAAGGGCTGAACATCCCGATCTGGCTGCTCGGCTCGAGCGGTTTCAGTGCTCAATTGGCCGGTCAACTAGGCCTTCCTTTCGCATTTGCCAGCCACTTTGCCCCCGACTATTTGCTCCCTGCGCTAGAACTGTATCGCAGCCAGTTCCGTCCATCGGAAGCACTGGAGAAGCCTTATGCCATGGTCGGCCTCAACATCATTGCCGCCGATACGGATGAAGAAGCCCAGCGGTTGGCTACTTCACAGCAGCAGCAATTTCTCAACCTTGTGCGCGGACGCACCGGCCTGTTAAACCCTCCTGTTGACAGCATGGAGCCTCTTTGGACCGCTCAGGAAAAGGCGTACGTTCAAAAGATGCTGACCTACGCCATTGTCGGCAATAAAGACACGGTCCGGGAGAGGTTAAGCCAGATTTATCAGCAAACGCAAGCCGATGAATGGATCATAGCCGCTCCGATTTACGATCATGCAGCCCGCTTAAAATCGTATCAATTGGTTGCGGACATTGTAAAAGGGCAATAAACTTACCTAACGTGCGGAAGCACGTTAGGTTCTCATTTTTTTGATGATAGAAAGGTTGGTACCACCACCATGAACCCGTCTCAAACGCTACAAGGTCAGCAGAGTCAGCAAGGTCAACTTGCAACGAAAGATAAGCTGCCCGTATCGCTTTTTTCTTTAACGGCAGGCGCTTTTGCCATTGGCATGACCGAATTTGTCATTATGGGTATTTTGCCTAACGTCGCAACGGACCTGGGTGTTAGTATTTCGCAGGCCGGACAATTGATTACCAGCTATGCGCTGGGCGTTGCTTTCGGCGCTCCCATTCTCGCCATGCTCACCCACAGGCTGCCTCAAAAAAGCCTGCTTTGTCTTCTTATGGGTATCTTTATATTAGGTAATCTCCTTGCTGTCGTTGCGCCTAACTACGGGACCGTAATGGTCGCTCGTTTGATAACCGCATTGGCGCACGGTACTTTTTTCGGTGTCGGCTCCGTCATCGCCGCTAATCTGGTCCGGCCCGACAAACGGGCCGGGGCCGTATCCGTTATGATGGCAGGGCTGACCATTGCCAATATTATCGGCGTGCCGCTCGGTACATTTATCGGTCAGCATTTGGGATGGCGCGCCTCGTTCGGCTCAGTAGTTCTTATGGGCATTATTTCATTCATCGGTATCCTTATCTTTATTCCGCGCATTGAGCAGAAGACAGCGACCAGCTTGATTCAGCAAGTTCGTGCGCTGGCTCAGCCCAGACTGCTGCTTGTTCTGCTCATCGGCGCCCTTGGATGCAGCAGCCTGTTTGCTGTTTTCACCTACATTACGCCGATCCTGACCGATATCACCGGATTCTCCGAGAGCAGCGTGACCTGGATTCTCGTGCTCTTCGGTTTCGGTGTAACCCTTGGCAACATCCTCGGAGGCAAATTGGCGGACTGGAAGCTGATGCCTTCCTTGCTCGTTAATTTCACCGTCTTGGTGCTTATTCTCGCTCTTTTTGCCTTCACGGATCGCGTTCCTGTGGCAGCTGTCATCACCGTGTTCATCTGGGGCATAGCTTCATTCGGCATTTTGCCGGGCTTGCAGCTTCGCATCATGAACTTGGCCAAAGAAGCCCCGGAGCTAGCCGCTACCTCTACCCATTCGGCCTTGAATCTGGGCAATGCAAGCGGCGCTTTCCTTGGAGGCTGGGCCATCACGCACATCGGCCTGAACTCCTTGCCATTGATAGGCTCGCTCCTGACTGCGGGCGGATTGTTGCTGCTGGCTATCAGCTATGGATACGAGCGCAAAAAGAAGTAACCGTGAAAAACCCCCTGTGGCTGCGCATCAGCGCCTCAGGGGGTTGTTTTATTTTGCCGTGCCCGATTCGTTACACTGGCTGCCATCGTCTATAGGGCCTTACTCTCATTGGACATTGTCCAGTATTTTTATGGTCAAGCGTATCGTCGTTGGATGCAGATTGGAGTTTGTACAATGAAATCATCCCAGAATAGTTGGCATCGAGTGATAACGGCAGTTTTGATGGATAATTTCCAATAGAACGTCATTAGACCAGCTCAAAATAAGAGTTCTGCTGTATATTTTCCAACAGTCAGGGTCCTCCCTAACGTTCTTTTTGCGTGCAAATCCATACATTTGCGAATTAGGAGGGATATTGGATATGGCATCTGCCCACTTCTAATCAGTAACGATGAAAATCATCATTACGGGCTCGATTCCATTTTCTCTTACGTCTGTAACAATGCAAAACATCGCTATTGCTTCGCTTTGACTCACCATACTGCCTTTTTCTACTCTGTAACGATGGAAAACATCGCTATTCACTCGTTTCCATTGCCTTTGAAAGCGCAGAGCTCTGTCTAGACGAAAAGTCGCCCACATTACTTATATTGATTGATAAAAGCGATAGCTTTCGCGATGTCTACTTCCGGCTGTTCGCCGACTTCCCGTTCAATCGTGAGGTAACCGGTGTAGCCGATATCCGTCAAAGCCTGAAAATAACGGGAGAAATCGACATGCCCGTCGCCTAAGGCCAGCTCGCGATATGTAGGACCCGATGCTGCGGCTTCGGCAATCCGCTCGTGGCTCATAGGTTCATAGCCAAGCGCTCCGTATACCTCGCGCGGATCGACCTGACGCAACCGGATGCCGTCCTTCACATGCGTATGAACGATATAATCCTTCAAGGTGTATACGCCTTGAACTGGATCATCACCGGTTACCATTACCATGTTGGCCGGGTCAAAATTGACGGAAACGCCGTCCGTGCTGAGCGAGTCGAGGAACTGCTTCAGATGTACAGCCGTTTCCGGTCCGGTTTCGACCGCGAAGTAAGCGCCCATGCTCTTCGCATATACCCCGAGCTCCTCACAAGCGCGCTGCATCGAATCGTAAACTCGATCGTTCACATCGTTAGGGACAACGCCGATATGCGTCGTTACGACCTTCGTGCCGAGCTCCACGGCTAGATCGAGGATACGCTTGGACTTTTCAATCTTCAGGGGATTTGCCTGCTTTTCTTGAAAGCCGTGGCCACCAAGGTCACCGCATAGCGCAGAGATTTGAAGCCCGAGTGAATCGATATAAGCTTTGAGCTCCTTACGTGCCGTCGGTGACAAATTGGCCGGGTCCATCTCGCCTTTGACTGCATAGATTTGCACCCCGTCCGCACCTAGTTCCTTCGACTTCTTAAGTCCTTCGTGCAAGTCCAGACGCAAGCTGTCGACCATAATTCCGATAGGATTCACGATTTTCATCTTTTAAGTAACGCCTCCTTGTTATAGAAATGGGCGGGGCCTTAAACCTCGCTCCACAGTCTTCTGAGGTTGTCCAGTCCGATTTTCGTGCCGCTTTTGCATTCTTCCATGCCTTCGAATTCGAGCGATATGCAGCCGTCATAGCCGGAGCTTTTGACCACGCGCAGCACTTCCCTTATATCGATATCCCCATGACCGGCGATGGCGCCGCGCAGGTAGTTGCCGCTGGTCGTCGTGAACCAGCCTTCGCCAGGATTCTGATAAGACGGACGGCGATAAAAATCTTTCACATGCACCATGGAAGCGATCGGCAAGTTATTTTTCACAGCTGCAACCGGATCTTCGTCCACGCAAAGGAAATTGCCGATATCCAGCGTCGTCCGGAAGTTCGGCCGATCAACGGCTCGAACGAGTGCCTGCACCCTGTCGCTGGCCTGCACGAAATACCCGTGATTCTCGACACTGGTCACGATGCCGTATTGCGCCGCATGGTCGGCGATTTGCCGGCAGGCCACCGCCAAGCGATCCAACTCCCTGTGGAAGCTATGGATCGAAGTATCTTTGCTGTGCGCTACGTCATGACGCATCCGCTTAACGCCCAGTCTTGCCGCAAGATCGACCTCTTCCTTCACGCGCGCAATTTCTTGCAAGTAAGCTTCTTCCGTCTCGGTCGCAAAATTCGCCCCAATGGCGTAGTTCGATACCTCGAGTCCCCGCGACTGCGCCTTCTCGCGAATCGCATCGGCCACCTCAGGCTTGCCCGCCAGCTCGAAGCCAAGCGGTACGATCTCTACATGCTCGCCGCCCTGATCGGCGATCCAATCGATCACGCCCAGAATATCCATTTCCCCAGACTGTAACGCACGATATAAACTATATGAACTAACGCCAAGTTTCATCCTCATCGTCCTCGATTCCTTGAAATGAGTTACAGCTGGATCTCGATCCCTTTAGCCGCCGATTCATAAATACCGCACAGCATTTTCATCATAGCCAGCCCGTCTTCCACCGGACTAATCGGCTCCGCTCCCGATCGACAGCAGGATACGAAATGGTTGACCTCGTTGTAGAAAGCCTCGTGGATGTTCAGCGACTTATGGTCCGTCTGCGGTGCGATATTCAAGATCGTATCATGCTTCTCGGTCACGAAAGTGAGCTCAGGTTCCAGCTCGACGCCGCCTTTATCGCCGAACAACCTCACGGAAATCTCATCCTTCTTCGCATGAAGCGTGAAGCTGACGTCCACGAGCAGGGAAGCCCCGTTCTCGAATCGGATCAAAGCATTAGCCATATCCTCAACGCCATTCACCGTCGGATCGTAATCGGCAGCTTTATAAAAGGACAAGTTGCGGATATGCGCGCGATTGCCCAGCTTTTTGTACGTGTTGCCGCTAACGGACACCGGCTTAGGCCGCCCCATCATATACCAGCAAAGGTCGATGACATGAACGCCAATATCGATCAAAGGACCGCCCCCGGAACGTTCCGGATCGGCGAACCAGCCGCCCGGATTCCCGAGCCTGCGAATGCAGGAAGCCTTTGCATAATAGACGTCTCCAAGCTCCCCGTTGTTTATAAACCGCTTAACTAGCTGGGCATTCGCATCATAGCGGCGCACAAAGCCGACCTGCAGCGTCTTGCCGGTTTCGCGAACGACATCCTGAATATGAAGCGCTTCCTCAACGGTACGGCACAGCGGCTTCTCAACCAGCACATGCTTGCCGGCGCGTAATGCAGCTATGCTAATCTCTGCATGGGTATTGTTCCACGTGCAAATGCTAACCGCTTCAAGCTCCGGATTGGCCAAAAGCTCTCTATAATCCGTGTATACATGCGGAATCCCGTACTGCTTCGCCTTGTCCTCCGCCCGTGTTCGATTCATGTCGCAAATAGCGAATAGCTCCGCTTCTTCGACTTTTTGATAGCCCTGCAGATGCAGGTCGGAAATCGATCCCAAACCGATGATGCCAATTTTCGTTTTCTTTACGCTCATGAATGTCCCAGCCTCCTAGTCATGATTGCGATCTTACCTGTTCGCATTATACAATCAGAATAACATGACCACTCTAGGAGGTAGAATGCTCGTCATGACCACCTACATGGACTATACGATCAGTTCCAAACCGATCCGCATTATTGACCGGACGACCGATAAAAGCAAACAAAATGTGAAATCCCTATCGATCATCACCGTCGGCCATCTGCCGAATCGCAAGCTGTACAGGCGCAAGACGGTTTTTCAGCACTATGCGGTTGTCTATATTGCCGGGGGGACCGGCACCTATCGGGTCAATGGCGGAGAAAAGCAAGCCATCAGCAAAGGCAGCTTCTTCCTCTTCTTCCCCGGCGCTACTTTCGATTATGGGCCTGCCCAGGACGAAACGTGGGATGAATTTTATTTCACGCTCGAAGGAACGCGAGTCGCGGAATGGCTGGATTCGTGGCTTACCGAGCCGGACCGGGTCCGGCAGGTCAATGCCGGCGACGCGCAGCAAAGCAAAATCGACCGCATCTTCGCGCTGATGGAAAGCGGCGATCCCGTCAATCTGGATCGAGCCGCCCTATTGCTGGAATCGCTGCTGTACGAGCTCGTGCTGAGCAGTCAGCCTCGGACCCAGATGCTGACGGCGGACCCGATGGCCAAGCTCCTGGATGACATCTCCGCATTGATCGACCAGCCGTTCGATGCAGATGAAATATGCGAACGACATCATATTTCTTTATCCACGCTGCGCCGTATGATTCACAAGGCTACCGGCTATTCGCTTCACGAATACGTACACCGCCTGAAGATCTCAGAAGCTAAGAACATGCTGCTCAACACTCATCAATCCGTGAAAGAAACCGCGGTTTCTCTCGGGTTTAAGGACGTTTTCTACTTTTCGCGTTTGTTCAAAAAATTCGTAGGCGTCTCGCCCCAGCATTACCGTTCGAATATCTAAAAAAACAACAAAGAGCCTTTATCACCACAATGTGGTATAAGGGCTCTTTGTTCACTGCTTATTGTTCTGATGGTTACTCAGGACGATCTATAGCAAAAACCTCACCTAACCTGGCATAGTAGTTACCCGCCAACCGGCTGACGGGCTTGAGCCCGGCCGGATCGATATGGCCGCCGCTGTCATACAAAGATTCGGCGATGTGAAATTGTACGACCCGTCCGATTAGGAGATCGGTTGCAGGGGAGCCGTCCGTTCCACCCAGCGGTATTGCTTGATCGAGGACGCATTCCATCCGGATGCTCGCCTCTGCGATGCCGGGAACTGCGATCTTGTCGCTCGCAACGGCGGTGAGTCCGGCATGGCTGACTTCACTTGCATCAGGCGGCAGATTCGCAGCGGTTTGATTGATTTCATGAATGTAGGATTCATCGGAGATGTGAACGACGAAGGCGCCGGTTTCTATTGCGTTCCTCGACGTATCTTTAAGCTGCCCCTGCTTCCTCTGGACCGAAATCGCGACCATCGGAGGATTAGCCGTAACAATCGTAAAGTAACTATAGGGTGCTGCGTTTATTACCCCATCCTTAGAGAGCGTCGTCACAAAAGCAATCGGTCTAGGGATAATGCTCCCTATCAACAGCTTATAATTATCCCGCTCGCTTTGGCTTGTAGGATCTATCGAGATCATAGAACGCTCTCCTCTCCGTTTCCTGACACTGCTACAGCTTTATTCACGCAAAATTCCGTTTATACCACTCGGCAGCCGCGGCTACTTCCGAATGCGTCAATTGATGTCCGGCCCGTTCCCAGTGGACAGTCACCGAAGCGCCTGCATCGCCAAGCAGCTTTTGCAGCTCTTCCGTCTCCTGCGGGGAGCAGATCGGGTCGTTCTGACCCGCTCCGATGAACACCGGCAGACCTGAGAGATCCGGCAGCTTCACGCCGCGCCGCGGCACCATCGGATGGTGCAGAATGGCTCCCCGGAGCGCTCCGGCGTAGTGAAACAAAAGACTGCCCGCGATGTTCGCGCCGTTGGAATAGCCGATGGCTACGAGATTACTCCTGTCAAATCCATAGTCCGCGGCGGCTTGATCGAGGAACTCGTTCAGTTCCTTCGTACGGAAGATGAGATCTTCCTCGTCAAACACTCCTTCCGCCAGCCGGCGGAAAAACCGCGGCATCCCATTTTCAAGCACATTGCCTCTGACACTAAGCACGGAGGAAGTCGGCGCAATCGCCTGAGCCAGTGGTAGCAAGTCATGTTCGGTTCCCCCAGTGCCATGGAAAAGCACAGTGACCGGAGCATTCAGATCGGTGCCTTGGTTAAAAAGATGCCTCATTGTTGATCCTCCTCCAATACCCGCACTTGAATCGGCGGCAGATTCGCTTCAATTTGTGTACGATGTTCTTCGAACCATTCCGGAAGCATCAACTTTTCCCCAAGCGCATCCGGCTGTTCGTCACGTGCAAATCCCGGTGGATCCGTCGCGATTTCAAATAAAATTCCGCCTTCTTCTCGGAAATAAATCGCATTGAAGTATTGGCGATCCACGATCGGAGTCGGCTGAAAGCCGCTGTTCTGTACATGGCTTCTCCACAGCGCATGCTCCGCATCATCTTTGGCGCGCCATGCGATGTGATGCACCGTACCTGCTCCGCCAGCGCCGTGAGGCATCGGCGTTACATTGATGTCGATAACGTTGCCGATATCGGCGGTCGCTTTAAAGCGGGCGTAAGCCCCTTCTTGCCCTACTTTTTGAAGACCCATGACATGCTCCAGCAGATGGGCCGTTTTCTCAGGGGCCGTGCTGTAGAGAACGGCGCCGCCGAAACCTTTGATTGCCTTATCGGCAGGAACGCCGCCGAAGGTCCATGTGCTAGGCTTGCCTTGCTCACGTTCTACGATCTCAAGCTTGAGACCGTCTCTATCCTCAAATTGCAAATATGTCTCTGAGAATCTCACTACTTTTTCAAAGGCAATGTTGAAACGCTCCAGACGCTCTTCCCAGAATGCCAGGCTGCCTGTAGGAACCACATACGAGGTGATGCCGACTTGGCCGCCACCGATGCGGCCTTTACGTGAATTCGCCCATGGGAAGAAGGTAATGATCGTACCCGGACTTCCATGCTCGTCACCGAAGTACAGATGATAAACTTCCGGTGCGTCAAAGTTGATAGTTTTTTTGACCAGTCGAAGACCTAGTACACCTGCATAAAAATCGACGTTTTCCTGAGCATTTCTAACGAAAGCTGTAATATGGTGAATACCTGCTGTTTGTTGTGTCATGTTATCCAACTCCTCAATTTTTTATAGTGATGAAAATGTGTTATAGCTTACAAACTCACCGACAGGCTTGCGGTAACCGCGCGGTCTTTGGCGCGAATTATCTTCCTTGCCGATCGTAATTAACATCGCCGGGACGTACCCGTCTGGAATATGCAACGCATTGCTTAACGCTTCAGGGTCGAAGCCGATCATCGGGCACGTATCCCAACCTTTATCCTTGGCAATGAGCATTAACAGCATAGCGGACAAGCTTGCGTTTCGAATTGCCTCTTCCCGTTTGAAACGATCCCCTCTGCTTTCATAAAAGCTTAGAACGGACTCGACAGTCATGTCGTACTCCTGCTTATTGATAACTCCCAGGTTCAACAATCCCTCATTGAGAATTCCTACATCCTTGTAGGCATCCATATTGCCAAGCACCACAATGGCGGCGGAAGCGGTTTGGATTTTATATTGCTTATTCGCAGCTTCATATACGCTGTTTTTAAGCTCTGGATCTTTAACGACCACATAATGCGTATGCTGCAAATTAAACGCGGAAGGCGCGAACTTGACCAGATTGAACATTTCATCCAATTCTTCATCCAGTATCTCCATTCCTGGAACAAATTTATTAGCTGATCTGCGCGCTTTTATTAAGGTACTTAGTTCGTTTTGTGTGACCATGGGTTTCCTCCATTTTTGAGAATCTTAAAATTAAGATATATGCCAAGCTGGTAAGCAGCTATCCCTCTCACTCGAACAAGAGATAAACTACTTAAAGCCTTCTTGGGCGTATTTACCTAGCTTTTTGAGCAGTTGACTGGCCGCTCTTTTCTCTTCGGCCGTTAGACCGGCTACCGCGTTGTTAATGACATCCGCATGCCCAGGGAAAACTTCTTCGATGAATTGCTTGCCTTTGTCCGTGATCTCTGCATAAATCAGTCGCCGATCTTCGGTCGAGGTTCTGCGCAGCACGAATTGCTTCTTCTCCAGCTTGTCGACGACATAGGTTATGTTGCCGCTGCTCATGAGAACCTTGCCGCCAATCTGCTGAATAGGCTGCGCCCCCTTGTGGTAAAGTAATTCGAGAACGCCGAACTCCGTTCGATTCAGCCCATGCTGCCGAATATCGCGATCCGCATGTGCATTAACCCATTGGCTTGCTCTGGACAGTGCAATGTAGAGATCCAGTGCATCGTCTTTCGGGCTGGTTGTATGATCACTCACTGTGAGCACCTCATTTCCAAAATCTTAATTTGTTTTATCTTAATTTTAAGATACATGAATTGCAGATAATTGTCAAGTGGCTTTTTTCGAAATCGTATAACAAAAAATAAGCCCTTTGCTCTCCAGCCTTTGGGCCGCTAACATCGGGCTGCATTATTTTTCATTCCGGGATATACCGATATTTCCCCAAATCAATACGCCCATCGTCTTCCAGATTCACACCTTCACTGCTCAGGTAGAGGGTCTGTTTAAATTGTGATTCCTCGTCTTTTATCGCTATCTCGCCTTGAGCATTCACTACCCTATGCCAGGGCAGCTTATGAATACCGCTTAGTGTATGAAGTATGCGTACAACTTGCCTGGCGGCTCTTCGGCTTCCAGCAAGTTCCGCGATTTGTCCATAGGTCATGACATAACCTTCCGGTATGCTTTTTATAATTTCAACGACTCGTTGTGTGTAGGGATTCATCTGTTTCTCCTATCTGTTTAATTCTGGCTACTTCCGCAGCAGCTCCCTTGCCAATGTCCATGCGGAGCGGAGTCTCGATACGCGCCCGTGTTCGCGGAGGAAGCTATAATTCGTCAGCGTGACCCCCGCATCTTTCATCGCATAAGCGAAGTCGTCATCCATCATGAGCCGACACTCCCAGACCCGCTTCTCCCAATGGGGAATATGGCTTTGCATAAAAGGATCGTCTGCAGCAGGGTGGATATAAGTTTCAACGATGCCGTCCGGCAGATCGTACATTTTGGCCATCATCATCCGTTTAAAGCTTTCGTACGTCTCCCCCTCTTCTATTGCGAAAGAATGGGACAACAAATAATCGGGAATCGCTACGCCAAGCGCGCCTGCAAGCGCAGAAACCTTGGCAACAATCCGCTCTACACCGGGGATAGAAGCTAACAGAGGATCCGCGGCATGCACTTTGCGGAACAATCGGAATGGCAGCCCCCACTTCGCGCATTTCCTTAACGCAGGCAGGATATGGCTTCGTCCCGTTGCCATGCCGTACAGGCTGCCCATATGATTATCCGCATGGGTGATGGGGAATCCATACCGCGCTACTCGATCATATTGCGCATCCAACTCCTGCATGGCAGCCACTGTATCGGCTTGCCGCTCGAAAGCTTCAACCGTCCGGTGCATATAACCGCTCTCATCGTGCAAGCTTGCGTGACCGGTCAGACTTTTCCAGCGCAGCGTTTCGAATTCGCTCGTTAACGTCAAGTGCAGTCCGATATTGGACTGCCCTCTCCTTCTGCACCATTGCGCGGCTTCTTCAAACCCGGGGGCCGGAGCCATGATCGTTGCCGAGGATACTTTACGTTCCTCAAGCAGATCCATAATGGCTAGATTCATAGGCGGACTTTGGCCGAAATCATCACAATTTATAATGAGCAGCTTTGGACTCATGTCGAGGCGTCCTTTCTAATTTTACAAATAAAGAAATGATAAAAGAAATGACCAAGAGAACCAATGGAACGACACTGACCATATAACGGAACGTCGTCTCCGGATGAGCCCCAGGCCGCTCGCCGCTCTCATAGCCAAAAATCATCCCGACAAGAAGAAAAGCCAATGCGGAAATCAGACCGCTGGAACGGGTAATGAACCCGCCGATTGCCGTATACATGCCCTCGCGTCTACGCCCCGTTTTCATAAAATCCTGATCGATAATCATACCACTCACAATAGGCGGCGTCACCAGGAATCCTGCGAGACCGAATCCGAACAGAATACCCGCGAGAATCCCGCTTGTAAGGCCGGTGCCGAACCATAACGGAATGACGGAAAGACTATAGGCGATGAGCGAGAAACGCCATCCCCTCACTTGATCCATTTTACGAATGAGCCAGTACCATACGCCGACTAACGGAATGACTGAGATAAAGATCGAACCTAGTAGAATAGACACTTGATATTCAGGAATATGGAGTACATATTTGGCATAAAAGGGGATCATCGAACTCATTAAACCGTTGACCGTCTGGGCAAACGAATTCGCGATGTTGAAGATCCAAAACGGTTTGTTTTGGAGTGTTTCCTTGAAGGATTGTTTGAAGCCCAGCGGCTGCACGCTGCGCGCTTGTTCATTTTCTTTGACGGATCCGATGCAAAGGAGCATAAATAGCGCGAAGGCTAATGCGAATAGGATAGACATGCGGCTGAAGCCTACGGCCCCGAATAAAATCGGCGTAAGCGCCGTACCGATCAGGAGGGCGATAATTTGAAAACCTTGCTGAATGGCCGAGGCTTTGGCCCGCAGCCGGTCGCCTTGGAACAGCTCCGGGAATAAGGCTCCATAGTTGACCCAAAGAACGGTCGCTACAGCTTCAAACAACACAAGAGCAATCAGGAACCAGGTGAATAGCCCATAGCCGGTCAATCCTTGGGGAACGGTAAAGATCATGATAAAGGTTAGCATAAACAGCGGGATCGCACCAAAAATCCAAGGCCGTCGACGACCATAACGGGTATTCGTCCGGTCCGACAAATAGCCGAACAACGGCTGATTCACCGCATCCCAGATGAGATAGATGGTCCGTGCTATAGTTGCCAAACCAATACCTAACCCTAACTTCTCCACATAGTAGTAACTGTAGAAGGAGCCGAACGCTGTACTCGGAATCATCATAGCCAGCATCCCGAACGCATACATCACCGGGGAGTTCCGAAGCTTTTCTCTCATCGCATAACCTCCGCCATACCAGAATAAACCGCTTTCATCAATATGATATCGCTTCTAAGGATGCGTCACAATCAGAACTTAAATTTGGCACAACCTGCTACACCTGTTCACCATGATCCTACCTAGTTACGAACGGATTCCCCTGCTCCCAAAAACGCCAAGCTGCGAGTTGCCCTCGCCCCAAATCACCCGATGGCGCTGCTTGGAAAGCTCACACAGTTGGCACTCTTGGGCATCTGGGGTGCAGTTTCTTCTGGCAGGAGTAATATCCGAGACACCCTGTTCACCACCCCCCGAAATAGTTTGGAGGTCTAAGTTTGTGTAAACTACATCTCCAGACTGAGAACATTTAAAACCTGCGCATGAAGATTGACTCTCCTTGAGGGTTTATACTTGAAGAGTAAAGACAGCCATAAGTCAGTAATCATTTTGAATAAAGATGAGGTGTGCTCTTGAAAACGCAAGGAAATAACAAAACTTTGATTTTAATCGGTCTTCTGCTCGGTCTGGTGTTCTCGGAACTGGATCAAACGGTGGTATCGACGGCTCTGCCGACGATTATTCGCGATCTGCACGGGTTGTCGCTTTACGGCTGGGTCGCAGGGATTTACATGCTTTCTATTACTATGTTTATGCCGATCTTCGGCAAGCTGGCCGATATTTACGGCCGTAAAAAGATTTATTTGAGCTGTGTCGCCCTATTCTCGGTCGGATCGATCATCTGCGGGCTCGCGGATTCGATGACATTACTGCTTGTCGGGAGAGGCATTCAAGGCATTGGCGCCGGCGGACTTATGCCTTTAGGCATGATCATCATCGGAGATACGTTCCCGCTGGAGCAGCGGGCTAAGGTTCAGAGCCTGGTAGGCCCGTTATTGATCTTGCCGCAGCTGCTCGGCCCTACGATAGGTGGATATTTTGTCGGCCACGTGAATTGGCACTGGATTTTTCTGATTAACATTCCCGTTGGACTTATCGCTGCCTTTATCGTGGCCAAGGGCTTGCGTGAATCCAGCAACACGGAGAAAAAATCCATCGATTGGGCTGGAGCTTTTACACTCGTGCTCTCGATGCTCTCGCTTCTTCTGGCTCCCGTGCTGATCGACGTCAAAGGATATACCTGGTCGTCCCCCGTTATTATGGGTCTATTGGCTTTATCCTTGGCGCTTATTGCGCTCTTCATCCGAATCGAGTCTAAGGCCAAGGAGCCGATCATTCCGCTTGTTCTTTTCAAGAACCGTTCAGTCGTTGTCTTGTCCTGCATTGTGTTCCTAACGATGCTTGGCATTATGGGGGGCATGTCCGGCTTCCCGTTCTTCGCCCAGACCGTCATGGGCATGTCGCCGACCGCATCCGGCTATTTATCGCTGGCCTTTATGGCTGGAGCTATTCCGGCAAGTATCGTTTGCGGTAATCTCATTACTAAAATCGCCTACAAATACCTCTTCGTCGTATCGTTCGTTTTACCGATCGTCAGCTATGTGCTGCTGTCGCGAATTCATGTCGAGACAACCGTCCTATACATTCTCGTTGCATTTTTTATCTTAGGTCTTGGAATCGGCGTTCTATTCGGCGGAGACAATCTGATCGTACAGGAATCAGTTGAGAAGGAGCACAGCGGTGTTGGTGTGGCAACCGTACAGTTGTTCCAGTCCATAGGCGCGACTCTCGGGTTCAGCATTTTCGGAAGTCTGCTTTCCAGAAATATCTCCAGCGGTTTGTCCGGGTTGTCGGGCCAATTCCCTGCAGGAACGACAGAGACGATCATGAATGGAGGCATTCCGCAGGGCTTGCCAGCCGATTTGCTGTTGCAAATCAAACAAATATTTGCGGAGGCATTCCAGCACATTTTCGCGATTGGCATCGGTTTCGCCATCGTCGCTTTCATTGCCTGCTGGTTCATGAAAAAGGAATTGCTTACAACCAAATCAGAAGAAGCTCATTCTGCTCCGGCTCCGGTTAACTCGGGCTCGAGCGTGTAACTAACAACTCTGAATCATTAAATCGGGTAGGAGGCTACCCATTAGTTGAGTAGCCGACCCCCCACACCACCGTACGTAC
>NZ_JBHTHA010000014.1:0-166086 GCF_042676385.1 Paenibacillus sp. GCM10027628
GCGCAGCGCCGGCGCCAAGGCGGCGGCCCCGGCTGGGCCGGGCCGCCCGGATCCGCGCGCAGCGGCGCAGCCTGCGCGGACGAGCGCTGCCCGGCCGCAGGCCGCGGGCAGCGCCAGCCCCACACCCGCCGCGGAGCCGAAGGCTCAGCGGGTGTTCGTCAAGATCACGGCTGACTGCGAGCAGCCGGACAAGCTGCTTCAGCTGAAGGCGCTGCTGAAGCTGCACAAGGGGCCGCTCGCTGTTGCGCTTTTCTACGAAAGCAGCGGCAAGCTTCTGGCCCTCAGCGACCAATACCTGGTCGATCCCTCGAAAGAGCTGCTGCGCATGATCGAGACGATCATGGGCAAAGATTCCGTCCGGGTGAAATAAAGCACGCCTCCTCTGCATATAAATAGGAACCCGCAAGTATACGATTTCGGGTTTATGTGAGGAGGCAAAGTTATGACCGAACAACATATGATCCAACTGCTGCAAAAGCGCGGCGTCACCATCGAACAGATCGCCGAGATTGTGTTCAAGCTGCAAAAGCCCTATAATGATCAACTTACGGTAGAAGAATGCATAGACAGCGTGCTGGCCGTACTCGCTAAGCGTGAAGTACAGTATACACTCTATACGGGCATAGCGCTCGACGAATTGGCAGAGAAAAAGCAGCTCCCCGAGCCGTTACAGTCGATTCTTGAGGCGGATGAGCCCTTGTATGGCGTCGATGAGACGCTGGCTCTAGGCATTGTTCATGTCTATGGCATGATCGGACTGACCAGCTTTGGTTATTTGGACAAAGAGAAGATCGGCATTATCCGGGCTTTGAATGATAATCGGTCTGCCGTGCACGTCTTTCTAGACGATCTCGTCTGCGGGCTGGCTGCAGCAGCTTCGGCGAGAATTGCGCATCAGAACGAGAATGCGCCGGATTACAGCGCCAAACTTCGTCTGGACTAGCATATACAAGTTGTGCTCTGTTGCGGGAAAAAGAGTAGTTATGATATCATTATTCCATTGTGTGTGCCTATGCCTATAGTGTATGTTTATCAAGTCATCGTTACCAACTAGCACTTATAGAGGTCGTTGCACTTCATAGGAGGTTTTTTTTCATGTGGACGGTGATTTATATTGCTCCTACCGCCAGAATCGCAGAGCGAATTAAACAGAGGCTGTCGGAGGAAGGATTTCTCGTGCAGGTTCGAGGCACCAACCTGTCCAAAAACCAGTTCGAAATTCTCGTTCCCGAAGGGGAGCTGGAAGAAGTGCAGGAAGTGCTGAATTCTATTTTACATAGATAGTGGATTGTAGAAGTAAGTAACGTGGCTTGTCAGATTTTCACGATAAAAGCCAAGTAGAGGTGGAAAAGTGCTAAAGGATCTATTTCAAAAACGAAAATATGCGACCATTCCTTCCGAGCGAACAAAAAGGGAAATTCCCGAAGGTTTAATGAATAAATGTCCGAAATGCGGTACGATTCAGACAAGCAAAGAGCTAGAGAAGAACTTGAAAGTTTGTACAGCCTGCGGCTATCATTATCGATTAAACGCGATGGAACGCATCCAGATGACACTCGACGAAGGTCGGATTTTCGAATACGACAACAACATGATCTCAGAGGATCCTTTACAGTTTCCGGATTATATAGAGAAATTGGATAAAGCGAAGAGCTCGACCAACCTGGAGGATGCTATCATCACAGGCGAGGGGACGATCGGCGGATACCCGGTTGTTATTGCGGCGATGAGCTTTGACTTCATGGGCGGATCGCTAGGCTCCGTTGTTGGTGAACGAATAACTAGAGCTGTTGAAGCTGCTATTCAGAAGAAGTACCCAATCATTATTTATTCCACTTCGGGTGGAGCTCGCATGCAGGAAAGCATCTTAAGTCTGATGCAAATGGCGAAGACAAGCGCTGCCTTGTCCAAGCTTAGCGAGGAAGGCGGATTATTTATTTCCATTATTACGGATCCGACTTTCGGCGGCGTTTCCGCCAGCTTTGCTATGCTCGGAGATATTATTATCGCAGAGCCTGCGGCGCCGTTCGGGTTCACTGGCCGCCGCGTTATTGAGCAGACGATCAAACAGAAGCTCCCGGACAATTTCCAAACGTCTGAATTCAACCTGGAGCATGGTCAGCTCGACAAAGTCGTAAGCCGCAAAGAGATGAGGCCTACGTTAATCAAGCTGTTAGACATGCACGGTGTGAAGGGGGATACGACTTATGGCGGGTGAGATGCCATTTGAAAAGCCATTGGCAGAGCTGAAAAGCAAGATTGCGGAGCTTCGTAAATTTGGCGCTGAGAAGCAAATCGATTTTTCAGAAGAAATACGCCGTTTGGAAGAAAGATACAACGAGCTTGAAGACGAGCTGTATGCGAATATGTCTTCTGCGGAAAAGATGCAGCTCGCTCGTCATCCGCAAAGGCCGACAACGATTGATTATATTCAGTCCATTTTTACGGATTTTATCGAGTTTCACGGAGACAGGCTGTATGGGGACGACCTTGCGATCGTCGGTGGACTCGCCAAGTTGAATGGTGTGCCGGTTACGGTTGTAGGCCATCAAAAAGGGAAAGATACCAAAGATAATATCGCTCGCAATTTCGGATGTCCGCATCCGGAAGGCTTTCGTAAAGCGCTGCGTCTGATGCGTCAAGCGAACAAGTTCAAGCGTCCGATCGTTACGTTCATCGATACCAAAGGGGCATTCCCGGGGAATGCGGCGGAAGAGCGCGGGCAGGGAGAAGCGATTGCCAGAAATTTGCTGGAAATGGCCTCTTTTCGCGTGCCGATCATTTGTATCGTCATTGGCGAAGGCGGGAGCGGCGGCGCACTTGCGCTCGGCGTAGGCAACAAGGTGTTAATGTTGGAAAATGCTATCTACTCGGTTATCAGTCCCGAAGGTGCAGCTTCCATTTTATATAAAGATGCTTCCAAAGCGTTGCATGCTGCAGAAGCGATGAAAATTACGGCGGACCATATTATGGAGCTTGGTGTGATCGATGGTATCATTCCGGAGCCAAAAGGCGGAGCACATCGGGATCCGTCGGCGCAAGCGGATTTCATTAAGGAAGCAATCTGGGGACAGCTTCAACCATTGCTGAGCATGACCGAACAGGAGCTGCTTGAGGACCGATACCGTAAATTTAGAGACATCGGTAGGTTCACATTTATTCAGGAGGGAAACCATGCGTAAAACGAAAATTGTCTGTACCATTGGACCTGCAAGCGAATCACAAGAAAATTTGAAAAAGCTTCTTGAAGCGGGAATGAACGTTGCCCGCCTCAATTTCTCCCACGGAGATTTTGAGGAGCACGGCGCACGTATCCGCAACCTTCGCGCAGCATGCCAGGAAACAGGCAAAACAGCAGCGATTTTGTTAGACACTAAGGGTCCGGAAATTCGTACCGGCAAATTGAAAGAAGAGCCGATTGAGCTTGTTCAGGACAAGCACATCATCCTCACGACAGAAGAGATTCTTGGCGATGCTGACCGTATCTCCGTTACTTACGCTAATCTGCCGCGCGATGTGCAAGTTGGTTCCACGATTCTGATCGATGACGGTTTGATCGGATTAACCGTTGTTGACATTCGCGGAACAGAGATTGAATGCCGCATCGTGAACGGCGGAACGATTAAAAGCAAAAAAGGCGTTAACGTCCCAGGCGTCAAAATCAGTCTTCCGGGCATCACGGAAAAAGACGCGAACGATATCGTTTTCGGTATCGAGCAAGGCGTTGACTTTATCGCAGCATCTTTTGTGCGTAAAGCAAGCGACGTTATGGAAATTCGCGAGCTGCTCGAGAGACACAATGCGACACACATTCAAATCATTAGTAAAATCGAAAACCAAGAGGGCGTCGAGAATTTGGACGAAATCCTTGAAGTTTCCGATGGTTTGATGGTTGCCCGCGGAGACCTTGGGGTGGAGATTCCAGCAGAAGATGTGCCTGTCGTTCAAAAGCAAATGATAAAAAAATGTAACATCGTCGGTAAACCGGTCATTACGGCAACGATGATGTTGGATTCCATGCAGCGTAACCCTCGTCCGACTCGTGCAGAAGCGAGTGACGTGGCGAATGCCGTATTTGACGGTACGGATGCCGTGATGTTGTCCGGTGAAACAGCTGCCGGTAAATACCCGGTTGAATCCGTGCAAACAATGGCTCGCATCGCTGAACGCGCAGAAGCTTCTCTGGAATATAAAGAGATTTTCCTTCGTCAAGCGCAAGCTCAGCAAGTTACAGTGACGGAGGCCATCTCCCAAGCTGTTGCGAATTCCGCCCTGGAGCTTGGCGCAAAAGCGATTCTTACCGCAACAGAAAGTGGATATACAGCGAGAATGGTATCCAAATACCGTCCGAAATCGCCTATTATCGCTGTAACGCCTAACGACCAAGTCATCCGTCGTTTATCTCTCGTATGGGGTGTTATTCCGGTGAAAGGCAATGAAGCCAAAACAACGGACGAGCTGTTCAACCTGGCTGTAGACAGCAGTATCCAAACAGGCATCGTGAGCCTTGGCGATATCGTTGTCATCACAGCTGGCGTACCTGTTGGCCGCTCCGGAACCACGAACCTGATCAAGGTTCATCATGTTGGCGAGATGATTGCCAAAGGTACGGGGATCGGAACGCAAACGGCAACGGGTAAAGTTGTGACGGCGCGGACACCTGAAGAAGCAAATGCCAAAATGGTGGACGGCGCTGTTCTTGTTACTATCTCTACGGATAAAGAATACATGCCTGCAGTGCAACGAGCTTCTGCATTAATCACAGAAGTGGGCGGCATTACTTCTCACGCAGCAGTTGTTGCGTTGAGCCTCGGCATTCCGGTAATAGTAGGCGTGGAACGTGCAGTCGAACTCATTCAAGACGGTACGGAAGTGTCCATCTATCCGGAAGTCGGCGTGATCTACTCTGGACAAGCTAAAGTTCTGTAAACGCATGACAATAAACAGCAAGAGTGAAGCGAGATGATCTCGACTTCACTCTTTTTTGTACTAGCGTATGTATTTCAGTAAGGAGGAGAGCAGCATGACCGAACAGGGATGGTACACGCATCAACTTCGTGTACGTTATGAAGAAACCGATCAAATGGGGGTTGTGTATCATGCCAACTATTTGACTTGGTTTGAGATCGGACGAACCGAACTCATCAGGGAATTGGGCTATCCTTATAGAAAAATAGAAGAAAAAGGGCTCTTGCTCCCGGTAGTGGAAGCGAATTCCAAATTCAGGAAACCGGCTCGTTATGATGATTTGGTAAGTATTTACACACGTGTAGCTGAGGCTAGCAGCATACGCATTGATTTTGCCTACGAAATCCGCAAAAATTCTGATGATCATCCGACTGGCGATCAAGCACCGGAAGGAGAACTGCTCGTAACCGGTACGACTCGCCACGTCTGGGTGAATCCTTCTTGGAAGCCCGTACGTATAGAGAAGGAAGCGCCTGATCTATGGCAATTGCTCACCGAAAGGAGATAAGCCTATGTTCCGATTGCTTCTTGCTATCTTTATTATTGTACCTGCGATCGAGATCACCTTCATGATCATGCTTGGTCATTTCATCGGTGGTTGGACCACATTTGCGCTAATTCTGTTAAGCGGCTTTCTGGGCGCTTATTTTGCGAAGCGCGAGGGGCGGAAGGTCTGGGAGTATGCCCGGTACGAGTGGTCACAAGGTAAACTTCCGGCACAATCCCTGCTTGACGGGATTTGTATTTTCATAGGCGGTGTATTATTGATAACACCGGGTTTTGTTACTGACATCTTCGGGTTTCTCCTTGTTTTTCCGTTCACACGTCCGATCTTCAAGGTTCTGCTGCTTGGTTTGATTCAAAAATTAATCAGTAAAGGAAAATTTAGGTGAAGAGTACTGTGGAAATAAGAACGCTTGGTTTTAACATACATTAGCAACAACAAGAGAAAGTAAAAACCCACCCCAAGGTTGTCAGCCGAAGGTGGGTTTTTATTGCCCTATGACTTAGAGGGGAATAGACCATCCAATACCATAAACAAAACCATGCATCAAATCATAATTAACAATCTACCGGTCACAATTATGCCCGCCGGTCTGCCCAAAATTCCAAAGAATCCTAATAAAAGCTCAACCATTCTCTATTCCGAAGTGGTTGGGCCTTTTTGTATGTATACAGCGATATCGTGAAAAATTCGCGCTCGGTAAAAGGCGGACAAAATCACAAGCGATACTGGACCGACGATCAAACCTATCAGTCCGAACAATTTCAGGCCGACAAACATCGCTATGAGCGTTGCCAAAGGGTCTAATCCGACGGAAGAGGCTAATACTTTGGGCTCCATGATCTGCCTGGCAATCACAATGACACCGTATAGGACACTTAACCCGATACCGAGATAAATATCACCTTGCGCGAAAAATACATAGAGAATCCAAGGCACCATGACAGCTCCCGTTCCCAGATAAGGCATCAAGTCCGCTAGACCGGTTAACAAGCCGATGGTTATTGCATAATTAACCCGGAGCACAAGCAGGCCGATAATGACGACTAACGCTGTGAGAGACACGAGGATGAGCTGGGCACGCAAGTAGCCGAACAACGCTTTTTGCAAATCGTTTCTGATCAATTTCGATGTTTTCACGATCGGTTCAGAGAAAATGCCATTATACCTGCCAATAAGCTGGTACCAGTCTTTACTTATAAAGAAAGTGGCTAGCAAGACGATTATGGTAAGGGTCGCGACGTTAGGCAGGGAAGTCAGAAATCTTCTTAACGGATCGAATACATAGCCGATAATGAATTTACTTACATCCGCAATAGAGCCTGCTGTTGTTGATAAATTACTGTTGACGGTTTCCTGGTATTTGGGGTTATTCTCAAAGAACTCATTAATCCGGCCAATCCACTCTTGGAAAGCAGTGGAATTAATGAACACATTAAATTGCTCCACCCAACGGTTAATCTGCCCCTGAATCGTATCGGCAAGAGAGCCTAATTCCACGATGATATTAGCCACGAGCACGGTGATAGCCGTAATCATAGCACCTAAAAATAACAACATGGATAGCGTTACGGAGAGCCAGCGCGGCAGCTTCATTTTAAACTGGAAAAAGTTAACGAGAGGATTCAGCATTAGCGCAATGAGCCAGCCGAAAATAAACGGATAAATCAATGGGGTAACATAATAAAGGACGAGGCCGATCAGCAGGATGATTATAGCGACCCAAATGCCTCTGAAAATTTGATGAACTAAGCGCGGATTGAGGATATTCATGGTATTTTCTCTCCTTGCTTCAACATAGTTGTATTGTAACACGTTCGAGAATGATTGAGAAAATGATTGCGGGATTTCGCTAAAAAGTTATATTTACAAAATCTTAATATTTCAATTGAGGTCTTCCTGCATTGTCGGTCCACAGGGAGCATAGTACAATGAGGGTACGAATGTCGAAAAATAGAACATCATAATGGAGGCTTTATGAGTATTGCAAGAGAACCCGCAGCGAAGGAAGTCAAAGAGCTCAAGGAAATCAATGAAGTATCGTCGATGTATTTGAACCGGGATCTGAGCTGGATCGAATTTAATCGCCGTGTATTGCAGGAGGCTCAAGATCCGAGCACTCCGTTACTTGAGCGTGTGAAGTTTTTGTCTATCGTCTCCAGCAATCTGGATGAATTCATGAGCGTCCGTGTAGCAGGACTACTGGATCAAATGAAAGCTGGCTATAACAAGAAGGACTTTACGGGCTACACCCCTGCCGGATTAATCAAACGCATTATGAAGCGTACTGCCAAAATGGTGTCCGAACAATACAAAACATACCGGGAAGTGGGCAGACAGCTCACGAAAGAAGGCATCGTTTTCACTGAATATGAAGATCTGAATGCCAGTCAGAAGAAAGCGATGGATGCGTATTACCATGATATTATTTTTCCAGTTCTCACCCCCATGGCTGTAGACCAGAGCCGGCCGTTTCCGCTTGTACATAATCAATCCGTATATTTGGCTGTGGTCCTGGTTCGAGATGGCGACGACCCTGATGAGGAGCCTTACTTCGCCATTGTGCAAGTGCCAAGCAACTTGTCGCGTTACATCCCGGTACCGACTCGGACTAATAGCAAGAAGCAGGAATTCATTTTGCTTGAAGAACTAATCGAACATCACATTCAGTCTCTCTTTAGTGCCTATACGCCAATTGCCGTTCATGGGTTTCGTCTGACGAGAAATGCCGACTTGACGCTGAATGAAGAAGGCGCGGAAGACCTTCTTGAAGAAATAGAAAAAGAGCTTCGACGCAGGCGGTGGGGATCTCCCGTGCGCTTGGAAATTCAAGAGGGCATGCATCCCTATGCGCTTGCCATGCTTCAGGATGAGTTTGAAATTACGGAGCATATTTTCGAAATCGACGGACCTCTCGATATTACGTATTTCATGAAGCTGGCCGGCAGTCTGACGGGCTTTGAGCATCTTCGCTATCCGCGAGTGGTTCCCAATTACCCTGTCGAATTCGAAGACGTTGACGATTACTTCTCTTTATTAAAGTATAAGGATGTGCTTGTCCATCATCCTTATGAGTCCTTCGATGCTGTGACGGATTTTATTGTACATGCCGCTGATGATCCGCAAGTGCTGGCCATTAAGATGACTCTGTACAGAGTTAGCGGAAATTCGCCGATTATCCAAGCGCTTGCTAGAGCCGCGGAGTCTGGGAAGCAAGTAACGGTCGTTGTTGAATTGAAAGCTCGCTTCGACGAGGAACGGAACATCGCATGGGCGCGTAAACTGGAAAAGTCGGGCTGTCACGTCGTTTATGGACTTGTAGGCCTAAAAACACATGCGAAAATAACCCTCGTCGTGCGCCAAGAGGAAAACACGCTGCGCAGATACGTGCATGTAGGCACGGGTAATTACAATGACAGCACCGCTCGTCTGTACACCGATGTCGGTCTATTTACATCGAACAGTGTCATTGGCGAAGATGCGTCGGCGCTTTTTAATGAAATTACAGGTTATTCGGCGCCGCATGACTGGCAGGCTTTTGCCGTGGCACCGACTGATTTGAAAGATAAGTTATTTGAGCTCATCGAGCGTGAAGCTGAGCATGCAAGAGCCGGCCGGCCGGCACATATTATTGCGAAAATGAATTCGTTATCCAATCAGGAAATGGTGGATGCGCTATACGCGGCGTCACAGGCCGGCGTTAAGATTGATTTAATTATTCGCGGCGTATGCTGCTTGCGGCCAGGGGTACCTGGATTGAGCGAAAATATTACGGTGCGGAGCATCGTCGATCGGTTCTTGGAGCATTCCCGCATGTATTATTTCGAAAATGGCGGGATGGTGGATGTGTATCTGTCTTCGGCCGACTGGATGACGAGGAATTTGACGCGGCGTATTGAATTGATGTGCCCTGTGCTGGATGAGCCGCTCAAAAAAATGATGATCCAAATCCTTCGCCTTTCGTTAAATGATAACGTCAAAGCGAGAGAGTTAATGCCAAACGGCATGTATGCGCGGGTAAAAAATGAACTGACCCCTTATCGGAGCCAGTTCGAGGCGATGAAAATTACTTCTTGGAAAAAGCTTCAGCTTGAGCCTTAATTTTAAGCCCCCAGCCTTTTTCAAAATCTTTGCTAATCGCATCCAATTCTTTTAGCTCGTAAATCGGATCGTGGATGCATAACAGTCGGATAGTGAGCGTTTTACCCTTTATTGAAAGCTCCACATCTTGTACGGGCTGAGTTTCGCTCCTATCTAGCGCTATAGCCAACTGCAGCATAAGTCCAAGCTTGACGATCAGCGCTTCGTCGGACTCCATCAGAATGTCCTTATAACCAAGGACTTGCTGGTGAGTCCGGCTTTTTGTTTTATACGAGGCAATGAGGGAGCAAATAACGATTTCCCGGTGACTGAACCCGTCGATGCGGGCTTGAGCAATCATGTACTGGGTATGTTTCGTAAATTGATAATAGTGAACACTCGCCCCAATCCGGTATAAGAGAGCCGCCGCGTGAAGGAATCGTTTGTTCTGTTCTCCAGAGACTGGATCGACAATGAGTTCGTCATAAAGTTTCATCGCAAGCCTGTCGATATGCCGTACATGTTTAACTGCTGAATTGGGATGGAGAAGAAGCATGTTCTCAATACTTGCTTCAAGAACATCCGGTTTTTTAGGCTGATCGGGGCATAAAGTTTCATAAAAAAGCCCGTCGCGAAGTCCTGCGCCGCTTATGATATACTCAGAACCACGGGCAGCTTCAAAAATCGTGTCCAAAATGACAAGTCCCGGAATCATAATGTCGGCCCGCTCTTTTGCAAGACCTTCGATTTTCTTGCGTTTTTCCAGTGGAAGCGAGGACAAAAGCTTGAGAAAATAATCAAGCTCTCCTGGCTTCAACTCATAGTTATGTGCGAGCTGGAGGGAGTATTTATTTCGCTTTTGGCTCATTTTGCCTAATGTACGTATCGTGCCACCCAGTCCGATCATCGGCAGATTCGGAGAATTTGTAATCCACGGCTGAGTAGTAATGGCATCCTCCACCATCTGGCGAATCCCTGCGATTTCCTGCTCGGATACCGTACCATTTTTCATAAATTGACGGGTTGTATTGACGGCGCCGAATGGAAAGGAGATACTTTGCAGCAGCTCGCGATTGCGAAATAGCGTTACTTCCGTACTCCCGCCTCCAATGTCGATAATCAGGCCGTCCCGGATATCGATCGTATTGATCACGCCGAGAAAGCCATAGCGGGCTTCTTCTGCGCCGCTGAGCACATCAATACGGAGATCCGTGTGGTCTTCGAGTATACGTACGATTTCAGCGGAATTCGCAGCATTGCGGATCGCGGCCGTCGCTACTGTTCGAACCGTTTGCACATGATGTGCTTTACACAGCTGCGAGTAGTGGGCGAGAATGGGAACAACCGAGAGGATATCCTGGTTATGTAAAAGGCCATCGGAACCGATACGCTCACTTAATCTTGCCGAATCTTTGTGCTCACTCACGACGCGATAAGCCCCAAGCGCATTGATTTCGTAGATAACAAGCCGGATGGAGTTGGATCCGATATCAATAATGCCGATACTGAAGTTGCTGCTCATATCTGTGCTCCTTAGCATTTTTCGCCATAAATGGGCGTCGTCATAAACTTCAAAGTGAAAAGCATGTTTGCATGGCTTCATTGTATCAATCTACATCGCTTCCGACAAACTTTTCCTAAGTGGTGAGTATATTTCGACAAAATTAACAGAAACTTGTTAAAGGTTGTTTAAGATCGTAAGTGGAAAGCGAATTTCTGAAACGCTTGCGGATGCGCGAATTCCGTCAAAAAGATTCTTTATGGTAGTGATAATGAAGTTTTATGTCCCCTTTTGTTCACTTACCGTACGAAATACTTTATTATTAAGGATAGGAAAAAAGCAATTTTTTGCTAATAAAGTAGCTAAGGAGAGATTCCCATGACTGCAACCAAAGGTTTGGAAGGAATTGTAGCCACGACCTCGTCGATCAGCTCCATTGTAGATGGTGTGCTCACGTATCGTGGGATTGATATTGATGACCTCGCAGTAAATGCGACTTTTGAAGAAGTAATCTACTTACTTTGGTTTGGTAAATTGCCAAGCCAAGCTGAGCTCGAGAAATTGCAGAACGACCTGAACGCGAACAGCAAGGTGCCAGCTGCAGTAATCGACCAAATTAAATCTTATCCGAAAGACGTTAATTCCATGGCAGCACTTCGTACGGCTGTGTCCGCACTTGCTTTGTACGATGAAGAAGCGAACGACATGAGCCCTGAAGCTAACGTACGTAAAGCGATTAAATTACAAGCACAAGTGCCTGCCATCATCGCGGCTTTCTCACGCATTCGTGAAGGCAAAGAGCCTTTGGAATCCAAAGGATATCCTTCCGTTGCAGCTAACTTCTTGTACCAAATGACAGGTAAAGAACCGGACAAAGTTGCAATTGAAGCTTTAGACAAAGCACTGGTTCTTCACGCTGACCATGAGCTGAATGCTTCCACATTTGCTGCTCGCGTAACAGTTGCAACGCTCACTGACATTTACTCGGGAATCACTTCCGCGATCGGCACGCTTAAAGGACCTCTTCACGGTGGTGCCAACGAAGCGGTTATGGCGATGCTTGAAGAGATCGGAACTGTAGAGAACGTTGTTCCTTACATCAACGATAAATTAGAGCGCAAGGACAAAATCATGGGCTTCGGCCACCGTGTTTACAAAAACGGGGACCCTCGCGCGAAGCACCTGCAAAAAATGTCCTACGAGCTGGGTAAAATCACCGGCAACATGAAATGGTACGACATGTCCATTAAAGCCGACGATTTGGTAACCAGTCTCAAAGGTTTGAAACCAAACGTAGATTTCTACTCCGCATCCGTGTATACGTCCTTGGAAATTCCTCGTGACCTGTTTACTCCGATCTTCGCGATTTCCAGAACATCCGGATGGACAGCCCACATGCTGGAACAGTATGAAAACAATCGTTTGATCCGCCCTCGTGCCGAGTACACAGGTCCGGTGAATCAAAAATATATCCCAATTAGCGAACGCTAATTGTTAGTATATGAAGCTTTATGCTCAAGGTGCGGGCAGTTCGGTACCCGTCCCCGGTTCAGCCGGGGGAGTGCCGCAACTCCCGTCACTTTTTGTGTGTCTACCTTGCCCCCTACTACGTGACGAGTTAACATTTATTTAAATGTTTCTCGTCGCACAACGTAGCAAAGTGGAGGGCATGGTAGTTCCTGGAGAAACGTAGTGCCCGCCTTTGTAATCTATGATTACAACACGCGGTCGGAAGGAACTGCCAGTGCCTGCAACGGAGAACACAAACGTAACTTTTGCGAACTACCACCATTTATATAAATTTTAAGGAGGAAATATCATGCCACAATTCGAATCCTACGAACTACCAAAAGAAGGTCAAAAAATCACCATCGACAACGGTGTTCTGCAAGTTCCTAACAACCCTATCATCCCTTTCATCGAAGGTGACGGCACGGGTCCTGACATCTGGGCGGCTTCCCAACGCGTTCTGGATGCAGCTGTAGAAAAAGCCTACAAAGGCGAGAAAAAAATCGCTTGGTACGAAGTATTTGCCGGCGAAAAAGCATTCAACAAATTCAACAACTGGCTGCCTAACGATACATTGACAGCTATGCGCGAGTACATCGTGTCGATCAAAGGACCTCTGACTACGCCTATCGGCGGCGGTATCCGTTCCCTGAACGTAGCGCTTCGTCAAGAGCTTGACCTGTATGTATGTTCCCGTCCGGTTCGTTACTTCACAGGCGTACCTTCACCGGTTAAACGTCCTGAGCTTGTAGACATGGTTATTTTCCGTGAAAATACAGAGGATATCTACGCGGGTATCGAGTGGGAGTCCGGTTCCGAAGCGGTTAAAAAAGTGATCAAATTCCTTCAAGACGAAATGGGCGTTAAGAAAATCCGTTTCCCTGAAACTTCCGGTATCGGCGTGAAGCCAGTATCCTCCGAAGGTTCCGAGCGTCTGATCCGCGCAGCAATCGAGTACGCGATTAAACACGGCCGTAAGAGCGTTACTTTGGTACACAAAGGCAACATCATGAAGTTCACAGAAGGCGCGTTCAAAAACTGGGGTTACGAACTGGCTGAGCGTGAATTCGGCGACAAAACATTTACATGGGCTCAATACGACCGCATTAAAGAAGAGCAAGGTGCTGAAGCAGCGAACAAAGCTCAAAAAGACGCTGAAGCTGCTGGCAAAATCATCGTGAAAGATGCGATTGCTGACATCGCCCTGCAACAAGTATTGACTCGTCCAACAGACTTTGATGTTATCGCGACATTGAACCTGAACGGTGACTACCTGTCCGATGCACTAGCTGCGCAAGTTGGCGGTATCGGTATCGCTCCAGGTGCAAACATCAACTACCTGACTGGTCACGCGATCTTCGAAGCTACTCACGGTACAGCTCCTAAATATGCGGGTCTTGACGTGGTTAACCCAGGTTCCGTTATCTTGTCCGGCGTTATGCTTCTTGAGCACCTGGGCTGGTTGGAAGCGGCTGAGCTGATCTACAAAGGTATGGAAACATCCATCAACAACAAAACCGTCACTTATGACTTTGCTCGTCTGATGGAAGGCGCGAAAGAAATCAAATGCTCCGAGTTCGCAAACGAAATCATCAAAAACATGGGCTAATCCCATTTTTAAAATGAATTTCCTTATAAAAAACTCTTAGGAGGCAACTTAAATGACAATCCGTCGAAATAAAATCACTGTTGTCGGCGCAGGCTTCACTGGTGCTACTACTGCGCTTATGCTGGCTCAAAAAGAACTCGGTGACGTCGTTCTTCTTGACATCCCGCAACTGGAAAACCCAACAAAAGGTAAAGCTCTCGACATGCTCGAAGCAGGCCCGGTTCAAGGCTACGATAGCCAAATCACAGGTACTTCCAGCTACGCCGATGCTGCTGATTCCGACATCGTCATTATCACTGCAGGTATCGCACGCAAGCCTGGTATGAGCCGCGACGATCTGGTTAATACAAACGCAGGAATCGTGAAATCTGTTTGTGAGAACGTAAAAGAAGTCGCTCCTAACTCCATCGTTATTATCTTGAGTAACCCGGTTGACGCGATGACTTATGTGGCTTACCAAGCGCTAGGATTTCCTAAAAACCGCGTAATCGGTCAATCCGGTGTACTCGATACGGCTCGTTACCTGACATTCATCTCCCAAGAGTTGAACGTTTCCGTAGAAGACGTGAAGGGCGTTGTTATCGGCGGACACGGCGATGACATGGTTCCACTCGTTCGCTACACTTACGCCGGCGGCGTTCCTATCGAGAAACTGATCCCGGCTGACCGCATCGAAGCGATCGTTCAACGTACGCGCACAGGCGGCGGCGAGATCGTTAACCTTCTGGGTAACGGTAGTGCCTACTACGCTCCGGCAGCTTCTCTCGTGCAAATGACAGAAGCGATCTTGAAAGACAAAAAACGCATCATCCCTACAATCGCTCTTCTTCAAGGCGAATATGGCTACGACAACCTGTTCATGGGCGTTTTGACTGTACTTGGCGCTAACGGTATCGAGAAAGTCATGGATATCGAGCTGACTGCAGACGAGAAAGCGGCATTGGATAAAACAGCTAACTCCGTACGCAACGTAATTAAAGTGGTAACGGGCTAATCGACATAATGCGAAAAGAACCAGGTTCCTTATAGGGGAACGCTGGTTCTTTTTTTTGCTGAATAGGAACGTAGAATTTTGCGGTCTATGAATGCGCGCGCTCGGGCATCGGATATTTGATTTGATACTAATGTGTTTTCATACTGCCATTGGATATTGTCCAATCAAAGGAGTCAGATCCAGAGAAAGTAGAGCTTTGATTGGAAATATTCCAGTCAAATGGATCTATCTACTCAATCTGATCCCCATATCCAGAAAAGCGCTGGATAGAATCCAATGTCTTACGGATTCTAGTCATGAGTTACTAAGATCCACTGCACAAAATCCAATAGAGACACACACGCGAGGCGAATATTGAGCAATCGGTTGGTTCTGCATGGAGGCGGCTGTGACGCTCTATGCTGTACCATTTTGCAATCTCAGAATTTCTTAGTGCACATTCCTGAAATTTTGTTACTTTTGTAAATCCGTTCAGCTAGGCTATTCCTATCTCATTCACTTATGCTACGATACAAGTAGGCCGGAAATGGCTAATTTATCCAATGGGTGGAGGGATTTGATGTTGAAGAAAGGCTTGCTTGGGTCAAGAAGCTGGAAAAGTCTCGCACTTAGTGTTACGTTATCGGTGTCCATATTGAGCGCTATACCGCAAGCATTTGCTGAAGGGCCTAATGATCCGGCTCCAACGATTACACCTGTAACAGCGAACGGGAAAAAGGTACTGTTTGATAACACGCATGGTCAAACGGCGGGTGCGGCTGACTGGGTCATCGATGGCGGATTCTCAGATTTTGCCAATGCTTTAGGTAATGCAGGCTATTATGTGAAAGAACTGCGGAAGACGACTCCGATTACGCTTGCAGATTTATCAGCATACGACGTATTTGTAATCGGCGAAGCAAATATTCCTTATAAAACTTCCGAGCAAAGCGCAATGCTGCAGTATGTGCAAGGTGGCGGTAGTATTTTCTTCATTGCCGATCACTATAATGCGGATCGCAACAAGAATCGTTGGGATGCTTCCGAAGTATTTAACGGCTACCGTCGCGGGGCATGGACGAATCCGGCGAGCGGCATGGGTACGGAAGAGGCTGCGTCTGCAGCCATGCAGGGAGTGGCAAGCTCCGACTGGCTCGCGACCAATTTTGGCGTACGTTTCCGCTACAATGCGTTAGGTGATATAACTGCGAATAATATAGTGAGTCCATCTCAAGCTTTTAACATTACAAATGGTGTATCAACGGTGGCTATGCACGCAGGGTCAACGCTAGCGATTATGGATCCTAATAAGGCCAAAGGTATCGTATATCTTCCAGCCACAACAACGAAGTGGGCTAGTGCGGTGGATCAAGGCGTTTACAATGGAGGCGGAGTTGCAGAAGGTCCGTTTGTCGCCGTCTCCAAAGTCAGTGCGGGTAAAGCAGGCTTCATTGGTGACTCTTCACCGGTTGAGGACGCGACACCCAAGTATCTAAAGGAAGAAACAGGCGGAGCCAAAACCACCTATGCAGGCTATCAAGAGCAAAATGATGCAAAGCTGCTGGTGAATATGGTGAATTGGCTGGCTACGAAAGAAAGCTACACGGATTTATCGCAGGTGTCGGGTTTAACGCTTGATACCGCTACATCCCTTTATTCCTGGGAGCAACCGGCCAATAGTACAGAGCCGCAAGCGGAACCTTGGGCAGCGCCGGCTGCAGGCTACAAGTGGTGGGATCGAACAACGTTTAAAGCAGGGTCTTACGGTTATGGCTCTAGCACTAATACGTCAGATCCATACGCTTTTATCCATCAATCTACATTGCCCAACCAGGCTGTTTTTCAAGTGAAAATCATTCTGAATGGACTAACGGCAAATTCCACGGTAAGTGGCTATAATCTCGGTATCTATAACGGTTCTGGGACCCAAGTGGCAAAAGTGCAAAATAGTGACGGCTCGTGGCCTTCCTCTTATGGGTATAGCACCAGCTTCTCGCTGACAGCCGATGCTAGCGGGCATGCAGAGAAAATAGTGAGTGTCCAAATAAATCCGAGTATATCGGGTGCCGCTAATATGAGATTAAGACAGAATACGACAGCTAAATTCACTGAAGCGGTAACGATTGCGAACGTACCTGCAGAACCGCTGCCTTAAGTGCTTCGGAAGAACTAGCGCCTGGCAAGTTGCAGGCGCTAGTTTTTCTTTTTTTGTTCACAAATCGTTTGAAGAAAGGGGGATTCTAGGGAAATTGTGGGATCGCTTTCTTGTCCACTCTAGTTGAATTCGGTATACTAAAGAAAACCATTTCAAACCAAGTTGGAGGCGTCAAATGTATAACGTTATGATTTTCTTGCACGTAGTGAGTGCCTTATTGTTAGGTGCATATGTCGTATTTCCTTTTCTGGTGGGTCGTGCCGCATCATTGTCCGGTGCCGCACAAGAAAGCTTCGTAGGCTTGCTCAGATCTTTTAATCGCGTTGGTCAATTTGCATTAATCGTTGCTTTCATTACAGGCGGGGCTTTGATTAGTAATGTTAAGCCATCCGTCGCTTGGATGATCACGGCTGTTGTTTTATTGCTTATCGTAGGTGCTCTCTCCGGAATGATTGGAGCCAGAACGAAGAAGCTGATCGCATCTGCCAAAGCAGGGGCGAATACGGCGGCTGATGTTGGCAAAATTCAATCTTTCAGCTGGATCGCTGCCATCGTGGTCGTTGTAGCAGTTCTGATTATGACAAATCCTCAGATCTTGGGTTAAGGTTTAAGCTCTATTAGAGAATAAAAAAAAGCATGTTCATCTTCAAGATGACATGCTTTTTTTCGATTAGGAACGATCAGTTCAACGTTATCTCATCCAGTGTTTTTTCGAAGGACGCGCTCATATGAGTAAGGAAGTAGTCCACTTCCGGCATGTTCATCTTTTGCAAGCTTTCTAAGATTTGCTGCTTGGCTACGATAAACTCACGATTGCCGGTTGAAAGTTCGGTCAAACATTTGATGTAGGCTTCCAGAAGGTCGGCGGCTTTCACCCAACGATAGAGCTCAGGGTCATGATCTTGAATTAAGGAACGATAAACATGGCTAATTTCCGCAGGTATGGTCTCGATCAGTTTTTCCACGGCGACGTCTTCAATTTCCCGGAAATTGCGCAAGATTTTTTCGTTATTATGTTTGACGGGCTGAGGAATATCGCCGGTTAAAACTTCAGATGCATCGTGGAACAAAGCGATGGAAACGACTCGATCCGTGGGTACGTTGCGGCCGTATACTTCATTGGCAATCGTGCAAAGCATGTGAGCGATAGCAGAGACGTAATAAGAGTGTTCGGCGACCGTATCCCGTCGCATGTTCCACATCAAGCTCCAGCGGTCGATATATTTTAACCGGTACAAATAGGCAAAAAAGTGATGGTTCATAAAGTCCTCCCATGGTCGTAGTATTCCTATAGTAACGCGAGACGGCCAGTCTATTTGACGCTCGGCGTCACCCGCTCAGCCACCTTCCCGGTGGCGGGGGTGTAGACGAGCGGAAGCCCGGTCAGCGCTTGCAGATCGTCAAGCGCGATCGTGACCCGCCCGTGCTCGCGCAGCACGGGCTCGCGCAGCGTGACGCGCGCCTCGCCGCGCGTCGCGGTCTTCGCATTCACCTGCAGGGTGAATGCCTGCCCGCCAAGGCGGAGCTGGATGGCTCCGCCTTCGGCAAGGGCGCTGCCGCCAAGCTGCTCGGCTGCTGTCGCCACGTCCACGCGCAGCGGGGCGCTGCCCGGCTGCGCCGCGATGCGGCGCTGGATCGAGCGGTGCAGCAGCTCCGGCGTGATGCCGGGGCTGCCCGCGTTGATCCGCGGGATGAGCAGGCGATCGGCGCTTCGCGTCGCCATCTCCGGCGAGATCGTGAAGGCGTAGCGAATGCCCGCCTGCTGGATAAGTGCCGTCGCTTCCGGCGACGTGATGCCGAACGGATAGGCCATCGTGTCAAGCGGCGCGTCGGTCAGTTTGGCAAGCTTGCCGACGCAAGCGTTCGTATCTTTGAGGACGCGCTGCTTGTAAGCCTCGTCGGTTTCTTGTTGGCCATTCTGGTCTAATTTTCCTACGAGAGCGGCTTTGCCGCTTGGGAGCTTATGATGCAAGTTGTCCGTATGGCAGCCAATATCAATGAAATTTGTCGCGTGGGTCATCTCGCTAATTTGTTCCTTCGACATGGAAGGAATATAGGAGCCGAGCGGATTGGTCAAATCATTCGTAATGACGAAATTCACAGCGGGAATACGCAAGCTTTTAAGGATCGGATAAGCCGTTGTGTAGAAGCTCTGGTAGCCGTCGTCAAAAGTAACCAGCACCGCGTTAACGGGCACCGTTGCGCCTTCCATAAACTGCTTGAATTCATTTAAAGTAATAAAATGATAGCCTTTGCTTAGCAAGGATTCCAGCTGCCCCTGAAAAAGCGAGGACGTAATCGTGCTGGAACTGGTGTCTTTATCATGCACATGGTGGTACATGAGGACGGCAACTTGATCTTGATAGTAAATTTCCTGGGAACGATTGGCTTGCAGCGGAGTGAGCAGCAAACTGATGCCAACCAGACTCAGCAGCATGGTAATGGCGATTCTTTTGTACATGTCAGTGAATCTCCTTGTTTTTCTCACATCTACATCGAACACATCGTGGTAGGTATGATATAATAGATAGAGTTGTTTATAAAGTCCACTTCCTCTGTTCTGAAAGCGGACTATTTCTTTTATCATCATAATTTCTTTCAAATGAGAGAGGAGCCAGACTTAGTCATGCAGCATTTTTATCAAAGCGTATACGATTTGATTGTCGAAACTTCAACGAACCTTCCAGGTGACGTTCGCCGCGCGGTTCAAGCGGCTGGAGAACGCGAGGACCAAGGCACTCGTTCTGCGCTTTCTTTATCAAGGATTGCCGATAACATTCATATGGCAGAGTGCAATGTATCTCCAATTTGCCAAGATACGGGCATGCCAACGTTTATTATACACTGTCCGGTTGGGGCAAACCAAATTATCATGAAGAAGCAGATTCTTGATGCTGTTGCGAATGCAACGAAAGCCAGCAAGCTGCGCACCAATTCCGTTGACTCTTTGACAGGAGCTAACAGCGGAGATAATTTGGGACCTGGTACGCCGGTTATTCATTTCGAGCAGTGGGAACGCGACGATATTGAAGTGAAGCTGATTTTGAAAGGCGGCGGCTGTGAAAATAAAAACATCCAGTACAGCCTTCCTACGGAACTCGAAGGCTTAGGCAAAGCCGGACGCGACCTTGACGGTATCCGCAAGTGCATCATGCACGCGGTTTATCAAGCGCAAGGCCAAGGCTGCAGCGCCGGTTTCATCGGCGTAGGGATCGGCGGCGACCGCACAAGCGGCTACGAGCTCGCGAAGCATCAATTATTCCGTCACGTCGACGATGTGAATCCGCATCCGGAGCTTCGCAAAGTGGAAGAGTACGTGATGGAGCATGCGAATACGCTCGGTATCGGAACGATGGGTTTCGGCGGTCAAGTGACGCTGCTCGGTTGTAAAGTCGGCGTGATGAACCGTCTGCCGGCGAGCTTCTTCGTGTCCGTAGCATACAACTGCTGGGCGTTCCGTCGCCAGGGCGTGATTCTGAATGCGGAGACTGGAGAAATTAACGGCTGGTCGTATCCGAGAGGAACGGAAGTATCGTTCCAGGAAGCTTTCGAAGCTGGTCAAAAGGCAGCGGCAAGCGCGACGGAAGAACGTCGTGAGATCGTGTTGACGACGCCAATCTCCGAAGAACAAATCCGTTCGCTGAAAGTGGGCGATGTGGTCGTCATTAATGGTACGATGCATACCGGACGCGATGCGCTGCACAAATATTTGATGGATCACGATGCACCGGTGGATCTGAATGGCGCAGCGATTTATCACTGCGGACCGGTGATGAGCAAGGATGAATCCGGCGAATGGCATGTGAAAGCGGCTGGGCCGACGACGAGTATTCGCGAGGAGCCTTATCAAGGCGATATCATTAAGAAGTTCGGTATTCGCGCCGTCATCGGTAAAGGCGGAATGGGCCCCAA
This sequence comes from Paenibacillus sp. GCM10027628, assembly GCF_042676385.1. NCBI lineage: Bacteria > Bacillati > Bacillota > Bacilli > Caryophanales > Paenibacillaceae > Paenibacillus > Paenibacillus sp. GCM10027628. The sequence continues at coordinate 21,213 of NZ_JBHTHA010000014.1, forward strand.
AACGCTAGCTGCCCTCAAAGAGCACGGCGGCGTGTATTTGAATGCCATCGGTGGTGCTGCTCAATACTACGCACAATGCTTCAAAAAAGTAGAGGGTGTCGACTACATGGAATTCGGTATTCCGGAAGCGATGTGGCACTTGGAGACGGAAGGCTTCGCGGCAATCGTGACAATGGATTCCCATGGCAACAGCTTGCATGCCGACGTCGAGAAAAACTCGCTTGAGAAGCTTGCTGCACTCAAAGAGCCGGTTTTTAAATAATCGTTTACAAAAAAAATACTGGATCAGGCACGGAGGAAAGGGTTACTATGTAGAGTAGCCCTTTTTCTTTATATATCGACATAAACTTACTCATCGGAGGAAGATAGCGGATGACGAAATTCCGTGCCAAATTGACATTTATACTGATTTTGCTGATTGGGTGCTCGATGTTGATTGCGGGCGTGTTTATGGCTAAGGTGTTGGAGGATTCGCATATTGAGGCGCTTCAGGATAACATGGAACGCGAGCTCAAGGTGATTCTGGCCACTGGGGAATGGAATCGCAGCGGTACAGAGAGCGAGCTAATTTCTTTTTACACCGACCAGGCTAAACGCATTAAGGCATCGACTGAAGCCAGATTGACTTTTGTTCGGGCTGACGGTCGCGTACTGGGAGATTCCGATCAAGATCCTCAGCAAATGGACAATCATCTCACCCGACCCGAGATTGTGGCGGCAGCTGCAAGCGGTGTTGGTTATACAACGAGATATAGTGATACTTTAAAAGAAAAAATGCTCTACGCGGCCATTCCTGTTAAGAACGGTGAGCAGATCACCGGATTTTTGCGTATTGCGATGAGTTTGGAGCAGGTGGCTCAATCGATCCGCAGTCTTTGGTATTTTCTGATTACAGGGCTTGTGATCTTGTTTATTATTGCGGGGATTGTGAGCTATCGAATTGCCAAAGGAATCACACGTCCGATCGAGAAGATGACTCGTGTTGCCCAGCAGATTACGAATATGAATTATAAATCGAGAGTGCCCTCTTACACCAATGATGAGGTTGGACAGCTCGGGCAGGCGATTAATCGCATGTCGGAAAGCTTGCAGCAGCAGATGGAACGCATTCAAGAGAACGAGCGCAGGCTTCAAGGCGTTATGGAAAATATGGTCAGCGGCATCATGATGATTGACCGCGAAGAGCGGATTATGCTGCTGAATCCGGCTGCCGAAGACATCCTTGGCTTTTCCGCGCAAGAGCTGCTCGGTAAAAAATATAATGAAGCGAAGCAGCAATATGAATTTACGAAGCTCATTCAGGAATGCATCGAGACCCGGGAGCCGATTCGCGACGAGATGATTTTCTACTACCCGGCGGAACGCATTCTTGAAATCAATTTAAATCCGATCTCTCATGAAGATGAAGAATGGTCGGGCGTTCTGATCGTCCTCCATGATATTACGGCGGTGCGTAGATTGGAGCGGATGCGCAGCGAGTTTGTGGCCAATGTTTCACATGAACTTAAGACGCCGATTGCGGCTGTCAAAGGCTTTGCCGAAACTTTGCTTGCCGGAGCACTGAACGATAAAGAGACGGCCGTCTCCTTTTTGCAAATCATTTTCGATGAGAGCGAGCGGCTAAATCGTTTGATCGGAGATATCCTTGAGTTGTCCAAAATTGAATCCAAGCGCATACCGATGCAGTTCTCTCCGGTCTATTTGCCGGAATTCCTTGAGAAATCGCTCAATGTACTACGGAAGGAAGCGGAGAAGAAGCATATTGAACTAAGTATGCAGGTGGACGATGATATTTACATTGAGGCGGATGAGGACCGTTTACGGCAAATATTTATCAATTTGCTATCTAACGGCATAAACTACACACAGGATGGCGGCAAAGTGAAGGTGCGCGTCGAGCCGCTTGACATGAATGCCGATGGCGACTATGAGCGTTTGCGAATTATCGTTTCCGATACGGGGATTGGCATTCCGAAGAAAGATCTGCCGCGTATCTTTGAGCGGTTTTACCGCGTTGACAAGGCTCGTTCCCGAAGCTCAGGCGGAACCGGACTCGGTTTGTCGATCGTGAAACATTTAGTAGAGCTGCACAGGGGAACGATCCGGGTGGATAGTGAAGTCGGCATGGGGACGAAATTTACGATTGAGCTGCCTGTCATTCACTAATTTACATCGCATTTACGAAATGTTTACATTGTCTTTACAATTCGGTGTTAAAATAAGGTTGTGCAAAGTTAATAAACTGTAAATTCGGGGGATCCCATGGCACAAAAAATACTGGTTATTGAAGACGAACCCACACTAGCGCGATTATTATCATACAACCTATCCCAGGAAGGTTATGATACGAAAGTCGTTGACCATGGTGGAGATGGGCTTCAAGAGGCTTTGCAGCAGTCCTATGATTTAATTGTTTTGGATATTATGCTTCCGGGTCTGAACGGCTTTGAAATATTAGCGAAACTTAGACAAAAAGGGAACGGTACGCCTGTCATTATTTTGACAGCCCGCAATGCTGAGGACGAAGTCGTACAAGGACTTAAGCACGGCGCCGATGATTATATTACAAAACCATTCGGCGTTGCCGAACTTCTGGCACGCGTCTCAGCTGTACTTCGCAGAACGCAATCCGAGGATGCGGTGACAGATAAAAATAAACCGAATGAGAAAGTCATTCAAGCCGGTGAGTTATTGATTTACCCGGAAAAATATGAAGTCGCCCTGAACGGGGAGTCGATCCCTCTTAGGCCGAAAGAGTTCGAGGTGCTGCTGTATTTGGTGCAGCGTCCCGGCGTAGTCGTGACGAGAGACGATCTGATGAATATTGTCTGGGGGTTTGATTATATCGGGGGGCAGAGAACCGTCGATGTGCATGTAAGCTCACTCCGCAAGAAGCTCGAGATGAATCAACAATCGGTACAAATCGATTCCATTCGTGGAGTCGGATACAAGCTGGTTGCGAATACGATAAAAAAATAATGAGCCTTGGGTTTGCTGAATGGACAGCGGCCCAGGCTCATTTTTGCGCATAAACGATGTAAATGAAGTCATTGATTGGCTGGGAGCGGACATCCTTAGAATGCCGCATTAGCCATTCTATAAGATGAGCGTGAACGGTGTACAGCTCGACTTGTTCATGCATCATGGGCAGCTTATTAGCTCCAGAGGAGATGAGCTTGTCCATGAACGTATGATGTTCATTTGCATCCCGTAACATATAATCGGCCAAACCAATTCGGCCTCCGGGCTTTAATACTCGAAGCATCTCCGCCCAAGCCAATTCTCTCTGCGGCTCGGTTAGATGGTGAAGCGCGAACGAGCTGACGACCATATCAAACTGTCCATCCATGAATGGAATGGCTAAAACATTGCCTAATTTAAGCTCGATGTCGGGATGCTTGCTTTCACAAAGCTTCAGCATCTGTTTGGATTGATCGATGGCAGACATGACAGCGCCTAACTGCTGAAGCTTGCCGGCCAAATTGCCGGTCGCTGTTCCTACATCGAGTCCTTTTTCCCCTGCCGCAGGGGCGATGAGTTCGACGATGAGGTTTAGCGCAGCTTCGTAGGCTGCATTCGGGGATAATAACAACCGGGCTTCACCAGTGGATTGATTATCTTCAATCAGCTGCATGTCGAATTGAGAAGCCTTGGCATCGAAATCCCAATGGTCGCGCCAGCTTTCGCGGAGGTCACGCATCGCTTTGTTTTGCCCGGCCAGCTCATAGAGCTGATCGGTTGGCAGTGTTTGATTGATTTTGGCAGCCTGAATCATGCGATCCATCGTTTCTATCATTTGCTTCATCCCGGTCCATTGCTGGAACAGCATAGAGCGCTGCAACTGCAGGGCGTAGATGAATTCCTCCTGGCTAGTTGAATCCGTTTGATCCAGTGTTTGTCTAATATCTTCAAGTGTCATGCCAACTTCCCGCAGTGAAATGATCGTTTGCAGGCGCAAGGCATCCTGCTCGGTGTAGGTGCGATAGCCGTTTTCTTTCATTTTGGCAGGGGACAGCAATCCCTTTTGTTCATAAAAACGAATCGCTCTTGCGGTGATGCCAAGTTTGCGGGAAATTTCATGAATCAGCACGAAGTACCTCCATCATGGCAAAATCGTATATAACTTTCGCCAGATCAGAAATTTTCTTTTTTTGGTATTTTGATATACTCTAATTGTAAGGGTAGAATGCACTTGTGAAAAGTATAAGAATAAACACAGATAGTTTTATTCCCGAGGGAAAATGCTAAGGAGGCTCGTTATGTCCAAAACGTATCGCATCGCGATCATCGGCTGCGGCGGAATCGCGAACGGCAAGCATATGCCGAGTTTGAACAAGCTAGACAATGTAGAAATGGTTGCTTTCTGCGACATTATTCCAGAAAAAGCGCATGAAGCGGCAAGCAAGTACGGGAAAAACGAAACTCGCGTATATAATGACTACCGTGAAGTTTTGTTAGACGAATCCATCGATATCGTGCATGTCTGTACACCAAACGATTCCCATGCAGAGATTACAATTGCTGCACTCGAAGCAGGCAAGCATGTGATGTGCGAAAAGCCAATGGCTAAAACAGCTGCTGATGCGCGTCGAATGGTAGAGGCTGCTAAACGGACCGGTAAGAAGCTTACGGTTGGGTACAACAACCGTTTCCGCGGCGACAGCCAGCATCTGCACCAGCTCTGTGCGGACGGTGAGCTCGGCGACATTTACTTCGCCAAGGCGCATGCGATTCGCCGTCGCGCTGTTCCCACTTGGGGCGTATTCCTGGATGAAGAAAAGCAAGGCGGAGGACCGCTGATCGATATCGGTACGCATGCGCTCGATTTGACCATGTGGATGATGAACAACTACGAGCCGAAAGTCGTGCTCGGTACGTCTTACCACAAGCTGTCGCAACGTGAAAATGCTGCAAATGCATGGGGACCTTGGGATCCATCCAAGTTCACCGTTGAGGATTCCGCATTTGGTATGATTACGATGAAAAATGGCGCCACTATTATTCTCGAATCGAGCTGGGCACTCAATACGCTTGAAGTGGACGAGGCCAAATGTACGCTTTGCGGTACTGAGGGCGGAGCCGACATGAAGGGCGGACTGCGCATCAATGGCGAGAAAAACAGCCGTTTGTTCACAACCGAAGTAGAGCTAAATGCCGGCGGAGTTGCCTTCTACGATGGCGAAACGGAAAGTGCGCCAGATTTAGAAATGCGCCTGTGGATTCAAGCTATTGAGAATGACACCGAACCGGTTGTTACTCCAGAGCAAGCTTGTGTCGTTTCGGAAATTCTCGAGGCGATTTATGAGTCGGCTAAAACTGGAAAAGCTGTTTATTTCGACTAAATACGACTATTTCCCGGGAAATTAGCAAATCCCCTTCTGTTCGCTGCAATCTCAGCGGAGGAAGGGGATTTTTCGCGTTCTATTCTATGGATGCGTCATTACCTTTTGAAAACCAGGCGAATAGGAAGAAGATAGAGGTCAGCACGACCAGCATCGGTGCGACCATAATCAAAAAGAATTCAAAATCCATTTGAACGTCATCCTTTCTTAGAAGAATTGCCTTGAACATACGAAGCATCGAATAAAAAAAGCTTCATGAGCAAAGCGAGAGAAGGTACGAGGAGCAGCAATCCTGCTATGAAAGCTATAATCAGGGACAGCGCCATCGTATCGCTAGTAAAATTGTGATAAAGCGTGATGTAAGGATACAAAATATAGGGAAGATGCGAAGCTCCGTAGCCAAAAAAGGCAAAGGCAAACTGCAGCATGACGAATATAAAAGACCAGCCGAAGCCGCGACGCTTCCAGACGAGAAAGACCGCGATTAGAAAACATAGAAACGAAGCAGCGAACATCCATGCAAGGTCGACCATTTTTTGAAAATGCTGCGGATTATGACCATTGATAGCAAAGAATACGAGCAGGCTGCATAAAATCGTCGGCATGCTCCAGCCAAGCGCGTAACCGCGGACGACTTCAAGAGCTTTGTGATCCCTTGCTTTAGCTGCGTAATAAGTCAGAAACATGGACGATATATAGAGGACGCTAACAAGCGCCAGCAGCACAACGGCCCAAGAGTAAGGGCTGCGGAATAGGTCGCCGTAAAGGAAGAGCACATTTCCGTTCTTTTCCATTACAAAACCGCCTTCAGAGATAGTTAGAACGGTCGAGAGCGACGCCGGAATAAGCAAGCCCGTAGCTCCGTATAGGAACATATAGAGCTTGTTGTCTTTAGAGCCGTAATTGCTAAAAGCATAATAGGAGCCACGCAGAGCGAGCAGAATAATGGCTACACTGCCCGGGATGAGCAATGCCGTGCCATAGTAATAAGCCGTGTCCGGGAAAAAGCCGATGATCCCCACAATGAAAAAGATAAGGAACACATTGGTCACTTCCCAAACCGGGGACAAGTAGCGTTCGATAATGTTGTGAACGAGATGCTTCCGCCCCGTGATGAAGGAGTAATAGCTGAAAAATCCAGCACCGAAATCAATGGAAGCTACGATCAGGTAGCCATATAAAAATAGCCAAAGTACAGAAATGCCAAGTAGTTCATAGTTCATCGCGGTCCCCCTCCTTCAATGCCGCTGGCGATGAGTTCATCTTGCACATCATTATTTTTGAAAAGCTTGCTTAGTACTTTGATGACGGTTAGCCCGAGCAGCAAGTATAGGAAGCAGAACAGGACAAGCATCGTGTCCACATGCGTGGATGTCGTTGCACCTTCGGCCGTTTTCATAAAGCCGCGAAGTATCCAGGGCTGCCTTCCGACTTCGGCATAGACCCAGCCGCATTCGATACCAAGCATGGCAAGCGGACCTGACCATGTGATCAATCGCAGCAGCCACCGCGGGTAACGGCCATTGCTGCTCCGAGCTCTGCGCTGCGCCCATATATAGATGAGGCCTAGTAGAGTGAGGAACATCCCGATCGAGACCATGAGATCGAAAATATAGTGCACATAAAGCGGCGGCCGTTCTTTTACTGGCGTTTCATTTAGGCCTTGAACTTCCGCTGTCGGTGTGCCGTGAGCCAGAATACTTAGGGCATAGGGGATTTTGAGACCGTACTTAATTTCGTTATCTTTGGTCAAATAACCGCCCAGTACAAGAGGTGCTTTGTCCGCAGTTTCAAAATGCCACTCGGCGGCAGCGAGCTTTTCCGGCTGATACTTCGCTAGGAACTTGCCGGAGAGATCGCCGACCAAAGCCGTGCAAAGCGAAAACACAAGCGCCGCGGTCATCGTGAGCTTCAACGCCTTGCGATGGTAGCGAGTGTCTTTCTTTTTCAATAAAGAGAAAGCGGCTATAGCGGCAAGAATAAAGGCGCTTGTCATATACGACGAAGCGAGCACATGGGCAACTTTCGTCGGCGTAGCCGGATTGAACATCGCGACCAGCGGCTGGATGTCAGTGATGGCTCCATATTGCAGCTTAAATCCTTGCGGAGTATTCATAAAAGCATTCACGGTCGTGATGAAGAACGCGGAAGCAGAGGAGCCGATGACGACCGGGATCAAAAGCATGAAGTGCAGGATCGGTTTTTTGAATCGGTCCCACGTATATAAGTAGATGCCAAGGAAGATGGCTTCAAAGAAGAAAGCGAAAGTCTCCAAGAACAGCGGCAGGGCAATCGCCTGTCCGGCGATCCGCATGAAGCTTGGCCAAAGCAAGCTCAGTTGAAGGCCGATCGCAGTTCCAGTGACGACTCCGACTGCGACGGTGATGACGAAGCCGCGAGCCCAGCGACGCGCCATGAGCGAATAGTACGGGTCGCCCCGTTTAATCGCCGTCCATTCGGCAAGCGCGATCATCATGGGAACGCCAACCCCGATCGTAGCGAAAATAATGTGAAACGCAAGCGTGAGCTCCGTGAGCATGCGGCTGTAAAGTACCGGATCGTAGTGCATAGTATCATCTCCTAAGAGTTTTCGTAAGAAAACTTGCATCGTAAGCATTGGCTATTTTTATGCAAATAAATGACGGCTCCAAGATAGAAGCATGACTGCGGCAACCACTGCGCATAAGATGATGAGGGCCTTTTCTTGTTTGCGGTATTTGTCCATGTATATTCACCTGCTCCATCGTTCTTTCTTGATACTTATATCATATACGAAAGTATGTGATTGTTTTCACATAATTGTGAGCGAGTGTTGACAAGTGATTGACGAATTTGTGAAATGATTCACACACAAAAATAAGGCTGATTTTTAAAAAAACTGATCGGGGAAAATAACATGATGTTTGCAAAAGTGAACTATTCTTATTCGTTGAACTAACTGGCAGTATAGTTGAACGGAATAAGTAAGGTAAAGTTATCGAAACAAGAACGAATCTGTATGAATTATCGAACAGAATTATACTTTTTTCTTAAAAAAGCACTAATCTGTATGAATTTTCACACAGAATTATGGAATTTGCTGTTTAAAAGGTATTTATGTATGATTTTTCGAACATATCCTTCGTTCAAACCATGATTGCGCTAACGGAGTACGATAGTTCCGTAATATTGTACTATCCAGGCTGCAGGTGATTCGCTCGGCAGCCTGTTCCGCAAATCGAAAACAGAAACGGAGCCTTGCAAGCTTGAAGGCTCCGTTTTCTTCATTTTATACGTGGCGGGAGTTTCCAATGGAGTGAGTGTTGCTTTGATCTTATGCTACGTCAAAATGATAATCTTGTGGTTGCGTTTCGTCTTTGCCATTTCCGATACCAATCGCACGGAAGATGAAAGTTAGGACGATGGCCACAATGAAATTCAATACTAGGGCGTACAGCCCAGAATATACCGTCGAAGCGCCGGATAGTCCGAATGGCAACTTGTACTGATTTCCATAGCTGGTTGAAACGGCCATGAATGTACCGTATACCATCCCAATCAGCCAGCCAATTACCATAGCCCAACGATTTAACCATCTTGTGTATAAGCCGACTACGACTGCAGGCAAGGTTTGAAGAATCCAGATCCCGCCCAGTAGCTGCAGGTTGATTGCTTCCTGTTTGTTCATTAAGAAAATGAACAGCAAAGCGCCGACTTTCACAACAAGCGAGAACCATTTTGCAACCTTGGATTCCTGCGTGTCAGTGGCGTTTTTGTTGATATACGCTTTATAAATATTGCGCGAAAACAGGTTGGCCGCCGCAATCGACATGATCGCAGCTGGGACAAGGGCACCTACACCAATTGCGGCGAACCCAAATCCTGCAAACCAGCTAGGAAACATTTTAAGGAACAATTCCGGAATAGCAGCGTTGCCATCCTTCGTTGTGATACCAGCGGCAATCGCCATAAACCCAAGCAATGCAATGATACCCAGCACGAGCGAGTAGGCCGGCAGCAGCGCAGAGTTGCGTTTAATCACATTTCGACTGCTCGAACTGAAGATCCCGATCAAGGAGTGCGGATACAGGAACAAGGCAAGTGCGGAGCCAAGAGCCAACGTCGCATAAGGCGCATAAGCCTTAGGACCGAGGATGACAGCTTCCTTATGCTTGACTGCTGCGGCATCAAAGATCGGACCAAATCCTCCAAGCTTGTACGGAATATAAATTACGGCTGCAATAACAGTGATATAGATCATCAAATCTTTGACAATGGCAATGGCGGCCGGAGCGCGAAGACCGCTATTAAATGTATAAATCGCCAGTACCAGGAAGGCTATGATAAGCGGTAAATCGTGCATAAAACCTGTCCCCGTAAATCCCATGGCATCGAGTACTGCCTGCATACCAACCAATTGAAGCGCTATGTACGGCATGGTAGCCAAAATACCGGTAACTGCAACAGCCAATGCAAGGGAACTGCTTCCAAAACGTCCTTTAACGAAATCCGCTGCCGTAATGTAGCTATGCTTTTTGGCAACTGACCACAGGCGCGGCATAACGACAAATATGAACGGATAAATGATAATGGTATACGGCACAGCGAAAAATCCGATCGCGCCTTTCCCATACATCGAAGCAGGTACGGCAATAAAAGTATAGGCCGTATAAAGATCTCCGCCTAGGAGAAACCAGGTGATCAGCGTTCCGAATCTTCTTCCTCCTAATCCCCACTCATCGAGAAGCTTAAGGTTTCCTTGACGCCATCTTGCCGAATAAAATCCGATTACCGTAACTAGTAGAAAGAACAATATGAAAACGATGAATGCCGTCCAATTAATATTCATAATGACTCCTTCTCTCTCTTATTTTCGCTTAGTAGCGAAATATACGACTGCCGTTAACACTGCACTGATAATAACCCACAACAATTGATACCAGTAAAAAAATGGCATTCCTGCCAGTTTTGGCTCGGCAGTAGAATAAGATGAAGGCCAAAGCATAGCTATAAAAGGAATGATCAGAAGGATGTACCACCATTGGCTGGCATTTTTATCATTTTGTTTATTCTGCATGATCAATGTCACTCTCCTTTCACATATTTTGTGAAAAAGTTCCTAGAAAAATTTTGCGACATGAAAGCGTTTTCGTCAATATATTTTGCATTACTTCTTTGGATTGTTCTACATGTGTAGGATGACAAGAACTTTATCTCATTCCCGAATGGCAAGGAGTAGTTGGGGGCAATTGTTATCTGGACTTGCTCGTTGAACGGGCAGATTAATGTAATGACATTGTAGCAGGGCACGTCAAATAACCTTCACTCACTCACAACAACAACAACTACAACACATCACAACAACGCAACGACTCACTCATATCATTATGAGGGATCTACTGTTTTGAAAAACGGAAAAATAACTGAAAGAATCAGCCCGAATGAAAATCAATTAAGTACTTTGTTTCAAATCCATAATGCAAAGGGCCAACATTTCCGTCATCAGATTCCTTATCATGATTTGAAAAACTGGAGAGAACAATATTTTCCTCAATTGAAAGTGAATTTTCAGGTCCATGCAAGTATTTAGCAGAGAATGCATTTTTTGTTTTGGGAAAGAATATCACACCAGAGGGAGGCTGTAAGGAAATGATAAATGAAGTAACAACGGAAAGCTTTACCATAAAAATTAATGATCGGGAATACCTTTGTTCCCCGAACCAGAGTATCTTGGAAGCAGCTGAAGCTAACGATTATTACATCCCTCATATTTGCTTCCATGGCAATTTGGGCTCGATCCAGTCCTGCGATACTTGTTTGGTGGAAGTGGACGGCGAATTGAAAAGAGCTTGTGCCACTGCGGCTATGCCCGGAATGAAAGTCGATAGTATTTCTCCGAAGGCCAAGGAAGCCCAATTGGAGGCTATGCAGCGGATTTTGAAAAATCATGAGCTATACTGTACGGTTTGCGACAATAATAACGGCAACTGTATGGTTCACAATACGGCAGAGTATTTGCAAGTCGAGCACCAGAAATATGAATTTACGCCAAAACCTTATCCACAGGATAACTCGCATCCGTTTTACCGTTACGAACCGGACCAATGCATTCTCTGCGGCCGATGTGTAGAAGCCTGTCAAGATCTTCAAGTGAATGAAACCTTAACAATTGACTGGAGTCTGGAAAGACCGAGAGTTCTATGGGATAACGGGGTACCGATCGATGAATCCTCCTGTGTATCCTGCGGACACTGTGTAACCGTATGTCCCTGCAATGCGCTGATGGAAAAAACGATGCTCGGAGAGGCCGGTTATTTGACCCGCATCCCGAATGATCTCTTGTTGCCAATGATTGATATGACCAAAGAAATCGAACCTGGTTACCAGGAAATTTTCGCCGTCTCGGAAGTTGAAGCGGCGATGAGGAAGTCCAGAATTAATCGGACTAAAACCGTTTGCACTTATTGCGGCGTCGGCTGCAGTTTTGAAGTATGGACGAAAGACCGTAAAATTTTGAAGATCGAACCCCAACTGGAAGCGCCGGTCAATGGAATTTCGACATGCGTCAAAGGTAAGTTCGGATGGGATTTCGTGAATAGTGAAGAACGTTTAACCCAACCGTTGATCCGAAAAGGCGACAAATTTGTCGAAGCGACATGGGAAGAAGCGCTTTCTTTGATTGCCGGAAGGCTGAAAGAGATCAAGGATATCCATGGTCCCGATTCGATCGGTTACATTGCTTCCTCGAAATGCAGTAACGAAGAAAACTACCTCTTCCAAAAGTTTGCCCGTGCCGTCATGGGAACCAACAATGTGGACAATTGCTCCCGTTATTGTCAATCTCCTGCAACGGCGGGGATTATGCGTACCGTTGGAATTGGCGCTGATTCAGGAACCATTCGTGATATTGCAAGCAGCGATTTGGTGCTTGTGATTGGGGCAAACCCGGCGGAATCCCACCCCGTTTTGGCTACGCGGGTCAAACGCGCCCATAAGCTTCATGGTCAAAAACTGGTGGTGATCGATCTAAGAAAGCATGAACTGGCGGAAAGAGCAGACGTTTTTCTTCGTCCCAAACCGGGCACCGATTTAATCTGGCTGAATGCAGTGGCCAAGTATATCATCGATCAGGGATGGGAGGACAAGGAGTTTCTAAGCAATCGGGTTAATGGCTACGAGCCGTTTGTTCAATCCCTCGAGAAATTTACACTGGAATATGCGGAAGAAATGACGGGTCTAAAGAAAGCGGAGCTCATTCATCTCTCCACTATGATTCATGAAGCCAAATCGGTTTGCGCTCTATGGGCGATGGGGGTTACCCAGCATCTCGGGGCGACGGACACAAGTACGGCAATATCCAATTTATTGTTGACCACCGGGAACTATGGGCGGCCCGGGGCAGGCGCCTATCCGTTAAGAGGCCATAACAATGTTCAGGGAGCTTGCGATTTCGGTACCATGCCCGCTTGGCTTCCAGGTTATGAAGCGATTCAAGATGAAAAGGCTCGAGCCCGCTATGAGCAAGCGTGGGGAGTCAAGCTTCCCGATAAACCGGGGCTGAATAACCACCAAATGATTGAAGCCGTTCATCAAGGCAAACTGAAAGCCATGTATTTATTCGGTGAAGATATGGCGATTGTCGATTCCAACTCGAATCACGTGGACTCCGCCTTCGACAAGCTTGAATTTTTCGTCGTACAAGATATCTTCTTTTCGAAAACCGCCCAGTTTGCCGATGTGATACTTCCTGCCGCTCCAAGTTTGGAAAAAGACGGGACATTTACCAACACGGAGAGGCGGATCCAGCGGTTTCATAAAGTTTTCGAACCTTTAGGCAATTCCAAGCCAGACTGGGAAATTTTTCAGGAAATTGCCAATCGTCTGGGGGCAAATTGGAGCTATGAACATCCTAGTGAGCTTATGGCAGAAGCAGCAAGCCTTGCACCCATTTTTGCCGGGGTCAGTTATGAACGGCTGGAAGGATGGAGCAGCTTGATTTGGCCCGTTGCGCCGAACGGAACGGATACACCTCTTTTATTTACAGAGCGGTTCGGATTTCCAGACGGAAAGGCCAAATTGTTCCCGGTGGATTGGACGCCGCCATTCGAAGCCGGCAAGGATTTCGACTTGCATTTGAACAACGGCCGGCTGCTCGAGCATTTCCATGAAGGAAACATGACCTACAAATCCAAAGGTATATCGCACAAGGTTCCAAGCGAGTGGCTGGAGGTATCGCCAGAGCTTGCGAAAGAACGCGGCATCGAAAGCGGCGCCTTAGTTCGTCTCACTTCACCTTATGGAACCGTGAAGGTACGGGTAGAGGTGACCGATCGGGTCAAAGGGAACGAGTTATATTTGTCTATGAATACATCTGAAGATCAATCGGCGGTGAACCGGTTGACAAGCAGTTATCACGATCGGATCACGCATACTCCGGCGTATAAAGAAATGGGTGTGAAAATGGAGATTTTAGAGCGGACGGGCAAGCCGCCGTTGCCTCGCGTAAACTACCGATTTGGCAATCGAGTTCCGCAAATAGGCATAAAGGTGGAAGAGAAGTGGAAACGTTCCGATTATGTACCGATTCCGGAGATCATCGAAGGAGGGAATATCAGTGGCCAAGGCGATTACCTACATTGAAAAGCATATACCCGATCAAGCGGAAGAAGAGGCCCAAGCGATTGAGCAAATACTAAAAGCTGCTGTGAATCATCGCGAAGCGCTGCTTGGATTCCTGGACATTCTGGGGGAGCTGCAAAAAATGGGGATATTGGACGCTCTTCAGGGAATGCTGAAAAACAGCAAACAAATCGCGCTAATCGGGATCGATCAGTTGAATAAACCCGGCGCTCATCGAATCATTAAGAATGGGATGGCAGCCGTGCAATTTTTGAGCAGCGTAGATCCTTCCAAGCTTCAAAAAATATTGAACGGCGTTGCCACCGGAGTAGAGCATGGCGTGGACCAAGAGGCGGATAAAAAACAACCGGGATTATGGACGATGGTCAAGACCTTGCGCGAGCCTGAAGTGATGTCATCTTTAAACATGATGACGAAATTTTTGCAGGGCATGGGCAGAGGGTTGAACAACTAACATTGACTTTCGTGAAAAGGGGTAGTTACATGGTTACCAAAACTATTGCCATTCGGGGAATGGATGATCAGGAAGATGCCGATAAAGTAAGTCACGCCTTGCATGAGGTTTGGGGCATAAATAAGAGGCGGAGGTCAGTTTGGCCCGAAAAGAAGCGGTGTTTACGTATGACGAAACTGCAGCTTCTTTCCGCGATTTTCACCAAGCTATTCTCGATCTCGGATTTGAAGTGAAGAAAGAGGACGGTGCAACATAATGCCAATGATTTGTGAAATTTGCGGATGCGTCCAAGAAGCCGGAGAAGCCGCTCTTTTAAATGAACATGAACACCTCCATGTTTGTTCGACATGCATAATGGATAGGCAGCATTCCGAACTATTCCTGCAAAAAGAAATTGAACCATTTTTAAAGAACTGAATATCGTCAATAGCCTTCGAAAGTGTTCTCGTAATCAAGGTTGAAACTTGTAGCCGACGCCCCGGATCGTTTTGATATGCCTCGGTTCCTTGGGGTCTTCTTCGATCCTCTTGCGCAGATTGGCGATGTGAACGTCGATCGCCCGGTCGTTCATGAAGGAATCGAAGCCCCGCAGCGCGTTGATCAGTGATTCGCGGTTGAATACTTTACCGGGGCTTGCACAAAACAGCCGCAGAATCTCGAATTCGGAGAAGGTGGTCTCCACTAGCTGCTTATTTACGTAAACGGATCTCCTTTTAGGATCAAGCGAAATTGCCGTACCTGCAATTGGATTGCTGTCTTCCGGCTGCTCCTGCTGCTCGGCGGCCGTTTGAAAAACGAGCTGGGTTCGGCGTAGCTTCGCCGTGATCCGGGCGGTCAATTCCCGCATGCTGAACGGCTTGCATATATAGTCATCCGCGCCCGCCATTAATGCTTGAATCCGCTCGGACACGTCCGTCTTCATCGATACGACAAGGATCGGCACGTTCGAAGCGCTGCGAATGTCGCTGCATAGCTTCGTGCCGTCGATGTCGGGGAGCACGAGATCAAGTAAGACGATATTCGGTTCAAAGGCTTCCAGCTCGGCTAGTCCTTGAGCACCGGTTTCCGTCCGCCTCACCAAGTACCCTTCCACCGATAAGTACATCGACAACATCTCGCCGATCATGGCATCGTCTTCGATTAGAAGCACTTTGTGCATCGGAAGGTCACCCTCTATTTATAATGGTAATGAAAATTGTTTGAATGTTCATTCATTCGAATACTTATGATATTTGATTTCCAGCAGAAAACTGACCAGGAGAACAAAAATAACAGCGGACAAAAATAAATTTTCCTGGGGTTTTCCCTGGTTTACAATAATGAATCGAATGGTTGCCGTTATACCGATATAAAGCAGATATCGAATGGGAAAATGATAATTTTCCTTGAAATATTTGACGACCATCGAAATAAAAGCAAAGTAAAGGAAAAATACAAGGATATCTTGCAAAATTTCGTGAACGTTTGAACTGGGATCGAACGTATATTGAAAGATGTTAGCCAGTTCACGGATCATAAAAAAGGTTAATATCAATCCAAGAAGAGTTAAGGAAACGTTCAAAATAATCTGGAATCCTTTGATGATAAAGGTGTTTAATTTCATAACATCAACTCCTCGTAATATTACTCTTTTAACCCTTTGCCCATTCCTTTCAGAAAACGAATCCCAAAACCGATAGCGCGATTGATGTCCGGATCGTTCATGACTTTCATCAAATCAAGGATCCCGACTTTTTTAGGCGATTCCAAGTGTTCCTTTGCTTCTTCCATGCCGGAGGCCACGCTGCCTATCAGCTTTTTGGTAAGCTCAGGCTCCATTTCCGTCAAGACTCCGGCTGCACCCATGAGATTATTGATCATGTTGGTTACCGGTTTTCGAGTTGCCTGCCCGACAACGATTTTCGCGATTTCCGCTTTGGCTTTCAGCATCGAGTGGGCCGCTTCGAGAATTCCGCTGTCATGCAGTTCACGGACCAGCTCTAACGTCCTTTTCAGTGCGGCATCGTGATCCACCAGATCAGCGGTGAGCTGATCCAGCGATTGCTTTTTCTTTTCTTCTTCTGAGAAAACCTTTTTCTTGATTGCCGTAATAGGCTTTGCCATGTCTTGGCCCCCCTTATTCTTGATCTACCAGGGATACATATCCGGGACGATTCCATTTCCGCTGTACTTCGACTCCGTTTTGCGGATGGCGCATTTTATATCGTGGACTGGTTCTTGGCAGTGGATTGTTACCTTCCAATTCCAGAATCTGCATCCGTACCTTGATTTGCTTATAGACAGGCGTATGCGTTTGGACATCGACTGCCCCGCCGGTTAACAAGTTAATCGCATTTTCATGGCTGGTTGAATGCATCGGAACGTAGACAGTTTTTCCTTGAGTGCGGTCGGAAATAACAACACGAAGCTTAATTGCGCCATAAGGCGACTCGAGACGAACCAGGGTTCCGTCCTTGATCCCGCGAACATTTGCGAGCTCCGGCGATAGTTCCACAAACACTTCAGGGAGCTTGTGCTGGATCCCTTTTGATTTGTTTGTAAGGTTGCCTTCGTGGAACTGTTCCAACAAACGGCCGTTGTTTAACGTCAAGTCGAATTCTTCAGGGAACTCTACTGGCGGAATATATTCAAAGAGAGCCAGACGCGCTTTTTTATCCGGGAAATTGAAACCTTTGGTATGGAGAAGCGGTGTATTGCTTCCGTCAGGGGATCCCCAGTGGAAACTGTTCCAGCCTTCCAATACATCGTAATTACATTGCGAGAAGAACGGTGTGAGCGAAGCCATTTCCGCAAAGATTTCACTCGGATGGCTATATTCCCATTCAAATCCCATATGTTTCGCAACCTGGGTGAAGATTAACCAGTCGGGTTTGCTATCGCCCTTTGGCTCAAGCACTTGATAAAGCCGCTGCACACGGCGTTCGGTATTCGTAAAAGTTCCTTCTTTTTCAAGCGAAGGCGAAGCAGGCAAAATAATATCGGCAAATTCTGCTGTCTTGCTCAGGAACACGTCTTGCACCACAAGGAAATCGAGTTTCGAGAGCATTTCCTGGGTATGCCTGGAGTCAGCGTCCACCCATGCCATCTCTTCTCCTGCAATGTACATGGCCTTGAGTTCGCCGCGGTTGATTGCTTCCAGCATTTGAATGTTATCCAGACCAGGTTCGCCCGGAAGCTCTACGCCGTAAGCAGCTTCGAATTTAGCGCGAATCGCGTCGTCCGTGACCGGTTGGTACCCGGGGAAAATATTCGGCATGGTTCCCATGTCGGAAGCGCCTTGTACGTTGTTATGGCCGCGAAGCGGGAACGCACCGGCACCCGGACGCATGAAGTTCCCTGTAATAAGCAGCAGGTTGGCAATCGCGGCAGATGTATGGGATCCCGCCACATTTTGCGTGACTCCCATTCCCCAGCAAATCGCGGTTCCGTCTGCGTCGCGGATCATTTTGGCTATTTCGATCAAGGTTTCTTTAGGAATACCTGTTTCTTTTTCAGCGAAATCCAAAGTGAATCGCTGCAGGAGTTTCAGGTATTCCGGGTAAAAGTTCACATGTTCTTCTATGAATTTCGGGTTATGCCAGTTTTGATCGATCATGTATTTGGCGACGGCTGATAACCAGACATAATCCGTTCCTTGTTTCGGACGAATGAACAAATCGGCGCGGTCCGCCATTTCATGCCTGCGAAGGTCAACGGCGATGAGCTTTTGACCATGCAATTTGTGCGCGCGTTTGATGCGTGTGGCGAGCACAGGATGTCCTTCGGCGGGAGCGCATCCAACCAGGATGACAAGACCTGCAGAGGCGAGGTCCTTGATCGTACCGGAGTCGCCGCCGATACCGCCTGTCTGCTGCAGACCCCAAGATGCCGGGGATTGACAGTAGCGGGAACAGTTATCGACATTGTTGGTTTGGAACACTTGACGGGCTAATTTCTGCATCAAATAGTTTTCTTCATTGGTGAATTTGGAAGAAGAAATGAATCCAAGTGAATTGCCGCCATATGTTTCTTTAATGAAACCCATTTTGCTGGCCATCAGGCTGAGTGCTTCTTCCCAAGTAGCTTCTACAAATTCATCGCCTTGACGAATCAAGGGTTTCGTCAGACGTTCATCGCTGCCCACGAAATCCCAACCGAATTTCCCTTTTACGCAAGTCGAAATACCATTCACGGGCGCATCGGAAACGGGTTGAACCTTCAAAATTTTTCGTCCTTTGGTCCAAACTTCGAAGGAGCAGCCTACACCGCAAAACGTACAAACGGTTTTCGTTTTTTTCGTGCGTGTTTCACGCATGGAAGCTTCCGCCTCAGAGATGGCAAAGATGCCGCTGTAACCCGGTTCCACTTCTTTAATCAAATGAATCATCGGATTGAGCAGGTCCTTTTCGATTCCGCTCATAAACCCGGCTTCACCAAGCATCGATTTTTCCATCAAAGCGTTGCAAGGGCAGACGGTCACGCATTGACCACAGCTGACGCAGGAGGAATCGTTGATAGCAACTCCATCGTCCCAAATGACTCGAGGGCGGTCGGCTTCCCAATCAATCGATAAGGTCTCATTGACCTGAAGATTTTGGCATACCTCTACGCATTGGCCGCACGCGATACACTGGTTGGGATCGTAGCGATAGAAGGGATGAGACATATCGACTTCGCTTGGATCGGCCTTCGGTTTATACGGGTATTTTTGATGCTCGATTTCCATTAATTCCGCTGTGTTATGAAGCGCACAATTGCCGTTGTTGTTATCGCACACCGTACAGTAAAGCAAATGGTTTTCCAAAAGCCTATCCATGGCTTCAGTTTGTGCTGCTTTTGCTCGCTCGGAAGACAATTGAATGTTCATGCCGTTTAAAGCTATCGTAGAACAGGAACGCATTAGTTTTCCATCCACTTCCACGATACAGGTATCGCACGTCTGAATAGGATCCACTTCAGGTACATAACATATTTGAGGATGCTGAAGACCATTTGAGTTTATGGCCTCAAGTATGGTTGAACCTGATTGAACATCGTACTCCTTTCCATTCAATGCAATTCTGACTATGTCTTCACTCATGGGAAAGACCCCTTTCAACATGTAAGAAATAAAAAACTCCACCACAAGAACATGTATCTGAAATTCAGACGCATGTTCTTATGGTGGAGTAGTATTTCAAGCATCTTCATACTTAAATGCCAATCCGCCATTTGAAAAATGTAATTAACGGCAAACAGAATTCACTGCCTGCACATCAATATGATAATGTCTATGATTAATGACACAATTATAACTCCGAATCGAAAAAGAATTCAACAGTTTTAGGCATGTCGATTCTGTGACTTTTGTATTTGACGTGTTTTTAGTATGATTAATGGGTATTCAGATTCTACCAGGTTTTGAGAGAAGGGATAGCAATTGAAAAAGGAAGCGGCTTTCAACGAACTCATTAGGAAAGTTCGAAAGGATTTGTTCGGCAAGGGACCCGAACGTATCCATACTACATTTGTTGACAATATGGCTATTACCATGCTGCATGGGAATATGACCCCAACAGAAAAATTTATCGCAAGCGAGCCTGACGGCAAAGATATGGTGCACGCAGCCCGAACGAAAATGATTCAAAAAATGTACACGACGAATTTCAAGGCCCAGTTAGAGCAATTGATGGAAACGAAGCTGGTCCATCTCTTTTCGGATATGAAAGTGGAAGAAGACGTCGCTGTGTCCGTTTTTGTGTTTGAACGTAAAATTCAGGAATAATAAGAAAAACAATAGAATTTCCGAAAAATTCGCATTTGTTATTTTGCATGATCATTAATATAATAAATCGAGCGAGGACTTACCAAGATTGGTTCATACTGCTGAATGGAGTGTTCCTAGTTGTCTGGGAACGCTTTATACTTAATACTGTGTGTTAGATTGATTTCCCTATACGATAGTGTAGGGAGGTTAACCAGCATTAACAGACTCTTTCCAAATGATGAGTTTGTTTGATGCTGGTTTTTTCTTTCAGAAAACTGTCGCATAAGCTTTATTTTCGGCTTTTTATCGGGCATAACTAAAATAAAATTCAGGAGTAAGGGATGTAGAGAATATGAATCCGGTCGAGATTACTCGCGAGATCATCCGTTTTTATCATGGCAATATCGAGCGTTTGCAGGATAAGATCGTGACCGAATATCCTGTTACAATTAAAATCAACGGTGAAGAGTTTGCAACCATGGTCAGTTCGCCGGAATACATCGAGGATATGGCAGTCGGTTTTCTGGCTTCAGAAGGTGTCATTCAACGTTATGATGACATTGACGATATCTGGTTTGAAGCAAAAGCAGGCTTCGTTCATATCAAGACCAAAAAAATGAATGAGTTTTATCAAAGATTCCATTCTAAAAGGTATATTACCTCCTGCTGCGGGAAAAGCAGGCAAGGCTTCTATTTTATTAACGATGCCAAAATGGCAAAAGTCATGTCAGAAATACAGGTGACTCTGTCATTCGAGGATTGCTTTCGTTTAATGGGACTCATGCAAAGTTCGGCAGAGATTTTCCAGGATACGGGGGGAGTCCATAACGCCGCGCTTTGCGATAAACACGGGATCCTTTTATCTAGAATGGATATCGGCCGACATAATGCGCTGGATAAGATTTACGGATATTGCTTAAAGCATAATATTTCATTAAAAGGAAAGATTATCGTATTTAGTGGGCGCATCTCATCCGAAATCTTATTGAAAGTCGCAAAGATCGGATGCGAGGTCGTTCTTTCGAAGTCTGCCCCGACGGAGCTTGCTCTTCAATTGGCGGATGAACTGGGAATCACAACGGTCGGATTTATTCGCAATCACTCATTAAATGTCTATACTCATCCCGCAAGAATTGAGGGAATTAAATTGAATGGATGAAAACAATTATAAATCGGGGTGAACACGGTGGAGCATCAAATTAAAGACCTACGGCATCGTCCTTTAAGGGACTTGAGAATATCTGTTACGGATCGGTGCAATTTTCGCTGCCGTTATTGCATGCCGTCTGAAATTTTCGGACCGGACTATGAATTTTTGCCTAGAGACAGCATACTGACCTACAAAGAGATGACCCGTTTGGCCCGGGTTTTTGTCTCTTTGGGCGTCAGAAAATTGCGTATTACCGGTGGAGAACCCTTGCTGAGGAAGGAGCTTCCTTCGTTCATCCGTGCGTTGAATCGTCTCGAAGGAGTTGAAGACATGGCGATGACCACAAATGGCGTTCTGCTTCCCAAATACGCAAAAGAACTTCGTGATGCAGGCTTGAAGCGGGTAACCGTTAGTCTCGATTCCCTTGATGATCAAAGATTCCGTTTGATGAACGGCGGAAAAAGCGGAGTTCAGCCTGTTTTGGACGGAATTGAAGCAGCGGCGCAAGCAGGAATGAAAGTGAAAATTAATATGGTTGTTCAAAAGGGGATCAACGATCAGGATATTTTACCGATGGCTGCTTATTTTCGGGAAAAAAGGCATACTCTGCGGTTTATCGAATTTATGGATGTCGGCAATACGAATGGTTGGAAATTGGATAATGTGGTGACTAAAAAGCAAATCCTGGAAATTATTCAGGAAAAGATGCCGCTGGAGCACGTGGAACCCCTTAATAGCGGCGAAGTAGCTTCACGTTATCATTACAAGGGGAGTAATGAAGAAATCGGAATCATCTCATCCGTCAGTGACGCTTTTTGTTCTACATGCACACGCGCAAGGATTTCCGCCGAAGGAAAGCTATACACTTGTTTATTTGCTTCCCGGGGCCACGATCTGCGTGCGCTTCTTCGGTCGGATCAAACGGATAGCGAAATCGGCAAGTTCATTGAGGATGTTTGGAAAGCAAGGTCAGACCGCTATTCGGAAGATAGAATAACAAATTCGCCATCTTTGCCCAAAATAGAGATGTCGCATATCGGCGGATAACCTCATTCAAGAATGTATAATTATACATTTTCGCTTTGCGGATATTCTCATTAAATATGGAAATCAGCACTTCAAACAAATATTTTGGCAAAGATCCTTCTCACCAATTATGAAAATGCCTCTTGATAAATCAATGTTTTTTCGCTCTGTTTGCTCAATAATTCTGACACCACACACACACACAGACCTTAGAATGGAAGATTGAGGAATTGAGAGGTGCTTGGAATAAAAGAAAGAAGGGAGTGATTGAATAAAACGGGATTTCAAATAATGGTATCTTTCTCATCCGGGTATGATTTTTCTTCACTAAATCGTAATTATGTTACTAGAATCACCCACACAAAGAAAAGTTAAATCGGAAAAATTACAATGTTTGTTGTTCACAACCTCAAAAAATTCGACAACACAGGTGAAGATCTGGAGGATTTGATCTCGATCGGGACGATCGGGCTGATCAAAGCGATAGAGTCATTCTCGCCGAATAAAGGGACGAAGCTGGCGACTTTCGCAGCACGCTGCATTGAGAACGAGATCCTTATGCATCTGCGCTCGCTGAAGAAAACGCGCCCACTGCCTGGCTGTCAACTAGGGTGGGTTACTTTCGTTTTTCGATATATGTCAATAGCGCCAGAAGGAAAGTCCCGAACGCGAAGCTGGTTATACAAGTCTATATACCAAGATATATTATTCTGGCATACTATTCCATGTGATTTAGATAAACCATTTTTTATTAGGAGTTAATAATAGCTAAAGTTTGAATAAAGCAAATAAGGTAAATTCCCTCATCCTACGTGGGAATTTACCTCATTGTTTTTTCTTTGGAAAAAGCCGCTTCACGTCTTGTTTTTCTCTATCTTGTATTGAGACAACGATACCCCGAAGCGTTTCTTGAAAATGGTATAAAAATAGTTGGTCTCTTCCAAACCGCATTGATCTAAAATCTGCTTGGTTGATAGATTACTATTGTCTAGCAGTTCTTTAACATGATTCATTCGAACGTCAGTAATATACTCCGAAACGGATTTGCCCGTTGCTTCCTTGAATAATTTCCCTAAGTAAACGTTGGACATTTGAAACTCGTCGGAGATGAGACGCAGACTTAAGTTCTTATCACGGTATTGTTCCTCAACGATTTTCATGATTCTTGTAATGATCGAACTGTGTTTATTTTGTTTATTTTGTTCCATGACTCGGATGATTTCAGTGAATATCGATGAGAAGTTTTCATGAATTTCCTCAATCGTTTCAAATTGCTCTATATTTCTGGAAATAAGCTGAAACAGATCGGATTTTTGAAAATCAGGACTTTCCAAAATAATATTAAACGTCGTTCTCAGCATGAAGCTGAGCTGCATAATGGAAGATAGCAAGTTTTCGTAGGTCGTTCCGGAAAGCTGGTCAATAAAGTCGCTGTAAGCTTCCTTGGCTTTATCCAAATGCCCCAATTTCAAAGAATCAAGCAATAATTTAGCTTTACTCTCGGGAAAGGAAATAAGTGTTTCGTTGATGGAACTTCGAAAAGCCGGGGTCAGAAAACTGCCATGACCTGCGATAATTCGATACGAAGAGAGGGCCAAAGTATCGGAATAAGCCTCGTTAAGCTGTAAGTAGGAATCAACCGGGATGCTTAGCGTTGCGGAATATGAGAGCTTCATGTACTGTTTTACAGCGTTTTGCGAGATTTCAATGAGCCGCTTCAGGGTAGATTCAGTAGTTTCAATATGCTCTGAAGGGCTAATTTCCAGTAACAGTATGAGCTGATCGTTCTCCAGATGAATGGTTTCCACTTTATATTCCTCTGACACGATTTCATTCACAATGTTAGCAAGGCCGAATTTTAAGAGCCAACGGTCTCTTTCATCATACTGATTGATGAAAAAGCGGTAGTTGTCCAGGCGAAGCAGCAACAATCTAAGCGGGCCATTCATATTCAAATGGATACCAAGCTCTTTTTGATGATCATTCATCTCTTTTTGATTGACATAACGGATACCGTGCAATATATCCTGAAGCCATTTATTTTTTAGAGGAGCAAGTTGTTCCCTTTGTTTATGTTCCCATTCATTGTTTTTTGTAATCATTTCTTTGAAAACATCTTGCAGAAAATAGATATCATTCGTCTGATGATCCTTCTGATGTGCGCTTGTAAGATGTTCTTTGACGGTTTCTACGAGCCTGCCGACAGGAATATAAAGCGATCTTGACATAAAGAACGAGAAAAATAAACCGAGCCCCAGGATTGTTGAGCATATCCAAAGCGTAGAGGTTTTGATTGAATCCACTGTGCCGATAAATGTTGCATAGGAAGTTAAGCTGATAAATTTCCATTTTGGTTTATCGGAAGAAACATAGGTAACCTGATAATCAAGACCGCCTAGTTTTGTTTTAAAGCTTCCCGAATCTTGATCGGCTGCAAGTAAAGTTTGGATATACGGTTCTTGGCTGGCGTTATGCAGAAACAAGCTTTCCGACGTATGGTTCACAATGGTCCCTTTGGAATCAATGACGATAATTTCGTTATTGGTACCCGCCATTTTGGCATTCAAAGAAGCGATCAGATCACGGAGCACGCTTGCTTTGACATTGATGACAGTCGCAATGCGCGAGGATGGATTCGTTTCGGGATTGTCAGGCATGATATAGGTATACACATTAGCAGCTTCTGAAGCTGTAGCGGCTTGCGGTTTTGGGATTTTTCTGGAAATGGGCATTTCAGTCAGAGTGTCTTTGCCCGTGGATTGCAATATAGAGAGAACGTCTTGATCGTAGAAATTATCTTTTGTGTAGAAATTGCCTGTCTCTGTCGATGTGATACGGTTCAAAGCAAGATTGATCGTATATACCGAGTATATATAATCGTGCGGAAGCGAAAGGTTATCCAAGTTGCGCAATGCTTCACCAAGCGTATACATATCGTTTTCCTGATTATGCAGTAAAACGGAAGTATAAGGACTCATAATGACGGTATTCGTAAATTTACTAACCATAGTATCCATGTATTTCATACTGTAACTGGTTTGAGATAGGATGGAAGTATTCATTCGATTGATATTGTCCAAAGATGTCGTAAAGAAGTTGCGGTATAGAAGCGAGGATAGTCCAATGATCAATAATGTAACTGTTATCGTGAGTGTTAACAGCATTTTCGCAAATAAGGTCTTGCGAGGAGATTTAAGAAAGAATGCCATCTCTGAGTTGTCCCCCTTAAAGATAGTTTACTGCACTTCTCACTTCTCCAAGGCATCTGTTTTATCCTTCAAAGAGTTTTCCTGAAGCATGAATACCTATACATTTTGAAGAAAGATGCATTTTTTAGTGAAATAAGGTCCGGTTTCATGTATTGCTTACTTGCGCTAAAAAATGTAGAATACGGGCACATAGATCCTTATTATGTTTTAATGGAGGATTCATCTTCATGATAATGAGAGAGTCAAAGCGTTCTCAATTATTAGTAGCTATCCTGTTTGCTGTTGCATCATTGATTTCAGGATGTGTTGCCAAAGACTCCGCCAAGGAAAAGCCGGCTGAACAGGTCCAGGCAACCGGTCGTCCAAGCCCGAGTGATCTGACTCAGGTTGAATTGGTTTATTACTTCCCATCCCCTTTCCAGCGTGATTTGAAAGCAGTTAATGATGAGTTGAACCGAATCATTGGCCCCAAAATTCATGCCACTGTGAAGCTGAACATGATTGATCTTAGCAATTATGATCAGAAGATGAACTTCATGATCGCTTCGGGTGAATCATTCGATTTGGCGTTCACATCAACATGGATCAACAACTACTTTCAAAATGCTTCCAAAGGAGCCTATGTTGCGATTGACGAATTGCTTGATAAGTATGGTCCCAAAACGAAAGCGGGTGTTCCGGCTTATATATGGAACGCAGCCAAAGTGAACGGCAAGCTGTACGGTGTGATCAATTATCAGGTTATGGCTACCAGCTATGGATTCGATGTTCAGCAAGAACTCGCTGATAAGTATCATTTTGATTGGAAGCATGCAAAAACCATTGAAGATCTGGAGCCGTATCTGAATGCTGTGAAAAATGGGGAGCCCGACAAAATACCGTTGGAATACTCGACGACTGCAGACCTATTTGTAGGTGCCGCACCCTTGTATGGCTTCGATATTATCGGTGACCAGAAAATGCCCGGTTGGGTTCGCTTAAATGACAAAGAGTTGAAGGTAGTCGATCAATACGATAGCCCGGAATTCAAGAATCTCATTGCGCAAACCAGGAAATGGTACGAAAAGGGGTACTTTCGTAAAGATGCGGCTACAACCAAAGAGATAGCTGCTGACAGAAAAGTCGCCAGATATGCGATGGCGATGCCGGCCTATCAAACGACTGATTCACTGGAAGATCCTTTGAATGACGGAGGACTTAAGGCGATTACCGGAGTGGAATGGTACAGAAAACGGTTTACCAAGCCGATCATCACGACGGACCGTGCAGCGGCGACAATCACCGCGATCTCCAGAACGTCCAAAAATCCGGAGCGGGCTATGATGTTTATTGAACTGATGAACAGCGATCCGCAAGTTGCCAATTTATTAAACTACGGGATCGAGGGCAAACATTATAAGAAGATATCCGATACCCGCATAGAGCGGATCAAGGATAGCGGATATGCTCCGAACTTTCCATGGGTGTTCGGGAATAATTTGATCTTATGGAACACGGAGAACGATACCCCCGATGCGACTGCAAAGTGGGATCAATTGAATAAATCATCCGACTTGTCTCCGATCCTTGGTTTTACTTTTAATATGGAAGCTGTCAAATCGGAAATCGCACAATGTCAGATCGTGATCGATCAATATTTATCTGCACTGACGACAGGAACGGCCGACCCTGACAAAATTCAGCCGGAGTTTATCGACAAGCTGAAGAAGTCCGGTGTCGACAAGGTGATCGCCGAGAAGCAGAAGCAGTTGGATGAATGGCGTAAAGCTAACGGAAAGTGAGTTAAGTGAAAAAGTCTTCAAACCCGCATGGGATTTGGAGACTTTTTTCATTTTTCTAGAGATCGCACATTTTTTGTTGAAGCGGATTATTAAAAAATTGAAGGTATCTTTCTTTTTTGTTGTTTCTTTGGCCAGGATGCAGATTTATGATCGGTTTACATCAACAAGCGAGGGAGAATATCCATGAATGAACTAAACTTACATTCCAAGCAGAGGACTAAAACAGCATCAGGTCGATCAGTAACAACTCGTCGATCTATACCGGTAATAAGTGAACTGATTAAAAACAAAATCCTGTACGCCATGATGTTACCCGGTCTCTTGTTTATTATCGTCATATACTATCTTCCTATGTTCGGGGTCGTCATCGCTTTTCAAGAATATAACCCTATTAAAGGCGTTCTTGGGAGTAAATGGATCGGCTTCACGAATTTTAAATTCCTCTTCCAATCGGATGCTGTGTATCAAATTACGTTCAATACGATATTTTATAACTTGCTCTTTATTATTCTTGGCCTGGGTCTCGCATTGTTAGCGGCCATACTGATTAATGAAATAGGCAATCGCTTTCTGGCCGGCGCCTACAAAAGCATTATCCTGCTTCCATATTTGTTGTCATGGGTAGTAGCTGAATACTTGCTGTTTTCCTTTCTGAGTATGGATAAGGGAATCATCAATCAAATGCTCCAATATTTTGGAATCGAACCTGTGCAATGGTATGCAGAGCCTATATATTGGCGGTTTATTCTTCCCGCAGCTTATGTCTGGAAGAACGTCGGTTACTTTGCGGTTATATTCGCAGCAGGTATCACCGGAATATCCAGCGATTATTACGAAGCCGCCAAGATCGATGGCGCAAATAAATTCCAGCAAGCGATCAAGATCACCATACCCATGCTCGCTCCGATCACAATTACATTGCTGCTGCTGCAAGCTGGGAAAATCTTTTATGCTGCATTTGGAGACTGGGGCTTATTCTATAACTTGCCTCGAGAATCGGGCGTTTTGTTCAGTGCAACCAATGTCATCGACACCTATGTATTCAGATCGCTGCAAAAGATGAACGATTTCGGGATGTCTTCCGCCATCGGTTTATACCAATCCTGCGTTGGGTTCGTCCTTGTCGTGGCTTCCAACTATTTGATAAGAAAATACGATCGAGATAGTGCATTGTTTTAGTCCTAGTCATTACTTACGGAAACGATCAGGAGGAAGTTGAAATGAACCGCATGAGATTATCCAATCTGACAATTCACTTTAGTTTTATCGTGTACTCGCTTTTATGTATCATCCCCATGATTGTTGTGTTGTCCATATCATTATCCAGCGAGCAATCGATTTTTAAGTACGGATATCACATCCTTCCACGGGATTTCAGTTTAAAAGCGTATGAGTTTATTTTGCTCGGCAACTCTCCCATCTTACGAGCGTATGGCGTGACGATTGTCGTCACGGTCGTCGGGACGCTGCTGCATCTTGTGATTTCGTCGATGTTCGCTTATAGCCTTTCAAGAGGGGAAGTCAAGTACAGAAATATCGTCGCCTTCCTGGTCGTCTTTTGCCTGCTTTTCAATGGAGGCCTGGTGCCCTGGTACATTCTGCTATCCAAGTACCTGCATCTCAAGGATACTATTTTCGTCTTGTTTATTCCTTATTTGGTTTCATCTGTAAACATCCTTATTATGAGAAATTTTTTTCGGTCGATTCCAGAGTCCATCATTGAATCTGCAAGAATCGACGGTTCCGGTGAGTTCAATACTTTTCTGAAGTTGGTTATTCCGTTATCTACGCCTGTTTTAGCTACAATCGGGCTTTTCGTAGCCGTTTTTCATTGGAACGATTGGTTTACGTCCGCTCTATTTATCGATAACAACAAGCTATTCACCCTTCAATTCTTGCTTCAATCCATTATGAACAATATTGCCTACCTTTCAGGGAATCCATTGGTCGAGAAATCTGCGGCTAACCTTCCGGATGAGACGGCAAGAATGGCTACCTGTATTCTGGCTGTGGGGCCGATTGTGCTCGCTTACCCGTTTCTGCAAAAATATTTCGTTAAAGGGCTTACACTCGGCGCTGTGAAATCATAATGGTTGGCTTTATCGGGTATTCACCCGTTCAGCATATAAAATTATGGAGGTCATGCATCATGAAAAAAATGAAGAAAATAGCTAGTACAATCGGCGTACCGTGTCTCGTTCTCTCAATTGCGCTGGCAGGCTGCGGAGACAAAACTGCAACGACAACACCTGCGCCAACGAAGGAAGCGGCGCCATCGGCGACGCCGGATTCAACTAAAGATTTGAAACCGGTGGAGCTTACGTACTATTTTCCAAATACGCCTCAAAAGGATCTTGCCAGTGTAGAAGAAGCATTGAATAAAATTTTAAAAGCTAAAATTAACGCGACGGTTCACTTGAAACTCGTTGATTGGGGTACGTATGACGAGAAAATGAACGTCATTATAGCTTCAGGGGAGCCTTACGACCTCGCGTTCACGTCAACTTGGGCGAACAACTTCTACCAGAATGCAGCCAAAGGTGCATTCGCGCCGATCGACGATTTGCTTGCCAAATACGCTCCGGGCCTGAAAAGCACGGTACCTGATACTTTCTGGAAGGCCGTGAAATTGAAGGGACAGACCTATGGGGTGCCTAACTTCCAGCAAGCAACGGCAGGTTATGGTTATCTCATCCAAAAAGCTGTAGCCGACAAGTACAAGATCGACTGGAAATCCGTCACGAAGCTGTCAGATCTTACACCATTTCTGGAAATCGTTAAAAAGAATGAGCCGGATCTCATTCCGTTCGGAATTAGCAAGAAGGAAGATATTTTCACAAATGCTCCTGCTATGTTCGGATTAGAAGCGCTCGGAGACGCGAAAACCCCAGGAGCGATCTATGTAAATGATGGAAGTCTCAAGGTTGTGAATCAATTCGAGACTCCTGAATTCAAAAACTTTGTGACCATGATGAGAGATTGGTATACAAAAGGATATTTAAGAAAAGATGTAGCATCTTTGAAGGACATGGAAGCCGATAAAAAGGCAGGCAAGAATGCCATGACGTGGGGGCAGATTGATAACGACACCGTTGCAACCGAAAAAGCAGGAATGGAAGCCACAGGCAGAATGGCGAACTTGAACAAAGATGTGCCATCTTACGATTTACAGTTTGTAAAACCATTATTGACGACAGATAAAGCGGCTGCCACCATTACGGCCATTTCCGCAACTTCGCCGAACAAGGAAAGAGCGATGATGTTCCTTAATCTGCTCAACACGGATAAGGATGTCTACAACTTGCTTTCTTGGGGAGTTGCAGATAAGCATTATAAAAAAGTTGGCGACAATAGAATTGAGACGAATAAAGACGGCGGGTACCAAATTATCTCTCCATGGGAATTCGGCAATATGACGAACTCCTTCTTGTCTGAGGGAGATCCGAAAGGCGGAGAAGTCGACGGCAAGTTTATTAAAATGTGGAGCGACCTCAATAAAAACGCCGCCCCTTCTAATGCATTGGGCTTTGTGTTTGATTTTACCCCGGTCAAGGCGGAAAAAGCGAATTGCGACGCCATTATCGATGAGCTGTATTATGCGATTTCAACCGGTACCGTTGACCCTGACAAATTCTTACCGCAAATGCTCGATAAGTTGAAAAAAGCGGGTGCGGACAAAATTATTGCCGAGAAGCAAAAACAATTGGATGCATGGAAGGCAGCAAATAAATAATTTCAATCAAGCAGAATTCCTCTGATATCCGGAGGAGTTCTGCAGGTTATTATACTTATGATTGTGAATTATGAAAGCACTTACAAATGGGTTCGAAAAGGAGAGGGGGTGTTTAAGCGGAAAAATGTTAAGGATTTAACTGAAGGTGAATCACAAATAGTGTTGCTTAGGAGGCGGTATTATAATTATGGCTAAGAAGAAATTAAACATTTTTCTGGCACTGTGTATGCTATTAACCACATTGTTAAGTCCGGGAATTATTGTCCAGGCTGCAGAAAGCGGTTCCAACGCCACTTCGAACAAGATACAAGCAGAGTTCTTTGTATCACCGTCTGGCAGCGACACAAATGACGGGTCCTACGACCATCCTTTTGCTACTTTGCAGGCGGCTCGGGATGCAGTGCGTTTGATCAATAGCAATATGACAGGAGATATCTATGTCTTTATTGCTTCAGGTAATTATTACGTTAATAATACGATTTCTTTCAATGAAAGTGATTCGGGTACCAATGGATTTAATGTGATCTATCGGAATTTGAATGACTTGAGCACCGCGAAATTCATCGGTGGAAATAAAGTAACTTCGCCATGGAGTCCGGTAATACGTGCAGGAGATGATGCAGACCTGCCTGCCGGGGCAACTGGAAAAGTGTTTAAGACGTATATTGGTACAGGAATTAACTTCAATACCTTATACGTCAACGATACCAGAGCGATAATGGCACGAACGAAGAACCTGACAGTCGATCCTAGATTTCCTGCGTCATCCACTGCCTATATGAGATCAGCCGGTGGCGGAATCAGTACTCTGATCTATAACTCGGGTGATATTGATTCAGGATCATTGACTGGTTTGATCAACGCGCAGACACGTGGCGATCTTGATGCTCAAGTGTATATGTGGGACGGCGGTTACTGGGATTGGATGACGGACATCATTCCGATTGCAAGCATAGATACATCCAGTCGTACAATACAGTACAAAACCGATCCCAACAATCCGGCTGCCTATCGCCCTAAATACAAAACCGGAACTAATGCACGCTACTTTTTACAGGGAAATCTGGGTTTTCTGGATCAGCCAGGTGAATTTTACTTCAACAAAACTACGGGATATCTATATTACTATCCATTAGAAGGTTCTGGAAACATCAGTGACCAGGAAATAGTGATACCTGCAGTAGAAAAAATCATTGACATTAAGGGCGCATCCCGGTCCAGCATGGTATCGCATATCACATTCAGCGGTTTGGAGTTTAAAGACACCAATTTCCCCGACTACTATAGTTACGGTTGGAACTGGGGGGATGCCGGCGCTGGGCTAGGCTACTATCCGCCAGAAGCAGCGGGAAGTACACAGCCTTCGTACTGCGAACAAACTGAAAGAGTAGAGTTTCAAGTTGGCGTAATCACTTTAACCAATACGAATAACATTACGATCACCAAATCGCATATAAAAAATGCAGGGATGCTCGGCATAGAGGTCTATCTTGCCAATGATCATACTACAATAAGCAACAGCCTTATCGAGTATACCGGGCACGGAGGTATCAATATCGAGGGCGGTTATCCGGGTGTTGGCGGTGACTCGAATGGTAACGGCTACAGCAACCATAATACGGTTACCAATACATTGGTCCACGATATCGGTCAGCTGGTGGGTCAAACATCGGGTATTCAAATCAACAATTCCGGTTATAATACGTTTTCGCATCTTGAGATTTACAATTCCCCAAGAAGGGGCTTGTTCATAACGGCCGGATATAGCCGTAACCCTAATGGTGCCTTTCCAAACGGCGATGCGAACTTCAATGTTATGACCGATATGTATTCACATCACAATACTTTCGAATATATCTACCTGCATGACAGTCAGCAGGATGGCGGTGATGACGGCGCCTTCTTCGCGTGCTATCTCTACAAGGGCTCGACCAATTACAAGCCTAACTATATCAATCAAATGGTAATTGACAGGGTAGGGGCAAACCCGAGTATGGCCGATATAGCGCCTAACGGAATGAATCTTGATATGGGAGCTTCCGGGTTTGTAATAAGTAATCTGAAAATTGTCAATCCTCAGCATTTTAATGCGGAGGTGAACACCACCACTCAATATGGCGACACCATATCTTATACCAATACAAATATTGATTTCGGTTCGCATACCAATCAGCTAAATACATTCGACGATTCCTTAATGGATTATGCACACATAGGTGTGAGTGCTGACTTCCCAAGTGTCTATTTACCGTCCAGAAATGTATTACAGGAACCCGATAACATCTATTTCAAGGACAATTTTGAAAACGGATTGGATTTTTCGAAATGGTCATACAGAGGAACGGCTCCCGTTGTTACAAGCGAATGGATGTCTGAGGGTGCACGGGGCGGAAAGCAATCCTTAAAGGTCGATAGTGACAGCGCAGGAATTGGCGTTAAGCCTGTGTTGTACAGGAATTTTTCCAATAATCTCAACAAAATTGTTTCTGTGAAATTGTTTGACAGACAAAGCGGTAATCTTGCTCCTTACGATTCCGGAACAAACATTTCATCGACGGTCAAATCGCTGGCAAGAGTCGACGATGGAAATAATGCTGTAGGGTTGGGGCTGGATACTGCGGTAAACAGCAGCTATTACGTCTTATTGAATGGCTCAACAGAAACGGCAACCTCAGTTCCTCGGACCTATGGCTGGCATGAATTGAAATGGGATTATACTAGTGGTACCGATGTGAAGCTGTACATTGATGGCGTTCTGGTCTCCACCTTGAATACGTCTACCAATTTTAGTTCTGTCGCATTGGGGTCTGATGATGGCAAGGGAGTGAGCTATTATGACCAGTTGTACATCTATGGCGGAACAACTGCGCCAGAACCCGGTCCGGTATCCGTACCTGCTGCACCGATCTATGATTCCTCCAATGATAATAAAATACAGTTGGACAAAGATTTTGAAGACGGCATCGTGCCTAACTTTACACTTAGTGGCACATCGGCAATGAGCGTTATTACCGATCCGACCAATACGAGTAATAAAGTACTGCAAAACGTGGTTACCGATGGAAAGAATTTTTATCAAACAGGCGCCGCATGGAACAACTATATTGTCAATATGAAGTGGAAATTTGTGGGTTGGGGTTCCAATAATGTACTAAATCAAGCCTATGATAATTTTACAATCTTTGTCATGACAGCGGCAATCAATGGAACAACGCAAGGTAATCCGGCCAGCTATCAAGTTATCTATAGAAGAAATAAAAATGGAACCACCGGCTTTCCAGCAGGTACTGCGTATTTTGAAATTTCTAAGCATACTTCTTCAAGTGACACCTCACTTGGAAAGGCTTCGGTACCTAGCGGATTTGTTGCAACCGACTGGCATGATTTCCAGATTCAAACGTATGGCGGTAAAGTCGGGTTTGTCCTAGACGGAACTCAATTGATGTCTGCTGCCGATGGTTCATACACCTCTGGAGGTGTGGCTTTTGGGGGGATCAATTCAACCGTTTTGATAGACAACATCAAAATAACCTCTAACCCTACGTACGTAGATTATGGAACTAATTTCAATCTGGGCAATGTTGCATTATCCGGAACTTTCAATCCATCCTATTACCTTTACGGAGCATCTATCGTCGATAAATCGAAACCGGTTACGCTTATCAAACCGAAACCTGTGTTGGCTGGCGCGAACACTGCGGTGTTGCTCAATGGAGTGGATATTACTGCTAATTTTGCCGACTATACAACTCCGACAGAGCTTTTAAACTTAAAAAATGGCAGAAACACGCTGGTTTTATCTGAAATCACGTCGGCAGGCAGCAAGAACTATACGATTTACATTGACAAACCATATACAATCTCTTCGATTGGAACAATCGCTCCTCTTACGACTGAGATTGGAACTGCTCCAGTGTTGCCATTACAAACCAATGTTACTTTTAGGGATGGCACCAATCAATTAGTAGATATTATTTGGGACTCTATAGATCCATTAAAGTATAAAAATATTGGCACGTTTAAGGTGAGTGGACAACTGGCCGGACTTAATAAAATCGTAAGTGCGACTGTAACAGTTGAGGGGCTCGTTTCTATAGGTGGACTTGAAAGTGTCTCCACTAATGCAGGTACGGCGCCGATTCTGGCAAAGACGATC
The DNA here is from genome assembly GCF_042676385.1 of Paenibacillus sp. GCM10027628. Lineage (NCBI taxonomy): Bacteria > Bacillati > Bacillota > Bacilli > Caryophanales > Paenibacillaceae > Paenibacillus > Paenibacillus sp. GCM10027628. The sequence goes on from NZ_JBHTHA010000014.1 coordinate 56,408, forward strand.
AGCGCCCAATTCACAAACGGGGCTAAAGATTTATCGTTAAGTTTCGCGGACTTGGATCCCGCGATGTATGTAAAGGAAGGAACAATCATTGCAGTTGCAAATGTTGACCAATATGCGGGTGATATTTTGCAAAAAGTGATCGTACTACCAGCACCAAATCTCGATTCGACCGCTCCGGTCACGGCGGTTGCAGCTTCTCCTGCCGCTCCTGACGGTCAAAACGGTTGGTATGTCCATCCGGTTACGATTACATTAAGCGCGTCCGACAATCTCTCGGGTGTGGCCAAGACGGAGATCAGCGTGGATGGCGGCAGCACATGGCAAAACTATGCCGGGCCGGTAACCCTGAATCAAGACGGCAAACATACGGTCAAATACCGCTCGACGGACAAAGCCGGCAACGTGGAGGCTTCCCAAACGATCGGTTTCCAACTGGATGCGACAGCACCTGCGATTACGGTTTCCGGCATCGTATACGGTACTTACAGCGATTCCGAGGAAATTACGCCGATCTTTACGCTAAGCGATAACGATAACTTGTCTGGGGTTGATATCAGCAAGACGAAGGTGACGATCATTACGAGTGGGTCACAGCAACCCGTACAACAAGGAGCAAGCATTCCGCTGTATACGCTTCCGCTCGGTTCTCATACATTTATCGTAACGGCGATCGATCTGGCGGGGAACACAGGCAGCCAAACGGTAGTATTTCAGACTACGACAAGCGTAGATTCCTTAAAGGCATTAATAATACGCTTTGCGAATGCCGGGTGGATCGATAACGCGGGTATCGCGAATAGCTTGAAGAGTAAATTAATGACAAACAATTTGGCTGATTTTGTGAGCGAAGTGAAGGCACAGACCGGCAAACATATTTCAAGCCAAGCCGCAAACTATATCCTGCGGGATGCTCAATATTTATTGTCTCAAAAATAAAGATCAAGCACTATGCTGTATTTATCTAATAAGTACAGTATAGTGCTTTTTTTCTGTTGAAGTTTTTGAAAAACACACAATTTTGATGGAATGTATATTTTTTAGAGAACCACTTTTGTAAATTGTCGAAGGAAGATATGTTTTTTTCTGTTTTCATATTTTTTTTGGTTTAGTAAGGTGAAGATGGTCTGCGTGAAGGAGCGAATGAGATTGTTAAATAGAAACCAACAAAAGCCGAGGTGTAAACGGTGAGAACGAGCATTACTCAATTTATGGAATTAAATGATTGCAGTTTAGAACTAAAGCTGACTACTTACGACGGTTCACAAGCAAGGCAATCTGTCAAAAGCACGTTGGCCGAGGCGTCTGGTGACAAAACGCTGGCGCTGCAAGATTCCTTGTGGAAAATCAGTTATACCTGTTTAAGAACTGAAAATAACGAGCATGCAGTGGATTGCGAAGTAACCTTCAAGGTGGTTAAAGGCTCTGTAAATCAAACGAATGTCTCGGTTAGTATGGTGCAGGGCCATTGGTCGAAGGAGAACTATGTGCTTATGCCTGCGGCAGCATACGATGGGAACCGGTTTAAAGTCAGCGATCAAGTGTATCCTCCGATGCTTACTCGGGATGATGAGATCGGACCTCGAATTCCAACAACGATAACGGATGTTCCCAGGCTAAATCGGGAAGACGGATTATCCATGATGGAATTGAGAACGGGCGATCTGGCTACCCCGGCGGTGGGGTGTTTCAAGCGCGAGCAGAATAAAGGTTTTTTCATGCTGACACATCAAGGGACTTCGCTCGGCGATTCTGGAATTACAGTGGAAGAAAATGACCTTCGAACGCAAGCGGTCATTTCACTGTCCGCTCCTGCTGTCAGACGTTATAAGTACAGCATGTGCAATTCGAAAGAGCCTTCGGATGATTATGGAATTGATTTTCACGAAAATGATGAAGTGACCTTGAAATTTCGGTTGTATTTCTTTGATTGCAACGATGTTCCTGAGCTGTTCGACTATTTTACGAAAATCCGCAAGGATTTAACCGGTCAAGTGCAATTGCGTCATGAGATACCATTCTCAGTGTCATGGGATATATTGGAAGAAAAGTATAATCGGGATAACTGGCAGCAAGCAGATGGGTTTTATCGGTCATCGACTTCGACGCATGAGGTTTTCGGCGAATGGCAAACAGGTTGGGTAGGTGGCGCTATGAATACTTATCCGATGTTTGCGATCGGTAACGAGCTATCTAAAGAAAGATCTTTCAAGACATTGGACTTCCTTTTCTCAAAAGTACAAGCTCCTTCCGGCTTTTTTTATGGAATTCACTGCAAAGGGAAGTTGTATGGCGATAATTTCAAAGATCAAGAAGATATCAGTTGTGTGTTGGTGAGAAAAAATACGGATGCGATCTATTTTATCGTCAAGCAATTCATGCTTCTTGATCAATTAAAGGTGGAGATACCACCCCTTTGGAGGGAAGGGCTGAAAAAAGCTTGCGACGCATTTGTCCGGTTATGGGAGAACAACGGGCAATTCGGACAATTCATTGATGTGCACAAGGAAGAGATCATCATTGGCGGCAGTGCATCCGCCGGCATTGCCCCAGCTGGACTCGCCTTGGCGGGGGAATATTTTAATCGCCCCTTATATATTGAAACTGCTACTCACCTAGCAGAAATTTATTATATGGATTTTGTGAAAACTGGAGTAACTACCGGCGGGCCCGGGGAGATTTGTCAATGTCCGGATAGTGAATCTGCCTTTGCACTTTTGGAGTCTTATGTTGTTTTATATGAAGAAACGGGTAACAAGAAATGGCTGTCGATGGCGGAGGATACGGCCAAGCTTTGCGCCACTTGGTGCGTTTCCTATAACTTTGAATACCCGATTGCCTCCGAGTTCAACAAACTTGATTTGCGTTCTGTAGGCTCAGTGTGGGCGAGTGTGCAAAACAAGCATGCCGCTCCGGGTATTTGCACCTTATCGGGACTGTCTTTGTTAAAGCTCTATCGGGCTACATCGAATGAGTTTTATTTGGAACTGTTGCGTGAAATCGCGCATAACATTCCTCAATATTTATCGAGAGAAGATCGTCCTTTAAGAATTTCCTGGGATTCCGACCCGAGTGACAATTATTCGCCTCCCGGGTGGATGGGAGAACGTGTCAATACAAGTGACTGGGAAGGCAAGGCTAATGTTGGCGGCGTTCTCGGCGGTTCCTGCTGGTGTGAAGTAACCAATATGCTTACATATTTTGAAGTCCCGGGTCTCTATATTCAAAAAAATAAGGGATATGTTTGCGCAATCGATCATATTGATGCAGAAGTTGTTGAGGACAATGCTGCTCAACTTACGATCCTTTTAAAAAATACAACTAAATTTAAGGCAAAAATTAAAGTGCTTATTGAAGACGATGAGGATTCGTTAAAACCGTTGCATGCAAATATCATGCTGGATTATCAGACGATCGTGATTGAACCGAACAGTACGTATACGATGGACTTGATGAAATAAAAGACAATCTCGGGAGGATTTATTATGCAAAAAGTTACCGCAGTCCTGGTAGGTGCCGGACAAAGAGGCGCAGGAGCTTACGCCACCTATGCGATTAAATATCCGGAACAAATTCAATTTGTCGCTGTTGCGGAAGCGGACCCCATTCGAAGAAAACAATTTCAGGTTGACCACAATATTCCGGAAGAGCAATGCTATGAAAGCTGGGAACAGTTGTTAGAAATGCCGAAGTTGGCTGATGCAATGCTTGTTTGTACGCAGGACCAGATGCATTTTGAACCAGCCAGCAGGGCACTGCAAAAAGGGTATCACGTTCTGCTTGAGAAGCCGATGTCACACGATCCGCTCGAATGTATCATTATGGGGGAGCTTGCAGAGAAGTATCAGCGAATATTCTCGATTTGCCATGTGCTCAGATTTACTGATTTTTTCAAAACGATAAAAAGGCTGCTGCAGCAAGGCCGGATCGGCAGATTGGTTTCGATCCAGCATACGGAAAATGTTGAATATGCCCATTATGCCCATAGTTTTGTAAGAGGCAATTGGAGAAAATCCAAAGAATCGAGCCCGATGATATTGGCCAAAAGCTGTCACGATATGGATATTTTATTATGGCTTGCCGATGCCAATTGCACCAAGGTTTCTTCCTTTGGCGGACTAACGCATTTCAGAAAAGAGAGCGCGCCTGATGGTGCTCCTAAAAGGTGTTTGGACGGTTGTCCGGTTCAACATGAATGCCCTTACTACGCGCCTAAAATATACATGGATCGAAATGATTGGATTAATAAAGTTTGGCGAACTGTAGTTAGCAGTGATACTAGTGATGAGGGGGTACTCCAAGCATTGAAAGAAGGACCATACGGCAGATGCGTGTACCACAGCGATAATGATGTCGTTGATCATCAGGTTGTCAATATCGAGTTTGATAACGAGGTGACGGTAGCTTTTACGATGAGCGCTTTTACATTTGAGGGCGGGAGATCGTTGAAGTTGATGGGATCGCTAGGACAAATCAGAGCGGATATGGAAAGGAACGAGATTGAAATCACGAGCTTTGTGACAGGAGAGAAGGAGATCATCCGCCTTGAATCACCGCTTGAAGGACATGGCGGGGGAGATGAAGGCATCATGCAGGATTTTGTACGATTGGTACGCCAGAATGGATTGGAAGTTGGGCTCACATCAGCGAGTGCTTCTGTCGAAAGTCATCTCATGGCGTTTGCCGCCGAGAAATCTCGCTTGGAAAATCGGGTTATCCGAATTGACGATTTCAGAGAAGAATTGAAATCGGAATCGACTGCAAAATGAGGTGAGAATATGAAAGATTTACATGGCAAAATAGCTCTTGTAACCGGCTCAACAAGCGGTATCGGCAAAGCGGCCGCGATTGAGCTTGCGAGTCACGGCGTGAAAGTGGCTGTTCACGGCATGAATGAAGAACGGGGGCGTCAGGTTGTAGAGGAAATATGCAATCTAGGTGGAGACGCTGTATTTATACGCCAAAATTTATCTCTGCGGGAAGCGCCCAAGCAGCTCGTTGAACGAATAGTTGATCGTTTTGGAGGATTGGATATCCTTGTTAATAATGCGGCGCTTATTTGTAATAAACCGATTGAAGAAATCAAACACGATGACTGGGACTCGCTGTTTGAAGTGAATGTCAAAGCTCCTTTTTTCCTGACGCAGGAGGCGCTTCCTTGGTTAAAACGGAGCGGCGAAGGTGTCGTGATCAATGTAAGCTCGATTAACCGGCTTGTAAATTGTCCTAACAATCTCGTCTATGACGCGATGAAAGCCGCATTGAATCATATGAGCCGAGGGTTGTCGATGGATCTTCGAGAGGCGAATATTAGAGTGAATGCGATCATGCCCGGAGGAACGGCGACGCCGCTTTTAAACGAATGGTTTAGCATGACCCATCGTTCGCCCGAAGAAATAGAGCAAATCTATAAAGAAGCGAAAAATGTGGCTACACCTGAGCAAATCGCGAATGTAATCGTCTTAATGGCTAGCAAGCGCTCCAGCTGGATCAACGGCGCGGAAATTCCAGTTGATGGCGGCTTCCATATCGGATCGTAAAATGTAGTTCTAATTATGCAAAAGGGCAAGGGTGGGAGTGAAGGTATGACACTTGAAAGAAACCTATCAGAGATACCGTCAGTCACAGCAAAGGAGATATGGACACCTCCGACGTGGGCGCTGCTCGAACGTCAGCTCTTCGAAATGCTGAACAAGGCGGCGAAGGAGTTTGTTCAGAAGTATGTCCGTCCGGATGGAACGCTCATCTGGCGCAGTGAATGGCCAGGGATGGACGGCTCGGATGATCCGTATGAAGGATTTATGTACATTGCTTTGTTATACGCGCTCGGCGGCGATGAAGAACTTCGTGAAATGGCTTTGCGAATTTGGGAAGGTGTTACGTGGCAGTGGACGGAATACGGGCAAATTTATCGTGATTTTGATAGCTATTACGATTGGATGCATCATGGAGAAGGTTATTTGTTCTTTTATTTCCTTGGGCTGGCGGATCCTTTCAATTTGAAAAGCGTTCAGCGCGCTCGGCGTTTTGCAAGCCTCTATACTGGCAATGATGCGGAAGCGCAAAACTATGATGCCGAGAAAAAGCTGATTCGGTCGCCGATTACCGGCAGCCGGGGGCCACGGCACGAAATGTCCGAGGAAGACTGGTGTACACATCGAGGTATTCTTGACAACTATTTGGCTCCATTTGAGGACATTCCCGGTGTTGATTTTGCCAGCGGCACATGTCCTTGGTCGGACGATCAAGTGTATCGAACTATCATCCGCATCATGAATGAACGTATGGCGAAGGGGGATGTGCCGCTGAATCTGAACGCAACCGGACTTATCGCCCACGCCTATATGTATACCGGTGACGTAGAGCTGAAAAAGTGGGTTCTTGATTACGTTCAAGCCTGGAGGGAACGTGCCGAACAAAACGGCGGGATCATTCCCGATAACATAGGCCTTTCCGGTGAAATCGGAGAATATAACGATGGCAAATGGTGGGGCGGGTATTACGGCTGGCGCTGGCCGCACGGATTTTTGACGATCATTGAACCGATTGTCAATGCATCGATGAACGCCGTGCTGCTGAGCGGCGATTTGAACTGTTTACGTTTAGCGCGAGAGCAGTTGGATCGGAATTGGGAGCTTGGACGTGAAGAGAATGGGACTTGGGTGACACCGACCAAGCATTTCGACAGCGGATGGACTGCTTACCGGTTACCAAGTCCGATATATCCGATTCATTTGTGGACGGTTTCTATGGCGGAAGAAGATGCAGCCCGCGCAGATCGGATCGACATAATGCCATATGATCTGGACATCGATGTTCCTGAATATTCGGGAACCAATCCGAACACGGGGAAATTAACCAAGCATTATAACGGCAATACAGTCCAGTGGTTCCATTACATGCGTGGGAAAAATCCGGATTATCCGAAGCAAATTCTCGAAGCGAATTACAAATTGGTAGCTCGCCAGCTGTTGAAAATGCGCTCGGAAGAAGGAGATCCGAACCATTGGATTTCTGACGGATTCAGCCTTGGCGCTCTGTCAAGCATTCACAAATGGCAGGAAATGTGTCCGGTTTATTTTGAAGGGCTGCTGCAATTGACGCTAGGGTCACCGATGCACACTTCTCACGGAGGTTTGCAGCACGGTCGGGTGCGCTACTTTAATGCGGATCTAAAGCGCCCGGGTTTACCGGACGGCACGGCAGCGCTCGTCGAAGCGCTTCATGCCGATTCTGTGACTTTAAATCTTGTTAATCTCGATTTATTCGCAGATAAGCAAATCATCATTCAGGCAGGAATGTTCGGTGAGCATCAGTTTGAAAAGGTTACGGTTACGAGTCAAGAAGGAGACGTTCAAGAAACATTGCCGGCAAACAGTAAATGGTTCCTCATCAAACTGCTTCCTGGAACCGGAATTCGTCTGCATATGACGATGAATCGCTATGTCAACCCGCCGACCTATGAAACACCTTGGGGTAATCCCCAAGATACCGTTATGATTAGCGGCCGGGAGAAGTGAGGGGGAGCCGTGGATGAATCCCAAAGTAAAGAGAGAAATTCGTGTTGCCCGATTGCGCCGAGACCTTATCGTTGAATATCGTCAATTGCACGACCATATCCCCCAGCAAATTGTTAAGAACTTGATTGAGTCTGGGTACACAGATTTACAGATTTATCTGCACGGTGATTATCTGATCATGCTGACGGAGCATGATCAAACACAAATGATCCCTGATCGAACGATTGATGAACAGGCGGAAGAGGAATGGCATCATAAAACCGGGCGATGTTTTGAGTCTTTTTGGCAGCAGGCCGATAACATATTTGATATGCAAGAACAGATAAAAAAATGAAATAATAAGTTAAAATTGCAAATGGTTAGACAGGACAATATGCCTGCCTAGCCATTTGCTTTTTTGGCAGTATTAAATAGCAGGCAGATGATGAAATTGTCGTATTGACACCTCAAAATAACAAGTGATACTATAAAGGTATTAAAATATAAAACCACGGTTTATTATAATAAACCAATTTGCTTGGAGGCACTCAAACATGGAAAGGAAATACTGGGTTCCGGCTTTGGAGAAAGCGAACGATGTGCTGCAGCAGATTTGCGAGCGGCCTTCGGAGCTAAAACTGATCGATTTGTCCAAACAGCTGGGAATAAACAAAAGCTCCATGTTTACGCTGTTGAACACAATGGAAGCGCTTGACTGGGTTGTTCGTGAAAATGACGGCACTTACTCGCTTGGTTCCAAATTGGGCTTCTGGGGTAATGCATTCTTCAAACAGTTCAGTCTGATTGACCGGTTCCGGAAGGAGGCGGCTTTAACGAAGCATGTCATTCTCGAAACGATTCAGCTCGCAAAGCTGGAGCAGCGCGATGTGCTGTATCTCGCCAAGGAAGAGATGCCTTCTCCCGTAAGGATCGCCTCGGAACCCGGCAAGAAGCTGCCCGCTCATGCGACGGCGCTCGGCAAAGCGATGCTTGCATGGCTGGACCCATCTGAATTTGATGCGTTATATCCCGAGGATGAGCTTGCGCCCAGCCTCACGCTTCACACGCTGCAAACCCGGGAAGAGCTGCGCAGTAATCTCGCTGCCGTACGGGAAGCGGGCTGCGCGTTCGATCTGGAAGAAGCTGTGATGGGCTTCTGCTGTGTAGCCGCGCCTGTTCGGGATGGGGAAGGGCGGATTATCGCCGCCATCAGCTGCTCGATGTTCAAGCACGAGTGGGAGCAGAAGCGGGAAATGGCGCAGAATGAGATTTGCGCACTGGCGCAAAGATTGTCACAATCCTGAAGCTGGCGAATAGGTTACAACCTTACTAATTTGAATAAGGAGTTGAATGTAATGAGGCTTCTGAACAAAATCATTTTAATCACCGGTTCCGGCTCAGGAATCGGGAAAGCGACGGCACTTCTTTTTGCCAAGGAAGGCGCAACGGTGATCGTCAACGATTTGGACCTTGTTAAAGGACAGGAGACAGCGGATGAAATTACAGCAGGAGGCGGGTCGGCCATATTTATTCAAGCCGATGTGACCATTCCTGAATCGGTAAAGTCGATGGTGGACGAAGTCATCGCAAAGTTCGGCAGGATCGACGTGTTGTTCAACAACGCTGGAGTCAGCGGCGTAGGCGCCATCCACGAAGTAGAACCGGAAGCGTGGGACCGTGTTATGAACATCAATATACGCGGCGTATTTTTACCGAACAAGTACGTGATTCCTCATATGATAGAGCAGAAGAACGGCTCAATTATCAATATGTCTTCTTGTATCGCCGAGATCGGCTTGGCACGCCGGGCTTCCTACTCTGCAACGAAGGGAGCTGTGCTGGCTTTAACGAAATCCATGCAGGTCGATTATGCGCAATACGGTATTCGCGTGAATGCGCTTATGCCGGGTACCGTCCTTACTCCATTTGTTGAAAATTACTTGCGCAACTCCTACGACGATATTGAGGCAGGCTACGAATCGCTCAAAAAGCGTCAGCTCAGCGGCGATTTGCTTCGTCCCGACGATGTGGCCAAAGCAGCGCTATTCCTTGCATCGGACGATTCGAAATTCATGATGGGCTCTCCGCTCTACATTGACGGCGGAGTCGTCTTCGGCAAGAACTGCTAATTTAAAATCGGAGGCTATAGAAAACCAATGAAATTATTAACTTTTATTGAAAACGGACAACAGAAGCTAGGCGTAAAAACGGACAGAGGCGTTATTCATATTTCCAAAGCATTGGAAAGCGTATCTGCAAAAGATCATATTGCGACCACCGTGCATCAGGTTATTGAGGGGGGCGAAGCAGCGATATCTGCGCTGCAGGCTTTTGTGAACGAAGCTCTGGCTGCAGGCGGCAGCTACATCCTGAACGAGGCGGATCTTACTTACGGTCCGTGCGTTACGCATCCGAATAAAATGATTTGTGTCGGACTTAACTACCGCAAACACGCGGAAGAAACGAATGCGCCCATTCCGCAATATCCGATTTTGTTCAATAAATTCAATAATACGCTGACCGGGAACGGTCATGATGTTCAGTTGCCGATTAAAGTTACCAGCAAAGTGGACTATGAGGCGGAGCTGGTTATCGTTATTGGCAAGGAAGCCAAGTATGTTGATAAAGAAAACGCGCTTGACTATGTATTCGGATACTGCAACGTCAATGATTTGTCCGCCCGCGATTTACAGCTGCGCACACATCAGTGGCTGCTCGGCAAATCTTGCGACGGATTCAGCCCGCTCGGTCCTTACCTGGTTACAGCCGATGAAGTGGGTAACCCGAACGATTTGTCTATCCGTTGTATCGTGAACGGCGAAGTCCGTCAAAGCTCGAACACTTCGGATATGATTTTCCATTGCGATGAGATCGTCAGCTACATTTCGCAGCACATGACGTTGGTGCCTGGCGATATTATTCTCACCGGAACGCCTGAAGGGGTCGTGCTCGGATATCCGGAGGATAAGCAAGTATATCTGAAAGACGGCGACGTCGTGACGATCGAAATCGAGAAGCTCGGATCTTTGACCAACCGGATGGTTAACGAGAGAGCCTAATATTAATATAGATAAAAGGAGGCGGCCCCTAATGGCTGGACCTATTGAAGCCGGCGCCAGTGCGCTTGTCATGGATGCACGCGATCATGTCGCAACCGCGATCAATGATTTACAGGCCGGAGACCACATCACTTACTTGAAGGATGATCAGGCTATTGAATTGGTACTGCTTGACCCGGTACCATTCGGGCATAAAATTGCTATTGAAAATATTCCTGCAGGTACGGAAATACGTAAGTACGGAGAGGTCATAGGGCGCACAACGACAGCCATTCAAGCCGGGCAGCATGTTCATGTGCATAATGTCGAAGGTATCCGAGGTCGCGGCGATAAAGCGAATGCAGAAAAACAATAAGGAGGAGCTTAGATATGACTCATATGATGGGATATAGAAGGCCGAATGGCGACGTAGGCATCCGCAATCATCTATTAATTATTCCTACGGTCATCTGTGCCAACCAAGTGAGCAGCCGGATCATGCAGATGGTGCCCGAAACTGTAGCCATCCCGCATCAGCACGGCTGCAGCCAGATCGGAGCCGACAAGGAACGGACATTCGAGGTGCTCGCTGGAACCGGTCGTAATCCGAATGTCGGAGGCGTCATCATCATCAGTCTCGGCTGTGAGGTTGTCGATCCTCATGAGCTCGCTGAAGCGATTCGCCCGACAGGCAAACTGATCGAAGTGTTCGATATCCAATCGGTAGGCGGCTCAGTCAAAGCGATTCAACATGGCGTAGAGCTGGCCAAAGCGATGCGTGCCCAGCTTGACGCGATGCAGCCGGAGCCGGTCGCGCTAAGCGAGCTTATCATTGGCGTCAAGTGCGGGGGCTCGGACGCAACCTCGGGTCTGGCATCCAATCCGGCGCTGGGCGCAGCTGCCGATACACTGATCCAGCATGGAGGGGGCGTTGTTATCGGCGAGACGACCGAAATCATCGGCGCCGAGCATGTCCTCGCTTCCCGCTGTGCGACTCCGGAAACGTCGGAAAAGCTGTACCACATCGTCGACAGATTTGAAAAAGAGGTAGAGCGGATGGGCGCCGATATGCGAGGCGGCAATCCGAGCCCAGGCAATATTGCCGGCGGTTTAACGACGATCGAGGAGAAATCGCTTGGCTGTATCAGCAAGTGCGGCACTGCTCCGATTAAAGGAGTTGTTGAGTATGCGGAGCAACTTCCGAAGCATGGACTCTACTTCATGGATTCCCCGGGAAATGATATCGAATGCGTGTCCGGGATGGCTGCAGGCGGCGCGCATCTCGTCTGCTTCACCACAGGTCGGGGAACGCCGACCGGTTCGGCCGTTATACCGGTGATCAAAATTACCGGAAACACACGGATGTACGAACGCATGTCTGATAATATGGATGTGAACGTCGGCGAAATGTTGGATGGCACGCTCAGTCTCGAAGCGGCGGGAAATCTGATTTGGGAAGAAATCGTTGATGTAGCAAACGGCAAGCTGACTAAAGCCGAAATTTTAGGCCATACGGAATTCAGTATTAACCGCATCGGTCCGAGCCTGTAATACATCGCTTCTAAGAGACGTTTAAAAATATGCTGTTGCCATAGGAGGCATTAGAAATGGGAAGATTAGCTAACAGAGTGGCGCTCGTTACTGGTGCAAGTCGAGGTATCGGAGAAGCGATCGCAATTCGTTTGGCGGAGGAAGGCGCGCATGTGGCGATCAATTACACGTCGGAACGTTCCCGACCGCTCGCGGAGAAGGTGAAGGAGCAGGCAGAAGCTCTGGGTGTGAAAGCGATGATCGTCCAAGCGGATGTAGGCAATAAAAAGCAAGTTGAAGACATGTTCGCGCAAGTGCGCGGGCAGCTAGGTGAAGTGGAAATTCTCGTCAACAACGCCGGTATCGCACCGTTCGAGCCGTTCATGCAAGTATCGGAAGAAACATGGGACCGTACCTATAATACGAATGTCAAATCGATATTCGTCGCTTCGCAGCTTGCAGCTAAGTCGATGATTGAGAAGCGATACGGCAAAATCATCAACGTATTATCGACTGCCAGTTTGATGGTGACAAGTCCAGTTATTCCGCATTATCAGTCGTCCAAGGCTGCTGCCCATATGTTGACGAAAGGCATGGCGATCGAGCTTGGCAAATTCAATATTAACGTAAACGCTGTAGGTCCGAGCACCGTGGACACCGATATGTGTACGGACTTCCTAGCTGATCCGGCGATTCGCGCCAAGGAGATCGAAGCCAATCCTATGAAGCGGCTCGGTACTTCCCGGCAAATTGGCGACGCCGTCGTGTTTCTCGCGTCCGACGAGGCCATGCAGATCAACGGTCACTTGCTGATGGTCGACGGCGGGCTTACAGTCAAGGCCGCCCAGCCGGACGACCATATGGATCATTAAAAAAGAATAGCGATTCGCGATCATAAAGAAAATCCTCCAAGAACGACAAGGAGTGATTTTCTTTATTATAGATAGAATTCTTCAAAAGAGGTGCATCATGAAAGTATCCCTATTCATTACTTGTTTAAGTGATGCCATTTACCCGAGAGTGGGTACAGCAATGGTCCGTCTATTAGCCAGATATGGCGTTAAATTAGAGTTCCCGACCGTTCAAACGTGCTGCGGCCAACCTGCCTATAATAGCGGGTACTGGGATGAAGCAAGGACAACGGCTAAAACGATTTTAGAAGCCTTTGAAGATAGCGATTTCGTCGTTTCTCCATCAGGCTCTTGTACGTATATGATTCATCATTATGCAAATCTTTTTCAAGACGATCCCGTTTATTTGGACAAAGCAGTGAAGCTTCAGAAGAAAACGTATGAATTTACTCAGTTTCTTGTTCAAGTACTTGGCGTTACGGATATCGGCGCAGTGTTTCCGCATAAAGTCACTTATCATCCGTCATGCCATGGCAGCAGGCTTCTGGGCGTCAAGGATGAGCCGATGGGGTTGTTAAAAAATGTAAAAGGATTGCAATTTGTGCCGCTCCCTTTTGCAGAGGATTGCTGCGGGTTTGGCGGTACTTTTGCTGTGAAAATGGCGGATATTTCAGGTGCTATGGTTACGGAGAAAGTAGATCATGTGAAAGAAACGGAAGCGGAAATTCTGGTAGGTCTGGATATGGCGTGTTTAATGAATATCGCCGGCAATTTGCGTTATCGCAACGAGCCGGTCAAGGTCATGCATTTGGCTGAGTTGTTATACGAAGGAGTGGGCCGGTTATGAATGCGACAACCCGCCAAACCGTAAAAGAAAGGGCAGACCTGGCGCTCAATGATGAGTTTTTGCGCAAAGCGGTCCGTTTCACGACCGAAAGGCTGCGGAGTGGCAAGAAGAATGCATCCGAAGAACATGGCAATTGGGATGAGTGGCGGGAAAGGGGAAGGCAAATCCGGCTTCACACGATCGCTCATCTGGATTATTACTTAAATTTGTTCGCTAATAACGCTCGCGCTAATGGGGTTCATGTCCACTTTGCCGAGACATCGGCGGAAGCTGTGAAAATTGCCCTGGCTATTGCCGAGAGCAGGGCAGCCAAATCCGTTGTCAAATCAAAGTCAATGGTCACGGAAGAACTGCACTTGAATCATGCCCTCGAATCGATTGGGGTGGAGGCGATCGAGACGGATCTAGGCGAGTACATTATTCAACTTGCCGGAGAAACGCCTTCCCACATTATTATCCCGGCCATTCATAAAAACAGGTACCAGATCGCGGAGCTGCTCTCTGAAGTCGCAGGAGAGTCGCTGCCGCCGGATACTTCGATTCTCGCCGGCTTCGTTCGCAAGAAGCTGAGGGAGAAGTTTCTTGAGGCCGACATCGGCATGACGGGCTGTAACTTCGCGATTGCCGAGACGGGATCTATGGTTTTATTTGAAAATGAAGGCAACGCCCGCATGGTAACGACGGTTCCTAAAACGCAAATTACGTTAATGGGTATGGAAAGGATCATTCCGTCCTGGTCGGATCTGGAGGTTATGGCTACCTTATTACCGCGATCGGCGACAGGTCAGAAGCTGACCGTCTATATGTCGGGAATAACGGGACCCAGACGAGAGAAGGATGCCGACGGGCCTGAGGAAATGCATATCATTATTGTGGATAACGGACGTTCTCTGCAGCTCGGCGACCCGGAATTTCAAGAGCTGCTCAATTGTATCCGTTGCGGCGCTTGTTTGAACGCTTGTCCCGTGTACCGGCATATCGGAGGCCATGCTTACGGCGGCACCTACAGCGGTCCGATCGGCGCCGTTTTAACGCCGGCCTTAAAGAAAAACGTAGCCGAGTGGGATGATATCGCTAATGCATCCAGCTTGTGCGGCGCTTGTTACGAAGCGTGTCCGGTTAAAATTCCATTGCACGATATGCTTGTATCTTTACGCCGGCGCAAGGTGGAGAGCGGACATGGGAAATTGCTGGAATCCATCGGGATGAAAGGCTTTGCAGCGGTCCTGGGAAATTCCGGCCGGTTCAAACGCGTTTTGAAGCTTGGGAAATTGGGGCAAAAGCTTGTCGTTCGAAGCGGAGAAATCCGTTCGAAGTTGGGTCCGCTTAAAGGCTGGAACACCTATCGCGTTGCGCCGAGCTTGCCTAAAGAATCTTTCCGTGAGCAGTGGGAAACGCTGGAGCAAGAAATTCGATATGGTCTGCAGAAGTTGGATCCAGACGTTCGGAAGAGGATGGAAGCCATTGTGAAGGAAAGAGAGAATGGCGGAGGAGGTCACAGACATGGCTAATGCGCATCAGGAATGGTTAGATCAGCTTGAAGCAGAATCGTTGGCAAAGCAGGAAGCTTTTATGAACGGTATTGCCGGTAAGCTTGGAAGACCTCGTGTGACCGAAAAGCCGAGTCATCCTTTCAGGGGGGCGCCCGATTTCTGGAATGCTTTTGAGCTGCCGATCGCAGAGCGGATCGAGAGGTTTACAGCCAATTTTCAAAGTGCCGGCGGACATGTGGTCCGATTGGCAACGATGGAAGACGCCAAAACGTTCATCGTGAGCAAAGCAACGGAGACGAGTGCGAAATACATCATCCGACAGGATCAGCAAGAGCTGGGCGACCTTGATCTGGAAGGAGAACTGCCGGATGCGAAGGTAACTGTATGGAATCGCGATCAAGATGAGAACTGGAAAGCTCGTGCCGCAGAAGCGGACTTTGGCGTTGTGGTAGCTGACTATGCGACAGCTTATACAGGATCGTTGACGGTTCTTTCCTCAAGTAGCAAAGGCAGGTCGGTTAGTCTTCTGCCAACCATATTGATGGCTATTGTTCCAATTGAGCGGTTGGGGACGCGCTTAGGGGAAACGCTGGTTAACTTTGATACCGCCGGAAGAGAGAAATTGCCTGCGGGTATTCACTTCATCTCCGGGCCGAGTCGTTCGGCAGATATTGAAAATGACCTTACCATCGGTGTTCACGGACCTGGAATTGTTTATGCAATCATCGTAGGATAGGAGGGAACCTTCCATGTTAATCGGAATATCCAAGCTGATATCGCCTGATTTGATCAAGATTCTGATGGAGATGGGCCATGGCGACGAAATCGTCCTTGCAGACGCGAATTTTCCCGCAGCGAGATTAGCCCAAAGACTGGTTCGCTGTGACGGCCATCCGGTTCCGGAGCTGCTTGATGCGATTCTTCGTCTTTTCCCTCTCGACCAATACACTGACATGCCTGCGGCACTGATGGAAGTTGTCCAGGGCGATCCGGTGGAAACACCGATTTGGACCAGATACCAGGAAATCATTGAACATCATAGTGAAAAAGATAAACCGTTCCAAGACTTCGAATATGTGGAACGGTTTGCTTTCTACGAACGTGCCAAACAAGCATATGCGGTCATTGCGACAGGTGAATCCGCCCAGTATGCGAACATCATTTTGAAAAAAGGGGTGATCGTAAGCCATGCGGATTGATGCGCATCAGCATTATTGGAAGTTAGACCGCGGTGATTACGATTGGCTTACTCCGAATTTACCCGTCTTGTATCGTGATTTCCTTCCGTCCGACTTAAAGCCTCATCTCAGCAAACATAGGCTGAGTGGCTCTGTGGTTGTTCAGGCTGCCACAACGCATGCGGAAACGGATTATATGTTGTCATTAGCAGGTGAGAATGAATCCATTCTCGGCGTAGTTGGCTGGCTTGACTTGAATGATTCATCGTATAAGGAAACCTTCGAGCGATTTCAGCGGCATTCCAAATTTGTAGGATTCCGGGTCATGATTCAGGAAATGCCGGATGCGAACGCTATTCTCCAGAAGCATTTTGTAGAGGCGCTGACCTACTTCAGCTCGCTCAGCACACCGGTTGATCTTCTCGTGACCTCCCGTCAGTTGGATCCTCTTGTCCAGCTCATAGATGCAGTGCCGAATTTGCGGTGCGTCATCGATCACATTGCCAAGCCTGAAATTGTCTTTCAGCGGATGGAACCTTGGAAGAGCCAGATGAGGGAGATCGCCAAACATGCGAATGTGTATTGCAAATTGTCGGGGATGGTGACAGAGGCTGACCATCAGCAATGGAAACCATCCGATTTCACGTCGTACATCCAATATATAATCGAAATATTTGGCCCTGACCGGGTCATGTTCGGCAGCGACTGGCCGGTTTGCCTTCTGGCAGCCGATTACGATCAAGTTGTGGATGTCTTGACACAAGCGCTTCCTACAAGCTGGACACAACAGGAAATCGATCAATTATTCGGGCTTAACGCCAAAATGTTTTACAAACTTTGATATGAAAAACCGCTCCGGGGTTGGCATTGCGGGTTGTGGTGCAAAAAATAAAAAACTAAAGTACTTATCACTTTAGTGGTTAGATTATACTGCCAATCCAAATAATATATTGATCAGTTCAACCGTTGAAAGGACAGACGAATGATTGTATTCGGCCTGTCCTTTCCTAATCATATGCATGGCTTCGATTCCTTTCAAGGTCCTATCAGCAGTCAAAAACGATTTGAAGCCAAGCATTGGATTTGTAATTTTTTTTATGAATCGGTGATCTTGTTCTACAATGTTGTTGAGGTACTTTGTTTGTCTGATTAAGGTTTCTTTTGACAAAGAATTTTCACGTATTAACTGCTGCAAAGCGTGTGGATATGAAGGGTTCTTATCAACTGTGATTACGCGTGGTGATTGATTATGAGGCGAAGATAACGCCTTTTTGAAAAATCGTTTTGCTGCATCAACATCCCGATTAGCGGATAACACGGTTTTTTTTATTGAAGTAATCGGCAGGATGCTTGAATAAATGCTATAATATTACAAAAATATTTAGGTACAAATAGTATAATTTATTGGGGTGGGAAAGTGATAACTGCATTAATTGGAAGTGTTACTTTTTTGGCAGTTGCTATTTTGTACATATTGTTAGCTATGGGTTTACCTTACGGAGATTTTGCAATGGGCGGTAAGTATAAAGTAATGCCAAAACAAATGAGAGTTGCATGTGCAATTTCGGTATTAATTCAATTGATGGCAATCATGTTTATACTACAAGCAGGGAATGTAATCTCGATAGATGCTTTAAAAACGATTGCAAAAGGAATATGTTACTTTTTTGCATTTTATTTATTTGTAAATACCATGATGAATGCTTTGTCTAAAAGTAAAAAGGAAAAGCTTGTTATGACACCATTATCTTTTCTCACTGCGATTTGTTTCTTAATTACTGCGATAAATGGTTAGCAATTTCGCTTTCATAAACCGATACAAGAGTAAGTTGAGCACGAAAACGAGTATGTATGTTGGAAACGAGTATGGCAGACTCCATCCTTTATATGTAAATACATAAAACTTGATCGAGCAACCTTCCAACGCCGTTGTCACAAGAGAACACACCACAATTAAGAACGCAGCCTGTAACTTGCGCGGCTTCCAAATGTCATAAATATAAATAAAGAAATACGCGATCGGCGGGTACATAAACAAATACAACAGCAAATCGAACACTTCGTATTGCGGCCAATCGTTAAAATCGTATAAATCCAGCGGAGGTACTCCGATAAAGAAATCGGCCGACTCCGTCAATAAGATATTGAATAGCCAAATCAGAAGCATTTCGATAAAAGACATCCGTTTCGGCAGCAGCAATACCAGAGCCAATAATAAGGTGCCGGCAATCAGAATAAACCATTCGTTAGCGTTGAAATTTTTGGGCAAATAGAGAATCACTGAGCCAACCTTCCTTTTGCATTCGTTTCCTGAACCAAGTCCCGAAAGCATAAATCATGAGTATTTGAAAAAAGAAATAGATAAAAGAAGTGCTTAATTCCCACTTCACAAAGCGGATCATACCGTAGTGCTCATATAGTTGGAGCGCCTCGGCAAGAAGAAGAGCGGATATGGCGATCCAGCCGACAGCCGAAAGCAAGCTCACTCGACAAGCAACAAGCATTGAAGAGACGAATGCCATAAAAACGGAGTAATTTAAGTAATCTGTTGTCGAAGTTGTTATGAAATCCAGCCATCGCCCGGATCTTTGCACCCATTCTAAATTCATCACAATAATATTGAAAGTAATCTTGTGCAAAGTAATGGCAACGAGCCACTGCCCCAGCTTTTCTATCGGATGAAGGCGACGGTAACGAATGAACAACCAGGTGAGTGGGATGCCAACAACAAACGTTCCGATCATGAGATACATGCTTTCACCCTTCACAGCCCTTTTAAGAAAAGTATAATATTACCTTTCCCTCTTCCCCGTATATTAAACAGGATTTACCTTAGTCCAATGAGAATTGGTGTGGACATATGTAACCTCAAGGTAACCAACTTAAAGAGAAGTGCGTACTTTACAGCTTTCTTGTCGGTATACTAAGATCTACTTAGATTATGGAACTGTCACGAACGAAACTGGAGGTGCGATAGTGATGAACTATAGGAAATTTGGAAAATTGGACTTGCAAGTTTCGGAAGTAGGATTCGGTGCTTGGGCTATTGGCGGTGATGCATGGGGACCGGTTGAAGCGGATACTTCCATTAGAGCAATGGAGAAAGCGCTTGATCTTGGAGTTAATTTTATTGATACGGCAGATTTTATGGCACTTTTGCCATCTCTGGTGGGATAAATATGAGGAAACGGAAGCATTCATCCGTGCATTTGAAATTTTAAAGCATGATGGGAAAGTAAGAGCAGTCGGCGTATCCACTGAGAATTTTGAATATATCAAGCATTCAACCGTGAGGGAGGACTCGATGCCGTCCAATTGGACTACAGTATTCTCAATCGTTCTACGGAGAAAGAAGTGCTACCTTATCTAAAAGAGAATGGAATTGCTGTTGTCGTTCGAGGGCCGCTTCGTATGGGATTATTAACAGGAAAGTTTAACCCGGAAACAACGTTCCTGGAAGGTGATATTCGTAAAAATTGGCCAACAGAACCATGGTTCAAGGACAGCTTGGAAAAAGTGGAACATTTGCGTAAGTTAGAAAAAGAGAGTCAAACCATGGGACAAGGGGCTCTTCGTTTTGTATTATCCCACCCTGCCGTTTCAGTAGCTATACCAGGTGCAAAAACACCTCAACAAGTTACAGAAAATGTGGAAGCCTCCGTAAGGCCGCTGCTTTCCAATGCGGAGCTTGAAGTAATTGATCGGTATTCTCCCGCTTTACTTAAGTGAAGTATAAAAGTACTTATAACGGGTGCAGGCGGAAATCTGGGGGAATGTAATGTGAAATTAAGGAGTGATTATCATGAACTATAGAACACTAGGTAAAACAGGGCTGAAAATTTCCGAAATTGGTTACGGAGCTTGGGGGATTGGAAAAACAGGTTGGATCGGCGCATCCGATGAAGAGTCACTCAAAGCGCTTCATAGATCCATTGATCTGGGATTGAATTTTATTGATACTGCATTAGGGTATGGGGATGGACATAGTGAGAAATTAATCGGGCAGGTTGTTAGGGAACGATCGGAATCGATATACATCGCATCGAAAATTCCTCCGAAAAACATGCAATGGCCGGCACAGACGGGTGTATCTGTAGAGGAGACATTCCCTGCTGATCATGTCATAGCTAGTACGGAGCAAAGTCTTCGAAATCTTGGATTGGAATCGATCGATGTACAGCAATTTCATGTCTGGTCCGATGAATGGATAGGGCAGGGTGATTGGCTTGAAGCAGTTTCCAAATTAAAGCAGCAAGGAAAAATCCGTTATTTTGGCGTCTCAATTAATGACTATGAACCCGAGAATGCGATCAAGTTAATCGAAACGGGTGTCGTTGACACTGTTCAGGTCATTTATAACATATTCGAACAAAGCCCTGAGGATCGGCTTCTGCCCGTCTGCCAAGAACACAATGTGGGTGTCATTGTTAGGGTTGCACTTGATGAAGGAGGATTGACGGGAATAATTACGCCGGAGACTCAATTTGAGGAAAGTGACTTCCGCAACAATTATTTCCGTGGGGATCGTAAAAAAGAGGTTTTTGAGAGAGTGGAACAAATAACTTCTGATCTTGGTATCCAATTAGATCAAATGCCTGAAACTGCACTGCGGTATGTATTGAGTCATCCTGCAGTTTCCACGGTCATTCCTGGAATGCGTTCGGTTCGGAATGTGGAGAGAAACTGCCATACAGGAGATGGGCTAGGCCTCTCACATGATATGGTTGAAAAGTTGAAGGCACATCGGTGGGTTCGTAATTTTTATAAAGCATAAACGGAAACCAACGACCGGAAGGGCCGAACCTGCTCATGCAAATGTTTGAATGGTGCAATAGTCAGTTGCTCTGACATCTAAAAATCCTTAAAGAAGAGCCTATGTTCAAATAGACATAAGCTCTTTTAACAATTTTACTATAATAACTTGCTATGCAAATTACCAAACAAATGTCATGGTAATAATCACCAGTAAAATAAAGAGAACCAAAACTGCTGCTGAGCTTGTAAAACCGCCATATCCTGCTCCAGTTGTTCCTACTGCAACTCCCATAATCATACACCTCTTTTCATTAATAGTGATTTTGAAAAATGGGTTGATGAAAGGGCTAAATGCACTTTGTTTTTACAAACTGAATGTCGTTAAAACGATAACCAACAAGATGAAAAGAACAAGAACTATTGCAGTCGAAGTAGTAAATCCTCCGTAACCCATATTGATTACCTCCTCTTGGAAATTGAGTTTCGAAACAATATACAATACGAAACTATTAACACTAATGCTTGGACGAAATAATCAGATACTTTTACCTAATTCAATCCATAACCATAGAATAAAAATAAGCAAGATAAATAGAACTAAAATAACGCCAATAGGAGCAAAATCATAGGCAGAGTCATAACCGTCCAAATCAATACCTCCTGAGATTATCGCTTAAATACCTAACGTATTATATGTCGTGAAGCACAATGTGCTTGTTCATCTGATGGGATTATTAAAAAATTCCCCAATATGTTTGTCTAATACGTTTACTCCAAGTGAATAATGCTTTCATAGTTAGTGTAAATTATTGGAGAAAAATTCATGTGGAGGTTGTGTAAACAAGAACATATTTTGTGGGCAGATGTGATTACACTTATATATCCAAAAACTGTAACCTCAAAGAAAGGCTTAATCATTAATACACACGGTACCCCGAAGGAAATTTATGATTCAATAGGGATGACGGAATCATTAAAGAAAACCTCGGATACAGGAATTTTTGATTAGATGATGATACAAGAAAAGGTATGTTATCAGAGGTTAAAGAAGAAATTAATACGCTATTCTAAGTAAAAGCCCATGACTGCACCCAAGGTCATGGGCTTTCGTTATCATCTAGTAGGAGCAAAGCGAAGAGACGGATTGATTTGGCTTATCATAGTAGATCGTTTGTATGGGAAAACCCGCCGCCAAAGGCGTTTTTTTTGTGAATTTTGCGGGGGCACGCATTTTTTTTGCGCGTTTGAGGTTCGTATTCAGGTGTATGATCGAAACATTAATCAATACGGTACTGGGGTATTGTAGAAAAAATTACAAGGAGGAAAAAAAGGAAATGAAAAAGTTATTCCTACGTTTAGCTGTTTATGTATTGATTTTCGTTGTGTTTGTGGGGGGGATCGGGTTCTATGGTTTTAATCGTCATCAAAAAGATTTTTACTTAAACGTCCGCCATGAGCCGGTTCCTACACTACAAGGAGTGAATATACCTCAATACAATCCCAATAAACCTACAGTAGCAGTCGTATTAGCGGATTCAATGATACCGACGGAAGATTTTGATTTTCTTATTCCTTACACACTGTTGTCGATGACAGATGCTTATAATGTATACGCCGTTGCACCGGACAAAAACGTGAAGTCCTTATCAGGCGGACTAGATGTAATACCACATTACTCTTATAAAGAACTGGATGACCTATTGAATAAAAGCCCTGATATTATTGTGGTCCCTTATATGCCTATAGTAAATGAACAGAAATATCAACCAACTCGCGAATGGATTCAAAAACATTCCAGCAATAAATCCACTACTTTCTTAAGTATTTGTGGTGGGGCACTCAATCTTGCCGATACAGGGTTATTAAAAGGGAAATCAGCCACTTCACACTGGCAATGGATACCTATATTTTTGAAGCAATATCCTGATACACATTGGAAAGAGGATGTGCGTTATGTTCACGAAGGAAATACCTTAACTTCAGCCGGTCAAAGCGCAGGTATAGATGCAGTGCTTCACCTGATATCTCAGCAACTAGGAGAACCCATGGCTGCAAAAATATCTAAGGAAATTAGTTATCCTTCTTACCAATTCGTTCAAAATCCAAAGGTAGACAACCCTTTTCACATGGATATCAAATTTGCAACCTATTGGCTAAATCTTGGATTCCATTGGAGTAAGAAACAGATGGGGGTACTTCTGTATAACAACATGGATGAAATATCTCTATCTTCTATATTTGATTCTTATGGAGACACAGGAACGACAAGAGTCTTGACCGTTTCCAGTTCGGATGCACCAATTTCTACAAAACATCATCTTCATATACTGGCCAGGTATCAAATATCGAATGCTCCAAAGTTGGATAAAATGATCATCCCAGGTGGCGACGCAAAATCACTAGCCGCAGCAGAGATAAGACTTTGGAACGAAAAGGGAAAAGCGAAAGAGACCCTCCTTATTCATAGTGATTCACCTAACAGATATGCATTCGAAGCGCCATTGGAAGACCTAGCTAAACAAGAAGACCTTATAACTGCCAAGCATGCTGTAAAACGATTTGAATATCGTGCAGAAGGTATCCATCTTGCAGGCAAACCGCTGCCACTTGGAACATACAGCAATATGCTGTTAACCGGTTTACTGGCTTTGTTGGCAGCTTTCTATATAGACAGACGATTCATTAACAAATCCATTCGATAAGAAAG
This sequence comes from Paenibacillus sp. GCM10027628, assembly GCF_042676385.1. Classification (NCBI taxonomy): domain Bacteria; kingdom Bacillati; phylum Bacillota; class Bacilli; order Caryophanales; family Paenibacillaceae; genus Paenibacillus; species Paenibacillus sp. GCM10027628. The sequence continues at coordinate 80,303 of NZ_JBHTHA010000014.1, forward strand.
GTGTAGTTGTCCATGTCACATGCAGAAGCTTCATCCGTTCCAGACAAACACTCGTTTTTTTCAAATCGCTTCATTCGTTCCATTCTGCTCTCCGCCGTGTTTCTACAGCTCGGCATCTGGGTTCGTAATTTTGCGATCCTGCTCTTTGTAACGGAACAGACGGATAAAGATCCAATCGCCATTTCGCTCATATCCGTCGCCGAATTCGCGCCGATTTTCATCTTTTCCTTCGTCGGGGGCGCGTTCGCAGACCGTTGGAAGCCCAAACGCACCATGGTGTGGTGCGATCTTCTGAGCGCAGCTTCCGTGTTCATAGTCTTGCTTGCCCTGATTTACGGCGGATGGCAAGCCATCTTTTTCGCGACGCTGGTTTCGTCGATTCTATCTCAGTTCTCGCAGCCGGCCGGCTTGAAGCTGTTCAAGCTCCACGTACCGGAATCCCAGATACAGATGGGAATGTCGATGTATCAGACCATTCAGGCCGTATTCATGATTCTGGGTCCGATGCTGGGCACTCTCGTGTTTTTCCGCTTCGGCATCGAGACGGCAGTCTTTATGATAGGCATTTGCTTTCTGATCTCTGCTGCAGTTCTAACAACCCTGCCGCAAGATCGGAACACTCAGCCAGCTCAGCCGGCTGGACTTGTGCAGGATATCAAATCAGGTTTGCATTATGTAATTGCGAACAAAGTTTTTCTTTATATGGGCAGCTTCTTTCTGGCTGCGGGTCTGGCCCTCGGTTTGATTAATCCGCTCGGCATCTTTGTGGTAACCGAACACCTGGGCTTAACGGCAGAGCATTTACAGTGGTTTACGGCAATAAATGGAATCGGCATGATTCTCGGTGGTATGCTTGTTATGGGGCTATCCAAGCGCATGCCGCCCCGAGCCATGCTACTGGTGGGATTCATCTTCAACAGCGTGTCGGTGGCTGTCATCGGCTCGACCAACTCAAGTGGGCTTGCGCTAGTAGCACAATTCTGTTCCGGACTCATGGTGCCATTCATACATATCGCCTGTCAGACCTTGATCATGAGTCATGCGGAGGAAGCCTTCGTTGGTAGGGTCAGCGGGATTCTGAACCCGCTCTTTATAGGGGGAATGGTTCTTAACATGAGCATCGTAGGCATGCTGAAAACGAGCCTTCCGTTGACCGTTCTCTATTGGATTGCAGCAGGCTTGTTCCTGATAGGAGCGGTCGGCGTCCTGCCGCTGCTGCGGCATAAAGCATCCGCCCGTAACGCTGCCTCAGCAGCAGGTTTCCATCATTGAATATAGATAACGCTGCTTGTTATATCTAATATCAAATAACCAAAAGTGAAGGTTTCCACGCCTTCGCTTTTTTTTATATAAAATGGATTAAGGGTATATTACATGGAACAAAATGTAAGTTCGACTCGTCAATATTTGTATGATTGAAAAGGGAGGCTATAGAATGCTCAAAAAGTTAATGATATTTGCCTTTGCAGTGAGTCTCATATCAGGCTGTCAAAATATACAAACCTTAGGTTCACCAAAAGGGAAAGAAATAAAAAATAATGCTGATGTCGTTGATATTCATGGAAATGTTTCCAACCTATACAAAATGGATGATTTTGTGAAAAGTGTGAATGCGAAAGAAAATGCTTCTATTCGTATTTCTCATTACACGATTGAAGGCGACCCAATTTATCATAATATCAAGTTCAAAGGTGGGAAATTCGAGATTCAATACGATACTACACAAGATAATTTTGGACCAAAAAATGTAACAACATATACCTGTGAAAAGCTTGATAAAACTGAAACAAATACTGAACTGAAATATAGCCTAAATGGTTGTTCAACCGATTCAAAAAGCGTTGATGTCTTATACATTTCTTATGACGTGTCACAGCAAGATTTATTCCAATTTCAATTAAAATATGGTGATAATCAAGCTAATGAAATTAATACCATAGATATGAAATTGGTGAAAGACCTGAAAAATGGTCAAATGCTAGGCGTAAGCGATTTTCAACTCAATAAAGAAGAACAACAACAGATTTATAAAAAAATGGTGTTATCCAACTTTTTAAGTGAAAAGAAATTTGCGGTATGTAAGAATAAGCCAAGTTACTATCTAAAAGTTAAAATTAATGGTGCCGTTCGTGAATACAATTGGTCAGATTGCTTTAATGGCGATGATAACAAAATAATGACTGATTTAGCGAAAACAATTATTGAGGTTGTAAATGCAAATCAATCTTATGCAACGCCAAATAGGACAATAATAACCAACCTTTTTATTAATCAAAATTTGCGGACATCCGCTTTTTTTTTGCGCGCCAAACCTGCTAGCATTCAATTATAATAATCATTGAACAATGAATAATCGACGTCCTTACTAGTATAGGGAGAGAAGTGACAGAATGAATCCAATACTTGGTTTAATTAGAAGTGCACAACAGTTGCTAATGAACATGCCTGATCCGATGTTTATCATCAATTTGGATAATCGAATCATCTGGGTTAATGACGCCTTCAAATGTCGTTTTGACGATAATACTAACCAGTATATGACAGAAGAATTCGCCGGGAAGGAAAGGGAGGGTATTTGCAGCCTAACTTGTAACGATGGCTCACGACTTTCCGCCAAATATGTTTTAGTTCCAATCCAAGACGACGGAGAAGTGATTGCGCATACCGTTCTGTTAAAAGAATGTACGAGTCAAAATACAATCGACAATGATCCCATGCAGCCTGCAGAGAAGTATCGAATTGTTGCCGAGAATACATCGGATACGATTGTTTTGGTAGATAACGAAGCCATTGTTCGCTATGTATCCCCTTCCATTAGGTCCATATTTGGTTACAATGTCGAAGAATACGAAGGTATGGACGCATTCGATGTTCTTCATCCGGAAGATAGGGAGCGTGTGCGTTTTTTACATATGGAGGCTCTACGATCAAAGTTGCCGGTGGATTTGGAATATCGGGTGCTTCATGCGCAGGGCAATACCGTTTACATTGAGGCCAAAGTAAAGCCTGTTCTGGATTGCGAGGATCAAGTGAAATATGTGGTGGCGGTAGCCAGGGATGTGACCGAAAGAAAATTGAGGGAACAATTGTTGGAGAATATATTGGATAATATTAACGCCGGAGTGATGTCAACCGACAAGGATTTTTCCCGTCTGAACTTCTGTTCCGACAGTATCGTGAAGATGTTTGGCATGTCCAAAACAGACATTATGGCAAGTCCCATCATTATGCATAAACACATGCACCCGGACGATGACGCTGCCCTCATGCATGAGGTGAAGCTCCAACTTGATATGGGAATACCCGTCGTTAAAACATTTCGATTGTTCCACGGTGAAGAAACCAAATGGATTAAAATGACGATCCATCCATACTTGGATTATACGGGAGCAGTCGAGCGGCTCGACGCCATTTTGATGGATGTTACCGAAAAGAAGCGTTCCGAGTTGGCACTCGAAGAAAGCGAGCAGAGGTATAAGTCTTTGTTTGAAAACAATTTGGATGGAGTATTTTCTATCGATCTGAGCGGATTTTATTTTGTCAATGCCAATCGATCTTTTGAAACCATAACCGGCATTCAATTTGACAATCTGTACGACCGTTGCTTTATGGGATTAATTATGGATGAGGATCACGAGTTCGTGTATGAAGCTCTATTCCACGTCATCCAACAGAAAGAGTCGAGGGACATTGAATGCCGGATCATGAAGTCCAAACAAGGAGAGAAAATCGTAAGTATTACATTTGTTCCCATTTTTCTTTCCGATGAATTACATGGTATCCATGGTATCGTAAAGGACATTACGGAACGGAAAAGAGAAGAGAGAGAGCTGATTCAAAGCGAAGAACGGTATAAAGCTCTTCAACAGAGTTTGAATCGCTTCTCTAATGACCTCGCAAACGTCATGAAGGTATCGGAACTCGAGAACAGGCTCATAGACGAGGTAAAGGCAGTACTGCATATCACCGATATATCCATTGAAGAAGTGCCTCGGGGACAGGAACACAGTATCATCAGCAGGGGGGGCATCTGGATTAAAATCGGCGAGAAGCAGCAACCGGTCTATTTAAGGATCTCGATGAATATCCCAATGCTTAAGATCGAGGAGGAATGGCTTGAAACGGCCGTTCATTACGTCACTATTCTGTATGATAACCTTCATTTAATTGAAGATTTGATGAGACGCCTTGAGGATATGGTAGCGAAAAATGAAACACCAAAATGGATGTTACGATTGCTGTTTAATTTATCGGAAAAGGAGAGGGCCTCGCTTTCCAGCGATTTGCATGATTCGGTGCTGCAAGATTTGATTATCTGGTATCGTAAGCTTGAATCGCTACGTTCTTCCGCTACATTCGCTAAGGAAACTCTTCTTGAGCTTAAGCAAATCGAAGAGGGGCTTTTGGATGCCATTCATCAGATTCGCATAACTTGCAATGAGCTGCGTCCCCCGTTCCTTCTTAAAATGGGGCTAGTGGAGTCATTAAAGAGTCTTTTCTCGTACACGCGAATGTTTTCCAACTATGAGATTGAATTCTCAGCCGAACAACTGGAGTATACGTTAACGGAGGAACAAATTCTGGGCGTCTATAGGATTGTTCAAGAATTACTCAACAATGCAACAAAACATTCTCAAGCAAATAAAGTAACCATGGCACTGACAAGCGAGAAAGGGAAGATTCGTTTTTCCTATTCGGACGATGGCACAGGAATGGATTTAACCGTTTTTGAAGGTTCATTTCAGAATATGGGCATTGCAGGAATCGAAAAGAGGGTTCTTAGCTTGGAAGGGGATGTGAATTTGAAATCTGCTCCGCAACAAGGGTTTCACGTCACGATTTCACTTCCGATAACTACACAACTTAAAGGTGAGCGCTATGGAAATCTTATTGGTTGACGATCATAGATCCGTTGTAGAAGGAACAAAGATGCTGATCGAATCCGAACCGGATATGAATGTTACGATAGAGACGGATGTTTATTGTGTGCCTGATTTGGTACGCCTGAAGAAGTTCGACGTGATGCTTTTTGATTTATACATGCCGAACACCAACGGAGCCGATCTGACACGCAAAGTGCTTGACTACGTCGCGGATGCCATCATCCTCATTTATTCGGGGTTTGATATCGCCCCTCATTTTAATTTACTGATGGAATCCGGTGTTTCCGGTTTCATAGCCAAAACCTCCACGCGTGAGCAACTGATCCAAGCGATCCGCTGCGCCGCAAGGAAAGAGGCGATTATCCCTATGCGGCTGCTCAAGCAGCTAAGACGTCAAGAAATTGTGGTGCTCGGGGATACGGAAAGCGATAAAACAACAATAACACCAGAAGAAGAGAAGCTGCTTCGGGAACTCGCGAAGGGGAAGAGCAATAAGGAGATATCCACAACACTCATGATCAGCCAGCGTTCCTTGGAGTATAGCTTAACGGAGCTGTTTCAGAAGCTGCATGTGAGCTCACGGGTTGAGGTCATAAAAAAAGCGAAAAGCTTAGGGATACTGCCAACAGAAGACCTATATTAGTCATTTGGAAAGGCCGGTGCATACCGGTCTTTTTTTTGTTTTGTCCACCAATCTTGAGAGCTATTTGCGCGGATACCGCAAATATTTGCGGTCGTATATTCATCGTTTGCGCGTTAGCTGATCTCTTTCTGCATTAGAATAACTTCATATCGATCGACTAAATTATACAAATCAATAGAAAGGATGATAGTTCGATGATCAAGCTTAATAAAGTGTCCAAAGTTTTCGCCTTGGAAGCGGGGAATTACACCGCCCTGAAGGAGAACGATATTCATATCAAAAAAGGAGAATTCATTGCCATCATGGGACCTAGCGGTTCGGGAAAGAGCACGCTGCTGCAACTGATCGGAGGTCTCGACCTTCCTACCTCGGGAGATGTCACCGTCGATGGAGTTCGATTGAACGATCTGGATGAGAAACAAAGGACATTGTTTCGCAGAACGAGAGTAGGCTTCGTGTTCCAAAATTATCAACTGCTTCCCATGATGACCGTGGCGGAGAACGTCGGCCTCTCTTTGTCTGCCAATAAGGCACCGGCGACGGAGATCGCAACGAGGGTCAATCAACTGCTGGAAGACGTCAATCTGGAGGGCAAATCGGCGCACTTCCCGTCACAGCTAAGCGGAGGACAGCAGCAGCGAGTTGCGATTGCAAGAGCCCTTGCGATGAAGCCGGGACTTATTTTAGCGGATGAGCCGACAGGAAATCTGGATCAAACGAACGGAGAGGGAGTTCTGAAGCTTTTGTCGCGTTTGAACAAGGAAGAATGCATTACTGTCGTGATGGTGACGCATGATCGGAAAGCTGCACAAACAGCGGATCGTATCATTATGATCCGTGATGGGGAAGTCGTGCAAGATGGGGGGGACCGGCATTGAATATTTGGCAGATCGCATGGCGTAACTTAATGCGCCGAAAACTTCGAACCCTGCTCACATTTCTATCGATCGTCATTGGCGTAGCCTCTTCGTTTGCGGTGACCGCTTCCGTCGATACCGCCAAGCGAACGTTTCCGCTGTATTTGAAAGCGGCTTTCGGCAAAGCGGATTATCTCATCTCAGGTACGGAAGCCTACATGCCGGAAGATGTTTACAATGACGTCGAAACAATGAACAATACGGCATCTGTCGCCGTGTTGAAGCAAAATACGAAGCTTCATGTAGAAAAAGAAGGGATTTCCGCCATCCAAAAAAGGGTGGAGCTGAGCGGTTACTCGAGACTGGATACGCCGCTTACAAACTTCAGCGTGGTCAAAGGAAGCTTGACGTCCGGCGGTGCCGTCATTACAGACAGATCGGCAATGGCGTGGAACGCCAACGTGGGAGATACGCTTTCCTTCGATACGGATCAGGGGATCAAAAGTATCCAAATATCGGCCATAGTTAAGTACACGGTTGAGCTTATGGGGCCTTCCAGCTGGGGAATGGCGAAGTATCATCATTGGGCGGCAGCCGTGCCACTCTCCGTATTGCAGGAATGGTTCGGGTTGAATGGAAAAATTCAAAATGTTCACATCAAGTCTGTTCATGAATCCGACCGGAATGCGGTAGAGCAGCAAGTGAATGAGCTTGTAAAGCGTTACGGAAACATGTATATGCAGCCTGTTATGGTCGATTTCGGTTCCGTCAGCGAATCGGGAACCTTCTTTCTGGCCCTGTATGTAGCCGGATTTTTGGGCATCGCTCTCAGCGGGTTTATCATTTTCAACAGCTTGTACGTAAGCGTCAAAGAGCGTAAACAGGAATTTGCCGTTCTCAAGACGATCGGGTATTTACCTGAGCAGTTACGGGGGTTTGTCCTTGCCGAAGTATGGTTACTGTCGATCGCGGGAACGGCCGCCGGCTTATTGCTCGGATATGGATTCGGCACACTCTTAACAAAAGCGATCTACATGGTATTCAGCATCTATGACGAAGGTAGTAGCATGCTGCTGATCAAAGGCATTGCGGTTTCCGTATTGGCCGGACTGCTGGTTCCGTTCGCCGCCGCCCTGATTCCGATTCGCCAAGTCGGCAGGACCAGTGTGATTGATGTGCTGAGACCCAAACACTTCGAAAAGACGATCGCTCGCAAGTGGCAGGTTGCCACTGGGGTGCTGCTTATCGTTTCCAGCTTCTTTATCAAGCATTTGCTCCTGATCGTGCCTTTAATGCTTGGAGTGGCGCTTGTCTATCCGTACCTGTTCAGCATGCTCATTGTTCTTTTGCGGCCTTTCTACCGGAAGCTATTCGGATTCAGCGGCCATATGGCTGAAAGCAATTTGAAGCGGAATTTGGGACGCACCTCGATGACCTCAGTAATCCTGTGTTGGGGCATCGCGATGGTCGTTCTGATGAGCTCGATGAATTCGGCATTTATCCAATCTTATGAAAAAACCGTCTATTCCTCTTACGGCGGCAACCTGGATATCCGTTTTCATCATACCGAAAAGACGGATTTGGAGCAGTTGGAGAAAACTCCGGGCGTGGCCGACGCAAGGATGTACTCGCTGTATTCCGCCATCTGGACCTTGAACGGCCAGCAGCGCAAGCTCCCAGTATTCGGCGTTGGAGAGTGGATCGACCGGTTCCCGTTATTTGCGGGTTCGGGCACATCGCGCAGCGAGCTGGTGAGACGGTTGAACCGTGATGAAATCATTTTGGATAGAATCGCCTATGCCGCTTGGGGCGGCAAGATTGGGGAAAGCATCGAGCTTGAGACGCTGCAGGGGAAGCATTCCTTCAAGGTTGTCGCCATTGTGAGCTCAATGAAAAACGGCGGTTACGGCGCTTTCATGAAAGAAGATTCCTTTCAAGAAAGCTTCGGGATCAAATACGCGAAGAACGCTTTGGTGCTTAATGACAACATAACCTCCCCGCTGCAAATGAGAGAAAATATTTTCAGCCGCTTCGGCGAAAGGATCGAGGATATGTTCGGCCCTGAAGATATCGTCTCCATGGTCGGTTCCATGTATGCCGGAACCTTCAATGTCATCAACGGCCTTGTCATTGTATCGATCATCATTTCAGGCATGGGGATTACGAACACGCTGCTTATCAATATTATGGAGCGGATTCGCGAGCTTGGAATGATGAGAGCTGTCGGGGTTACGCGCCGGCAAGTGATCCGGATGATCATGCTGGAAGGCTTCGGCATCGGACTCGCAGCCGCCGTGGTGGGTTGCAGCTTCGGAATCCTATTGATCTATATCACCTCAACATTCCTTGAGATTCGTTCCTTGACTTACCAATTTGGAGTTTCTTGGATCATTGTCCTGTGCATAGGCATGTTCGGCATATTGGTAAGCTTGGTTTCCAGCTTCACGCCGGCATCCAGAGCCGCGAAAACCCGATTAAGCGAGGCGTTGCGATATGAATAAAAGGCCCTTGTTTTTTCTCATGATGATCACGATCCTGCTTTTATCCGCATGTGGAACCAAACCTTCGTGGGAGAACGAAACCGTGACAGCCGCCAGCACGAGAATTTTATCGGATGATGTGCAAGCAGTCTGGACGCTTGATGACGAACAAGCGTCCGGATCCGGCATGAAAAAGCTGATCCGGGTTGAGATCAAGAAAAAGGACGGCGGGCGGATTGAAGATTTTGAGGTCAATCACGAAAAGCTGCTGCACTTGATGGTGATCAGCAAGGATTTATCTTACTTCAACCATATCCATCCCGATTATAAGGGGAATGGTGTGTTCGAGATTTCGAATGACTTTCCTAGCGGTGGCGAATACAGGCTGATAGCCGATTTTAAACCAACGATTGGTGATGCGATGACGAAGATGAAATGGGTTCGTATCGAGGGTGAAAGCGCGAAGTCCATCCCGATCGTCCCGGATACGAGTCTGGTCAAGACCATCGAAGGGAAGCGAGTAGAGCTGGCCATCGATCAACTGGCGGCGGCAAAAGAGTTGACGTTGAAGTTTTCCTTCAAGGATGAGAAAACCGGTCAACCGATTACTGACCTGCAGCCCTATTTAGGGTCAATTGGGCACGTGGTGATATTAACGGAAGACGGAGAACAATATCTGCACGTACATGCGGATGAAGGTCAAGGCACGGGACCGGATGCGATTTTCGAGACATCGTTTCCGAAGAGCGGAACCTATAAAATATGGGGACAGTTTCAAAGAGACAATCAAGTGTTTACGGCATCTTATGTTGTGAAGGTTCCATAATTAAGCTTAATCCCCAAGCATTATATTTTGGGATTTGTCGGTAGTTTATTTCGCTTTTTAATGATTCCGTATTTTTCCTCATTCGTGCACCTATGGAATATGTGAGACAGTTTTTCATGAACAAGGGCAATAACAGCATTATCAAAGCACTACGTAAAGATGCCTTCAATAAAGGTTTGCTAAGCGATTTATTCATATTTCATGCAAAAGAAGGTTCCTCTATGACCAATGGGGGAATCTTTTTCAAATTACTGGAAAATATATGATCGACAGAAAATTCCTGATCTTCACTCTAACAATCCTAACTCCACATAAACCTTTTTCGAGACTACACCGTTCTGCGCTAAACGATGGTCTCTTTGAAATAGTTTTAAGGCAGTAGTAGTATTCGATCTAAACTTTCCATTACATATCCCTTTAAAGTAACCGGCACTCTTCAAACGGGACTGGATCAGCTGCACATCTCCCCCGACATCACCTTCCGCCAAATCCCTTGGTTCATGATTCGGATCCCCCAATACATGCCCGAAAATGGTTACTTTTGTTCCAAGCGGAATCATATCAAATAATTCGATAACATCGCTGTTTCGCATGCGGATGCAACCGTGACTCAGATGCTGCCCGATGGAAAACGGCTTGTTCGTTCCATGAATACCGTAAGTTCCCCAAGGAACATTTAAACCAAGCCAGCGTGGGCCAAAGGAAGTTCCCCAATTTTTCCCTTTGTAAACGACTTGATATTCCCCAACAGGTGTAGGAGTAGATGGATTGCCAACGGCGACGGGATATGATTTCAATTTCTGTCCCTGTGCCCGAACAACAAGTTGGTGCTGGTGCGGGTAAACTTCAATGGAATAAATGCCTTGGTCGGCCACAATTGGCAGCGCTGGATCAGCATAGACAGGGTTGTGACCAATTCCTAGAATCATGCTTAAAATCAGCAAAACAATTGCGGAGTAAAGTTTCATTCGATTCATAAGATGTCACCATAAGAAAGTATTTCAAGATATTCATCTAGGTTGTCCTCACGGCAGGTTTTGATTCCTATAATATGAGCATGATTTTAGATAATACGGACAAAAAGTCTTGTATATATTGTATAGATGAGTCCTGCCAAATTTCGAAAACAGGAGGGGATTATGAACACTGTATCGGTTGGAAAAAGCATCCCCAGAAAGGAAACATGGGAGAAAGTTACAGGCCTCACCCAATATATGGATGATATTTCGAGACCGGGGCTTTTGCATGCCAAAATAGCAGTTAGCCCACATGCTCACGCCAACATCTTATCAATCGATACCTCAGAGGCTTGGAAAATACCGGGTGTGAGAGCAGTGATAACAGGAAAATATGATTCAATTTTGACGGGCTCACCACTGGCAGATCGGCCGCCAATCGCAATTGACAAGGTTAGATATTATGGCGAGCCTATCGCACTTGTTGTTGCGGATCAGGAATATACGGCCGAGTGGGCAGCTCTTCAGATCAAAGTGGAATATGAACTTTTACCAGTCGTCCATTCCCCGAATGAAGCCTTGCAGAAAACTGCTCCGCTCATTCATGAACGTCTTGCCGAGTACAAGCGGCATGAAGAGGTTTACCCGGAGCCGGGAACAAACATCGCTAACCGAACCAAAATACGCAAGGGGAATTTAGAGGAAGGGTGGAAGAAGAGCGATCATATCATCGAGTTGCATGCTGCTTCGCCGCAATCGGATCATGCCGCGATGGAAACGCGGTGCAGTATAGCGGAGATTGGACCAGACGGAAAGGTGATTATCCATTCCGCTTCACAATCCCCTTTTGTCATTCGCAGAGCGATTAGTCAATCGTTTCAAATTCCGCTTCATAAAGTCATCGTTCATACTCCTTTGGTAGGAGGAAGTTTTGGCGGAAAATCCGCAATTCAAATGGAATTTCTTGCTTTTTTAGCTTCCAAAGCCGTCGGAGGAAGAGCTGTGAAATTGATAAATTCCAGGGAACTGGACATGATCTCTTCTCCGGTACATATCGGACTGGAAGCCAGAATCAAACTTGGCTGTACGAATGAAGGAAGAATTGTTGCTGCGGAAATTTTATTTCTATATGACGGCGGCGCCTATTCGGACCGTGGAGTCGTCATGAGCCGCGCGGGAGCCGCCGATTGTACGGGGCCTTATCGAATCGATAACGTTCATTGCGACTCGTTATGTATGTATACCAATCATCCCTATTCAACCTCATATCGAGGATTCGGCCATCCGGAGCAGACGTTCGCCATGGAACGAGCAGTGGAATTATTGGCCAATCAAGTGAAAATGGATCCATTGGAGTTTCGTTTTCTGAATGCCATTGGACCGGGGGATACAACCCCGACGCAAACCTTGCTAGATCGAAGCAACGTAGGTGATTTGCCCATGAGTATCGCGAAACTGAAAACTTTGATCCACTGGGACGACCGTCCCCAAATTGAAACCGATGGTCATCTTATCAAAGCGAAAGGGGTCTGCTGTTTCTGGAAAAATTCAAATACGCCAACAGACGCAGGGGCGGGAGCCGTCGTCGTATTTAATCCGGATGGGAGCGTGAATCTGCTTTGCGGTGCAGTGGAGATAGGTCAAGGCACGAGGACGGCGCTTACTCAAATGTTGGCTGAACGTTTGCGCATGGATGACCGAATGATCCATATTTCTACGGAAATAAATACCGGGAAGGATCCCCAGCATTGGAAAACGGTGGCGAGCCGTAGTGCCTTTCTCGTTGGTAACGCAGTCCTGAAGGCGGCTGATGATGCTATCGAACAACTAAAAACTATAGCTTCAATGGTATTGAAATACTCGCCGGCCGAGTTGGATGTTGGAGTTGGCAGGGTTTTCCTGAAAAGTCATGACGAAGTCGGGGTAGAGATTGTAAAAATCGCCAATGGATATATATTACCAAACGGGGATACGATCGGCGGACAGGTGATCGGGCGGGGGAGTTATGCGATGCGAAATTTAACACCGCTGGATCCAGAAACCGGTAAAGGGAATCCCGGTCCGGAGTGGACGGTAGGCGCCCAGGCGGTTGAAGTTGAATTGAATACAAGAGATTACTCTTATAAAATCGTCAGAGCGGCGACGGTGATTGATGCCGGCAAGGTGATCAATCCGGATTTCGCCCGTAGTCAAATTACAGGCGGGATGAGTATGGGGTTAAGTTTTGCAAGCCGGGAGGCTTTTCTGTTTGATCAACATGGGGTCATCATAAATCCGCAACTGCGAACTTATAAGCTGATTCGGTATGGAGAACAATCGATGTATCTGGTTGATTTTGTCGAGACGCCTCATTTGGAAGCGCCTTTCGGATTACGAGGAATCGGTGAGCATGGCTTAATTGGCATGCCGGCAGCATTGGCAAACAGCTTGTCAAGAGCTGTCAGTATAGGACTTAATAAGCTGCCACTAACGCCGGAATCCATATGGAGGGCAGTCCATGATACCGTTTGATGTGCTTCTCCGGCGGCTGATGGCGTAAACATTCTGGAAAGAAGGTGAAGCATGCCATCTTACGATACCGCGCTAATCGTTAACGGGGAACAGCGAATGACTCGGGTAAGGGCTGCCGATACGCTCTTAGATATTCTTCGAGATCATTTCGGACTGACGGGAAGCAAATCCGGATGCGACAATGGCGATTGCGGCACTTGTACGATCTTAGTAAACGGGCTTCCTATAAAAGCGTGCCTTATGCTTGCCGTGGAAGCTGATGGGCTGCATATCACAACGATCGAAGGCTTGCGAAATTCGCCGGTGCTGGAAGCTTTTGTTCAAAAGCAGGCGTTTCAATGCGGATACTGCACACCTGGTTTTATTGTGAACTGTCATGGCCTGTTGAATGTTCATCCGAACGCGGATGACGAAACGATTCGGGTATGGTTGGAATCCAATATTTGCAGGTGCATGTCCTACGAAGAAATTCATGAAGCGGTCAAGAGCGTCTTTAAGCCGAGAAACCGACCGTAAACTCTTGCAACCTCAGGGTTCTATGAGTCTTTATTGATAGATGTAGGGTCCTGGAAATCTTGAATAACTTGTTCAGCGTCCACATATAAAGCATTAGCGTACTGATAGTTCTCCATATGGGCAGGCACTTTTATTTGCAGGACGGGGGCATTTGGAACAAAACCGTGAATGGCCGGGGCGGCTGAAAGGTTTTTCCATTCCTTTACAAGCTCCGCTAACGTGTTCATATGATCAGCCCAAATCCGCTGATCCTCTTTTGTAAAACTGCCACTTTTGGACCATTTCATAAAGACTCGTATCATATCAGAAAGATTCCCATAGCCTAACCGGAGCTGACTCAGTTGTCGGGACAGTTGGATCAACGTATTGCGTTTTTTTTGCGCGAGTGGATTATAACGCAGACTTTTTTCCGCCGTATCCCATTCGGTCGTCGCTTGATGAAGTTCTTGGAATAAGGATTGCAATTCTGTCTCCATCCTCTGAGCTTCACTCGAGGAGCACCCGTGTTCAACCCATTGGGCAGCGTTAACATAATGATTGGATAAATGGTCCGCGAAATGAATCAACTTTTTTGTTGCTTTGTTAACGGAATCGGGAGGGAAGATCAGCATTTGGATCAGCACCGCTACGATAGCTCCGATAACCGTATCGCGAATGCGATCGAGCGGATAGCTGGGCATCTTGCTTTGAAAGTACATGACCAATAAAATGCTGAGTGCGACTTGGATCATAACAGCATGATCCAAATTCAACCGCGCAACAACGATAGCCCCAACAAGGAGCAATAGCCCGATGCTCCATCCGCTTAAACCGACATAAGGCGCTACAGCCGCAGTGAAAAGAACGCCGGCGATCGTACCCAAAATTCGCTGCCATGCAAATTGCATGGATTTGGTAACCGTTATCTGTATGGTCAAGATGACCGTAAGCGGAGCCAGGTAAGGATGGTTAGATCCGGCCCATTTAGCGAATTGCCATGATAATGATGCAGCTAATGGGATTTTCCATACAACCGCATGATGATTCATAAAAGCCCAGATTTTTCTTTTCACTATGTAGATATCCCCATTTTTTTAGTTGGACAAATTATGATTTTATTTTATGCCATTTTTACTTAATTATTAGTTAAAAAAAACAGAAGGCTACCGTTCAATGATCGGTAGCCTTCTTTATCTGAAATGATTTTTTTCATCATGCCGGGCACGGAATGCTATATGTCAGCCTTACCGAGTGCGGAAAAATACACCGATATTTCCTTGCTCAGTTATTGTAAACCCATTCTGAAGAAGGCATAACACTGCATCTTTTACTGGAGCCCCTATTCTTATAAATCTTCTACACGGATTTGCACTTCCGATGATTCGGAATCTGCCAATGTTAGCAAAATTTCTTTTACTTCTGACGATAATCACTACATCTGGAAATTGGCTCATGATATCAACTCCTTTGTATACAAGGGGATATCATATATTATTCAGTTTTATTTGGTAATTCTTGGACTTCAGATTCAGGGTCTCGGAACTTGATTTCCCGTTAAAGTTGCCTCAAACATATCGATAATGGATAAAAATCTTTCTGCTTCGCGAAACACGTGGTCTGCAAGTAATGGATGTATAATACTCTTGATCCGACAAGCATCAATTAAATCTCGTGCTGTCTTTTTGAAATCCCTTAAGGAAGCAACAGAAACACGATTTTGGTCAAGGAATTGGTCAAGAAGCGGATGTGTCTGTGATTGAGGACGCATTCCACTTAAATCAATGGCTTGAAATAGAAGTTGGTCAAAATCGTGACTGAAATTTCGCGCTTGCTCCACGAGCTGACGTTCAGATGGGTCAAGAAGATGTCCTATGAACTTTGCGTGGTCAGCCATTATCCGTAAAAAGAATACATTTTCATCTATAATCGCATCAGGTAGCGGTTCTAATCTTCCTGTGTTTAATTCTTCCAATCGATTTCTAAAATAATTAGCCTCTCTGCTAGTGTGGTCTACTAATAAAGGGAAATTGTTTGCGCCTGGTAGTTGACAAGTTATAATCAGCCCTAAAACTTTTCTTTTAAAAGCCCAGATGTGTGTAGCTGCTGAATGCACTTCCATGTTAAAACGTCTAATCTGCTCAGGGTCAGTTACCTCAGTAAATGAATGGGATTTACCTTCAATTTGCTCAAAAATACTATAAAATTGATTTGCTTCTTGGATTAATTGGGTATCCTCACATCGGAAACCCAGTTTTAGAAATAAGGAATGTTCTTTCATAATACGCGACCAAAATCGGATCTCATCCAATGAACGCGTAACGAACTCATTTGACAAATTGAATACACCCCCCCATAAATCATTCGATTAACATATGTATAATCTTCGGGAAGGGGGTATATGCCAAATGTCGATAAAATAGGACAACTCAATTAATATTTATTCATAAATTGGCACCTTAAACAAAAACATAAGCAATACGACAATTACAACCGAAATTGGATACGCCCAAAGCGGCTTGTTAAGATGAAGTACCAGCATGGGAAACATTATTGCATCGAATAGAAGTGAGTACCCGAAATTCCATCCGTTTTTATACACGATTCCTCCATTCAATTGCAGTAGCAATTCAACAACACCGTATATTGCAATCCATAGAATGATGTACCCAAGCTGCCGCGTCCATTTTTCGGTGGGGTATCGAGATAAATAGAGCAGGATGCTGAGCGGCATTGTAATAACGGCATAAATAATGACGACAATTTCAACATTAGGCAGTAAGACGTTATGGAACGCCCAAAGTTCGAAATCATCCGTCAAATACTCATACAGAAACCCTGCTGCAGTAATATAGAGCATGGTCGGGTGGTATCGTCGCCAATGCTTCCAATCCGCCCAACGCCAGGCCGCAAATATAGTGAATAATGCGATTGCAAGATGAATGTTAATCACCACCGGATACCCAATAATATTACATGATTAGATCTATCATTCCCCGTCTCTGGACAAATATCAACGTAAAAAACGCATTCTAGATCGGGTTGCCTCATACCGGATTTTTATAATTAAAGTAAATCCAGTCCGCTATCGGTCTCTGTGTAAATGGAAATGAGCACGATTGCCGTGTCCCCGCCTATGTTTCTCACCAAATGGGGCGTGCACGCATTCCAACTGAAGGAATCTCCCTCTCCGAATTCGGCCGCGTCATCACCCTGCTCCGCATAGATCCTCCCTTTAATGACAACGTGGACCTCCTCGCCTTCATGCGCATGAGGAACGTCCCCAGTGGAAGCCCCGGGAGGGAACTCTACGAGCATCATCCTTACATTCTTTCTGGAGCTCAAGTGCTCCACCCTTAACTTTTCGGCACCGCTTGTTGTAATTCTTCGTTCATTCTTCCGGACAATATTCATCCGATCCTCTTTCTTCAAAAGCAAATAAGCCAAAGGCACCTTCAAAGCCAGCGCTATGCTTTCCAGCGTCGATATTGAGGGGGAGGTTTTATTGGTTTCAACCTGACTCATGAAGCCTTGGGACAGGCCGCTTTCTTCGCAAATTTGCGCGATGGTGATATTCTTTCGCTTCCGAATCGCTCGTATAGTGGAGCCGATATCCATTCGATTGCACCTCTCATGAAATATAGGTAATACAAAATATAATTACATATTAGCAATATTTCCATTGACAATCCAGTGTGTTTAAATTAAATTAGTCATATAAAATTTATTTCTCTATAACAAATATATTACGGATTATATTCATTGTTCACGGGATTGCTAAGTTTAAAATGGGACTTAGTCATGTAGACGCATGGTTCATCTCCCTTGGCCCAGATGCCCGGCTTTGAACTGGAACTCGGATTCATGCTAGTTACGTTGTATCTGACTGTTGCCGATAACTCGTCTCTCTCGGTTGACCGCCTATTTTTGAACAAGCGCAATGCTTAACTTACAAGTAAGGGGGATTTTCTTATGAACCCAGTTTTTCAATATAGCATTCATATGCCGGCAAATATGGCCACTGACAAGAGATATCCGGTCGTTTTTACGCTGCATGGCAAAGGCTCCAATGAAAATAATATGTTCGGTTTGGTCGCTCCATTGGCTGATGATTTCATCATTATCGGCATCCGCGGCAACCTGCCATTAGGCGCAGGTTATCAGTATTATGATTTGAAAAGCCTGGGCAATCCAATCCGGGAAATGTTTGATGATGCGGTTAAGCAACTCGCTGCATTCATTCATTATGCGACCGAGAAGTATCCGATCGATCCTGGAAAGCGTTATTTGCTCGGCTTCAGCCAAGGCGCTATCCTGTCCATGACACTTGCGCTTACGATGGGAGATCAATTGAGGGGGATCGTTGCGCTGAACGGGTATGTTCCTGAGTTTGTGAAGACGGAGTATCCGCTGCGCAGCGTGAAGGACTTATCGGTATTTGTTTCACATGGAGAGTTCGATTCCGTATTCCCGGTTCGGATTGGCCATGAGACGGCGGCGTATTTCATGGATCAAACGCCACGACTGGCATTTAAATTATATCCAACCGATCACGCCGTATCCGTAGAGAATCAGCTTGATATTCTGAATTGGCTTAAGCAGGATGCCGATTTGATTACAAACTAGGAGTGAAAAACCGTATGTTGCCTTCCTATTTTTTTTCGCACGGCGCCCCGTCGATCGTGCTTGAGGATAACGAATATACACAACTATTAAAGAGCTTTAAGGATCATACGCCTAAACCGAAAGCGATTGTTCTCTTCTCCGCTCATTGGGAGGAGCCAGTGCAGACGGTCAGCGCTGCTGAAACGTATGAAACTATTTATGATTTTGGCGGCTTTCAAGATGAGCTTTATGAGATGACCTATCCGGCCAAGAGCGATCGCTTGTTGCGCGAGCAGGTGCAATCGCTGTTTGAAAAACATGGCATTCAGAGCGTTCGTAATGAGAGGAGAGGACTCGACCACGGGGCTTGGGCGGTTTTGAAGCTGTTATATCCTGATGCGGATATCCCGGTTATCGCACTGTCTGTTAACCGGTATCTGACCAACGAACAGCAGTATCAAATCGGTAAAGCGTTGTCGGAGTTAAGGGAACAGGATGTTCTCATTATCGGAAGCGGAGGAACAGTCCACAATGTAAGAAGATTGAATTGGCGCTCCGAAGGAATCGATGAGTGGGCGGAACAGTTCGACAGTTGGCTCCAGAATAAGCTCGAGTCATGGGATACGGAATCGTTGTTCCAATATCATGAACTGGCTCCATACGCCAGAGAGGCTGTACCGACGAGCGAACACTTTATTCCGCTGCTTCTTACGATGGGAACCGGTGACTCCAATCGTCAGGCGAAGCTGCTTCACCGCAGCTATCAATATGGCAACCTGAGCTTAAGCTGTTGGCAATTTAATTAAGAAAGACGAATATAAGAGGATGAGATGAGTGCCACCCGAAGTTAAAGCCGTAAAGAGATGACGATAACATCCTTCTTTATCGCGGATACTTAGCATTAAAAATTATTGTGTTGGTAACCCATTACCATAATGTATAACCTGCTTCGATAAGGATTTTATACCATTGTTCTCTGGTCATCTGTGGGCCTTCCACAGATTTTATCGCCCGCTCAATCCGCTCCTTGTTTCTGGTGCCCAGTACGATAGCGGGATTTGACGAATGCTTGAAGATCCATTTGTAAATGACTTCATCGAGATGTTCCAGTTGAAGTTCCTTCCGAATGTTTTCCAGTACGATTTTCATTTTTTCATCAACCTTATTCGTATCCTTGAAAAGTCTTCCTCCCGCTAAAGGCGACCAAATCATCGGCGAAATGCCTTCTTTCAAGCAATGAGTCATGGTGCCATTTTGATAATTTTGGATGCCGAGCGGATTCAACATAAATTGGTGTGTGACAAATTTGATGTCCGTATACTTTTGCAAGGTGTCAAATTCAAGCGGACTATGGTTGGATAGACCAAAAAAGTTGACTTTTCCTTCTTTTTTAAGCTGCTGGAGAGTTTCATTAAGCTCGCCCGGATTGATGAGAACGTCAAACATATGAATTAACATGATATCAATGTAATCGCAATGAAGCTTGTTCAAGGAGTCATTAACCTGTTCTAAGATGTATGATTTATCCGTGTTGAAAAAACGGGTTTTAATATGGGGATTTTTCCCATTCGGGACACAGATTGAGCACTTCGTAACGATTTGTATTTTCTCCCGCAGGGAAGGTTCCATTTGCAAAGCTTCACCAAAAAGCGCTTCGTTTCGATGATCGCCTCCGTAAATATCGGCATGGTCGAAAGTAGTAATTCCCCGTTCAATGCACCATTCAATAAACTCAACTGATTGCCTGACGCTCATATTCCAATCATTCATCCTCATGCATCCGATGACCAACTTGGAAATGGAAAGCTGATCGTTTAGTTGAATTTTCATCAACTGTCACCCACCTTGTATTGAGTATGTAACAAATACACCCGTTTTCATTGTACAACCTCACTAAAACAAATACTTTCAATGCTTTTTAGATTGTTATTGCAATATTTTCAGGTTTTCGAAACTGAACAAACGGATAACCACAGTAGAGGAGCTTGCAGCGATGCAGCTCTTCTTTTTTCATGTCCTCCGAATGATTTATGAAGTACTATTGGAGGGTTTACTTGCTGGCTGCGGGAGGTTTTTTGGCCGGGACATCAGAGTTTGTGATAGCTGGCATATTGGACAGGATCGCGGTCGATTTGAAAATCCCAATATGTAAGCCGGACAGCTTGTCACTGTATTCTCTCTCGTGTTAATTACACTGGCTCCCCAAGCTTCGAAAATTGTGCTGAGCCTAAATACGTCTATACTTCAAATTGGTATGGCAGCGGGAGCTGCTGGTGGGGCGATTGTTGACCGGTTTTCGGTCATGCACATTGGTTGGGCCGGTGCAAGAAGAACAGCCATTCCTCGTTGCTTCAATCGGGACATCCCCCGTAATTCCCGAAATTACCTACGGAAATTTCCCGCTTCACCTAGGGGAGCTACTCTCCAAATCAGGGATAAAGGTTTGTTATGTTTATTACAAGAAAACAGAATCAAACGGAGGATGAAAGAATGACACTGGAGAGAGTGGTCAAGTGGCTTGGGTTTCTTGGCGTTTTGGCGGGAACCATCAGAATGGGGATGACGCCGTCGTCGCTCAAATTTCCCAACCGCAATTCCCGGATTCCGGGAATCGCTTCCTCTGTCGAGAGGGGAGTTTGGGGAGTTACAATGAATCCATCAATCCAAAGAACGCACCTAGAAACTCTCGACAACTGATTAATATTAAATTCGTTCCATATCTGTAAAATTGGAGAAGGAGAATGATCATGAAGGTTACGTTTAAAAAACAAAGAATTTGGAATTCTGCTCTTTCGCTTGTACTGGCGGGCTGCTTGTCATATGGCGGAGTCGCTGGCGCTTTCGGAGAAACCTCGCCTGCGGGAGTTGCGATCAAGGAGTTTAGTCTGCTCGATACTGCGTCTGATGTTGTCGGTGCAGCAGACTTCAAGCCGGAGGGCAATAAGGATGGCCACTTCAAGCTGGTGCTGAATTTAGCCCAGAAAACGGTCATTAATGCGGTTGTACTTCGCTCTACGGATGATTACGGTAAGGATAATTATCAAGGGGTATGGAGAACGAACCGCGCTACGACCGGCTGGCTGCTCGGCATCGTACAGGACAAATCGGTTACCGCTGCAGACGGCGCCATAACCCATGAAAGCGAAATTATTAACCCGGGTTTTCGAAAAGATGTGAAGGAGCCAGTCGGTGAATTCCAAGGGCAGCTCACGTTCGACTTGTACGCTAGCGACAACGGCACGATTAAAGAAACGCAGTCCTATGTGCTGGAAATCGAGACACCGCAAGGTGCGATAATTTCCAAACCGATTAAATACAAGAAGCCAATGATTTCGGAAGGGACGCCTGCTCCTACTACGACGCCAACGCCGTTACCTAGTCCGACACCCTCCCAGGCACCGAACCCAACACCGAACCCAACACCGAACCCAACACCGAACCCAACACCGAACCCAACACCGAACCCGACGCCGAGTCCTGCTCCCGTCCCTGCTACTGAGGATGCATCAAAAGATATTGCGATCCATGTTCTTTTCAAAGGGGCAGAGCTTCATTTTGACGATGCCCAGCCGATCGTTAAAGACGGTCGCACGCTTGTCCCATTCCGCAAACTGTTTGAAACCCTGGGTTTTACGGTGCAGTGGGTGGAAGAAGGAGCTGTCCGGAAGGCGATTGGAACGAAGAACGGCCTTTCCATCGAATTGACGATCAACAATACGAATGCAATGGTAAACGGAAAAGCTGTCTCCCTAGACGTACCTGCGCAGATTATTGATGGTCGCACAATGGTACCACTGCGCTTCGTATCGGAGAGCAGCGGCTACGATGTTGCCTTCTCCAGCAGCGGCAATGTGTGGACGATTCGGATCGAGGACGCTGCCCCCGGAACGGGTAAGGAGCCGGATCCGGTTCCAACGCCAACACCGACACCGACACCGACACCGACACCCGCACCGACACCTGATCCGACACCGGCGCCCGTACCATCTGCAGGTGAAGTTGAACCCTACGTCGTAAAGGGCTACTTGCTTAACAAGCGGGGCGAACCAATTCCGGGAGTTACGATAAATGCGGATAACCTTTTGCTATATGATAGCAACATGCAAGGGGAAACCGACGTGAATGGATACTATCGGATTGAATTGGCTCAAGTACCGGCAACCTGGAGAATGACTACGAGATTCTCCCTCGATTATAACGGCAAACCGCTCGATTTCTGGTTAATGGCTGACGGCGACAAATCGTTCGCCGGGAGCACAGGGGCCATACGCAATTTCACCTTGAAGGATGTCGTAGGTCATATTGAAATCCATCCCGATTTTTGGTCGTTCCCCGATAGCTTGCCGCAATTCGATACGACCGACCTGGAAATTACGCTTACGCCTGTCGGACCGTTGTTTGACGGCAGCGCCGGCAAAACAATAACGACACACGCAGACGCACTCTCAACAGGCGGTCACGGAGTTGATAAAATACCGCTCGGGCGATACAAGATAGCTGCCAGATGGATGCCGGAGGGGCACGATCCAATGTCTATGTTGTTACGCATCAAAGGCACCGGAAAATTTGTCCAGTCTCTCGAATTCGATTTCAATAATCCACTGGGAGCACCTTCGATCTTTCTAAACGAGTTTGATGCTAAGCTCAGTAGTCCGGTCGGAAATTAGCACCAAGCATGCGCAGTCTCTCCTATTTGGAGAGGCTGCCTTTTTTCGGAGGGATAACCGTCTTGTGAACTATTTGGTCGCAAACCGTTTTGCAAACGCCACGCACAATACAACACCAATGTTAACAATAAAGATTGATCAACCTACTGACTCATTAAGAACGAGAGCAGAGAGTAACAAACCAAAGAATCGCTGGAAGAGTTGCAATTGCCCGCCTGCTGCTATACCTTCCTGAGCAAGACCACGATACCAAAACACGAAACCGATGAGCATACTGAATAGGGAGACATAAGCAAGGCTCAAGCATGCAGAAACATGGATATTAGCCCAAGATTGAGGCATGTAACAAAACGAGATCAATAACATAACGGGGAGCGAAATGACAAGTGCCCAAGAGATGACTTGCCAACCACCTAATCTCCGTGAAAGAAGTGCTACTTCCGCATAACCATAACCACACACAATAAATGATGCTAGCATTAGTCCATCACCTATTGGCGATGATGTGGCCCCGTACAGTGGGGAGTTTGCAATGATGCAGCTCCTTTTTGCACAGCCTCCATATTAGCATTGACAATGGAATAGGCAATTCGTATGATCCAAATAGGATTGTAAAAAAATGCAAATGAGGTCGAATGCGGATGGCGACAGCTGACTGGGCGAACAAAATTACCGAAATCACATTGTTTGTTGAAGATTTACATCGGTCGAAGGTATTCTACCAAGAGACGTTCAAACTTGCGATCATATATGAAGATGAAAGCTGCGCGGTGTTCGATTATGGCAATACAAGCATCAATCTGTTAAATCAATCGGATGCCCGCGAGTTGATTGAGCCGGCGCAGGTTGGTCGCGGCGGAGATGGCGCGCGGTTTCAATTCACGATCCAAG
Organism: Paenibacillus sp. GCM10027628; assembly: GCF_042676385.1. Lineage (NCBI taxonomy): Bacteria > Bacillati > Bacillota > Bacilli > Caryophanales > Paenibacillaceae > Paenibacillus > Paenibacillus sp. GCM10027628. The sequence goes on from NZ_JBHTHA010000014.1 coordinate 104,114, forward strand.
TGCCAGACGTTGACCGGGTATGCGATGAGCTGGAAGTGCGGGGCGTTAAGTTATTGAATGGACCGATAACGCGCCCATGGGGGCGGCGGACGGCTTGTTTTGCCGATCCGGACGGGCATGTATGGGAGATAGCGCAGGTGCTGTAATGAATTAGGATTAACGGGGAGAGGATCTGGATGTTGAACGATTCTTCGGCTATTATCGAGCAATACATGCGGGATCTGGACAGATATTCGATAGAGCAGTTGCGATTTAAATGCAAAGAAAACGTATGGTCGGTCGGGCAAATGTATATCCACGTGATCGAAGTGGCGAAAGAGTACATCGGGCATATTGAAACATGCACCAAGGCAACACACGAAGAGCTTGAAGGCAAGACGGAAGATGGAACGAAGGCGCTTGCCGAAAAAGAGTGGCCCAATATCCGTGTGCAACTTGAAGAACCGCCCAACGCGACATGCAACCCCGAGAGCAAGGATGAAATCATAGTTGGCCTGGAGCAGGTGCTAGAGAAGTTGGCCTACTGGGCGGGTTGCGTAGATGAAGCGAATCCGGCTTGCAAGGTGCGCCATGGCTGGTTTGGCTGGCTCAACGCGCGTGATTGGTTTGAGATGGTTGGGATGCACAGCAGGCACCATTTGCGCCAGAAGGCGAAGTTGGACGAAAAACTGGCGGAGGCAGGCATAAGATAGGGGCTTCCCTAATTCAGGAATATTTGCGTGCGCTTTTTGTACAAAAAGCGGAGCGGAACGTTCAAGAAAATCGGATATGAACTCCTTATACTGAAGTTGTAAAGTTAAAAACAGTTAATGGAGTGGTTACCATGAAAAACGGATGGACGTATATCCGCCTTGCCGCCGTTGCCATGTTTTGGGGGGCCAGCTTTAATGCCGGCGAACTGGCCGTTCGAGCAATGCCGCCTCTGACAGTGACGGCTTGGAGATTCATCATAGCTACGGTGCTTATGTTGCTGCTTCTCATGGTGAAAGAAAGGCCGTCTTGGAGTACGATTCGATCTTCGCTTTGGGCTTATGTCCTTCTGGGTGTTGTCGGAGTATTCGTAACCAATGCCTTGCAGTTCTCGGCTTTAAAATTTACGCCGCCGCTTCATCCCGCATTGATTATGGCTACAAACCCTATAGTAACTGCATTACTGGCCGTACCCCTGCTTAAGGAAAGCATTCGTGTTCGGCAAATCATAGGGATGATTTGCTCGATGTCAGGCGTTTTATTGGTTATTACCAATGGAGCGTTGTTGCAGTTAACCTCTATTTCGTTCGGGGATATTCTCGCAATGGGGGCGAACCTCAGCTGGGCGCTTTATGGGGTGCTTGGTCGAAAATGGCTCAGAAACAGTTCTCCTTTGGCAACCTCAACCATGACCATGGCGGTTGCTATGGTTTGCTTTTTACCATTTGCGGGCAACCATTCGATGGATGTTTCGCAAGCCGCTCTCGTAACTGCCTGGATCAGCATTGCTTTTATGGGTACTTTCGGCGCAGTTCTCACTTTTCTTTGGTGGAATCAAGGCATAGCGAAGGTCGGTGCAAGCCGCACTTCCGTGTTTTTCAATCTGGTACCCGTCGTTACTTTGCTCCTCTCTGCGCTAACGGGCAAATCGGTGGGCTGGATACAAGCGATTGGCACTTTTATGGCCATATTTGGAGTTGTTGCTGCAATTGGGAACGATCTGGATGCACAGTCAACGGTTCGGAACGATGCGGTGCCGAATGGTAAAAGTACACTTAGGAGGAATGAAATTCAACTGGATGAACAAGCTATCAATAATTGAAACAGTGTCCAAATTTGCTTATTACGCCGATAATCGGCAATGGGATGATTTGCAGCAACTCTTCATGGAAGAAGTGACAGTCGACTATACATCCTTGGCTGGAGGCGAACCGGCAACCATCCCGGCAAAAGTGCTTATGGACAGTTGGGATAAAGGATTAACGCCGTTAAAAGCAACGCAGCACTTGATTTCCAACCATATTATCAACCTGGACAGCGACCGTCAGGCAACATGCCGTGCTTACTTTCAGGCGCAGCATGAATATCCGAACCCTTTTGGAGGAAGTCAGTGGACTTTGGGCGGGAAATACTTATTTCGCTTCGAGAAGGAGAACGGCCATTGGAAAATATCCGAGCTGGTCATGACCGCTGTGTGGGCTAGCGGCAATCAAAATATTATGAACTTGGCGGGAGAACAACAAAAATGATTTTTGCCAACGACATTGTGGATTAGAAAAGGAAAGAAGGTACACGGATGAAGGGGATCTCGAATAAAGCGCCGTCAGCCGGGCAAAAAATCGCCTTGGTAACCGGCGGTAACCGCGGCATAGGCTATGAGATGTGCAAGCAGCTGGCCGAAAGAGGATTTCATGTTCTGCTGGCCGGCAGAACTGCTGCAGCAGGGCGGGAGGCCGCTCGAATGATAGCTCATTCCGGACTGGACGTTTCCTTTGTGGAGATGGATATCGATGATCCGAAGAGCATATTTGCGGCAGCTGACCTGGTCCGAGAGCAATACGGCCGCGTAGATGTTGTGGTGAATAATGCCGCGATTTATCTGGATGAAGGGGAACGGTTAGCGGAAACGGAGCTCCCAGTGTTGGAACGGACGATGAGAACCAATTTCCTCGGCGCTTATTATGTCGTACGGGCTTTCCTGCCTTTTATGCAAGAGCAAAACTACGGGCGAATCGTGAACATCTCCTCCGGCTATGGCGAATATTCGGCGATGGACAGCGAGGGGACGGGAGCCTATAAATTATCCAAATTAGCTTTAAACGGGATGACGAGACTGCTTGCAGCCGAGATTAAGGGAGATATTAAAATAAATGCGGTTTGCCCCGGTTGGGTGCGCACGGAAATGGGAGGGCCATCGGCGCCGCGCAGCGCCGAACAAGCTGCGGCATCCATTCTCTGGCTGACGCAGCTTGACTCTGATGGTCCGAGTGGAGGCTTTTTTCGCGATAGGAAGAGAATCGATTGGTGAATGGCAACGAGGTCGACATAGGCTGGAGTGAATGGGATGAACAAGCTCGACGATTCTATTATTTCAACTTACTGAATAACACACCATATATAGATATGGACTTTTCGCGAATGTAAAATTGTTTATTCCGCTATCGAAGAACGTTTGAGCATTAAATGTAATAAAGTTGAAATGTTATTTTCATACAGTATTAATAAATCAAGCCTATAATAAACAGTGACCCCCTTTAAAATATAAACCTTAGACCCGTAGCCCGTTGCTGCGGGTCCCTTTTTTTGTTGACTGAGCTAAAGTGCAGTTATGTGCAACAAGGGCGTTCAGATTCCGTCTTTGCACTTTTACACGAAAATTGTCCACACACTTGAACAAGCTATTTCATACGATATACCTGAATCAATTTCGATTAAGGACGGTGTATCAGGATGTCTTGTTCGTGTGGATGTGGAGGAAATTGCAACAAAAAGAAACACAACAAATTGGCTAAGGAAACTCGCTTTATCAGTATGAAAATCGGAAATGGCATGCTGTCTGTTCCATCATTAATCTGTAAAAGTCATAAACGCCGAGGTGTACGTGGTTGTTGCTTTAAGTCACATCTAAGAGGCGAAGGTATTAAAAGGGTTGAAGGAACTAGCAACGTATACTTTGCAGATGCTAATTTAATATGCACAGGTGACCTTTGTTCTGGACGTGATAGAGACATTGTTTATGAATGGACATTAACACCTACCGATAAAGCAAATCCGGGTCATCTTAGGATTGTGGGAAGTTCACGTAAAGTAGGCAACGACAGAGTTGAAGTAGCAGGAACTGGTACTTTCGATCTACACGTAAAAGTTATCTTTAAATGCACACGAGTAAGTTTTCGAGTATTTATTGACAGTTGTGTTAGTACAAGAACCGTACGATTCACCCAGTGATTGGATTGGTATCAATTTTGAAAATGGGCCTCTTAACTGTATATTAATGGCGAATTCATGAGGTGGTATACTTAAAAAAGTGCACAGGAAAGAACCGTCCCATAAAGCACAGAGAGGCATTCCATATATTTCTATTTCTTGCTACTTACTCTAAGCGGAACGCTTCCTTAGTAGTTAAGATGGCAAAAATCCAGTGGATGATTTGTTTTGGGTAGCTACGAATTTACCTGATGAATAAGCACTTGGATCAACACCGGCCAAGGCCACCAGTTTCTTTGCGTGATCAAACCATTTGTCGCGTCCTTTTTGTTAAACCATTTTTGAACGAAGGGGGCCTCCTCTTCCGGTAAATTGACTCCGGTCGAAAATCCGTCTGTCCCGCCTTGTCGTTTATCGAGATAGTTCTGATCGTCCACGATTCGAGTGAAGTCGCCTGCTTTCCATTTTTTCGCGAGCGCGAGATAATTTTCCCGGTCCTCGACGTTCGGAGCCTTCTCGATGTTCTCGATCATGAGGTCGAGGAATTCCGTACTGCTCGGCTTATTCGTTACAGCCCTTACGAAAGACCAAATACACTTTGCGCCCAATCAATAACAGATTAAGTTAAATAACTTATAACTGTTCCTCCTTTTATTTAATCCCCATAAGGGAAGGTGGTGTTTTAAATGAGTGGGTACGCTGGTGGATATGGTACTTCGAGTGCCGCTATTCTAGTACTGTTCATACTTCTTGTCATTATTTCGATGGCCTTTGTTATCTAAACACTGTCATGATATGTTGTTGGGCGTTGAGCTAACGCAAACTATAGTGCAGGAGCCTGCTTTGAAGCGGCTCCTTTTTTGATATCGTTGAACGGGCAGGATAGTTCAAGATCATGGGCGGAGAACCGTATCACAAGTAACGGCGAATTTTTGGAGAAATCCTAATTTGGTAGTATTCATCCAGTATTATCCTGAGAATGCAAGGGGTATGATAAGTGAGGCATCGGAAAGTTAAGGCAGCCCTCAATTCTTTACTGATCGTTCTCAATATGCTATATTGATGTCGGGGGGGGGGAAATGAAATGGCCAGAAGCAAGGAGTTTGAAGAGAGTGCGGTATTGGATAAAGCGATGAGACTCTTCTGGCAACAGGGCTACGAGAAGACGTCCATGACTGATCTGGTCGAGCACATGGGAATCCATCGAAGAAGTTTGTATGACACATTTGGCGATAAACATCAGTTGTTTCTAAAAGTGATGGATCGCTTCGACAATAAAATTAGCGCCTCTCTTGAAGGAGGAGTTAAGCGCTCCAAGACTGCAGTGGAAGCTCTTCAGTTTATTTTCGAACTCATGATTGAGGGAGAAGAGGACTCTCCTCCCGGATGCTTAATGGTGAATTCGGCCGTGGAGTTGGCAGCACGAGATGCCGATGTGGATACAAAGTCCACTGAAGCGTTCGCTACAGCAGAGCAGCTTCTCAAAGACATTATTGCTTGGGGGCAGCGGGACGGTCAGTTCACCACTGATTATGAGGCCGGTGAATTGGCGGAATATCTGCATAATGCATGGGTGGGGTTAAGGGTAATGGCAAGAACATCGGTTACTAAAGAGAAACTTCACCGTATTGCTCAAGTATCGATAAAATTTCTAGAAAAATAACAGATTCATTTCTTCCCCATATAGAAAACAATTTTTTTTGCCATTATTAGAATGATCGTTCTCAAATGTGAACCGAAGCAAATGGAGGTGACATGATGCAAGCAATGTTAATAGAAAAATACGGCACATACCCGCTTAAGTTGGCTGACATTCCAATGCCTGCAGTAGGAGATCATGATGTGTTGGCGGAAATCCATGCGGCAAGTATTAACCCTCTCGATCTCTTAGTACGGGATGGCAAATTACGCGTACTGTTGAAATACGATATGCCGCATGTTCTAGGATATGATTTCTCAGGCATTGTCATTCAAGTGGGGAGGAAGGTTACAAAATTCAACATAGGCGATGAAATATACGGACGGCCAAGTAAGGGCGGAGCCTTTGCTGAATATATTTCCGTACATGAAAACGATATCGCCCTAAAACCCAAAAACCTATCCTTTGCGGAAGCAGCGTCAATCCCATTGGTCGGGCTTACGTCTTATCAAGTATTGCATGAACGATTGAAGCTATCGGCCGGACAGAAGGTATTGATTCAAGCTGGATCGGGCGGCGTCGGTACGTTTGCGATCCAACTTGCCAAAGCGATGGGACTTTATGTCGCAACAACGACAAGCGAAGCTGGAGCCAAATTGGTCGAATCGCTTGGAGCCGATCGAATCATCAATTACAAAACAGAACAATTCGATACGCTGTTACAAGGTTATGATGCCGTTCTCGATACCAAAGGCGGAGAGACTCTAGAGAAGGCCTTTAAAATTGTCAGAAAGCAAGGTCAAATCGTATCCGTCGTAGGGCCGCCGAATGCGCGGTTCGGAGAAGCGGAAAGGCTGGGCTTCATCAAAACGAATGTTTTTCGATTGATTTCCCGAAAGATTACAAAATTAGAGAAAAAATATAATGTCAAATACAGCTTCTTGTTCATGAAACCGAACGGCAGGCAACTGGAGATCCTTTCCGAATGGATTGAATCCGAAAAAATAAAACCTGTTATCGATCGAATTTTTCCTTTTGAAGAAGCTCAAAAGGCGATGGAGTACTCAGAATCGGGCAGAGCAAAAGGGAAGTTAATATTAAAGATAAAGTGAGGAGCATCTTATAATGAAAATTTCTGAACAAATCGCATTTGTCACAGGCGCGAACCGAGGTTTAGGCCGCCAACTTGCCACGGAGCTTCTATCCAGAGGAGCTAAAGTGTATGCTGGCGCAAGAAATCCGGAATCCATTGATATTCCAGGTGTAATACCTTTAAAGCTTGATATTACCAACCCGCAAGAGGTAGCTGCAGCTGCTATGACCGCTAAGGACGTTACGCTTCTGATCAACAATGCAGGATCGTCTACAGGCGCTTCTTTACTTGACGGAGATCTCGATAAAATTCACTTGGAATTTAATACGCACTTCTTTGGCACACTGTCCATGGTTCGTGCTTTTGCACCTGTTATTTCAAATAATGGTGGGGGGTCTATTCTGAATATTCTTTCCGCATTATCTTGGTTCAGTATGGGAAGTGCAGGCGCCTATACGGCTGCAAAGGCGGCAGAGTGGGCTCTGACGAACGAGTTGCGCTTAAATCTGTATCCACAAAAGGTGAGAGTAGCCGGTTTGCATGTGGGCTTTATGGAAACCGATATGACGGCGGGTATTGAAGCTCCTAAGGTCGACCCTGCGGGAGTTGCAAAAAAGGCTATCGATGGAATAGAGTCCGACAGCTTTGAGATTCTTGCCGACGAAGCAAGCCGTAATCTCCAACGAGGTCTAGCCGGCGGTGTTGCTGCGTTGTACCCACAGCTGGCGTGATGAGCAAAACGGTACTCATCACCGGCGCGTCGGGCGGGATAGGTAAAGAGCTGGCGGATCGATTCGCCAAAGATGGATATGACCTGGTGCTGGTAGCGCGTAGTGAGGCCAAGCTCCTGGATCTCGCGAAGGAATATCGGGAAAGATACCGCGTCCAAGCGACCGTCGTCGCCAAAGATGTCGCGTTGCCCGGCGTGGCGGAGGAGATCTACGAGGAGCTAAGCGAGCAAGGTATCACCATCGATTATCTCGTTAATAATGCGGGCTTCGGCTTGTATGATGCATTCTTGGAGACGCTGTTGGAGCAAGAGATGAACATGATCGACATCAATATCAAGGCTCTGACTGCTATGACGAAGGTGTTCCTGTCAGATATGGTCAAACGGCGCCAAGGGGGCGTGCTGAATGTGGCTTCGTTGGTGGCTTTTTTCCCAGGACCGTTGATGGCGGTTTACTACGCGACAAAGGCGTATGTGCTTTCGTTCACCGAGGCTTTGGAGAACGAGCTCAAGGGCACCGGTGTGACTGTAGCGGCACTTTGTCCGGGACCGACAGCGACTGGCTTCGTAGATCGTGCGGGGTTTGCCTCCTCAAAGCTGTTTAGGAGCGGCGTCATGGAGGTTGGGCAGGTAGCCGACATCGGATATCGCGAATTCATGCGAGGCAAGACGTTAATTATTACAGGAGGGCGTAGTCGGCTGATGGCTTTCCTTCCGCGGTTACTGCCGCGCAAGCTGATGACCCATTTGGTCGGATCCGCACAGTGCAAAGTAGAACAGTAACCGAATATAAACAAAAGAGGAGTGCATGAAAATGGAAAAACTATGGAGCAAAACGAAAATTGGAAATCTGGAATTATCTAATCGGTTGGCGATGGCACCAATGACACGAAGCAGAGCGCAAGAGGATGGTACACCTGGAGAACTAACTCCCCTTTATTATGCTCAAAGAGCATCTATGGGTTTAATTATTACGGAAGGTACACAGCCTTCTGATGATGGTCAAGGCTACTTAAGATCACCTGGCATATATACTGAAAAGCATATTGAAGGTTGGAAAAAGGTTACGGATGCGGTGCATGAAGCAGGTGGATATCTGTTTATCCAATTAATGCATGTCGGTCGGATATCGCATCCCGACAATACTCCGCATCATCGTCAAGCAGTTGCTCCATCTGCGATCGCACCTGGCGAACCAATATTTACGGCTAAAGGGATGCTGGAAGTACCTGTTCCAAGAGAGTTAAGTGAAGAAGATATTCAAACGACAATTGCGGACTTTCGAAAAGCGGCAGCGGCAGCTATTGCAGCAGGAGCTGACGGCGTTGAAATTCATGGAGCCAACGGATATCTGATTAATCAGTTTATCAGCGAAAATGCGAATAAACGAGTGGATAAATACGGTGGATCGATAGAGAATCGTGCTCGATTTGCACTTGAAGTAACGAGAGCAATCGTTGAAGAAATCGGAGCAGAAAAAACAGGCTTCCGTATTTCCCCGGGAACACCTCTTAACGGAATTGATGAAGGTGAACACGGTCCTGAAGTTTATCTTCACCTTGTAAGAGAATTAGCTAAATACAATTTAGCATACCTCCATGTTATGCATTTAGGGAACGAAACACTGCTCCATGAAATTCGCAACATCTGGTCAAATCCATTATTAGTAAATCGAGCTGGACGGGCTCTAGAAGATCTTAGTGTAGATGTTGATAATGGCCTTGCTGATGTGGCGCCAGTCGGGGTATGGTCGTTAGCTAATCCGGATTTGGTGGAGCGTCTTAAAGAAGGTTTCCCTTTGAATGAAGCAGACCGTACAACATTGTACTTTGGTAACGGGAGCGAGGGCTATACGGATTATCCAACGATGAAAGAATTAAAGTCTCAGAAGGGGTAAGTATAGCTTGAATGGTAAAAAACAAGTTTCCTAAAAAGTTCGGAGCAAGGTGATGACGGTACTCAACCGGCGTCACCTTGCTCCATTTCTCCGTTATGCTTCTTCAAGAGGGTCATGCAACTGTTGGGTGCCTCAAAAATTCGCCGTTAGAGTGTTACGCTGAACCGTATCACAAGTAAAAGTAAGTTTTTTACGGAATTCCTTGCGGCGTATGGGGTTGATATGTGTGGAGGCTACGCATTAAGGAAATGCGAATCACATTCGATTAGCCCTTAGCTTTGCTGGCTGAGGCATGGGTTTGACTATGAGATACAATGCATGACCGAGGAGGAGGCCACCGATGGCGAAGACGATGGACAAGTAGATGCCGCTATTACTCGTCGCAAGATAAGACGGGATGAAGACGTTTATGGCAACTTTTACAATGACAAGCACAAAGATGACGCCGATAATCCACAGTCTCTTCTTGCCCGGTGTGATGAGCCCGAGTCTTTGTCTGGCGACTGCCCAGCGTTGAACGAGACCCGCAATAATCCCTAGGACGATTCCTGACAGCAACAATAACCATTCGCGCATCCCGATCCCGTCCAATAGCAGACCCCACGCGATCCCGATCAGGATCAAGATGATACCGACCACAAATGTTTTATTCAACCTCACCAACTCCTTTGCTTAATGGTAATGGATAAAGCGGTTCAAACCTTGCGTGCAGCCATTTGAAATATAGTAACGAGCTCTTTAGCATAAGCGTCAAGGTCAAGATCAAGACTCGCTGCTAACTGAAAGCTGAGTCCATCAATGGCCGATCGGATCGTGGCCGCCAAGACACGAGCGGAGAAATCGGTAAATTCCCGGAAATCCCCTTCCATAGTGCCCCGGTGCAACATCTTCACAAGCACATTGATTGTCGCATCAGTATCGATGCTCCTGAAATGGCGAGGCTTTCCCTCCTCGTCCCTTGCATGAAATATAATCTCCGTTACGGCAATAACATGCTTCCGATGCGATTTCATGAACAACACATTCTTCTCGATATATGTGTTAATCCAACCCAATGCTGTCGTCTGCGCCGCAAGATAAGGTGTCATGAACGTAGAGCCGAATTCGTATAAGTCGGAAACAATCTGTTCGATCAGATCGTCCTTGCTGGAGAAATGGTAGGAAATCACCCCTTTGCTGATCCCAGCCTCTTTGGCGATTTGTGCCAAAGAGGCTTGTGCATAACCTCTCGAGGAAATAATCTCGATTGCGCACTTCATGATTTGGTTTCGCCTTGCTTCTTCGATGAATGACAACTTTTTTGGGATGTTCATCTTGGTTTTTATCCTCACATTTTAATTTTAGTGTTAATGGTTCAATTTTAGTACGATCGATCAAAAAAATCAAGATCACTTCGAAGATTTCATCAACCTGAACAACATCATTAGGGTTATGCGGAAAACTTGCCGTTATAGATAGTGCGGAGAACCATATCACAGTAAATCATTACGCTCTAACGGATAATCTTTGATTCATAAAGACATTGCAAACAAAGCAGGCGCCGCGGCGACCTGCTTTGTTCATTGAGGGACGGGCAGATTAGTGTAATAACTCAATTATTTTAATCAAAAAGTTGGTACTTTTATTTCTCTATGTGTATTTTAAAAACAATAAAATCAATATTGCAAAGTTTAAGGGGAGCAAACACTGTTCGTCTTAATCTTACACACTAGGGATGTATGACTGACACAAGATTAAGCGATATTGATGCTGAATCTTTGAGCTATTTTGCAAATAAATTCAGTTCGTTAAGCGTTTCACGTTCGGCAGAAGGAGTCCTTTGTCGCCGTATAGATGACTTCACACCCGTTCAAGAGAAGAGGCATTTTTTATAACAAGGCGTTAACCGGTCGTTAGAACTTAGCCACAAGGCCATTTTTGAACCGCATATCAGGGAAACTGGCTCCTGCAATTCTATCCTCCGGTATAGCAAGCTCGATTCTTTCAATTTCATCCTTATTCAATGTAATGTCCAAAGCCTTCATAGCTTCTTCAAAATGAGCGGGCTTGCTGGTACCGATCAAGGGGATGATATCCATCCCTTTGGATAGTAACCATGCATAAGCAAGCTGTGATACCGTCGTCTGTTTTTCCACTGCAATTTCACGCAGTCGGTCGACCAGCGCAACATTTTTTTCAATGTTACCTTCATAAAATAACGGGATGTATCCGCCTTTAGCACGCTCAATACGTTCTTTCGTCCACGTCCCCGCCAGCATTCCGTGGGCCATGACTCCGAAAGCAACGACACCGATCCCCAGTTCCCGTGCAACGGGCAGAAGTTCTTTTTCTATTTTACGGTTAAAGAGAGAATATTCCGTTTCTATAAAACGGATGGGATGGGTGGCATGCGCCTTTTTTAAGGTTTCAGCATCCACTTGGGTAATCCCGACATGCCTCACAAAGCCGGCCTGAACCAATTCAGAAATTGCACCTATTGTTTCTTCAACAGGTATGTCTAAGTCAATTCTCGCCGGTTGATAAAGGTCAATATAGTCAACCTTCAACCTCTTCAGCGAATATGTGAGATAATTTTTTACCGACAAGGGTCTTACATCCATCCCATACATTGAACCGTTAGGCGCTACCATTGCTCCAAACTTTAACGATAGGTATATCTTATCCCTGTCATGGCCTTTTATGGCATCACCAATTATCATTTCACTCTGTCCGGCTTCATAAAAATCCGCAGTATTTAGAAAAGTAACTCCAGCATTCAACGCTGCATCGATGGTGGCCATACTTTCTCTTCTGATGGTTTCATTCATATTTGACATGCCGGCGCAGCCTAAACCCAATCGAGCTCCTTCCCTAAGATGTTCACCATTTTTTTTGTAGGTCATCGTAAGTACCTCCAGTTATTCTAAAGGCAGCCGCAAGCTGCAGGTTACCTCTCATAGTACGAAATGTGAGGTTCCGGGTTTTAAGACTGAGGGATTTCGTTGAAATAAGTTACATTGTCGATAGGCAGTCGCGTGGTCGGATGTCCGGGCTTAACCGCCTTGCCGATGGCGATCAACATAACCGAAAGATAGCGGTCCGGTATGTTGAAGGATTCCATAAACTTTGCCTTGTCGTAGCCGCCCATTGGCACCGTGTCATAGCCTTTGGCCCGGGCGACGAGCATGAGCTGCATCGCTGCTAGGCCGCTGTCGACATTAACGATTTGGTGCAGAACATCGGACGGCAGGTTTGGCATGATGTCAGAAAAACGCTCGACGAACGACTTGGACGTATCCGCCGGCATATAGCCTGCTTTGACCGCCTGACCATATATTTCTTCAAGCCGCTCATAGCACTTTAGGTCAGCGAGTACGGCGATCACCGCCGAAGCTTCGATGACTTGCTGCTGGTTGTTCGCGATCGAGGGTATCTTCTGCTTGAGCTCCGGCTTGTCGATCACGAGGAAGCGCCACGGCTGCAGGTTGGACCACGACGGAGCGAGGGTGGCAAACCCCAAAATTTCGCTTAATTCCTGCTGCGAAATTTTAAATTCCGGATCGTAGCTGCGGACGGAACGCCGCTGCCGAATCACATCGAAAAAAAGTTGATGCTCGTCTGATCTTGTTTGTTGCGTAACGGACATGGTACTCTCTCCCCTTTTCCTTTCTTGTGTTAATCCAGAACGATGACATACAATAGTATAAATTGATGCAACCGAGGCAGGAAGAGATTGGGTTATCGTAGGATTAGGAATCCTACTTATCTTTAGATTGGAGGCAGTCAAACATGTCAAGGCAATTGGATCGTTATGCCGAATTGTCTCGTTTTTTGCGAACGCGCAGGGAAAGAATTACGCCTAAGGAAGTGGGGCTGCCCAATTCTGGACGCAGACGCACGCCTGGACTTAGACGCGAAGAGGTTGCCATATTAGCGAACGTGGGCATAGATTGGTATACCTATTTGGAACAAGGCCGTCATATTAATGTTTCCGCTGAAGTCCTTGAGCGGATTGCCTCTGTGCTTAAACTCGATGGGCCAGAACGCAGGCATCTGTTTTTACTCGCAAGTAAACAACTCCCATTAGGAGAACCAAAGATAACTTCTCAAGTGAGTCTTTCACTTCAAAGTTTTTTGGATAGCCAGAGTTTTTCTCCGGCGGTAGTCATGGATGCACGATTGAACATTATTGCCTGGAATGAGGCCTACTGCGCATTATTCGAGGATATCGCATCCTTATCGGTAGAGGAGCGTAATATTGTTTGGATGACCTTTAACTCTGAACGTTTTCGTTACATGAAGGGGGACGAATGGGAGGTGCACGCACGCCGAATAGCCGCCAAATTTCATGCAGATTATGCCCGTCATGCTGACGATCCTTGGTGGTCTGAACAATTCGATGCGTTGTGCCAATCCAGCCCAGAATTCCGGGGGTATTGGGATTCTCAAGAGATTCTCGATGCAACAGATGCTCCCAAGACCCTTCGTTGTCCAAATATAGGAATCCTAAATTTTGATCATGTTACATTTCAATACTCCGAGAATACTAACTTATCGGTTTGTATCCACTTTCCTCGTAGGGACGGTACACTTGAAAAGATGCAGCAATTATTAAATGATAATCAGCACCAACATTCGGTCAAGTTGAATCCTTAACTTAATATTTTAACGAGCTAAAGAGATTTTTGTTGTCTGTTATTGACGGTGCAATTAATAAACACAGATGGGAAGATTTAGATTACCCCCTAAATCATTAATAACCAATTTTAAAGAAGAATTAGTAGATGAGAGTCATTACATTTACTGGTCGACCACAGACGAGTTAGATGAGGAACCTACAATTCCTATTGGTTTCCCTCAATGTTCTAAGCATAAAGTTATTCAATCTTGCCATGGTTGCTTATTTTGTAATAATGGTATGTAGTCGAGGAACGAAAAGAACATCTAGGACAGCCCCTCGCCTTAATTAGAGCAGTACATAGATCCAATTGATTAGGGAGTCAATCTTATGAAGTTCATATTTAATAGTTTTTCCTGTGATGTAGAGATATTTAATAAAGATGAAAATATTGTAGTAAGATTTTATGATAAATCAAAAGAACAAAATGAAGATGAAATAATTAATCTTGTCATAGTTGATCCAGGATATGGATATCTTTGTTTGAAAATTAAAGGCGAAGCTGCATTGCTAAGCGGTTTTTTAAATGAAAATGTTTTTATATCTGATGAGATGGTAGAAGCGGCAATTAGTTTTATTGAAGACTTGTCGCCACATGCAAAGAGTAGTTATATGCCACATCATATTGCCCGCGTCAAGCAAACCAGCTACGTAGAATACAATGGTGAGTATTAATTAATTGAAGGTTCAGATTCAACTAACGGAAACGATAGTTCAATGAAACAGCGACAGTCTAGGACTTTATTTCTTGTCCTTGGCTGTCGCTGTTTCAATTTCTAGGGTCAGTCTAACACTTTATTTTCTTTGGATATGAAACGTTTTTCGATTTTTTGAAGATTCGTCGGTTTTCAATCGGAGGAGAGTGATTGGTAAAAGGTAATTATTTGAAATAATTTAACGTTGGTAAATTAATTGTGGACATAGATGCATTTATCATATATTATGCTTCATATACGTTATAATATATTACATGAAATTGAGCTTAAGTTACGTTTTTGGATTTTCTGTGTTAGGTATATGTTAGGTGATATGCTTAAACACCGTAGAAGTGCATATTTTAAGGAGGAATTTTATGAAAGCGAAAAAGTGGGTTTCCACTGCGGTAGCATTAACACTAGTAGGAAGTGTGGCTATCGGCTGTACCAAAAAAGAAGATTCGCCGGCGCCGACATCAGCAGCATCCGGTGAAGCCAAACCATCTGCAGCGCCATCCAAACCTCAGGAAGTTACGATGAACATTGTTGCGGAACCGCCGGTTCTGGACGGTTCCATTGCAGATTCGGAAGCTTCTTTCACGATTATGAATGCTGTTAACGAAGGTTTGTTCCGTATTAATAAAGACGGTAAAGCCGTGCCGGGTCTTGCCAAAGATTTCCCTAAGATATCCGCTGACGGTTTAACGTATACGATTGACATTCGCGATGCCAATTGGACTGATGGCGTTCCTGTCAAAGCGCAAGATTTCGTATATTCTTATAAGCGTACTTTGGATCCTGCTGCAAAAGCTCCTTATGGTTTCATGGTGGGATGGCTTAAAGGCGGGGAAGCGGCGCTTGCGGCTGATAGTCCTGATAAATTAAAAGCTGCACTTGATGCAGTTGGCGTAAAAGCGGTAACGGATAAACAATTGGAAATCACTTTGTCAAGGCCTGTTACTTTCTTTACAGAGCTTCTTGCTTTTCCAATCTTTTTCCCACAAAGAGAAGATTTTGTGAAAGCTCAAGGCGATAAAAATGGTGCGGAAGCCGATAAGGTTATTGGTGCCGGTCCTTTCAAATTAACCAAATGGGAGCATGAACAAACGATTGTGCTTGAAAAGAATGATAAATATTGGGATGCGGCTAACGTGAAACTGACTAAAGCCACGCTCAATGTAGTTAAAGATACAAATACAGGCTTAAATCTATATGAAACTAACGCATCTGATCTAGCTCTGATTAGAGGAGATCAAATTCCTCCATACAAAGGTAAGCCGGATCTTCTCATTAAAAAGGAATTAACAAATGGTTATCTTCAATTCCAAGAGAAAAAAGTTCCTGCTCTAGCGAATAAGAAAATCCGCCAAGCTTTAGGGATGGCTATCGACCGTGATGGTTATGCCGATACCGTTAGCACGGGCACTTTCGTTTCCCCGGCAGGGCTAGTACCTAATGGTACTGCTGATGGAGCTGGTGGAGATTTCCGTAAAACTGCAGGTGAAGTACAAGCTAAATTCGATGCCGTTAAAGCTAAACAATTATTTCAAGAAGGCCTGAAGGAAATGAATCTGACCGCTCTTCCGAAGTTGAAACTTCTTGGCGATGATTCCGAGATTGACAAAAAAGGTTTAGAATTCATTGCTGCACAGTGGAAACAAAATCTTGGCTTTGAAGTTGAAGTTAACCCGGTTCCTCACAAGCTGCGTCTGGCTCTTTCCAACAATCATGATTTTGACATTGTTCAATCCCGTTGGGGCGCTGACTACAACGATCCAATGACATTCCTTGATATGTTTATCACGGGCGGATCGTTTGATGAAGGCGATTATAGCAATCCCGTCTATGATAAGAATGTAAAAGCTGCTCAAACTGAGGCAGATCCGGCCAAACGCGTCAAATTAATGGTGGATGCAGAGAAAATCATCATTGACGACGCTGGGGTATATCCCCTATACTTCCGCAGCCGTCCATACGTGAAAAGACCTAGCGTCGAAGGCTTTTTCTTTCCTGTAGGCGGTCCGGAGTTCGAGCTCAAGTGGGTTAGCGTGAAATAAAGAAAACTGTTAATATTGATAATGGGAAGGGGCCGTCCGCAACTTGTTGGAACGGTCCCTTCTGAATGTTTAAATTTCCATTCGAAATATGAGGTCAACCAGTAAAAACTGGTTGACCTCATATTTCGACGAGCTTAATAAAGACACGAGAAGGCAGCTAAAATTTTAGAAGTTGAAGAGACAAAACGAGCAGTCGGCATTAAAAATGTGTCCATTAATGAGCCCTTCTTTAATGGGCATTTCCCTGATTATCCAGTAATACCAGGAGTTTTAATAGTGGAGGCTTTGGCGCAAGTAGGTAGGTGGAATCGCAATGTTCCAAAAAGAAGAAACCAGCAGCAAAATAGGATTATTAGCCGGCATTGATAATAAAATCGCAAAAGGGATAGGAACTGCTAGGGTAAGTGGAGAACTTGCTTGTGAAGCTGAGATTATGTTTGCAATCATTGCAATATAAGCATCTTGAGCTTTTAACGGAAACTATCTTAAGAAAACGCGGCTACCGGTTTGAATGGTAGCCGAGTTGTGCTAACTGGCAGCTTAGTTCCAATATGAGGTAAAATGGGGTATAGGCTTAGGGGAGGCATTTAAACTTGAAAACAGTTAAATTATCATTTTTAAGTGGACTCATTGTTACCTTAATTATTTTTATTTTGTCATTATTTCTAAACAGTGGTATTAGTCAACTAATATCGGGCTACATTGGTTTAATTCTTATAATTTCTACTGTTATTACAAGTGGTGCACTGATATCAGGCGATCGCCAACGAGCTAATGATAATAGAGATATCACCGATGATAAAAAACAAAGGGACAATATCTCTATAGCATGTTTTCTTGCAGCTATCCCGATTTTACTTCTTTGGGGATATCTTAAATATTTCAAGTGAAACAATCGATTGAGTTAACGGGAGATCGAAAAATATGGAATAGGGTATATAGGAAGGGGGAAAGAGATGAGAATCGCTGTTGCAAATAATTCTGACTATGGATATATACAACAACGCGACCATCACATATTACAGGGCTTAATAATACAAAAAATTAAGGGAAATGAAATATATATTCTGCGGGACGAGGATGAAAATTATTTCGGATGGATGAGGTACGGATATTTGGGACAACACACCATTCATGAACATATTGGAAATCATTCTGACTAAAAAAATTATTTAATCCAATATGGTTCTATGTCTCGCCTTTAACAATCTTTAAAATGCGGTAGGTGTAAGTGTTCATGGCAAAATCAGGAGTTTGCCAGGGGATGTTCATTCAACTAATGAGGGACATTTTTTCGATAAATGTAATAAAAATGAAATCTTATTTTCATACAGCATTAATAAATCAAGCCTATAATAAAACTTGACCCCCTTTAAAATATAAAACTTAGACCCGCAGCCCGTTGCTGTGGGTCTCTTTTTGCAGAAAATGATTTATTAGGATTCACATGCTTAAGAAGTCCCGCAGCTAAAGGAGACTATATGAATGAAAATCGTTATCTCACTATGGATACTAATACTCTTCATTATGTTTACGGGATGTGTGGACAGGAAGGCGAATCTTGAAAATGGCGCATCTCCGCCAGATGCAGAGGCAACCATAGCAAAAGAAGATGACTCAATCAGAGCAATAGGGATGAATTCGGATGGGCGACTGCTCGTCAAACCCGCGAACAAAGCGAGAGTAACCCCTCTGGGGGCACCTAGCTGTTATGGGGTAGAGACTGATCTCCGTTGGTCAGGAGACTATGAGGTGGTATGGGAATCCAAATCGGAGGGAATTACAACCCAAATTAGTACATTTCCAATTGACTTCGAAATTGTACAACAGAATAATTCACCAGTCATCATGCAGTCATTTACCCAAGAGGATACGGATATATTTGCATATGTTCCTCGTTATACAGATTGTCATGGTCTCGAAACTTACCTTTTTGGAGTAAGTAATGGGAAGGCTTTTCCGATCTCACTTGAGATAAAACCTGGAGTGAATTGGGCGTCTATAAGCCAATTACCGCACCATCCATTCAAGATTATCAATGGAGAATTTATCGTGATTGGTGGATATGGGGCTGGACAGGATTTCATTAACGTCTACCACTTCAGATATGATCCGAAGAAAAAGGCAATGATTCTGAATAGTACAAATCAAGTGAAGCCTAACGATATATAATGGCGGCAGCCTCGTTACGCTTACGGTATAGCGTGGTAGAATTTTGCCTAAAACGTCTAATTTTTTCATTTACATAGGAACATATGTTTGTTATATTGGGAAAAATAGGTTTTTTCAATGTCGCTAATAGGGGGTATTAGTAAGGATGCCACATTTACAATGTAACGACATCGAAATGTTTTATGAACAGATGGGTATCGGTGAGCCCGTTATATTTTTACATAGCGGCTTTTCACGTGGAATATTAGCGTTTGCTAGTCAGATACTCGATTTTCAAAGAAAATATACTTGCTATTTCCCTGATTTTCGTGGGCACGGTCGAACCAGAAGCAAAAGTCTTGAATGGAGTACTCCACAACATGCCGAAGATATTGTTGCATTTATGAATCAATTGCAGATTTCCAAAGCTCATTTAATAGGTTATGGAATGGGTGGGGGAGTTGCGTTGTATTGTGCAATCAATCATCCTAATCGAATTGCATCATTGACTTCAATTGGACAAAGTGGATTTGTTGCCTCCCAGGGTTCTGAGGAATTTGAACCTGAATGGTTAGTACGGAATGAACGGAATGATTTTATTAATTCAATGATTGAAAGACATATGGAGGCCCATCGAGGGAATTGGCAAGAATTCTTACGACAGAAATTGCGGGATTGGCGGACATATCCGCAACTTAATAATGAACAATTAGGTAGCATCCAATGCCCCACTTTGTTTATTGCTGGACAGAATGATGAATTTGCTCCTGAGGAAGAACTCAAACGAGTAACCAATCTCATTCGTGACTCCCGTTATGTTATCGTACCTGAGTGTAGCCACCGCCCTCATATGAGTCGGGAGAATCCAGTATTCGTAAATGATATCATTTTAGATTTCCTTAAATCATTGAGGTTGAGAATGCAGACCAAGTCCCACAACTCATCGCCAAAGATCCTGCCGTTATCGCGGGAGTGATGACTACGGAATTTTATCCGATAATGGCAACCTTACCGAAATAACAATGCGACTAAGGTATTTGCTCCCTTATTGCGCTAACGAACTTGCCTGTCAAGGTGAAATCCCATGTTTTATATAACGCATATATCTACATTTCTCAGGAAATGTTGTATGTGGGTTGTCGTGCTAACAGGACACCTTAGTCTAATAAAGGATTTGAAGCCGCTGATCTCAGATCGGCTGCTTTTCTATGTTACGGGAGTTCTGTGCAACCGCCACCGGTATATTCCTTTTTTATTTCCATCAGATATCAATAACAGCAACAAAAAAACATAAGTTAAAATTAACCTATATTATTGTTGATTTATAAATGATAATGTGTTAAATTTGTAATAAGTTAAATTTAACCTATACAAAAGGAGAGACTGATATGGCAAAAGGTTCACTGGTCGTTGGTTGGGGTGAAATCATCCCGGGGCGTGAGAAGGCAGCACAGGCCACGCTCAACAATGCAATGCAATACTGTATACAACTGCAACAAGAAGGAAAGATCGACCGCTTTGAGGTAGTTGTTCTTGAGCCTCACGGCAGTGATCTCAACGGCTTCGTCCTTATCACAGGGGATAAGGAGACTGTGGCCCAACTACGAGCAGAAGATGAGTTTGTCGCTGTTATAATTGGAGTACAGCTGGTACATCGAAATGTAAGAGTGGTTGGTGCCTATAAAGGGGCTGAATTACATTCATTGTTCGCGATGTGGGATGAACAAGAAGATAAATTGCTCGTAGAATAAAATGGTTGCTGGCATCAAAATAGATCCCCCGCATGACTTGGATTTTGACCATCCAAGCACGCGGGGGATTTTGTTTTTACAGAACGAGTATTATTGCGCTATGTTTAGTAAACTACTATTTCCTTTGCCATCGATCCGATGCGAACGCCATACGATACATTAAAAGATGAATACTCATCAAAAACAAGTAAATAGGGCAGGAGTAACCTATTTGATATCCGTTTTTGTAATGGAATTCTCCAGTCTTTACGCCCATCCATTCGATCCCGAGTGCCATTGCTACCCAAAAGAGTATATAAACAATCGTCATTATTTCGAACATCCGTGTGCGTTCATACCAATAAATAAACCAATATCCGGACGGCCCATACATTAAATAAGAGAACAGGTCAAACAACTCAAATTTTGATTGATCTCCTAAATCATAAAGGTCAAATGGAGGTATCTCGATTGTATGATCGAAAACGAGTCCGAATGCGATGCCAATAAGCATATTAAAGGTAACTTGGGCAGGCGAAAACCGACGGGGAAACAACCAAATCGGAGCCAAACTAAGTACAATTATCCCGATAACGAACCACTCATTCTCATTAAAATGATTGTCATAAACGATATTTTCCATCAACGTACCCATCCCTCCTTAGAGGCCATTCGTTGAAAAAGACACCCCAAAATCAAAGTATAGATCATTACAACAATGATCATTATCGACTCTTTTACGAAATTCCAGCCACTATCAGTAAGCACGTGGTTCCATCGGAGCATCGATCCTAAGAACATTTGGAAGAGAAACGCATAGACCGATATTCCTAGGCGGATGCCGGCTTTGGAGGTAGTTAGGAATACGTTGGCAAAGGTAAGGAGGACAAAAGTAACGGTGAAGTCATTGTGCAGGATCAAGGATAGGAAGTGGGGGATGCTGGTTGTATTGATTTGGAACAGTCTTAGATTGAAACCGACAACGGTCAGTTTATTAGTTAGTATAATTTCAATTACCATAAACAAAAGGAAGTTGACAAACAACGGCAGCTTATTCGGGAGAGTAATCTGGATGAGGATACAGAACCAGGCGAACATGAGAAAAATGACGGCTACCAATGTAAGATGTCTTCCCTTCCCTGTAAATATTTGGAGTCTAATTTTCCCCATATACATTCGGATTATGCATAAGAAAGACAGGGTAATGATATATAAAAGCCCCTTTGTTCAAAGAACTAAGGGGCATTTTAAAGGACTTTGCCAAGCCATGGTTAAGTGAAAGAGGTCGTTGCGCGTTTTTTCCTATTCCTTGATCTGATCGTGTTGATTTTTTTGTGCAGAAAGGTCAGGTGATTTGCGAGATTGCAGTTCCTTATCTACGGTTCGCTGAGATTTGGTGATCTTAGTTTTAGCTTTTTCGGACATTGAGAATTCCTCCTTTTTACTTTGATGATATAAGCTTTGTTAATTTAGGTTATATCATGAAAAAAAATACACGATGGGAATACTAGGTTACATGTTGAAGAGATTTATTTACTTGTTGCTGCCAAAAGGAATTTACCTCTTTGGTATCAGCCACCATTCCAAAATAGGTATCGACGGTTTTTAAGGTCATATCATGTTCTTCTTGAGAAAAAGCAGCACAAGCATCTTTCATGAACACAATACGATAATCTAGCATAAAACCGTCTCGTGCCGTTGATTCTACACAAAGATTTGTACTAACACCTGTCATGATAAGTGTTTCAATCTTTAATGTCTGCAAAACGGATTCAAGCCTTGTATGAATGAACCCGCTATATCTATGTTTCTTTACAACAATTTCACCGGGTAGTGGAGCAACCTCGAAAAATTCTGCTCCCCAGCTTCCTGTATGGCAAATAGGATTTATGCCATCCTTAAATCGAGAAAGCCAAACTTCCGAATCGGTTGCTTTCTCATGGTTTGTCTGAAGAAAAATAACGGGAATTGTATGCTTCCGAGCCGAATCTAACAGGCTGTGCAAATTAGGCATCATTTTCTTTACTGAGCTAACATCATTGCCGGATTTGGCTATTGCCCCCTCAATATGACAATAATCATTCTGCACGTCCACAACGATCACAGCAGTATTTTTCTGTTCTAAGTTACTTTTCAATTTCTCCAGCACATTCACCTTCTCGTTATTATTATCCTCGATCATTCAAGATCCTTTTCAATGATTATTTTTCCATTTAAATGCAATTATTATTACAAGTGAAGATTCGTTATTCTGGTTCTGAGTATAGCCCGATCGAGCCATATGCATTGAAGAAATTGTCAGTTATGCTTAATTGGAAAAGTCACGTTTGCCGCGCATTCGCCGGGTGTGCGGCCGATAGCTGGACCTTAGACCGGGGAAAAAACCGCCTTCGGGCGAGTTAATAAATGTGCCCTCAATCGCTATCCTTAATTTAAGGAGGTAAATAAATTTAGATTAGCAGATTAATAAAATCAAGGGAGAGGGAGCATTTGAAAAAAGTATTGCGTATTATCATTTATTTATTCATTTTCGTTGCAGTTGTGGGAGGGACGGGGGCAGTCGGTTTTGCCAGCACGATGCAGCAGGCCATGTCGGTTTACGATAAGCCGGTTCCCGCTTCTGTACAGCGCATCCAACCCCCTGCATATGATCCGAAAAAGCCGACCGTGGCCGTAATTTTGGCTAATGAAGTGACCGAGGTGTTCGATTTTCTTGTTCCTTATGAAATGTTCTCGATGACCAAATCTTATAATGTTTTTGCCGTTGCTCCGGACAAAAACATCAAGTCGTTAACGGGCGGTCTCGATGTCGTGCCGCATTATACGTTCGACGAATTGGACCAAATGGCGGGCAAAGGTCCGGATATTATCGTGATCCCTTTCATGCCGATTTTGGACGAGTCGAAATACAAGCCTGTGCGCGAATGGATACGAAAGCATTCCGGCCCGGAAACGACCCTGTTGTCGATCTGCAACGGAGCGGAAAATTTGGCGGATACCGGCCTCTTGAACGGAAAATCTGCGGCAACGCATTGGGGAGATATCGGCAGATTGGAAAAGCAATATGCCATGGTTCACTGGAAAAGGGACCAGCGTTATGTGCCTGATGGCAACATGGTGTCCTCGGCTGGCCTGACGTCCGGGATCGATGCCACGCTGTACGTCATATCCCGGCAACGCGGTGAGTCGGCAGCGGCAAAAGTGGCGAAGGAAATGAACTACCCTTCCTACGATTTCGTCCAGCATCCGCAGATGGTGCCATTTACAGCGGGCTTAAGCGATATTGACTATATGTTGAATAACGCGTTTCAATGGAGCAAGAAAAAGAATGGGGTTCTGCTGTATGCTGGGGCAGACGAGCTGGCGCTTTCTTCGGCATTCGATACATACGGTGCTTCCGGCACGACAACGACATTAACGGTATCGGGCAAAAACGAACCGATTGCGACCCGGCACGGGCTGAATCTGATCGCCCGTTATCAAATCGCAAACGCGCCGGCGCTCGACAAAATGATTTTTGTCGGAGCTGACGTGAAAACGCAGGCTGCGGACGATATCCGCAGTTGGAACGAGAACAGCGGCAAGGCAGCACAGTTGTTCCTGCACAGCGCTTCGCCGGACCGATTCGCGATGGAGCCCGCCTTTGAAGATTTGGCGAAGCAGGAGGATGTCCGAACGGCCAAGTTTGCCGCCAAACGGCTGGAATATCGCGCCACAAGCCATCTTCAGCTTGAAGGAGCGCCATTTTCGTACGAAGCGTTCGGAGTACCGATCGGAGTCGGTGTATTGTCTTTGATCGCCGTTTTCTTCCTGGAGCGGCGTTTCATAAGGAGAAAGACGGTTCCCGCTTAAAAGTGGACGGCAGTAAGAAGCATCGCAGACAGCGTGTCTGGATGCTTTTTTCTGATGTGACGCTGAGCGATGCGTTAACGATGTTTTTCAGTGTTAGGAGACGTAAAAGTAAATGGAAACGAGTGAATAGTGATGATTTCCATCGTTGCAGAGTAGAAAATACCAGTACAGCGAGCCAGATCGAAGCAATAGCGATGATTTTCATCGTTACAGACGTAAGAGAAAATGTGAATCGAGCCCCTACTGATGTTTTTCATCGTTACGGATTGAAGCTTTATTAAAACCAAACTCGCCCTTAAATAGTTCATTTATTACACTTATAATAAAGGAAAAAAGAAGAAAGAAGCGATGACTATGCTTTTAGAACTTCCTTGCATTATTCTAGTAACAGGTATAATGGCAAGCGGAAAATCAACGATTGCACAGTTACTTTCCGAACGGTTTGAGAAATCGGTACATCTACGGGGAGATATTTTTCGGAGAATGATCGTTAATAACCGCAAAGAGATGCAGCCAGACGCGGGAAACGAAGAGCTGGATCAATTACGGCTCCGGTATCGATTGACAGCCCAGGCTGCTGATGCTTATTTTCAAGCCGGATTTACAGTTGTTGTTCAGGATGTTGTAATTGGTCCAATGCTGGACGATTTTATTTCTTTCATTCAAAGCCGCCCCTTTTATGTTGTAGTTCTTTGTCCGAACTCGTCAACCGTCACACAGAGGGAAGCGGCCCGTTTAAAAAAAGGGTACGGTGTCTGGACTGTGGAAGGGCTGGACAGTCTGTTAAGAAATGAAACATCCCGAATCGGAATGTGGCTGGACTCATCTGAATTGACACCTGAAGAAACTGTTATTGAAATTTTAACGAGATTTCAGGATGAGGCGCTTCTTTGGAAAATATAGGAGGAGGGTCGACAGAATACCGAGGTCGGTAAGAATTAATGGTTTTCGTTGACAAATTTTGGATGGCGGTGTTATTATTAATTTAATACCGAGTAAACATATTGGAATATAATAAAATCTTATTCTGACCGGATAACCGGAAGCATGGATGCTGAATCCATGCTTTTTTCATTGCATCGGAAATTATGCAAAATGCTGATTTAGCGTCAAACTTGCTCACTAATAACGACCTTAATTCTTTGTTCAAAATATGAGCGCATACATCATTGTGAGAGGAGGTGCAGCCATGGGATTGTTGCTGAATTCCGTAAAGTTCCTCGAGAAGAAAAAAACTGACTCACAGTCGATATCGGAACATGTTTTCACTTATGTGGAGAATATTCCTAAGGTTCATGGCCCGATTATCGAATCAATCATTAATTCCGAATTCTGGTATGTGAATTCCCAAAAGAATCAATTACGGAGGAGTGAATGAGACTATGAATCAAATCAACATTTCTTACAATGAAGTTCCGGTGCCCGTTAATTTGATCGGCACCGATCAAAAGCTAATTCCATCCCTGTTATCTGCATTAAAGCAAAACAAAATTACGTTAGCATCCATTCAGGAGCCGCCTCTGCATATTGACTTGTTTAGTTCGGAGGCAGTCCTTACGCAAGCGAAGGAAATAAATATCGGATACCTATATTTTAACCACAGTTTTCGCAGGAGGGGGAGAATGACTTGACTTTGTTTGATAATGACTTCCGTGCTTTTGATATTCATGCTCATTTGCCTTATTCATGGCCACTAGCTGCACGACGCAACGAGTTCATTGACCGGCATAAGGCAGAGCGATCGGAGCGTATGCGTTTAACGTGGGACTTCCCTTCCCAACCTGACAATGAAGAGGAAGCGGGCCGTCCGCTTATCGATCGGTGGATCGATGAATTAGACCGCTATTCGATCCAAGGGATTAATTTTTTAACGGCATGGAGTAACGATGATATGGCTGCGCAAATTCGCAAATATCCGGATCGTGTCACAGGGTTTGCCCATCATTCTATCGAAGAGCCGAACGCTGCGGAAGAGCTGCGAAGAGCAGTTGATTCACTTGGACTGAAGGGCTACAAGTTATTCGGGCCGTTCGTGGAGATTCCTTTTCATGATCCTCGTTTGACTCCGGTGTGGCGGTTTCTGGCGGAGAGGAAGCTCCCGGTATTAATTCATTTTGGCTTATTAGGCCATACGGGTGGTATTGTACAGCATTTGAACATCAATCCGCTTGCGATTTTCAATGTGGCTAGAGAATATCCGGATATTCCATTCATCATACCGCACTTTGGAGCAGGGTATTTCCAGGAGCTGCTGCACCTTTGCTGGAGTTGTCCAAATATTTATATCGATACGTCAGGCTCAAACCAATGGATCCGCTGGACCCCTTATGAATTGACGCTGGAGACGTTATTCCGAAAGACTTATGAGCTCATCGGACCGGAGCGCATCATATTCGGCACGGATTCAAGCACGTTTCCCAGGGGGTTTGTATACCGATATCTACAAGACCAGGTTCGGGTATGCAGAGATCTACGTTTCAGCGAGTCGGAGATCGAGCTTATTTTTGGAGATAACGCTAGAAAGCTGCTGCAAGTCGGTACATATTCGGTAGTAAGTGGAGGGGAAAGAAAGGGATGACAACTACATACCATACTGTCAAAAGTGCTGCTTTAACATCGCTAGGCTTCATTATTTTATTAGCCGGATGTTCGGCAGGAGATAGTAAATCCGCCTCGAATGCGGCAGCTAACAGCTCGAGCACACCGCAAGCATCTGCGGCCGCCACAACTAGTGCTGACGAGAAAGTGACCATTGAATACTGGCAATACCAATATCCGGCCAAAGTTGAGCTGATCACCAAGCTGATCGATGATTTTCAAAAGAAATATCCGAACATTACGGTGAAACAGACGAATTTTCCTTATGATCAATACAACGAAAAAGTAGCGACGCTCGTACCGGCCGGCAAAGGGCCCGACGTCATCAATCTGTATTATGGCTGGCTGCCCAAGTATGTCTCGTCGGGCTACCTGCAGCCTTTGCCGGATAGCGTATTTTCAGAGGACAAAATTAAATCGGAGTTTTTTCCTTTTGTTGAGACGGCGAAGCTGAACGGCAAATATTTTGCGATTCCGACGGCGGTGCGAACGCTCGCCTTATTTTACAACAAAGATTTATATACGAAAGGAGGGCTTGATCCGAGCAAGCCGCCTGCCACGTGGGATGAGCTGGTTTCTTACGGGAAGAAACTGACTGAGAAAGATAAAAATGGCCAATTCGTCGTGGAGGGTATTGCTTGGCAGCCGGGAGCGCAGCTGCATCACTGGTTCCGCGATGCGCTTATTTATCAAGCCGGCGGTAAGGATATCAGCGATGACCGTCGCCGGATTTTATGGAATGAGTCCCCCGCAGGTCTGGAGGCATTCAAATATTTAATTGACTTGTCGCTCGTTCATCAGCTGGGGACGAAAGATTTTTACAATGATGATATCACGGCGTTCAAAGGCGGACACGCTGCGATGAATATTGACGGCTCCTTCCAACTGGGAGGCATTAAAAAGGATGCTCCAAACCTTAATTACGCCATTGCGCCACTGCCTTCCTATAAAGATAAAGCTACACAGGTTTCATTCTGGGCGAACGCGATTACTAAAAATGTGCAAGGCAAAAAGCTTGAAGCCGCCACCACCTTTTTACAGTTCCTAACAAGTAAGGAAGTTCAGGAGCAATGGGTGGAGAAAGTTGGCGAACTACCGGCCAAAAAAGAGGTGGCGCTCCAAGATAAGTATACGAAGGATGAGAAACTGGGACCATTCATCAGCCAGCTTTCCTATGCACATGCGCATTACTTTGTGGATGAGAAGCTCGAAAAAGATTATTTCACGGAAGCCGTCGATGAAGTCGTGTTGAACAAAGTTCCGTATGAAAAAGCTTTTAACGATTTGGTCAAGAAAACGCAAAAGCTGTATGACGAGTATTGGGCGAAACAGGATAAAAAATAATGGTTAGACAAAAGTATGTTTTCATATACAGCTGTTTATTCATTCCGCTGCTCTTTTTTCTCGGTATTCGGATCGTACCAATCCTGTACTCTTTTAACATCAGTTTCAGGGAATGGGATATGCTTTCGGAAGAGAAGCCTTTTGTCGGCTTATCTAACTTTGTTCATTTATTTCATGATGAAGTGTTTATCGCATCGCTCCGCAATACGCTCATTTACGTAATTGCTGGCGTACCGGCGCAGCTGATGGTCGGTCTTGTGATCGCTCTCCTCCTGCATCGGGTGAACAGGTTCAAGGGATTGTTCCGCACGGTTTATTTTATCCCTTATGTGACAAGTGTTGTGGCCGTGAGCTGGGTGTTTCGTTGGACTTTAATGAAGAACGGCATTCTTAACGCTGTGCTGATCAAGCTCGGATTCGAGCCGCAGCTGTTTCTCGGGTCCCCGTCACAAGGAATCTATATCATTATTGCCGTGATGATTTGGCAAAATGTCGGGTTTCAAATGCTCATTTTCCTGACGGGGCTGGAAACGATACCGAAGTCCTATGAGGAAGCGGCTGCCATCGATGGCGCAGGCTATTGGCAAAGATTGTGGCACATCACGTTGCCGTTGCTGAATCCCGTGATCGTTTTTTCAGTCGTGATCGCAAGTATTAGCTTTCTGCAATCGTTCACGCAAGTTCTGAATATGACAAACGGCGGGCCGCTGAACTCAACCGTTTCGTTAGTCCTCTACATTTACAATTTAGCGTTTAAGTATTTTAAAATGGGGGAGGCGGCAGCTGCAACGATTATCCTGTTTGCGATCATTTTATCGCTTTCTCTCCTGCAAATGAAAATATTAAACAGGAAGATCGAATATTGAGGGGGCATTACGATGAGTAAAATGCTCCGGTTGATTTTACTGGCAATTGGCAGCTTGGGAATGATTTTTCCTTTTGTATGGATGGTATCGACATCATTGAAAGTTCCGGCTGACGCTTTTTCGTTAAGCCTAATTCCGAAACAGGCGACATGGTCGAATTACGCTGAAGTGTTTATACGGACTCCCTTTTCGCAATGGGTGCTAAACAGCGTCATCATAGCAATCATAACAACGTTAAGCGTCTGTTTTTTTGACAGTGTGATCGGGTATATTCTGGCTAAATTCTCGTTTCGAGGCAAGAAACTTATTTTTGTTGCGATTCTGAGCACATTGATGGTCCCCACCGAAATGCTTATCATTCCATGGTATTTGCTTACCGTGAAGCTCGGCTGGGTGGACTCGTATGCAGGTATTTTATTTCCAGGTCTAATCTCAGCATTCGGTATCTTCCTAATGAAACAGTTTATGGAATCATTGCCGGAAGATCTGCTGGATGCTGCAAGAATCGACGGCATGAATGAATGGAATATTCTCTTTCGTATAGCCGTTCCGCTTGTAAAGCCAGCGCTTGCCACGCTAAGCATATTATCTTTTCTAGGCAGTTGGAATGCGTTTATATGGCCGCTGATTGTGTCGCAAACCCCGGAGCGCTTGACGATTCCAGTGGGAATCTCTTACTTCTCCAGTGAGTTAAAAGACAGCGCCAGCTGGGTGTTGATCATGACCGGAGCCTCCTTATCCGTCATTCCGCTGATTGTTTTGTTTTTCATTTTCCAGAAACAAATTATTCGAGGTATTGCTCTTACAGGGTTTAAATAATGTCATAAATCATACTTTATCCATGGGATTAATCAATTATGGGGGGTTATTCAATGAAACATTATTACCGCAATACGATGCTCTATGCGATTACTGCACTTATGTTGATAATCTCCGCTTGCGGTACACCGAGCACGGCGCCCACAGCCTCGCAGACCCAGGCCCCAGCGGCGGCGGAGAAGGCTAAAGCCTCTGAAGCACCACAGTCTCAAGGAGATAAAACCGTCTATATCGGGATCGTTAATGCGCCTGTTACGTTAAACCAAATTAACGATCAGGGGGACTCGGCTTCGGATAATGTGATTGCGCTGATTAACGATTCACTGTTGGACTTAAATGAAAAGTTCGAGTTCCTGCCTAAGCTGGCTCAGTCTGTAGAAACCAAGGACAATCAGACGTTTACAGTGAAATTGAATCCAGCGGCTAAATGGAATGACGGAAAGCCGTTCACAACGGCCGACGTGGCTTTTACGCTCAAGACAGCTCTTCACCCTAAGGTGGAGACGAATTTCAAACTGAATTTCATTGAAGGCTTGAACGCAGCCGGCAAGTTGGATGAGGGGAAGACCGAGATTAGCGGACTGAAAATCGTAGACGACACAACATTCGAAGTAAAAACGAAAACGCCGGTGGATCCGCTTATTTTCAAAGAGCGTTTCGGAACTAAAGTGTTTTTCTTGCCGCAGCATATTTTGAAAGATGTTGCGCCTGAACAACTGGCAACGAATCCTTATTTCCAAAAACCTGAAGTGACGATAGGTGCGTTCAAGTTCGCTAATTTTGCTAAAGGACAGTATGTGGAAGTGGCTAAAAATACGAACTATTATCGCGAGGTCGCTAAGCTCGATAAAATTTTCGTCAAGGTGCTGCCGGCGACGAACTTGGTCGCACAACTGCAAACGGGTGAAATTCAATTGAATTCCGTACCTGTCGGACTTATTCCAATCACAGACTATGAGAAAGTTAAAGGCTTCCCTAATGTTGACTTGGCATCCGGCAACCCATCCGTTCCACCTGAGATTTTCTTTAATACGGAGAAAATCAGCGATCCGAAGGTGCGTCAGGCAATCGCTTATGCGTTGAACCGCCAGCTTATCGTGGAGCAGCTGCTTAAAGGTCAGGGCGAAATCATCGGTGGCGGGATCCCGAGCTACCACCCATACTATAACAAAGACATTGCGAATTATACCTATGATCCGGAAAAGGCGAAGAAGCTGCTGCAAGAAGCCAAATGGGACACGAATAAACCGATCCAGTTCCTCATTCCGGTCGGCAACAAAATCCGTGAACAGGCGGCGGATATTTTGGTGCAAAATTTAACGGCGGTCGGATTGAAAATTGAGGTGCAAAAATTTGACTTTGCAACGTTAATTCAAAAGGTTCGCAAAGGCGAATATGATCTCACTATTTTTACGCGTGATTTCTATATTGAGCCGAGTTCCTATTTTACCGGGTTCAAAAGCGACAATGCCAGCAACGTGACGAAGTACAAAAATCCGGTGGTCGATGAGCTGATCACGAAGGGCGAGACGGAGTCAGATCCGGTGAAACGCCATGACATTTATAATAAGCTGCAGGAAACTTTGCACCAGGATTTGCCTTCACTGGCCGTTTATTCGGAGAAACGACTGCTGGCCGTATCGAAAAACGTACTCGTCGGCAAGCCTCTGGATATCGGTATGTTTAACAACATTAATCAATGGGACTTGAAGAAATAAGGATGTTGAGGTGATTGCTCATGGGGAAAAAGCAATTGGTTGAGTGGCTGGATGAAAACAAAAACACGTTTGAAGATCACGCGCTGCAAATATGGGCGCGCCCTGAGGTTGCGTATACGGAAGTATTCGCCTCTAAGCTGCAAATCTCCGTGCTTCAAGAAGCAGGATTTTCCGTTGTTTCCGGTATTGGCGGTGTGCCGACGGCATTCGTGGCGGAGTACGGCACGGGCAAACCGATTATCGGCATCTTGGGCGAATTCGATGCGCTGCCGGGATTATCGCAGAAAGTAAGCCCAGTACGAGAAGCGGTTACACCGAACGGCCCCGGGCACGGCTGCGGGCATAATCTTCTCGGCACGGCAGGCGTTGAGGCCGTCATCGCACTCAAGCAGCGCATCGAAGAGGAGCGATTGCCGGGAACGATCCGTTATTACGGCTGCCCCGCTGAAGAAGTGCTTTCCGGCAAAACGTTCATGGCTCGCGCGGGTGTTTTCGATGATTTGGATGCTGCCTTGACGTGGCATCCCGGCAATTCCAATACGCCATGGAACATTCCAAGTTCAGCACTCACATCGGTTGAGTTTTTCTTTCAAGGTCGGGCGGCTCACGCAGGCGCAGCTCCGCACTTGGGGCGCAGCGCGCTGGATGCCGTCGAACTGACGAATATCGGGGCAAATTATTTGCGCGAGCATGTGGTCGACGGCTCCCGTATTCATTATACGATCACGAATGGCGGGGAAGCCCCTAACGTGGTTCCTGATAAAGCCAGCGTCTGGTACTACCTCCGTGGAGCCAACCGGTCGCATGTCGATGAATTGCTTGAGCGCTTGATCAAGATTGCGCAGGGCGGGGCGCTCATGACGGAAACGGAGGTGACTTGGGAAATCAAAGCCGGCGCTTACGATCTCAACGTGAACGAGACGCTTAACGGGCTGCTTTTTAACCAAAAGGATGAAGCTGGACCACTTGTATTTACGGGAGAAGATCACGAGTTGGCAGCTTCTCTGGCTGCAACGCTGGATCCTTCCTTAAAGCAGTACGCGAAGAAACGGCAGACTGAGCTGGGCTTGGCAGATAGTGATCTGCTACCTACCGCATTCGTCAATTTCAAGCCAACCACCAAAATCACGGGTGGCGGCTCAACCGATGTGGGCGATGTGTCGTGGATTACGCCGCTTGGTCAAATCACAACCACCTGCGCACCATTCGGCGTTCAGGTGCATACGTGGCAGGCGACGGCTGCTTTCGGCTCCCCAATTGGACTGAAGGGCATGCATCATGCAGCCAAGCTGCTTGCACTATCCGCTTACGACCTGTTGACTGACGGTGGGATTTTGCTGTCGCAGGCGAGAGCGGAGTTTCTACGGTCTACGCAAGGCAAGCCCTACATACCGGCCATTCCCAATGACGTGAAGGCGCCTGTGGGTGCGGCCCTATGAAGTATTTGCTAGAAATCGACAGGCTTCAAACCGTCTTTTGGACGGGAGAGGATGAAGTGACTTCGGTGGATGAGATCAGCTTTAAGCTTAGACCTGGAGAAACCATCGGGATTGTAGGCGAATCCGGCTGCGGCAAGAGCGTAACGTCGTTGTCGATCATGAGACTCCTTGGCCGGAATGGCCGAATCAAGCAGGGCGAAATCCGTTTCAACGGCTCTGATTTGGTTACGTGGTCCGAATCCGAGCTTCGCCGCTTGCGGGGCAAGGACATCTCGATGATCTTTCAGGAGCCGATGAGCTCACTGAACCCTGTCTTTACGATTGGGAATCAATTGCTGGAGATGATCCGGCAGCATAAGAACCTGTCACGCAAAGAAGCGAAAGCTTACGCGATCGACATGCTGCGTAAGGTCGGCCTTCCCCAGGCCGAAGCGATCATGAACGTATATCCCCATATGTTGTCTGGCGGGATGCGCCAGCGGATCATGATTGCGATGGCGTTAGCCTGCAAGCCGAAACTGCTCATTGCCGACGAACCCACAACGGCACTCGATGTGACGATCCAAGGGCAAATTCTGGAGCTTATGAAAGAGCTTCGTGAAGAAAGCGGCGCAGCCATTATGCTCATTACGCATGATCTGGGCGTCGTAGCCGAAATGGCTGACAAAGTCGTCGTCATGTACGCGGGTCAAATCGTGGAAGAGGCGGATGTGTTTACACTGTTCCGCGAACCGCTGCATCCATACACACAGGGATTGCTGAACTCCATACCGAGAGTGGAGGGAGACATCGACCGGCTCACCGCGATTCCCGGAGCCGTCCCGTCGATCCGGCTCATGCCGACTGGCTGTCGTTTTCATACACGCTGTGCCTTTGCAACGGATCAGTGCCGGCGAGATCAGCCTGAACTTAAAGCCGTAGGCCCCGATCATCAGGTGAGATGTTGGGTCACGCAAGAACAAGCATTGCTGCCCAAATTTCCTAATCTACAGGAGGTCGGAGCATGACCACCAACCCGCCGCTGCTGCAAATCGATCGGTTAAAAACGTATTATCCGATAAAAAAGGGCATATTGTCGCGCACAGTCGGTCACATCAAAGCGGTTGACGACATTAGCCTGAATATCTATGAAGGCGAAACTGTCGGGCTTGTCGGCGAATCCGGCTGCGGCAAGTCGACGATCGGCCGTTCAATTGTGCGGCTCGAAGATCCGTTCGAGGGCCGTATCCTTTTCCAGAACGAAGACATCACGCATCGATCGCAAAAAGAATTGAAGCCCATCCGCACTCGGCTGCAAATCATCTTTCAAGACCCATTTTCGTCGCTGAATCCACGCAAACGGATCCATGAGATTATAGCCGAACCGTTCATTGCACATCGCTTGGTCCCGCGGAATGAAGTGCAAGGCAAGGTGGATCGGCTACTTGATATGGTCGGTCTCCCTCGTGCCTATAAAAATCGGTACCCGCATGAGTTTTCCGGCGGTCAGCGCCAACGTATCGGCATCGCGCGAGCTATTTCTTTCGAGCCTAAGCTGATCGTGTGCGACGAACCGGTGTCTGCACTTGACGTTTCCATCCAAGCGCAAATTCTTAATTTGCTCGTGGATTTGCAAAAAGAGTTGAACCTGACCTACTTGTTCATTGCTCATGGCATCGGGGCCGTCAAATATATCAGCACGCGGATCGCCGTCATGTACTTGGGCAAAATCGTTGAGATCGGAGACAAGAACGAACTATTCAAGCGTCCGAAACACCCGTATACACAAATTTTGCTGGGTGCTTATCCTGCGCCCGACCCTACTTTGCGTTCCAGTAAGCGGATCATTATTCAAGGGGATGTTCCGAGTGCCGCCACACCTCCGCATGGGTGCCGATTCCATACCCGCTGTCCTTACGTCCAGGAGCGATGTCGGCAGGAGGAACCGCCGCTTACGGGCGGAGCGCATGCGGTTGCTTGCCATTTTCCTATAAACTAGAAAGCTTGGATAGGGGGAGTTACGATCCTTCACTACATCGTTCGGCGTGCACTTATTGCCATACCCGTATTGCTTGGAATCACCATTATTAATTTCTACATTATAAAATTAGCGCCTGGGAACCCCGTAGATATGTTCATCGATCCGAATACGCCAAAGGAGCTTCTCGACGCGAGAAAGCAGCTGCTCGGACTGAATGATCCGATTGTGCTGCAGTACTTCAAGTGGCTCTTCAATTTGTTTCACGGCCAGCTTGGTTATTCGTTCAGCTCTTATGCGCCTGTGACGAAAATGATTGGAGAAAGGCTGGGCCCTACCTTGTTGCTTGCTTCTACAGCAATGGTCTTTGGGCTTTTCATTGCTATTCCTATCGGCATCATCAGCGCGGTTAAGCAAAATACGAAGTTTGACTATATCATGACTGGACTGTCCTTTGTCGGTACATCCATTCCACAGTTTTTCCTTGGACTTGGTCTCATTTATTTATTTGCTGTTCAATTCAAATGGCTGCCGACGGGCGGAATGATTACACTTGGAGGTTCCGGCGGCATTTGGGATCGCATGAGTCATATGATTCTTCCAGTTTTCGTTCTGGGCATCGTGATCGCGGGGAAGAAGGTGCGGTATGTGCGTGCCGGCATGCTCGACGTATTGAAGCAGGATTACCTGCGCACGGCGCAATCCAAAGGCCTTCATCCGTTTATTGTGACGAATAAGCATGCGCTGCGCAATGCTCTTATTCCGATCATTACGGTGGTCGGGATGGAGATCCCGCTGCTGCTGGGAGGCAGCATCCTGATCGAGCAAATTTTTCAATGGCCCGGAATTGGTCAGCTTACCATTCAATCGATTCTCTCCAGAGATTACCCGACTCTGATGGGTCTGAATCTTGTAGCTGCCTTGATCGTGCTTGTGACGAATTTGCTTACGGACCTTCTCTATTCGGCGGCAGACCCCCGCATCAACTACAACTAATTCAGAGGTGAGAGGTGTGGCCTTATCCGAATATGAACTGAACAACGGTCCTTTGCAGCAGGATTTCGCCGGAACCTTGGAAGAACATGCCGCAGATATCGCGATCCGGCAGGTCTGGAGCCGATTTATCCGGCATAAACTGGCCTTAGTTGGACTTGTTGTTACCCTACTGCTTATTCTTGTCGCATTGCTGGCTCCACTTCTTGCACCAAACGATCCGAAAGAAGTAACAGGCATCTTCTCAGCGGCGCCATCGGCAAAGCATTGGCTGGGAACCGATCAGGTCGGGCGGGACGTGGTAAGTCGTCTTATCTACGCTACAAGAGTTTCGCTGATTGTCGGTTTTGTTACAGTAGCTCTGTACGTGACCTTCGGCACGTTAGTTGGCATCGTTTCTGCCTATTTCGGCGGATGGCTGGATATGGCCGTCATGCGGATTACGGACATGTTCATGGCATTTCCGTTTCTGATGGTTATCCTGGTCATCATTAGTGTTCTCGGCTCGAATATGACAACCATCATTCTCGTGCTAGCCTTGTTCTCATGGCCGGGCGTTGCACGACTGGTTAGAGGCAGCGTACTGGCTATTAAGCAGCTCGATTATGTTAAGGCGGGTGTTGCGCTTGGACTAAGCACACCGCGTATTTTGTTTCAGCATATATTCCCGAATGCGATCGGCCCCATTATCGTCAATGCCACCTTCGGCATTGCTTCGGCGATTATGAGCGAAGCCGGACTCAGCTTCCTCGGGATGGGAGTCCAGCCGCCGACGGCAAGCTGGGGCAATATGCTCACGGACGCGCAATCCTTGACGGTGCTGACGGATCAGCCCTGGCTTTGGGTTCCGCCGGGAGCCATGATTCTGATTACCGTGCTGGCGATTAATTTTGTGGGAGACGGTTTGCGCGACGCGCTGGATTCCCGGCAATAAGCAGGACAAGGAGATCGCAATGAAACCTATTATTGGCATAACAAGCACGATCGTCAAACTGCACGAATACAGCGAGGGCGCTTACGTCCACAAGGATTATCACCGATCCATCGATGCCAGCGGAGGTCTGCCCATTGTACTTCCTCTTACTTCACCTGCAACGTTCAAACAATTGATCGATTTATGCGATGGGGTCATTTTCACAGGAGGCGAGGATGTTGATCCTTCGGCATATGGAGAGGAGCCGGTTCCAGAACTTGGGGCGACTTTTCCGGAACGCGACCGCATTGAATTAGAGGCGATACGCTATACCATGGATGCCGATAAACCGCTGTTGGCCATCTGCCGTGGAGTGCAAGTGCTGAATGTAGCATTAGGAGGAACGCTCTATCAAGATCTGCCGAGTCAATTTGCCGGTTCGCTTGCGCATGTTCAACGCGGAATAGCCAGAGAAAAGGATTCCCATTCGGTGGACATCGCCCCGAATAGCTATTTGGAACGGATTTTCGGGCAAAATCAGGTTCGTGTCAACAGTCTTCATCATCAGGCGCTGCACGCCATTGGCACAGACTTAGTTGTAACAGCTAGCTCCCCGGACGGCGTGATAGAAGCAGTTGAAAATCCAAACCGGATATTTGCCGTTGGCGTACAATGGCATCCGGAATCGATGTTTGAGACTGACCTATTGACGCAAAAGCTTTTTCAAGAATTCATAGCTAAAAGTAAAGAGCGGGCAGAAAATAAGGCACGGAAATAATGTTGATGGATCAAAGGAGATGCAGCTTCTATTTATGAAATAGAAGCTTGCATCTTTTTTTCATTGTCTTCTGGATAGGGCCCGTCACTTTTTTTGGCTTTTTTACAGGATACCATTTGATCCTAACCTACAAAATGAATCCTTAACTACAAAAATGTGCGTACTTTTCAAGTGAAATAGGAGCTGTTACATTTATTAAAAATGAAAAGAAAGGTGGTATTTACGATGTCCGTATTTAAATTGAACTTACGTGACGGAGATGTCGAATGGGGCACTCAGCTTGATATCGATTCGCTGCTCGTCCATTCCAAAGCAAAATCGATCAACCAACACAATGGAGGTCAGCGCACAGATTGGAATCTGCCGGCAGGCATATATCGAGCCAAGGACATTGTTAGTGAGTTGGACACTCTTTTACAAGCCATACTTATTCAACTGGGCGATGCAGCGAATGCGGAAACGCTCCTGAATACTTTGGAGGCGAATCTGGCGATCGAGGGACGAGAATCCTCCCTTCCGCTCGGTTCGCTAGCGTTTGGGGATAAGGCTGGAATCGAGCTGACCAAACAAGCGCAGGAGATCGGCGAGGCGTTAACACGTTGGGCGCGTGAAAATCATTCCCGGAAGGAGGCACTGGAACGATATGGCCATTCGGCATTGAATGAGCTTCAATTCAGGAGTAAGTGCAACAATCATTTGTGGACGCCGAAAGCCACCGGCATACTTACCGGACCGCATGGGGGGCCCATCGTCATGCAGCTTTATAATGAATACCTTCATCAATTCGTGCTGCTGAGAAACGCATTGATTGTTTTCGATAATTGGGAGGAAGTTCCGATTGAGATTACGGAGCGGGAAGATGAGAAGGGGTTAAGATTTATCGAGGATGCGCATACCGAATTTTTATCTGCTCTATTGGCGAAAAGATTGACGCATAAATCTATAGTTCGATTTGCTCAAAGGTTACTTAGCCCGAGGCTCACAACTATAGGCTACGGTTTTCAATACAAGCTCGGAACCATACTACCTGCAAGCCTGAGCAGCGAGCCGGAGACAGCTTCGAGGTATCTTCTTCATTGGTATCCGGTACAGACTAGCGAACATGATTACGGTACCCATGAACTGCCTTCTGTTTCCTTTGATTATGGCTACAGCGATTATTACGCTGCTCCACGCAGTGAGACGAAGGACTGGGACCTTCAGTTTGAATCGTCCGATTGGGCGTCGGAGGCTATTGAGAGAGCTAACCTGATTGTAAATAGCGTTGATGCCGATCGAATCTTGATTAACTATCGCCTGCAATGGAGCGATGGAAGCAGTGCTGAGGTCGATCTCGGTCAGGCGTTCCGAGGTCAACGGTTTATGTATCTTCAGAAATCGGGCTCCAAAGACATTCAAGAAGCCCAACCGTTCCAGCAAGTGAAAGCCCAAGTGCATCACCCAAAATCATTACTCGGATTACCGGGATTAGTAACGAATGATTCTGGAGTTCACTTCGTGAAAGCGAACGATAATCCGCTTGTGAAGTGGGCGTTGCTGGGCAAGTTGTATCCCGAGAATGTCATTCTTCTTGAGAGTGCGGAAGAAGATTCGTTCGCTGATGCCGGCTCGATAGGTAAAGGCTTCGGAACCAAGTTTCTGATTTGGTAAACTTAGTTGTTTGTTTCTCTGATATACGAGTCGTGATGAAACGTGCTTGACAAATAAGTGGTTCCGAAATCGCAAAGAATATTCAATAGCGGAACCATCTCAAATCCTAATTCCGAGAGAGAATATTCGACTTTAGGAGGTATAACCGGATACACCTTGCGTACGACAAGCAAATCTTGTTCGAGATCTCTTAATTGCAGGGTCAGCACCCGCTGGGTAGCGTCAGGCAGTAACCTTTGAATCTCGTTAAAGCGCATTGACCTCGTAGACAATGCGTATAAAATGGCAAGTTTCCACTTTCCGCTCACTAGCTTCAGAACAATTTCTGAGGTGCAGCGGTACGTATCATCTTTAAAATGTATCAAAGAAATAACCCCCTTCAATCCAATAACCAATTATGCGTATCGGATTAATGAAAATTATAACAAAAACAATCCAAGGGGAACAAGGAAAAAATTCAGTTTTTTCTTTTTTGGAATAAATCCGGGTAAATCAATGTGTTAACCGGATATTGCTTGTACTAGAGCATTAGAAAAGGTGGTTCCTTACATGACGCTTGATCGTTTTGACCGCATTATGGAAATCATCGGTACCTCCATACTGCCGCTGCTAAAAGGGACAATTTATTATACGGTTCCACTGTCTATTGTTTCATTCGTATTAGGCCTGTTCTTCGCCTTCTTTGTGGCGTTGGCCAGTATGTCGACGAAATTGTATTTGCGCCAGCCGGCTCGTTTTTATGTATGGATGATACGTTCTACGCCGATTCTCGTCCAATTGTTCATTATTTTCTACGGTTTGCCGAATGTGGGCATTGTACTGTCTCCCTTTATCAGCGTCGTGATCGCTCTAACATTTTCCGAAGCTGCGTATTCCTCGGAAGTGATCAGGGCTGCTATACAGTCCATTCCGTCAGGACAATGGAAGGCAGGATACGCATTGGGCATGACCCGCTTCCAAACTTTGCAGAAAGTCATTTTGCCCCAGTCCTTTAGGATCTGTATTCCGACGTTCGGCAATCAATTCATTACACTGTTTAAATCATCGTCTCTTGCGGCACTTGTCACGATCCCCGACTTGTTCGGCGCAGCGAGGTTGATCGCGTCTTCCACCTATGAACCGATGCTGCTTTATATGATTACCGGGTTCTTTTATTTGGTGCTTTGCTCGATCTTAGCGTTAGGCCAGAGCCGCATGGAAACAAAGTTCGGACACATGAAGACGTAGCGGAAAGGAAGATTAGGCCATGTTACTGAAGATAGAGCGCCTATGCAAACGATTTGGCGAGGTTGAGGTGCTCAAGAACATTCATTTGGACATTAAGCAAGGAACAAAAACGATTGTTATCGGTCCTTCCGGTTCTGGGAAATCGACTTTACTTGCCTGCCTGAATTTGCTGGAGCCGCCGACAGCAGGGACGATTTGGCTAGACGGCACTATGCTTCAGTTCTCGCCCTCGATAAAGCTTAGCCCAAAAACGATTTTAAGCTTTCGCCAGCAAACAGGGATGGTCTTTCAAGGTAATCATTTATTTCCGCACATGACAGCATTGGAAAATGTGATGGTCGGCTCCATTGTCGTTAAAAAACAAAACAAAGCGGATGTACTCGTCAAAGCAAGAGGATTGTTGGATAAAGTTGGGCTCGGATCGTACATGGATCGTTATCCGCACCAGCTTTCCGGGGGGCAGCAGCAGCGGGTAGGCATTGCAAGAGCTATGTCTATGGAACCGAAAGTATTACTGTTCGATGAGCCGACTTCGGCGCTTGATCCGGAACTGGTCGAGGAAGTGCAGGAGGTCATGGAGGATTTATCGCGCGATGGGATGACCCTGGTCATCGTGACACATGAGATGGAGTTCGCACGCCGAGTGGCGGATCGCGTTATTTTTATGGACCGCGGTTATATTGCGGAAACGGGCACTCCCGCACAGATCTTTACCAATATTCATAATGAGAGGCTTCGATATTTTGTAAAACGTTTGTCCCCGGAGTTATTCCAGGCGACCGCAACTAACCAATAAAGGATGGATATCTTCGATGAGAACAAGTTACTTCACATTACCACTCGTACTACTCCTTACGTTAATCGGATGCAGCCAGCCAAATGCCGACAGCAAACCGAACTCGCTGGAGAAACTGAAGCAGAAAGGTGAGATCGTCGTTGCTACGACTGGGACCTACCCTCCGTACTCATTTCAAGGCAGCAGCGGGCTAACGGGGTTTGATATTGACATTTCAACTGAGATTGCCAAGTGTCTGGGAATCAAGGCTCAATTCTCAATTGTGGAGTTCGCGGGTATGTTTTCCGGACTTGATGCGGGCAGGTTTGATACGATCCCTCAGCTAACCGCTACCGAGGAGCGGAAGAAAAAGTACGATTTTTCTAATCCGTATCAGTTTTCCAACTTATCGTTAATTACGCTGGAGGAGAACAAAGATATCAATCGGTTCGAAGATCTAAAGGGGAAAAAAACGAATGGCACGGCCGAATCCGTGCAAGGGGCGCTTGCTCTCAAGTATGGCGCGATTTTAGAGCCTGATGTCAGCGAGGCTGTGGATCTGCTGAAGACGAAACGCGTGGATGCACTTATTTTTAACAATTTGTTTTACTTGGATTTGAAGAAAAATCGGCCTGATCTAAAAATAAAAATTGTAGACAAGTCAAAGGAACTGGATACCGCTTCGTTCGCTTTCAGGAAAAACAATGAGGAAGTCATCAATGCATTCAATAAAGCACTCAATGATATGCACTCTGACGGTACTTACGCCGCGATTTCCTCCAAATGGTTCGGAAAGGATATCTCTGAGGGGGTTCAGTAGTTTCCAGTATCTAATTAATAGGCAAAATAACCTAGCGGGAA
This sequence comes from Paenibacillus sp. GCM10027628, assembly GCF_042676385.1. Taxonomy (NCBI): domain Bacteria; kingdom Bacillati; phylum Bacillota; class Bacilli; order Caryophanales; family Paenibacillaceae; genus Paenibacillus; species Paenibacillus sp. GCM10027628. The sequence continues at coordinate 146,450 of NZ_JBHTHA010000014.1, forward strand.
TCGCTAGGTTATTTCAATTTCGAAGCATTGTCTCATTCCCGATTCGCAGAAGCTCCAAACCGGTCATTCCGCTCGGAAGATTCGGGCTGTCTTGGCTCGGCATGGCCGTGCCGGTCATGAAGGAAGTAGTGGAGATGCTCTATTTGACCGAAGAGCCGCTAGTCTTGAGCGGGGATAAATATGAACGGTTGATCAGGCAAACATTTACAATAAAGCTATTTTTATTTAATACCATGCAAATAAATGCGTTATAAAGTAGACATGTTGATCAATCTCGAAGGGAGAAAGACTCATGGATATCAATATGTATGCTTTGGAAAAAATGATGGAACAAAGTAAGATGAACATTCAGCAATCCGTGCCAACCGAATGGAACTTGGAAAAAGTGAACAAAGAAAACGAAACAAGTTGGTTGAGCAAATTACAACCGCGTTTTATGAATAGAATCGGTCTCGTTCGGTGATCAATTAACTTTATATAACAACATGCGGCCCTTGATTACTCCTGATGGATAGATCAAGGGCTATTTATGCGATTTGCACCTGGACGCTTTCTACATGAAGTATTTATTAAGGGAGAGGAATATCCCCGGCAAAAACGAATACATACAAAAAATCCCATAAAAGAGAAAGGATGAAATTGTGAAAATGAAGCCCCCATTCATGAAGCTGGCTGCATTGGCATTTTCCGTATCGCTGTCACTAAGCACTGTAACCCCCGCTATTGCCAATGGGGAGGAATCCGCGATCCTTGGAAAGGTTGCCATTTCGGAACAAAGCTATTTTGAATTAAAACAAATTCACTTGACGACTTCTCAGAATGGTAAGCTGGCTGTGATTCACGTATCTCTGCATAACGGAGGCAGCAGCGCTTTAAAAGTGATCGATTATTGGATCCGATTAAAAAACAAAACGGGCAGCCAGTTCTCCGCACGTTCGCTTCCTTCCGATAAAGACAAGACTTCCGTTGCTCCAGGCTCGAGTGTAGATCTTACTTATTACGCGAATGTGAATGAAAACACGCAACTCCAGGATTTGGTTGTAGCGTTTATGAACTGGGATTTGAACCGGCCCAAATTTGAAAAAGTACTTGGTGAGGTCTCCGTACCTGAAGCTTACACGGATGTGACTCCACCCCAAGAGGGGACCATCTTCCAAGTAGAAGAAACGGACATCAAAGCCTCGATCAAGAAGTTTGTCAGTAATAAGAACGAAAAATACCACGTACCGTCCGTTTATTTGACATTGGAGAATATGGGAACGAAGGCGGTTGCCATTCCGGCTTATATGTTTTCGATCCGCACCCCGGAGGGACTTCTGTATCCGTTGGAAGCGAAAGGAATTAAAGATTTAGCTATTAAGCCGAAAGAAAGCAAAGAAATCCAGTTATCCGGAACGATTCCGGTTGCCGTCGCAACGGATCATTGGGAGCTTGTCATCACGGAGACGTTGCCGGATCTGAAAATAGACCTGCCGATTGCCGTATTTCAGCTACCTGGCGCATCACTAAATGATGGTGGTTCCATCGGCCAAGCGTACTCTTTCACGAGCAAATCCGGCGTTTACACCGCCGAATTGAATGCTTTATACCGCCTTCCATGGGAGGATCAGGATCTGTTGAGCGCCGATATGACCTTAAGCAACAAAGGCCCGGATACGCTGTCTATTCCGAACTTGACCGGTTACTTCCTTCTCGATGATGCAGTTAAAATCGCAGCTAATGTAGTGCAAACGGCGAATGTAGTCGGCATAGCGTCCGGCTCGTCCTTAAGTTTGCAAATGGTAGGTAAAATCCCTTACACATCGAAGTATTCGCGAGTCAAACTGGTGCTGCAGGAGAAGGAAAGCGACACGGTCACTACGGATGTCGTTGAGTTTACCAGCCAGTCCGAGCTGCAGGCGATTCCCTTCCATCGTTTGAATCAGACGTACACGCTTGCCGACGAAGGAAGAAGTACCGGTTATAGGATTCGCAACCTGAATCGATTTGCAAGCAATACGGGCTCATTGGTAATCGCACAAGTGGAAGCGACGAATTTGGAGAAAAGGTATACGGTGACCCCGATACCGGTCGCTCATTTTAGAGCAACTGACGGGACGGTCATCCCGGCCTTGGTTGCCGAAGTCAAGAATAAAATAAGTCCAAACGGCACGGCGCTGCTGAATGTATCGGCTTCGCTTCCAAAAGGATTTTCGATGGAAAACATGCAACTGATCCTCGGTGAGTCCGTAACGGAAGGTAAGCTGACGGAAAGTGGCGGGGCACCCGATTCTTATGTAAAGCCAGTGGCATTCATGCTTCCTGAAGTGAAAACCGATGTGAAGAACTCGTTGAAGAACGTTGATGTGTATCCTTATCAAATATCGCTCAATCAAATTGGTACGATGATCGAAAATAGCACGTTTACGATGAAATTCAACTATGAAATCAGTCGCGAGGGGTATTTGGAAACGAATGTAGACGGACATAAGCTCGTACTCGTATTTGAGGACGGCAGCGGGCAAAAGTCGTTTGAAAAGTGGTTCGAGATGAAGGATATCGATCCAGTGGACGGTGAAACGCCCGAAACAGGGGGCACGAAGCTGAAACTCGGCAAACACGACAATTTCAAAATACAAGTAACAGATGCCGATTTGATTTTCAAATCATCTTTCCTGAAGCAGTACAAGCTCAGTTTATACGAAGAATTTCAGGGACAAAGAAGGCTGTTAGCGACTCAAGCGGCGGATTGGTTCGTTATAACAGATTAAGCGATAGAAGGGTTCCAACTATACAGCTCATGCTTTATTGCCAAGAAGCTTTAATGCTTTTTGGTATAAAAGTAACGATGTCTAAGAATAGGGAGAGAATGATCTTGTTAAAAAAAGCGCTTTGGGGAGCACTTGTGATTGTCGTCTTAGTTGCAGCAGTACTTGTTACAGTCGTATTTTCCTCAAAAGGAAGCACGGCTGCTGCCGTAAAAGTCGTCACTGCGAAAGAAGGCAGCATCACGAAAGAAGTATTCGCGAACGGTAAAATCGAGTCTAAAGTCATCAAAGAACACTTTGTATTTTCCGGAGGCTTCATTGAGAAGATTCTTGTCAAAAAAGGCGATTCCGTCAAAAAAGGCCAGGAGCTGCTTACTTTGTCCACGACGGATCTGGATGCGAAGCTGAAGCAAGAGAAGTATCAACTTCAATTGAATCTCGCCGAGAAGGAAAAGTTTCTGAAGGATCAGGAAAAGGTGAAAAAGCAAACGTTTGAAACGGCGAAAAAAGAAATGAACGAAACGGGTGCTACAACGAGCTTGGAAACCTTCGACGAAAACAGTACTGCCGATGTGAAATTGTACGATTTGAAAATTCAAGATGCGGAGTCAAACATCGATGACATCCAGAAAAAGCTTGAAAAAAACCGGTTGCTGGCTGAAATCGATGGTATTGTGACCGGGATTTCCGTCAAAGAAGGACAAGAAATGACGACCGGCACGTCCGCATTTATGATTACGAACGTCTCACAATTGCAAATTAAAGCCAACTTGGCGGAGAACGATGCCAATCTGGCTAAAATAGGGATGAAGGTCAAAGTGTCTGGCGACGCATTCTCGAATACTTATGCCGGAAGCATTACGTCTATATCGCCGGTTGCCGTTGCTTCCGAGCTGGATGCCAAGGAGTCGGTCGTAGAGTTTACGGTCGATCTTGACCAACCTTCCCCGGAACTTCGTCCAGGATACAAAGCAACCGTTCAAATCACGATGGAAAGTTCATCTCATATCATCGTACCGCTCAGCGCCGTCAAGCGGGAAGGACAGCAATCTTACGTATTTAAGGTGGTCGACAATAAAGCCGTTCGAACCAACGTTAAGCTTGGGGAGGAAAATGACGAAGTTATCGAAGTTCTCGAAGGACTGCGAGCAGGTGAGAAGTTGATTGAAGGACCGTCTGCGATTGTGTTGGACGGCGTTCAGGTGGCAATTAAATGATCGCATTGGAGGGAGTTCATAAAGTTTATCGCAATGGCGCATTGGAAGTGCAGGCCCTTAAACCGACGAATCTGATTGTCGAGAAAGGGGATTATGTCGCGATTATCGGACCTTCGGGATCAGGGAAATCTACGCTCATGAACATCCTGGGTTGTTTGGATATTCCGAGTGGCGGTACGTATAAGTTGGATCAACAAGAGGTCCAATCGTTGACTGAAAAAGAACTTGCCAAGGTGCGAAACAAGAAGATTGGATTTGTATTCCAAAATTTCAACCTTCTCGCCAGGCAATCGGTTCAAAGCAATGTGGAGCTCCCGATGGTGTACGGAGGCGTTGCATCCTCAGTTCGGGAGGAACGGGCAAGCAGCTTGCTCGAGAAAGTCGGCCTTGGAGGGCGCGTGCATCACCGTCCGAGCGAACTGTCCGGCGGACAAAAACAGCGCGTCGCCATCGCGAGAGCGCTCACGATGAACCCGGCCATACTGCTTGCCGATGAGCCGACAGGAAACTTGGATCACAAGTCATCTCATGAGATTATGGCGCTTTTTACTCAGCTGAACGATGAAGGGTCTACGGTGATCGTCATTACCCATGAAATGGACATAGCCGAGCATGCCAAACGCATTTTACGTTTCGGAGACGGGGAAATCATCGAAGATCGCCGAAAGGGAAGTGTACGATTGTGAGTATATGGAAAAATCTATGGATTTCCTTGGACAGTTTGAGAGTGAACAAACTCCGTTCCTTGTTAACGATGATCGGCATTATTGTCGGCGTCGCGTCGGTGGTCCTGGTTGTGTCTATCGGGCAAATCGGCAAAGGTTCCGTCGTATCGGAGCTCGCTAAATATTCCCCCGGCGTTTTCTTCGTTACGCCTTCCACGAACGCGACGAAAGCCGATAAAATCCAAATGACGACGGCGGATTTAAAGCAGGTGAGCAGGCTGGAAAACGTTCAAGCAGCCTCAGGCTCTTTGGGAATAACCATGTCTTCCAAATCAGGGAACGAGACGATCACATTTAACATGACCGGTACTTTTGCGGACATCGTCAAATTTTATAATTTGAAAATGGAAGCAGGCCGATTTTTTACCTTAGGCGAACAAAAATCGCGACAAAAGGTAATCGTCGTAGAATCGGATTATGCGGTCAGCGAGTTTGGTTCCGCTGAACAGGCCGTGAACCGTAAGGTCACGCTGGATGGGAATAAATACGAGATCATTGGTGTGTACAAGTCCGATAAATCGATTTTATCCGGTCTGAGCGGCAAAAATTATTCGGCTTATATGCCTTATGATGCCATGCCTCTGCTCAAAGAGGGCACCAACAATGAACTCGATACGCTCATGGTCATCGCCGATACCACCCAGATGCAAAAGGATAAGGCGGGAACAGCGATAACGAAGTTCTTAGCCAAAGCGCACAACGCAGAGAGCAGCGATTATGAAGTTCAGAAGGTGGAGGACTTCCAGCGTAACCTCGATGTCGTATTTAATGTCATGCAGATCCTGATTGGTTCTATTGCGGGCATTTCCTTGTTGGTCGGCGGAGTCGGCGTCATGAATATTATGCTGGTGTCCGTGACAGAACGCACGAGAGAGATCGGCACGCGTAAAGCAATTGGAGCTACGCCGGGGCTGATTTTGCAGCAATTTATGATGGAGGCGATCATTCTCTGCTTTCTTGGCGGCGTGGTGGGCATTACCATCGGCGTACTAGGTTCGCTTGGTTTTTCATTGATCACCAAGTGGCAGTTCGTGTTATCAGGCTGGACGATCGTGATCGCTTTCGGTTTTTCCACGGCTGTCGGTTTGTTTTTCGGCTGGTATCCCGCCAAAAAGGCGGCCAATATGCAGCCAATCGAATCCTTAAGATACGAATAAGCGAAGTGGGAGGGTTATGATCTGCTCACGCTGCAAGTTTTTGCCGTGCATCTAACGCAAGAGTTGGATAGATGTAAGTTTAACCGGATGTTCCATCAGTTATCGCCGGAGAAGCAACGTAAGGTAGGACGGATGTTGAAATATGAAGACGCTGTACGCTCGTTGGTGGGGGAGCTATTGGTCAAGTATGCAATTGGCATGATGACCAATCTGCCTCACCATTTGATACGTTTTAGCGTGAATGCATATGGAAAACCGTTTCTTGACGGCAATGACGCCGTCTGCTTCAATGTCTCACATGCTGGAGACTGGGTCGTTTGTGCTATTGATGCTGACGACGTGGGAATCGATGTGGAGAAAATGCAGGTGATTGATTTTCAAATAGCCCGTCAATTTTTTTCAGCTATGGAGTATATGCAATTGTTAGCGTCACCTCCTTCGCTTCGTTTGGATTATTTTTTTGACATATGGACGTTAAAAGAAAGTATGATCAAAGCAGACGGGAGAGGGCTTAGTCTCGCTTTGGATTCGTTTAGCATCCTCAAGCAAGGTTCCGAAATGCAATTGATTGCCGGTGGCGAGATGCCGAACTATCATTTTTTCCAATATGAGATTGATCCGGCCTATAAGCTATCCTTATGTGCGAAAACCCGGCATTTTCCTGCTCATGTCACTCCCGTTAACATTAACCTGCTCGATACATAAATTTCGAATCTCCTCCGAATTCTTATATTATGAGTGCAATTGGCACATAATGGAAGAGACAACCGGAAGGGAGGCGACCATGCGAATATTCGAGATCATGCTGCTTGTAAGCAATTTAGTGGCATGGATTGTTGATGGCTGGATTAGACGAAAAGCAGTTAGGTTGGCAGGCTGCTTGGCCGTTGCTGGAATGGCCCTGCTTCACTTTATTTTCGAAGGCTACAGATGGCAAATGATTCCGTTCTATGTGCTGACAGCGGGCTATATGCTGTACTTATGGGTAAAGGCAAGGCGGCATAATAAGCCAAGCAAGCGATCAAGCTCCATTCGGCGCTTCTTGCTGCCGTTCTTATTGGCTGTTTCTGCGGTATTGCCGATCCTGATTCCCGTTTTTAAAATCGATTCGCCATCCGGTCCTTATTCGGTCGGAACGGTCACGTACCACTGGATCGACGCTTCAAGAGAGGAAACAATGACGGACACCCCTGATGATCGGAGAGAGCTTCTCGTCCAATTATGGTATCCTGCTCAAAACAAACTAGGCGACTCAAAGGCGCTGTATATACCTGAGTACCGCCAGTTAGGTCAAGTGCTTCAGCAGGATTACAACATCCCTGCATTCATGACCCATTATTTACGTTTGGTGCAAACTAACGCTTATGCGAATGCCCCTCTTTCTGCAGAGCAAGCTGCATATCCGCTCATCGTATTCTCGCACGGGCTGCCGGGAGCACGGTTTACGAGTACGACCCAAATGGAGGAGCTGGCAAGCCACGGCTATCTTGTCGCCGCCATACAGCATAGCTATTTTGCGATGACGACCATATTTCCCGATCAGCGCGTTGCGCCCAAGACGAAAAAGCTCCCATCCGTGATCGATATCGACGGTTGGGATCAATTGATCGAAGTCTGGGTGAAGGATGCGCAGTTTGTACTGGACCAATTTGAGAGGCTGAACAAGCAAGATCCGCAAGGACTGCTAACCGGCAGAATAAATCTGGATCAAATCGGCATGCTGGGCCATTCCTTTGGAGGAGCGGCAACGATTCAAACGCTCAATGCGGATCATCGGCTAAAAGCCGGTATCAACATGGATGGAACACATTTCGGCAAACCTGTTGTAAACGGGTTAAAGCAACCTTTTATGCTGATGAAAACAGAAGCAGAGGCAACAAGTAAAGATTTGGAACCGAATGAACAGCAGCTGGCGCAAATCGGAGTTACCAAACAGGCTTACGACAAATATAAGACAGAGATTCCGCTCCGAAATCGCGCCTTGTTCGGGAACGGTCGTGGCTACGAAGTAACCATCCGTGGGATTAAGCATATGAGTTTTACGGACTATTATTTATGGTCACCGGCTCTTCGCCTCATGGACGGACTTCAATTATCCCCCATGCAGGCTCGACATGTTATCAATAGGTATGTGCTTGCATTTTTTGATACTTATTTGAAGCAAATGCCCACTGCGCTTTTGGATGAACCGGTACCGCCATTTAAAGAAGTAACGGTAATGAAAAAATGATATTCTGCAAAAAAAACGGGGCTGTCCCAAGGTCTGAATCGACCTGAGGGAGAGCCCCTTTGTACCACTCATCGTGCAAACATTTACAGGAAATGGTTTAGTGCCTTTCACCCTTCTCGTCGATGTAGATGGAACGAATCATTGTTCTTTCGAAAGGAACACCCTTATCGGTTTGCCCCTTTACGATGAATGAAGCTTGGTAGACGCCCGGACTGCTTGCGTCGGTAAGAGATATATCGCTGTCCTCTTCTATAGATTCGAGGACTTTTAATTTTGTCGCTTGCTTTTTGCCGTCACTGTGGATGCCATCAGGAGTGAAGTCAACTTGGTATTGCACGTTAAGCTTGCCTCCTTTGAATGAAGCCTTGTCCCGCCCGATCTGAGCCTTCGTCTTCTCCTTGTTAAGCTTCAATTGAATCGATTTGTCCAGATCGGAATCGTATTGAACGGCCATCAAGTAGCCGCCGGGTTTAGCGCTTTGCGCCTTGAATGTCCATGCTCCCTGCTTGGGATTTTTCACCTCGGCAATGTGATGCCAAGCATTTTTGAACACTTGTTCTTCTTGATATGACTTAATTTTGATATTCGCTTGCGCCCCGGTAGGCGAAATCAGTTCCGCCTGGTCTGCCTTCTGATCGGAGATCCAGTCGATGGTAATGCTCCGAACATCGTTTTCCACGAGAAAGCTTTCACTCGCTGTTCCATTGTGCGCTCCGCCACGTACGAGCAAATTGCTCGCTGTCCCGACAGTTTTCTCCTGCGAAGCATCGGAGGGTTGATTGCTTGCTATCGTGACTAGGTCGCCAGGAACGTTAACTTTAGCTGAAGCGGTGCCAGTGGCGGTTAAATACGGTTTGAATAAAGAAAATGTCGAAGATCCTTTACGGATCGTATTATGGTCCCACTCTCCGATTTTAACCATTGTGCCTTTAGGTACATAAGAGCTGTTTACGGTCACCACACCGTCGTTATTCCCGAATAGGGATAAGTAAAGACCGCCGGCAAAGTAGGAGCTGCTGGGTGATTCGGCCCAGCCTGTTCCGGCAAATGTATAGAACTTATTGAAAGAGCTATTCGCATTCGAGTCAGTAAGCGAGCGGAAGTAGTTCATGTATGAGGTTTGCATGGAATAAGTTGCGTCGTTTTTGTAGCCGATCAGGTCGGCGAGCCATCCTGCCCAGCTTGAATAAGCAAGATCGGCCAACTCAGAACCGTGATGCGGGGAGCTGAGCGTAATCACATTAGAAACGTACGGATAAGCATTGTAGTGGACAAGAGCAGCTTGCGTATCCACGCCCCCCTTGCTGTGTGCAACGATCACAAGCTTCTTGTTAAAGTATTGGGAAATGACGGCAATTTTTTGTGCCAACAGCTGTCCGTTGTCCCACATATTTTTTGGCGTTCCGCCCGAATCGTTCAGTTCGATAAAAGCCGTCTGATATCCGTTGTTGTAAGCTGTCTGATACATGTCATTGGTGTCATACCAAGAACCGGCATTGCTGCCGAGACCTTGTACGAATAAAATAACGGGCAACTTCGAATTCAGATTGGGTGGCGTCGCCCCAGGCGCCCATGTACCTGGGACACGGGACAGGTTAGGGTTAGAGACGGCGGCAGTGGCAGGCGCGATCACGAAGCTTACTACCAGCATGAAAGCTAGAATGACGGAGGCGGTAAATTTCTTCATCATTTCATTCCTCTCAATTCATATTCAATCTTGGACTCTACAGTACAGATTCATTATGGCTGGCCAGCCAATTTAATTATCGCATTATTTTCCTAATTATGTAATTTAATTGTTTATGAAGAGAGGGCTTTATGCTGCATTATAATTAATATTTATAAAGAAGATTTAATTTAAATAATCTCAAAGCTGGAGCGGATTGCTTGTATATTGCGGCTTCTTGCAGATTAATGCTGATATTTTACGGTATTAACTTTCTCGCAATTCATAGTTCGTTCACATAAAATTTAATAATTTCCAGTATTTTCTTTATAAACATTTCTTATTCAGTTAACACTACGCTAATAAATCAACATTAACTTTAAATAAGGGTCAGGTACATTTTTGGTGACTGGGGGGAAATAGCAATCTGTTAGGTTTTAACGAAGTTAAAGGTTCCTAAGTGGTAAAAAAAGAGTGGAAGAGGTAGAGATATGTCATCCAAACTTCATTCATGGTTCTTGAACGCAAATGTGAATTCCCGCGCCAACCTTCGCTTGTTTTGCTTTCCATACGCCGGAGGCGGAGCTTCGGTGTTTCGTGAATGGCCACGTTTTTTTCCAAAGCAAGTTGAAGTATGCCCCGTTCAGTTGCCTGGCAGAGAAAGTAGGGGGCTTGAAGCCCCAATGACCTCATTGACGCAAATTGTCCAAGCGATTGTTGTTGAAATCGAACCGTTGCTGCATATCCCCTTTGCATTTTTCGGCCATAGCATGGGCGCATTGATTGCCTATGAAACAGCACGCCAAATCAACAAAAAATATGGAAAACACCCTGTTCATTTATTTGTTTCCGGACGTTCTGGTCCTAATCTGCCTTATACGAAGAAAAAGCTTCATCAGCTTGCGGATGCCCCGTTCAAAGATGAGTTGAGACGGATGAACGGTACGCCTGAAGCAGTGCTGCAGCATCAGGAATTGATGCAGCTGCTGCTGCCAAGGCTCAGGGCTGACTTTGAAGTATGCGAAACGTATGCCTACACCCAGGATCAGCCGCTGCAGTGCCTGATATCCGCATTCGGCGGGAATGCGGATTACGATGTCAGCATCGCCTCTTTGGCTGCATGGAATGAACACACGCTTAACGAATTTAATCTGCATATGTTTGACGGAGATCATTTCTTTCTGCATAAAGAGCAAGACAACGTCATGCAGACGGTTATCGATAGCATTTACCCAATCCCTGCGATCCCTACTCAGAAGCAAGTCGTTCACACAGGAAACGTTATCTGGCTTTAGATAGAGAACTATACATGGTGGAGGGAACCCAATGTCGAACCAACCGACTCACCCGTTAACTCATGCGCAAAAAAGAATTTGGTACACGGAGAAATTTTATCCGGGCAAAAGTATTTCCAACCTGGGCGGTACGTTAAATCTAAAAGATGCAAATTTGAATTATGAATTGTTAAAACAAGCGATCAACGACTTCGTCAGGCTGAACGACTCCATTCGTCTGCGTGTTTTGGATGAGCACAGCAGTGAACCGCGTCAGTATATTGCTGAATTTGCGCCCTTCGAAATTCCATTCTATGATTTTAGCGGCCAAGATGATGCCGATGCACTCGTACGTGAATGGGGCGAAAGAGGCATGAGAGTGCCTTTTCACCTTCACGATGCCGACTTGTTTGAGTTCGCTATTCTCAAAATTAGCGGTGGCGAAGGTCGTGTATATATCAAAATACATCACCTGATCTCGGATGGGATCTCTATGGTGCTGGCGGTCAACGAAATCATCGATATCTATGTAAGTCTTGTGAATGGGACGGACACACTTCCGAATAAGCAGTTTTCGTATGTGGACTACGTTCAATCAGAGCCTGAATACGAGGCTTCGGACCGTTACCAGAAAGATCAAAAATTTTGGCATGAGGAATTTCAGCATATACCGGAATTTACAAGTTTGAAAACATACGATTTGTATCGAGTCAACACGGAAGCGGCGAGAGAATCGATGATCATTCCACCGGCGCTCCGCGATGAGATTACAGGATTTTGCAAAGAACATAACGTCAGTTTATTTACGCTGTTCGTGGCTATGCTATTTACATACATGTACCGCGTTACTTCTCAAGAAGATCTCGTGCTTGGCACCAATTTTTCCAATCGTACGAATGCGAAAGAAAAAAATATGCTGGGCATGTTCGTCAGCACGACGCCGTTTCGGATGCAGGTAGAACCCGAGCTAGACGCGCTGTCATTCATTCGCAAGGTCGGCAAAAAACAGATGAACATTTTCAGATATCAAAAATACCCGTATAACGTACTTGTTAATGAATTGCGGGAAAAGCACAGCGACATCAGCAGGCTGTTCGGCGTATTCGTGGAATACCAAGTTATGGAGTGGCAGAAAAAGGATCAGATCGAGTATGTGACGGAACCGTTCGGCAATGGGCACGAAGCCAACGACTTCATCATACATATCAAAGATCGTATGGATATCGATCAACTGCAGCTGGATATCGATTATCGTACGGGCCTATATACGCGTGAAGAAATCTCAGCCATGTTGGAACACATGCTTGTGCTGCTTAAAGATGTACTAGACAATCCGGGCAAGCCGTTGTCTGAGCTGGAGTTCTGCACGGAGCAGGAGAAACATCGGCTGTTGCATATTTTATCAGGGATTGATGCCGATTATCCGGCGGAGCAAACCATCCACGGGATGTTTGAATTACAGGCGGAGAGGGTTCCGGATCGCATTGCGGTCCGTTTCGGCAGAGAGAGCCTTACCTACCGTGAGTTGAACGAACGCGCTAACCGATTGGCTAGAATGCTTCGCGATTACGGCGTAAAGCCTGACGATCGGGTCGGTCTGATGGTAGACCGTTCTGTGGAAATGATCGTAGGCATCCTTGCGATATTAAAAGCAGGCGGCGCTTATGTCCCTCTGGATCCGGATTATCCCGAAGAACGTATCCAGTTTATGCTTGAGGACAGCGGGTCCCTGATTTTGCTTACGGAAGTACATTGGCAGGGAAAAGCGCCGTTTACGGGGATTGTTTTGGCGATCGATATGGAGCGGCTTTCTTATGGTGAAAGTACCAATTTGCCGGTCGTCAATCAGCCGTCCGATATGGCTTATATCATCTATACCTCCGGTACGACAGGGAAGCCGAAGGGAGTTATGATCGAGCATCGCAATGTGGTCCGATTGCTATTTAACGACAAGCTGCAGTTTACCTTTAGCGAGAATGACGCCTGGACCGTATTTCATTCGTTCAGCTTTGATTTCTCGGTATGGGAAATGTACGGCGCCCTATTGTATGGGGGAAAATGCGTGGTAGTTCCGAAAATTATTGCGCAAAATCCGAAAGATTTCGCCGGGCTGCTCCGGCAAGAAAATGTAACCGTGCTGAATCAGACGCCTACAGCATTCTATGCGTTGATTAATGAAGAGCTGCAGCTGGAAGACAGCATGCTTGCGATCCGATATGTCATTTTCGGCGGCGAGGCGTTGAACCCGATGATGCTGAAGCCATGGCGGCACAAGTATCCGGAGACGAAGCTGATTAATATGTACGGCATTACGGAAACAACGGTGCATGTTACGTTTAAAGAGATTGGCGAACAGGAAATCGAAACGAATGTTAGCAACATCGGAACGCCGATTCCGACGTTGACCTGCTATATTTTTGATCCAAACAAGAATCTTGTGCCCATGGGCGTAGTGGGTGAAATGTACGTAGGCGGAGCAGGCGTTGCCAGAGGCTACTTAAACCGTGACGAACTGACGCAGGAGCGTTTCATCATGAATCCGTATAAACCGGGCGAGCGGTTGTACAGATCCGGCGATTTGGCCAAAATGCTTCCAAACGGTGAGATGGAGTATTTGGGCCGGATCGACAATCAGGTGAAAATACGCGGACACCGTATCGAAATCGGCGAAATCGAAACCAGATTGCTTCAGCACCCCAGGATTCAGGAGGTAATCGTGGTCGCGCAACAGGATGCGCAGGGGCAAAATTATTTGTGCGCCTATTTGATTAGCGATACGGAGCTCATGGTTTCTGAACTGCGCATGCATCTCGCGCTGGAGCTTCCGGGCTACATGATTCCTTCGTATTTTGTACATTTGGATAAAATGCCGATGACAGGGAATGGAAAGATTGACCGCAAAGCACTGCCAAGACCAGCAGGTTCCGCTGTGACGGGCCGTGAATATATGCCGCCAAGCACTCAAACGGAAGAACAGATTGTTCTGATCTGGGAGGAGATCCTGGAGCAGGAGAGAATCGGCCTGCTAGACAACTTTTTTGAACTGGGCGGACATTCTTTAAAGGCGATGCAGATCATCTCGCGCATTCATCAGCTTCTATCCGTAGAGCTTCCGCTGCGCGTTTTGTTTGAGACGCCAACGATTGCAGAGATTTCTCTTTATATCGATCAAGCGACTAAAGAAACTTACACCTCGATTTTACCCGCTGAACAGCAGGAATTTTACCCTCTATCCTCATCTCAGAAGCGACTTTATGTGCTCAACCAGTTCGAAGGCACGGGAACGACCTATAATATGCCTGGCGTTTTTACCGTAGAAGGACCGCTTGTTCCAAGTCAATTGGAAGCCGCCTTCAATCGATTGGCTGCTCGTCATGACATGCTTCGCACTTCTTTTCACACCTTGGATGGACACCCTGTGCAAAAAGTACACGAACACGTAAATTTTACCATTCAACATTATCAACATGGGCCGGATGACGCTATCGAGGTTCTGGTTTCTAAATTTGTCCGGCCATTTGAACTGGATCAAGCGCCATTAATTCGAATCGGACTTGCCAAAATCGCCGAACATCGCCATCTGTTCCTGTTTGACATGCATCATATCATCTCCGATGCGCTGTCGATCGAGATTCTCGTTGGCGAACTGGCGGCATTATACCGGGGCATGGAACCTGCGGCCACACCTGTGCCTTATACAGATTTTGCGGTCTGGCAAAACCATGCTTTGGAGTCAGGCGCATTAAATAAGCATGAAGCATATTGGCTTGAAACGTTTGCCGGGGATATTCCTGTACTGGGTATGCCTACGGATTTCCCGCGACCTTCGGTGCAAAGCTTTGAAGGCGACAGCATCATGTTCGGTACGGGCCATCAATTGATGGTCAGACTAAACCGTCTTGCCGCAGAAACGGGGACGACGATGTACATGCTGCTGCTTGCCGCATACAACGTTCTGCTTGCCAAATATGGGAATCAAGAGGATATCGTTGTAGGGACACCGGTGGCAGGCCGACCGCACCCGGATGTGGAGCATACGATCGGCATGTTTGTCGGTACGCTGGCGCTCCGCAACCGGCCAATGGCAAGCTTGAGTTTCCGCGCTTTTCTGGAGGATGTGAAGCAGAACGCACTGCTTGCTTTCGAGCATCAGGATTATCCGTTCGAGCTGCTCCTGGAAAAGCTGGATGTCGCTAGGGATATGAGCAGGAATCCATTATTCGATACGATGTTCAGCTTACAGATGAGAGACCTGATGAAGCTGGAAATGGGCGATTCATTGACTTTCGTGCCTTCCATGCCGGATAACCGTATCGCCAAATTCGATCTTTCCTTGGAAGCGACGGAGAAAGAACTGGAGCTTGTCTTCCAACTGGAATACAGCACCAAGCTGTTTGCGAAATCGACAATGGAGCGTCTGGCTGGACATTATATCGAAATTTTGAAAAGTGTGACGGAAAGTCCGGATATCGCATTGACGGATATCGCCATCGTAACGGGGGATGAAAAGCGGCTGCTCTTGGAACGGTTCAATGAGACGCACCGCGCATATCCGTCAGGAAAGACGTTCCCGGAACTCTTTGAAGAGCAGGCGAAGAAAACGCCGGATCAGGTGGCAGTCGTTTGCGAACAGGATATGCTGACGTATCGGGCGCTTAATAGTATGGCGAATCAGCTCGCGCGGAAGCTACGTCTGAAGGGGATTCAATCGGAGAGCGTTGTTGGGATTATGGTGGAGCGTTCAATTGATATGTTGATCGGCGTACTCGCAGTTTGGAAAGCGGGAGGCACTTATTTGCCGATCGATCCCGAGTATCCGGACGAACGGATCGGGTACATGCTGGCGGATAGCCGTGCGGAGCTGTTGTTATCCAATCGGGCACTTACAGGCCGGGTCGTTTTTGATAAAGAAATCATCTGTTTTGAGGATAACGGGTTATACTCAGAAGCTTCGTCCAATCTGGGGATCAGCCCTAGCGAGAACCAACTTGCCTATATCATCTATACATCCGGTACGACAGGCCGTCCCAAAGGCGTTATGATCGAACACGGCAGCTACACGAATGTGGCTTTCGCCTGGAGAGAGGCGTATCAGCTGGATACGTTCCAGGTCAACTTGCTGCAGATGGCGAGCTTCGCATTCGACGTATTTGCCGGGGATATGGCCAGAGCCTTGCTGAACGGCGGCAAGCTGATCATTTGTCCGAATGATGTAAAGCTCGATCCGGCTTCGCTCTACGAATTGATTCGGAACTATCAAATCAATATTTTTGAATCGACGCCGGCGCTCATCGTGCCTTTGATGCAATATATTTACGATCAGGGGCTGGACGTAAGCCAATTGAAGCTGCTTATTCTGGGTTCGGACAGCTGCTCTGCCGAAGATTTTGCCCAGCTGCGTACTCGCTTCGGCGGTGCTATGCGAATTGTGAACAGCTACGGCGTGACGGAAGCATGTATCGATTCCAGCTTTTACGAACACACCGAAGCAACACTACCGTACTTCGGCAATGTGCCGATCGGAAAGCCGCTGCCGAATATGGAATTTTATGTGCTGGATCCGCAGCTCAGACTGCTGCCCATCGGGGTTCCCGGCGAACTTTGCATCGGCGGATCCGGGGTTGCGCGCGGTTATTACAATCAGCCGGAGCTGACCGCTGACAAGTTTGTGGATAATCCGTTTGTGCCTGGGGGACGCATGTATCGCACGGGCGATATGGCCAGATGGATGCCGGATGGTAACATTCAATTCCTCGGAAGAGGCGACCATCAGGTTAAAATAAGGGGCTACCGCATCGAATTAGGTGAAATCGAAGCTAGCTTGATGAAGCACAGCAGCATCAAGGAAGCCGTTGTCATCGCCAGGGACGACCGCATGCAGCAAAAATATTTGTGCGCCTATCTTGTTGCGCGGAATGAGCTGACGATTGCGGAGCTTCGCGGCCATCTGTCAACCTTGCTGCCGGCATATATGGTCCCTTCCCAGTTCGTGCAGCTTGACAAAATGCCGCTTACGCCAAACGGAAAATTGGACCGTAAAGCGCTGTTGGCGCACGACGGCGGAATGCACTTCGAAAGCACTTTTGTCGCTCCGACGAATGTGATGGAGGCGAAGCTGGCCTCCGTGTGGCAGGAGGTGCTGGATCATGACCAAATCGGCATTCATGACGATTTCTTCCAGCTCGGCGGCCACTCGCTGAAAGCGATGATGCTCATCTCGCACATGCACAAAGCGTGCGGTGTCGAAATACCGCTGCGCACGTTCTTCCAAGCGCCGACGATTGCCGCTGTCGCCGCATTCATGCTCCGTTCGGATGAGCAGAGTTATTTAGCCATAGAGCCCGCGCCGGTAAGCGCGCATTATCCGGTATCGCCTTCGCAGAAGCGGATGTATGTGATCCATCAGTTGGATGAGACGGGCACAAGCTATAACATGGCGGATGCCATGCTGGCGGAAGGAAAGCTGGATCGTGAGCGGTTTACGGACGCGTTCCGGGGACTGATCCGCAGGCACGAAGCGCTGCGTACTTCCTTCCATACCGTGGACGGCGTGCCGGTGCAGAAGGTGCATGCTGAAGTCCCGTTCGACGTTGAAGTTATCGAGGCGAATGAGGATAACGTTGCTGCAATCATAAACGATTTCGTTAAGCCATTCGATTTAGGTCAAGCACCTTTGATGAGGGTTGGTCTTGTAAGTTTGTCTGCGGAACGTCACTTGCTGCTATGCGATATGCATCACATCATCTCCGATGGTATTTCCGTATCGGTGCTCATTCGTGAATTTGCCGAATTGTATGAGGGCGGCGACCTTCCTGAGCTCCGTTTACAATATAAAGATTTTGCCGTATGGCAGAACGAACGCTTGTCAAATGAGGTGCTGAAGCGCCAGGAAACGTACTGGCTGGACGCTTTTGCCAGTGAAATCCCCGTACTCGATTGGCCGACTGATTATACCAGGCCGCCCGTGCAGAGCTTTGCAGGAGAACGCCTCTCTTTTGACACAGGCATGGTGCTGCTGAAGGAATTGCACAAGCTGGCTGCGGATTCGGGGACGACGCTTTACATGGTGCTGCTTGCCGCCTATAACGTGCTTGCAGCGAAATATACCGGCCAGGAAGATGTGATCATCGGTTCTCCGATTGCCGGAAGACCGCACGCGGATATTGAACATACAATCGGTATGTTCGTCAACACGCTCGCGATCCGCAGCTTCCCTAAGGCCGATAAATCGTTCCGGCAGTTTTTATCGGAAGTGAAGGAAGCGTCCTTGAAGTCCTTTGAAAATCAAGATTATCCGTTCGAAGAGCTCGTCGAAAAGCTTGACGTACGCCGTGATTTGAGCCGCAATCCGTTGTTTGACGTCTTGTTCGTGCTGCAAAATACGGGGGATGATACGATTCGTACCGCTGATCTTGCCGTTTCGCCGTATGAATTTGAACGAGGCATCGCGAAATTCGACCTGTCGCTTGAGGCGGCCGAAACCGATGACGGACTATCGTTCCACCTGGAATACTGTACCGCTTTATTTCAGCGTGCGACTGCAGAACGGATTGGGCAGCATTTTCTGCAACTTTTGCAAGTTGTAACTACCGATTCGGATATCAGGTTGGCGGATATCGATATGCTGACTGACGCGGAAAAAATTCAGCAGTTGCAGGAGTTTAACCAGACTGGGGCGACATTCCCGCAGGATCAAACGATCCACGGCTTGTTTGAGGCGCAGGTCCTAAGGACACCGGATCGCATCGCTGCTACCTGCGGCGAGGAGCAGCTGACGTACTGTGATCTGAACGAACGC
The DNA here is from genome assembly GCF_042676385.1 of Paenibacillus sp. GCM10027628. NCBI lineage: Bacteria > Bacillati > Bacillota > Bacilli > Caryophanales > Paenibacillaceae > Paenibacillus > Paenibacillus sp. GCM10027628. The sequence goes on from NZ_JBHTHA010000014.1 coordinate 165,264, forward strand.
GCAAACAGTCTGGCTCGCGTACTCCGCAGCCATGGCGTTGGGCCGGACGACAGGGTCGGCCTGCTCGCAGAGCGCTCGCTCGACATGATCGTCGGCATCATTGCGACGCTCAAAGCCGGCGGGGCGTATGTGCCGCTGGATCCGGACTATCCGCAGGAACGCACGCAGTTCATGCTGGAGGACAGCGGTGCCCGCGTTATGCTGGCACAGCCTCATCTGATCGGAAAAGTGCCTTTTGACGGCGTCACGCTGGACATGAGCGATACCGAGCTGTACGCCGGGGATACGGCAGATTTGGAACCGATGGGCGGACCGCAAGATATGGCCTACATCATTTATACGTNGCTGCACGGCGGCAGATGCGTAGTTGTACCGAAGACTACGGCGCAAAACCCGAAGGCATTCGCGCACCTGCTGCGGCAGGAGGGCGTGACGGTGCTGAACCAGACGCCGACCGCGTTCTATGCGCTGATCCATGAGGAGCTGCAGCGTGCAGATAGCGGGCTTGCCGTCCGCTATGTCATCTTCGGCGGGGAAGCGCTGAATCCGGTTATGTTGAAGCCGTGGAAGGCGAAGTATCCGGACACAAGGCTGATCAATATGTACGGGATTACCGAAACGACCGTGCACGTGACTTACAAAGAAATAACGGATCGCGAAATCGAAACGAACCTGAGCAACATCGGCCGTCCGATCCCGACGCTGACGAGCTACATCTTCGACGCGCAGCGCAGGCTGGTGCCGATCGGCGTCGTCGGCGAGCTGTACGTAGGCGGGGACGGCGTCGCACGCGGGTATTTGAACCGCAAGGAGCTGACTGAAG
>NZ_JBHTHA010000015.1:0-103407 GCF_042676385.1 Paenibacillus sp. GCM10027628
AATGTCCTTTTAAAATTGGACTAGTGCACGACCAAACAAATTGAATTATGAAACTGACTCCTATGGAGGCAATTTCAATCGCTCTTCCGCAGAATCGATTGCACATCATGCAACCATCGGCTACTTCAAAGAAATGAGGGGGGAACCTTCGGGTCATCCGCTTGGCAAAGAACAAAGGTCGTTATTAGTGAACAAGTTTGACGCTAAATTTCGGAGAAATAGCCATTTCGGGACTCGAAAGAACAAAAGTCCATAAACAACGAACGATCTTCGCTAATTATGGAATTTTATTCGTTCGAAGCCTGATTGGTGGTCATTGACCCACCAAATGAGTCAAAATGTTCTCTATTAAAGACCTTTGTTNCCACCAAATGAGTCAAAATGTTCTCTATTAAAGACCTTTGTTCTTTCCATGACGGGTAAGGGGGAACTGTAGACATATAGGGCATTACCGACTGTTTAGGCATTTCATTCATCTCTACTCGAGCTTTTGCGGTCATTCCGGACAAATAGATCGATGATATTTATCCACAAATCGGCATCATGCACAGTTCCCTTTGTTTTCTATCCAATTATAATACGCACTTCTAAGCCCGAGCCGCATTGTAGGTTGGCTCGTCAGTCGCCAAGAACCGTCAGGTCGAGCTGGCCGAGGCGTACGGGGTCGGAGAACAAATCTAATCCAGCGATCTTGCCCTCCTTGAACGTTGGCATAATGACGAATAACAGTTCTCCATGCGGAACCACGGCGATGCCTATGGCTCCGTTCACGATTGCCGGTCGTGCAGCTTTGGCACCGCTAGCAATGACCTGCTTGGCTATAGCATGCGCACCGCGAATCTCCCTTATTGCACCAGCAGCTTCGCGATCGTCCCGGAGCACGACACCCGGGTCGAGTACCTTGAGCAGCGCTTCGAAGTTGCCTGCGCGTGCCGCCGAGAGGAAGGCATCAACCAGTTCGCGCTGGCGGGTAAGATCGGCGTCGGGAGCTGTCTCCGCTCCTTGCACCCTGCGGCGTGCACGGCTTGCGAGCTGCCTGGCCGCGGCCTCGGTGCGCCCTACGATGGGAGCAATCTCTACGAAGGGCATGGCGAATATATCGTGCAGCACGAACGTGATGCGCTCGGCGGGATTCAGGTTCTCAAGCACCACGAGCATCGCAAGACCGACGGAATCGGCCAGCAGCGCTTCGCGCTCGGGGTCGCTCCCGTCCTCGCGGCTCGTGATCGGCTCGGCCACGTACGCCTCCATGGGCTCCTCGTGCCGCGATTTGCGCGAGCGCAGCATGTCGAGGCACACCCGCGCGACAACCGTCGTCAGCCAACCGCCCAAATTCTCGACATTGCTTCTATCTGATCGGCTGAGGCGGAGCCAAGATTCCTGCACGGCGTCGTCCGCCTCGCTCAGAGATCCCAGCATTCGGTAAGCCACCGCTTGCAGATGGTTCCGGTAACCCTCGAATTCCTCCGCCAGCCATTTTTGTTCGTCCATCGGTCACATTCCTTCCTTATATGCCTTTTATATATATTGACGTATGAAACCCGAGCGATGTGACAGGAAGCCGGGATTTCCGGCGGGAATCGCTTCGAATTGCACCGCCAGATATTTTTTTTCGCCAACCGGTCACGTTCTCTTATCGCCATCCGTCATAGTAGTGACGAGCGAAAATGACCGATGCGACAGGAGAGCGGCCGACTCCCAAAGATGCGCAAGCGGGCGGACTCGTAAAGATCGTAACCCAAGTTTACCATTCAAACACGAATGAGCCAATTTTTGGATGACGACAATCCGAAACGATAAATTATAAGAGTGAAAGGTGATTATGAATATGAAAATTACAATGATTGCTGGCAGTAATCGCGAAGGCGCAATGAGCACGAATCTTCTTCACTATATCGATCATTTATTGAAAGCAAAAAATATATCAGCCACGCTTGTGGATCTGCGGGAGCTTCATTTACCGCTTTTTTCACCCGATAACTGGGACTTTCACCCGAACGCTCAGTATGTATTAGAAACGGCTGCAAATGCAGATGGACTGATCCTTGCGACCCCGGAATATCATGGCTCCATTTCGGGGGTGCTGAAAAACGCCTTGGATTACATGAATGCAAGTCATGTTTCGGGGAAGCCGGTGCTTTCCGTAAGTTCGGCAGGCGGTCCAATGGGGGTAAGCTCGTTATCGAATCTACAGAGCATTATTCGCGCTTTGCATGGTGTTAACAGTCCGGAGTGGATCTCTATTGGAGCTGGAAATCATAGTTTTGGTCCGGATGGTGCTCCGTCAGATGAGGGGATCAGGGAGAGGGTCGAAAGTGCGGTCGATAAGTTCGTGAATCTGACCCGGATGATTACCAATGGGATCGCTGCAGCAACAAAATGACCAACAAACAATAAAGGAGCATGATTTAGTATGAAAACGATAGAACAAAAAAATATTGAAACAGTAACCGCGTTTATCGAGGCCTTGCCGAATCCAAGTGATTTGGATCATACGGATCAATTTTTTGTTAAACAATTAGGGGAAGCATTTGCTGATAAACACTATGTGCTGGAAGAGACCATAGCCCAAGGAGAGAAAGTAATTGCAAGAATCGTTATAACAGGTACGCATAAAGGTACGTTTGCCGGACACTTACCTAAGGGCAAGTCCGTTAAGCTCACTCAGTTCCGTGAATTTCGGGTCGTAGACGATAAGATTGTCGAACATCGCGGTTGGTTTGACACGGGGACGCTATTGCCCCAAATTCAGGTCAAGTAACAAGAGGCCATAAAGCCGAACGGATAAACACAAAGGAGATGTTTACTATGGAAACGATTGAACAGAAGAATATCGAAACGGTAACCGCATTTATCGAGGCTTTTTGGAATCAAAGTGATTTGGATAGTACAGAACGATTTTTGACATCCGATTACCAAGAGCACACTTATCAATCCAAAGAAGGCCTGAAACAATTTGCCGGCAAAATATTAGAAGCATTTCCCGATAAACTCTACACAGTGGAAGAGATCATAGCCCAAGGGGAGAAGGTATTAGTGAGAATGGCTGTGAAGGGTACGCATAAAGGTATGTTTTTTGGAAACGCACCTACGGGCAATTCCATTGATGTCACCCTGTACCGCCAATATCGTGTAGTAGATGGTAAGATTGCCGAACATCGCGGTTGGATCGATATGGTGACCATGTGGCGCCAAATTCAAGCCAATTAGCTCAGGTCCCGTTGCGTGATAAAGCCAGGAATCCCTCGGAAGAGTGGAGTGGATCCATTGGCTGCCTGACCCTTGCTTTTAATCCTAGCACAGAGACATAGAAACAGGCTGTCGATTGACAGCCTGTTTCTATTATTCAACTATAATTTTAACAATGGGGCCTTCTTTGGTTTCCGAAATGAACTTTAAATATAAATTGTCCTTAACTTTATAAATTTGATTCCATGCAGGGCCGTAGGCTTCATCATCTAATTCTTGATCAGGTTCTCCTAACGCTTTTTTAACGTCGGCTGTTGTTCCCTGCCATCCTACTGTTGTTGGTTTGGCTGTAATCTTTTGAATTTTTGCATTTTTATCAAGCTCATTTAGTGAATGGATGGCCTCCACTCCATACACTTGAAATTCCAAGGAGAAGCCCTCGTATTCTAGACGATATCCGTTTTCAGAGCGCCCTGTACTTATTGGATTTGGAAGTATCTTAAGAGTTTCGCTCTTAGTAGTCCCAATTGGAACTTCAACTCCTTTAAGTTTACCCTCCAACGCCAGTTTCCATATTTCATTTTGAGTTCTGTCGATCTTTTGTTGATTGTTATTACAACCTATCAATACAATTAACATTAAGCTCATAGAGATCGTCCATACAACTAACTTTAAGAAAATCTGAATAGATTTTTGCATTAGAATCACCTCTGTCTGACAACAGATTAGCCTTTAAAGCTTAACGATCTAGTAACGAGTTTATCTACTACTTTGCGGTATTGCGAAATATTAAACTTTTAATAGGTCAGCGACTTTCTCATCTTTTAAATGAAATTTTTTCTTAAAATTTGTCAAAGAATGGTCTGTTACCGAAATATCAGCCATCCATTTTTCAAATGCATCTTGACCAACATAATTAATGAGTAATTGGTCAATAAAATAATCTGGGTTTGATAATTCATCAACTTCATGATTATCTGGTTCCAAGCTGAATGTTTGAAAGCCACTAACAAAATAAGGCCAAAAAAGCTTTGGGTTAATGGTTTGAGAAAAAGTAGGTGTCATTGTGTTACCGTTATTCACATCAAAATGAAGGTGATAATTGTCTGGAGTATTAGTACCGGTTTTTTTTGCACCTGTATTTCCTGATATTCCGATTTGTTGTCCTTTACTAACAGTATTCCCAGTGTTCACCGAAAAACTGTCAAGGTGAAGATAACGTGCGATTAGGTTATTACCATTAGGATCCTTCTGGTCATGTTTAATTGTTACATACTTAATTGCTGATGTATAGCCACTTACCAATGTATATTGTCCGGATCCCATAACGACTCCGCTTTCTACAGCTGTTACTGATTGTAATTTAACACCGATATCAATACCTTTATGCGGTTCACTTCCACCATATAACTGTGTAACATTGGTATTCGTCGTTGGCCAATCCCAATTCAGCGGGAAATAAGGATTATCTGGATCACCCATAGGGCTTATAATATTAGTACTTGAACTAGATTCTGCGTTAATAACATTTGACGAAAAAACACCAATACATGAAACAGTAAGGGCCAGAGATAAAATAGTCTTTGATATTTTCTTCATAAATTCCTCCAGATATATAAAATGTTAAGTTAACAAATTAAAAGGCGCCTTTTTAATTGGTTAAAAAAAGTAAATTCTACATTTTATTTAAAAATCCTTCTCATATTTTACATTTTAAAGAAATAATTTGAAATTAATTCCAATTTCTTAAATGGCAATGCTGAAAGATGGCACTGGGGCTTCGACGACTCTGCAAAAGCAACGGGAACCGAAGAAGAAATTACGGCGAAATTCCGTGAAATGCGCGATTCCATCAAGAACCGGATCGAGTAGTTCGTGAAGGAAGGTATGCAGAAAAACTATCAGGCATTAATCGATGATCAAATATTTTTCGGCGGTGCTGCTGACGTCGAGGATATGGTGAAAAATGAAGGCGTTGAAGTTATTGTGGATTTACGTGGAGAGGCTACGAGTGCGCCTATCTTGCAGGTAACGTGGAATGGCTAAAAGTCCCTCTGGGTGACAATGCGGAGGGACAGCAAGACCAATTGTTTCAACAAGCCATCGACCCCGTTGTAGAGAGGCTTATAAGAGCGGTAAGAAAGTTGGGTTCCATTGTGGCGGGGGAAAAGGGTGCACTGGTGCTGTAGCAGTTGGAGCATTGATAACATTGGGTAAGTAAACCATCGAAGAAGCTGAAAAACTGGCGCAAAGCATTCGCCCTTTTGTTAATATTAGACTGCCTCAACGTGAGGCGCTGGAAAAGTTATTTAATAAGTAACGTACTTACGGCCTCCGGCAGGTATTTATACTGACGGGGGTTGAATTATGTTTGAAATATTTTCGTTAATTTCTTGACTCAAGAAAGTTTTCGCCTCTTCGTTTCCGGTCAACGGAAGCCAAATCGGTTCTTCCTCGCGGCTCGCACGGACGGTAAAAGTTAAAAACGGGCAGCATTTCCGCTCCAGGCTAACCCATTCAATCAAAAGCCGCAGCGTATCCGGATCGCCAGGGAATTGATACTCGTATCCCTTTTCGATCTCTGTAACACGGAGCCTTCTTGCTTCAAGTTCTCCCCAAACGCTTTTGTACTCCACCCGCTGTTCTTTCGTAAAAACCGTATGGCAGCAAGCAACCGGTATTTCTTTTCTCATGGTTTCTACCCCCTCTAACTTTGTGCAGGAATTGCAGCTACATCCTTTTTTCATGCAAGTCGATCCGCTTTTCTTCCGCCGCTGATATATAATGACTCCCGCTATCACAAACACAAGGGACATACCCGCCACAATCAACGGATTCAAAAAGAAAGATGAGATGCCGAGAGCTGCCGCGCCACCGATCAATGGCAACGCGCAACATAAGGCACATGCCCCTAATAACCCAAGACCGGCGAGCCATTCCCCTTTTTTCATGTACATCACCTTCCAATCAAGATATAATCGAAGTATAAAACTTAAAGTTAACTTTAAGTCAAGGAGTGTTTTCATGGCTGGGCTTAGCATTGGTCAACTTGCAGCAAGGGCAGAATTGAACGCGTCGACGCTGCGTTATTACGAATCCGTTGGGTTGCTACCGTCTCCGCAGCGCCAAAACGGGCAACGCCGGTATGACGAAGGGCTGCTTGACCGTATCAACTTTATTAAAGTCGCGCAGCAAACCGGTTTTAGTATTCAGGAAATAGCTGTGTTGCTTGAAGGCTTTGAAACCGGCGATTCGCTTTCGGATCGTTGGCAACAGATGGCGAAGCAAAAGCGCTCTGAACTTGAAGAGCGAAAGAAGCATATCAATTCCATGATACGAATTCTAGACAATGGAATAAGCTGCAAATGCCTTACCTGGTCGGAATGCTTGGAGAAGATAGAAAATACGGGTTCGTGTTAGGGGATTTTTATGTTGATGGCTATATTAATTTTTGTGCTTGCTGGTCTTGCCGAAATTGGCGGCGGGTATCTAGTTTGGCTTTGGTTACGAGAATCAAAGCCCCTTTGGTATGGGGTGCTTGGAAGCAAGGCATCATTCCAACACTGCAAAGTTTCCCGACATTCGGGCGAGTCTACGCTGCTTACGGTGGCGTATTTGTTGTTCTCGCGGTGTTATGGGGATGGCTTGTCGATAAGAAAACACCCGATATATACGACTGGCTAGGAGCCGCTATTTGCATTGTAGGTGTGTCCGTCATGTTATGGGCACCAAGAAGTTAATAATTTCTTCGGGTTGAATTATGAAAGAATTATACTAACCTCCCGTTCTTAATAAAAAAGAACGTTCCCGCACCTTCGCTTGGGCTACGTCCTCCAGTATATCCAATTATCAATGAACTTCTCCTTTCAAAATAAAACCGGCATTGCCTATTAGACAACGCCGATGTGATTACTAACCGCAGCAAGAAGATTTTGATGCCGCTGGAGTCATGACTAGTGAACAACAAGTGCTTACGGTATCCGTTTTGAGTACAAGTTCTTCACTTTTTACAGGTTCACAGCATGAGCTAGTCTGTATACTACAAACACCTGTCTCGGGTAGTTCAAGTTCTACTCTCTCAGCTGCCTCATGATCACCTACTAAAGCTGCAACAACGGATCTTACTTGTTCATACCCTGTTGCCATCAAAAAAGTAGGTGCTCTACCATAGCTCTTCGATCCAACAATATAAAAGTCCCTCTCTGGTTGTCTAAGTTCTTTCTCTCCGTGTGGTCTAACCGTACCGCAGCTGTGAACGTTTGGATCGATGAGAGGCGCTAACTCCAAAGTACTTTCCAGGCTTGGATCTGTAATCACCCGGACTTCTCTTAAGAAGGATAGATCCGGACGGGAACCTGTATTTGAAACAATCTCATCAATAGCATCAATTTGAATCAATTCGTTATTTAAAGTACCAATAACCTGTATCTTTTCTCCGTTCTTTTTTAACTCTTGAATATAAAAAGGTGTTAGAACTTTAACTTTACCTGTTTCGACTAGCTTCTGAATACGTGTTCCAAGTTCCCCTCTAGCGGCGAGCTGATCTTGCTCTTGCCCTCCATAGACGTCTTTAAGCTTAGACTTCCTAAGTACCCAAACGATTTCCGTATCTTGTACTTGATCCTTAAGACCTCCGAGTTCCAAAAGTGTATTGATTGCAGAGTGACCGCTGCCTACAACGAGAACTTTCTTTCCACTGAAGCGATCTTTATGCTTGCCAAGAATCTCTGGTATACCATAGAAAACTTGCTTACTTAAAGACTGCTCCTCAGGAGTCCATACACCTTCTGAAATGACAGGGTTCGGATTAGTCCATGTACCCGAAGCATCAATGACTGCCTTGGCTTCAAACAAAATTCGATCTCCATTTTTCTCAACATGTAAAACAAACGGAAGGTCGTTGCGGCCATTTGTTTTGACCTTATTTAGGCCTTTTCGACTCACGGCAATCACTGAGGCATTCAATTGAATGAAAGGTTTTATTTCAGGTAATTCTGCTAAAGGTTTAAAATACTTCTCAACTAGTTCTAGCCCGGTAGGGATATCAGAATTATTCGGGGCAATCCAACCGTGTGAAGTCAGTAATTGACGTGCTGCTTTATCAATATTGTATTCCCATGGAGAAAAGAGACGTACATGTGACCATGTAAGAATATTGGCACCTACGTGGTTCCCGGCATCAAACAGTATAAAGGGTTCTCCCCGGGAAACTAAATGTGCTGCCGCGGCAAGACCAACTGGTCCAGCGCCTATAATGGCTACAGGTAATTGGGCCTTAGTTAGAACTGCATTTTCACTCATTGAAGATTCCTCCAAATAATTGTTTAGTTTTCATTATTCAAGACGGTTGCTACTTCCAAGAGACGCAAGTTTATTTGTTTTTAAGAGCAGGCGCATGCACAGCAAACACTTTGCGTAGTTTGTTTAGTCCGAAATAAGTTTGTGAGTTTATTGAGACTAAAACTAAATTGTTTTTGGTTCTGAACTTGAACCTCTTCTGCTAAGCTAACTTGTTTACCTTGCTGTTTTACATACATCATTTGTGGATTCACATCGTGGAATAACATGAAATAAACACTCCTTCATCAAAATATATTGATTTATAAATCAAAAAAAATTGATATTAATTCTAAAAAAAATTTATGATCGACTTGGTCTAAAAATGCAGCACAGCTCTTCTGAAAGCAAGCCGTTAACTTCAGAATTATTGATCTCGTAATAGCTCCAGGTACCAATGACTTCTTTCGTAATTAGGTTTGCATCTAATAGGATCTTCAAGTGATAAGACAATTTCGATTGAGCCATATCCACGATATCGCATAAGTCGCAAACACACGTTTTTCCTCGCTGGGTTAACTCATACATGATTTGCAGTCTTTTGCGATCCGCCAAGGCTTTAAACTTTGCCTCATACGTTTCAAAGAAGGAATCGTTCTTTTTAGTGGTAGTCTTTACTTCATGTATTGGAATTATGGTTTTCATTGTTTTCACCCGATTCATTCATCAAATATTTTTGATTTATTAACAATATAAACCAATGCGAATTGAATTGCAATAGCATAATCGAAATATTTTGATTAACTGAAACGTCTTGGAATTCCATCTAAATATGGTCCTAGATCATATTTACAATTTCTTAACTTACAAATATAACTGAATAATTATATAATCATTGACAGATGGTATAGGGTTGAGAAAATGTTGAAGAAACCAGTTCGTGTTTACTTTCTGTGTATTCAAAACCGCTGCCGCAGTCAAATAGCAGAAGCATTTGCTAAGCACTACGGTGGAGAACACGTTATAGTCGAAAGTGCAGGACTTGAGCCGTATGATATTCATCCTTTTACTGTTGAAGTCATGAAGGAATTTGGGATTGAACTTTCAGGGAATGCTTCTAAGAAAATCGATATGAAGTATTTTATTTCCTCTAATGTTATTGTTAAGCTCTGTCAACAAGTTGCCGAACGTTGTCCAATTATTCCTTTTGGTATCACTAGCGTTGATTGGAATATCGAGGATCCTCTGATAAAGGAGGATATCCAAGCGGTAAGACAAGCGAGAGACGAAATACAAAAGAAAGTGATCGAGCTGTTAAAAGGTTTGAATGTGCCTTTATAGAGGAGTGCATAGCTTTGGTTGAAATAGAAAAGTTATCGGAAGTATGCAAGCTGTTGGGGGATAAAATGAGGCTCACGATTCTTTCCCTTCTCAAAGAACGCGAACTTTGCGTTTATGAGATTGTAGAGCTCATGCAAACGAGCCAACCTAATGTAAGCCAACATATGCGAAAACTAAAAGATGGCGGTCTGGTCAAAGAAGCTAAAAAAGGCCAATGGGTGTTTTATTCCTTGAATATTGATGACAAACCGTATTTGCTTGAATTATTTGAGCACTTGCCTTCTCAAAAAGAAAAAGTAGAAAAAATATCTTGCGAACAACTGGATTGTTGTGATTAGGGGCCACTTGTGATGTTAAAGAAGAAACTGATTGCTGAATTTATTGGTACTTATTTTTTGGTTTTTGCAGGTACTGGGGCAGTTGTCATTAACGATATTACACAAAGCCTTACCCATGTTGGGATTGCAATCACATTTGGTTTGGTAGTTATGGCACTGATTTATACCTTCGGCCATATATCAGGAGCACATTTTAATCCTGCGGTTACAATTGGCTTTTTGGTAAGAGGCGATATTTCGTTTAAAGAAAGCTTGTTTTATATGGTTACGCAAATGCTAGCCGCAATTTTCGCGAGTATGACACTCTTGTTTATGTTCGGTAATGTAGCTCATTTAGGCGCAACTCTTCCTCGGTTTTCCTGGCAACAGTCATTTATTTTAGAGTTCATTTTAACTTTTATCCTCATGATGGTTATATTAGGTTCTGCCGTACATGGCAAAGCTGTTAAATCTTTTGCCGGTCTTGCCATTGGCGGGACTGTTGGGTTAATGGCCATGTTTGCGGGCCCTATTTGCGGGGCTTCCATGAATCCAGCCCGTTCATTTGGTCCTGCTATTGTATCAGGTACAACAGAGCATCTTTGGATTTACCTTGTAGCGACAGTTCTTGGAGCTGTAGTTGCATCAATCCTATATAAACAAATTCACGAATAAGGAGATATTCAGATATGGACAAAAAATTAGTTTATTTTCTTTGCACAGGAAACTCTTGCCGCAGTCAAATCGCCGATGGATTTTTGAAAGCTTTAGGCAGCGATAAATACGAAGTGAAAAGCGCAGGTCTGGAAGCACACGGATTGAACCCTCGCGCGGTTGCAACAATGAAAGAAGCGGGCATCGATATTTCGAGCCATACATCCGACGTGATAGACCCTGAGATTTTAAGCCGCGCCGATTACATTATCACACTGTGTGGTCACGCTAACGATAACTGCCCGGTTGTACGCAATGACAAGGCTGAGAGATGGCACTGGGGTTTCGATGATCCTGCAAAAGCAACGGGAACCGAAGAAGAAATTACGGCGAAATTCCGTGAAGTGCGCGATTCCATCAAGAACCGAATCGAACAGTTCGTGAAGGAAGGTAAGCAGAAAAACTATCAGGCATTAATCGACGATAAAGTATTCTTTGGCGGGGCTGCCGACGTTGAAGATATGGTTAAAAATGAAAACGTTGAAGTGATTGTGGATCTGCGCGGGGAAGCTACGGAATGCGCCTATCCTGAGGGCAACGTTGAATGGCTAAAAGTCCCCCTGGGTGACAATGCGGAGGGACCACAAGACCAACTGTTTCAACAAGCCATCGACCACGTTGTAGAGGCTTATAAGAGCGGTAAGAAAGTTGGGTTCCATTGTGGCGGCGGAAAAGGACGCACTGGTGCTGTAGCTGTTGGAACATTGATAACATTGGGCAAGAGTCAAACCATCGAAGAGGCTGAAAAACTGGCGCAAAGCATTCGTCCCGTTGTTAATATTAGACAACCTCAACGTGAGGCGCTGGTGAAATTATTTGATAAGTGATCTTATTACGGCTCCTGGCAATTATTATTGCTAAGGGGCTATTTTTTTGGAATAGTATTCGAAAAGTGCGTCCTTTTACATATTCGCACGTCTCTGTAATAAAACAAATGCCGGAGGAAGCGTATGGACACGGAGGAAGTATGGAAATCATTTTATAGCCCTTTGCGGAATTTCATTCTAAAACGGGTAACAAGTGAGCAGGACACTGATGACATTCTCCAGAATGTATTTATGAAAATACACACTAATTTAGATCATCTAAAGGACAGTGAGAAACTTCAGTCGTGGATTTATCAGATTACTCGAAATAGCATCATTGATTATTATCGAAAAGGAAAAAGCCAACTGCTGGATGAATTGCCTCTCAATCTACCCTCACCTGAGACATCGGAGGAAGTAAATGAAGCGTTCAAGGAAATATCGGCTTGTATCAGACCGATGGTACGGCAACTTTCTGAGAAATATGCGCATGCTCTCGAATTAACCGAATTTGGCGGCTATACGCAGAAACAGCTGAGCGAGGAGTTAGCTGTCTCCATTTCCGGAGCCAAATCGAGGGTACAGCGCGGTAGAGAGAAGTTGAAAGAGCTTTTGCTGAATTGTTGTGATTTTGAGTTTGATCGGCTTGGCCATATTATAGATGTTACGTCTCGTAATCATTGTGAAGGAGGTTGCGACTCGCGTTCTTGTTAGGAAAAATTTGCGTCCTTCTGAATAAATACGCGTCTACAGAAGCGTAAGACACTTCATTATTTAGGAGGAATTGAATATGAGCAAAGACATGAATACAGGCAAAGAAAGCAATGTTGAAAAAGAAAACTGTTGTGGGGGGCCTGCACCAACCGAAACGAATGCTTGTTGCGCGGCGGATGCGGACGCGAAGCCGCTAGGTAAGGATGGGTACGGGTGTAGTTCAAATTCAACGAATGCAAAGACTGCAGTTAACTCCTGCTGTTAATAAATATGGAGAAAAAAATGACCGTGAGTTCGTATCACGGTCTTTTGTTTTCGCAAAATTGCTGGGGCTGGATGACGAGGGCTGGGCTCGCCCTAGCTATAGGAGGGTCCCTTCCTCTTTATACCTCGCCATTTTGTCGCGCAGCGTCCGTTCGCCAATATCCAGCATCTCGGCCGTTTTACGGCGGTTTCCGTCAAGCTCCCGAAGCGTAGCCAATATGAGTTTTCGCTCCGCCTCTTGGGCGGTATCGCCCACATAAACGGGAACGAGCCGTCCGTCGGACGTGTGCTCGCGCTGTGGCTGAAGGTCCATCGGCAAATCGCGAATGGTCAAATGATCGCCATCCGCGAGTGCGATGGAACGCTCGATAATGTTTTGCAGCTCCCGCACGTTGCCGGGAAACGGGTAGTCGTGAAGCAAGTTGAGGGCTTCCTGCGAGATGCTCTTTATTTGTTTGGACATTTTTCCGCCGATTTTGTCCATAAAATGCCGGATCAGCAGCGGGATATCTTCCTTGCGCTCGCGCAGCGGCGGCACCTGGATCGGGATGACGTTCAGCCGGTAATACAAATCTTCCCTGAACTTGCCCTGCTGCACTTCTTTCTTCAAATCCCGGTTCGTTGCGGCAATAATCCGGACGTTGATCCGTTTCTCTTTATGCCCGCCGATCGGCGTCACCGTTTTCTCCTGCAGCACCCGCAGCAGCTTGCTTTGCAGCCCGATGTCGAGCTCCCCGATCTCATCGAGAAACAAAGTGCCCCCGTCGGCCGTCTCGAACATGCCCGCTTTGCGTACGTTTGCGCCCGTAAACGCGCCTTTTTCATAACCGAACAGTTCGGACTCCATCAAATTGGCGGGAATGGCGGCGCAATTAATCGTGGAAAACACCTGCTCCCGCCGCTCCCCTGCAAAATGGACGGCGCGGGCGACCAGTTCTTTTCCCGTCCCGCTTTCCCCCAGGATCAATACGCCGGAATCGATGTTCTTCACTTTGTCTACAAGCGCAAACACCTGCTTCATCCGGTCGCTTTCGCCGATCAAGCCGTGCACGTCGTAGGCTTTGCGGATTTCTTCGTCCAGCCATTCGACCCTCGATTGCAGGTGATACTGCTCTTGGGCTCTGCCGCATAGCACCTTGAGCTCTTCCATATCGATCGGCTTCTGCACGTAATAGAAAGCACCAAGCTTCATTGCCTCTACGGCGGAAGCGATGCTGCCGAACGCGGTCATCATGATGACGACCGTCTTGGGCGACAGTTGCTTGACCGTCCGCAGCACTTCGATGCCGTCCCGCATGCCGATTCGCAGATCCAGCAGTACGATCGCAAACGAAAGATGCGCGAACAAAGAGACCGCCTCGTCAGGATCGATGGACGTATACACTTGATAATCATCTTCCAGAATAAAAGACAACGATTTGCAGATCGAGATTTCGTCATCAATAATAAGCAAATTCGGTTTATGCATGTTCGCTCTCTCCCTGTTCGCCCGGTAATTTCAACGTCACCTTGGTTCCGGTTCCCTTCTCACTCGCCACTTCGATCGCCCCGTTGTTCTCGGCCATCAGCCGGTAGCAAATCGATAGTCCAAGTCCGACCCCTCCGGCTTTTCGCGTAAAGAACGGTTCGTAAATGTTCGCCATATCCCGGGAATCGATGCCTTCGCCGGTATCTTCAATCGTCATCCTAACATGGGAGCCATCGCTGATAGCCGTTATCCGCAGCTGTCCGCCGTCTTCCATCGCATCGATCGCATTTTTGAACAAATTGATCAGCACCTGCTTGATTTGCTGGGCATCCGCCCATACGGCGCAAGACTCCGGCACTTCAAGCCGGACTTCGATCCGTTGTTTCTCAAACAGCTGATGGAACAGCAGCACGACGGCTTGGACGGTTTCGCCGATAGGGAAAATCGTTTTCTCAGGCGGTTTGTCACGCGCGAAGTCCAGCAGTTCGCCGACAATCCGGTTCAACCGCATCACTTCCCCGGTTACATGCTCCGCAAAAAACTCCCGGTACTCCTTGTTTTCATATTTGATCGGCAGGAGCTGGGCATAAGATAGAATGGACGTAATCGGATTGCGAATTTCGTGGGCGATCCCTGCGACTAATTGGCCTAACGATTGCAGTCTGTCTTTACGCGCAAGCTCGTCCAGCGTTTTTTTGTAAGCGTCGACGCGCTTCTTCAGTTCTTTCTTCAGCGTAAGATTCCACCATAAAATAATCAGCAACACGCAGGTGGTCACGACCAGACCGATGATAAAATAAGTAATTAGGCCGCGCAAATTGCGAGGCGACGGGTAAATGTATTCGCCGAACCATTTGCGTTCGATTTTCGTGTATGTACCGTTTGTTTTGATTTTCCGCAGCCCGGCGTCGATCGGCGCAAGCAGCCGTTCGTTCCGTTTCAGAACGACCATACCGTAGTCGGTAGGCGAAATCGGATCGCCGACGAGCTTCACCTTGTCCTGCTGGCCATCCGTTTGCAGGAAATACTGTCCGGTAATTTGATTGCCGATAAACGCGTCTACTTTGCGCTCCAGCAGCATCTGGATTGCTTCTTCCTGATTTTCCCCGGCGAGTACGGTTGCAGCGGGAAACCGCTGCAGCGCTTCCCCGCTAATATCGCCTTCCTGAACGGCTATTTTCCGGTGCTGCAAGTCGCTAAGAGAGAACACGGAATAATTGTCCTTCAACACGAAAATCGCCTGCGCACTTGTAAAATACGGTTCGGAGTAGGCGTACAGCGACGCGCGTTCCTTGCTGTATTTCATCCCCTGGATGGCATCCACCCGACCTGCTTCCAGCGCCTTCAGCGCTTCGCTCCACGGCATCGGATAAAACTCGAACGTAATCCCGGTTTCGATGGAAAGGGCGTTCATCATATCGACATTAAAACCTTGAAACGTACCGTTGACCTCGAATTCGAACGGCGGAAACCGGTTATCGCCGGCGAGGCGAATCACTTGCCGCTGCTCGGGTGGCATCACATCACCAGCTGCAGCGAAAGACGGGAAGCAGAGGACCGCCGAGAGCACGGCGAACATTATACAGAGAAGCGGAATGCCCGTAACATGACCAGTTCTGCGCATTTTTCCTACATCCCCTTACGATCATGATAGTCAGTATTATATCTCAAATCGGGAAATTCCACGATGAGCCTCCAAAGGCAACGCGAATCTTCGCGTTATAAGGGCGGCAAAATCCACCGGAGCGGCAAAAACTGCCGCTTTGACTTTCTAGCTAATCTTTTATTATTCACTGTACTTTTTTGAAAACCCTTACAAAAACTCGTATTTTTCTCTATCAAATCGCTTGGCATGGAACTTGCTAGTTTATAGACATGCAGTAACCATCAAATTATAACGGGGGAAAATACAATGGCTAACCAAACGAAAAAAGTAATGCTTCTCGCAATCCTGTGCGTACTGACGATTCTTGCAACCGCTTGCGGGGGTGGGAAAGCGAGTCCGGCACCGAGCGAACAGGCCAAAACGGCAAATGCGCCTGCGAACGCCAGCACGGACGAAGTGCTGCAAAAAATCGCAAAGAGCAAAACGCTGACAGTCGGCACGGATGCGACGTTCAAGCCGTTCGAATACAAATCGGGCGATAAATACGATGGTTTTGACATCGAGCTCATTCAAGCGGTTGCCAAAGAACTTGGTGCGGATAAAGTGGAATTTGTCGATACGGAATTCAAGGGACTGATTCCTGGCTTGCAGGCCAAAAAATTCGATATGATCGCTTCCGCCATGTACATTACCGACGAGCGCAAGCAGACGATCGATTTTTCCGAAACGTATTACCCGGGCGGTCTGACGATCATGCTCAAGAAGGACAATGACAACATCAAAGGCATCGAGGATTTGAAAGGCAAAAAAGTAGCCGTGCAGATCGGCACCAAATCCGTCAAGTTCTTGGAAGAGAACCACAAGGACATTCCGCTGGTGAAGGTCGAGAAGAACACTGAAATGTTTCTGGAGCTCGAGACGGGCAAAGTCGAAGCAGTCGTAACCGGCGGGCCTGCCGCCAAGACGTACGCGAAAGAAAAAGGCACGGTAAAGGTGCTGCCGAAAGAGCTGACGGAAGAATTTTACGGATACGGTATCCGCAAAGACAATTCGGAATTCAAGAAAGCCGTTAACGAAGCGATTGCGAAAATAAAAGCGAACGGCAAATACAACGAAATCGTCAAAAAATGGTTCGAATAACGGGAAATGAGGGTTGACCATGCAGCATCTTGATTTTAGCGTCCTGGCGGAATGGCAAAACATTCGTCTCCTTCTTCAGTCGTTATGGTATACGGTTGCTTATACGCTTGCGGGGTTTGCGCTTAGCATCGTGGTCGGAACGGTCATTTCGTTCGGGCAGATGGCCAAAAACAAACCGGCGAGGCTCTTATCCCTGGCCTATCTTTCCTGGTTCCGGGGAACGCCGCTGATCGTCCAGCTTTTCCTCTTATACTATGGCTTGCCGATCCTGTTCGGCATCGATACGGTCCCATGGGTGTCCGGGGTCATCGCTTTGGCGATGTACAGCGGCGCCTACTCGTCGCAAATCATCCGCAGCACGATTCAATCGATCGACCGGGGACAGATGGAGGCCGGACGATCGCTAGGCTTCTCCTACGCGCAAACGATGCGGAAGATCATCGTTCCGCAAGCGGTTATCCGGATGCTGGCACCGATGACCAACGAACTGATTTCGCTGACCAAAAACTCGTCGCTGCTGTCCACGATCACGGTGGTGGAGCTTTTCCGGCAGGCGAACGTCCTGATCGCCGATACGTACAAGACGATGGAATTTTTAGTTGCTGTCGCTATTCTTTATTATGTGGTCAACAACATCATCGGACTCATCGGGATGAGGCTGGAGAAACGTATGGGTATGGGAGATGACATGCGATGATTCGAATTAACGGCTTACACAAAACGTATGGCAGCAACCGCGTGCTTCGGGGAGTGGATCTTCATGTAAATAGCGGGGAAGTCGTGGTTATCCTCGGACCGTCCGGTTCGGGGAAAAGCACACTGCTGCGCTGCATCAACTATTTGGAAACGTTCGAGCAAGGGAACGTATTCATTGAAGGAAAGGCGATCGGGCGCATTTTGGCCGGCGGACAATCCCGGGAGATGCCGCAAAGCGAGTTAAATGCGATGAGGCAGGAAGTAGGCATGGTTTTTCAATCGTTTAACCTGTTCCCGCACATGTCGGTGCTGCAGAACATCATGCTGGCTCCAACTTCATTACGCGACGTGCCCAAAGAGGAAGCGAAACAGCTGGCGCTCGAACTGCTCCGCAAGGTCGGTTTGGAGGAAAAGGCGGACACCCGTCCAGCGAGTCTGTCCGGCGGTCAAAAGCAGCGCGTCGCGATTGCCCGCGCCCTTGCGATGAAGCCGAGCGTGATGCTGTTCGACGAACCGACATCCGCGCTCGATCCGGAAACAGTGGGAGAAGTGCTTCAGGTGATGCGTAACCTTGCGCAGGAAGGAATGACGATGATCATTGTGACGCACGAGATGGGATTCGCCCGCGACGTGGCCGATCGGGTCGTCGTCATGGATGGCGGCGTTATTCTCGAAGAAGGAGCGCCTTCGGCCATTTTTACGAATCCGTCGCATCCGCGCACGCAAACATTTTTGAGCCAGGTGCTGCAAAGCAAATAATCCGTAGCCGGTACCGGCTCCGATTTAAGATAGGAGGCAATTTTCATGAACCAAATCCCTTATTTACAGCGGCCTAGTCTCGTTTATACACCCGGCCAAGGCGATCCTAACGTAACTCGGCTCAGCGATTGGATCACCGAATGGGACGGCACCGAATCGTTTCATGCAGCCGTTATCGGAGCGCCGCTATCGAAGAGCTCGATCAGCTTTTCCGGCGCCCATATGCATCCGACCGTATTCCGGCAGTTATTCAGCGCGTTCACGACGTATAACTTCGAAGACGATCTGGATTTGCTGCCGCTTCGCGTCCGCGACCTCGGCGACATCGTCATGCATACGACCGATATTCCACAATGTCACCATCGTATCGAGCAAGCGTTTGAAGAAGTGGCAAAACGGTTCCCGAACGTCGTTCCATGTTTGGTCGGCGGCGACCATTCGATCACGTATCCGGCTTTGACCGGTCTGCAACGCGCCCGCGGAGAACGGATCGGGTTAATCCAATTCGATGCCCATCTCGATGTGCGGGACACGGCCTCCGGGGGAAGATCGAACGGGACGCCCGTTCGCAGCCTGATGGAAACCGGCGTTGTCCGAGGTGAGGACGTTGTGACGATCGGCCTGCGCAGCTTCGCCAACTCCAAGCAGTACCGCACTTACGCAGAAGAACAGAGTGTTACGCTGTATACGGCGAAGAATGTCAGAGAGCGCGGCATTCGGACGATTCTGGAAGAAGCGATCGCTAAGCTGAAGCAGAATGTCGATGTGGTCTATGCGACTTTCGACATCGACGTGCTCGATCAGTCGGACGTGCCCGGGGTGCCGGCGATCGGACCGGGCGGCCTTGCTCCGCTCGACTTGTTTTATTGCGCGGAGGTGCTCGGGGCGTGGGACCGCGTCGCTGCCATGGACATGGTTTGCGTGGACCCGAACCGGGATACACGTGACCGAACGACGCGGATCAGCATGCACGTGCTTTTATACTTTTTGACCGGATTGGCTAAGCGGCTTAAGCTTGCACCGGGTCATATTTGACGGGAGCTTCAGGGGAGGACGTGTGGCGCACCTTCTAAGCGAGTTCGACCTTTGGGACGCGGATCGAAGCTGGAACGATGTTTTCAGCGTTAGAGACGTTGAAGTAAATAGAAACGGGTGAATAGCGATGTTTTTCATCGTTACAGAGTAGAAAAAGGCAGTATGGTGAACCGGAACGAAGCAATAGCAATGTTTTTCATCGTTACAGACGTAAGAGAAAATGGAATCGAGCCCATAATGATGATTTTCATCGTTACCGTTTGGAGTGGGCAGATGCCTTACCTAATTTCCACCTAATTCGCAAATGTATTTACACGCAAAAGGACCGTCGGGGCAATTTTCCCTGACGGTTTTTCTTTGAATCATTCACTCAAACATATCCATTTGCTCAGGAGGAAGCTGCTTTGTCTCTATACCCAGTAGATCCATAAGCTGCAAAGCGTTTGAGGCAGCATCCCCGCCCGAATTATTATTGAATATCACGCAAACCTCACCGGTTTCTTTTTCTAATCTCAAGAGGTTCTCTTTCCACTCCAGTAACTCTTCGTGGCTGTAACGATAAAGATATCGTACTTCTCGCCAATCTTTTGTTCCGCTTGAAGTCCATCCACCCGTATTTCGGCCATGGAAACGAACCATGGTTACATCGTCATTCGTTGGTTTTAAAATGGTTGGAACCGAACCCGGAAAAACTTGAGGCTCGTCACAAATGCTATGAATCCAACCTTCTTCACGCATGAATATTAACGTCTTTTCACGCATTTCCGTACTGAACCAGCTTTGGTGACGGAATTCAAGAGCTACCGGTATACCAGCCATTCGTTCCTTCGCTGATCGTAATAAAGCTACATGCTCGCGATTGCAATCAAACCACGGTGGGTATTGAAAAAGGACTGCTTTTAATTTGCCCGCCTCTAAGACAGGCCGTATAGACTCTTTGAAATTTCGGTACATATCTTCTAATTCCACTTCAGAATAGTTCTGACGCGTGTGCCCTGTCAGGCCTTGATAAGCTTTCACTATAAATGAGAAATTTTCTGAAGTGTCGGAAGCCCATTTATCAAATAAACTGTCTTTGTGGATCGCATAATAAGAACTATCTACTTCAACCAATGTAAAATACTTGTTATATGCTTTTAGCTTGTCTTGCGGCTTAACTCCAGTATATAACTGATCATGGTCTCCCCATCCTGCAAGCCCGATTGAAATCATGTTCCCACCATTTTTATGAGATTAGCTGTTATACTCTATATTATCTATTTCTCTTAAATAGTCCAAACCTGGATAATCCCTTTTCTGCGCATATACAGCAAAAAACCGCCTGCGTTCATAGAACCAGGCGGTCTGTTTGACGTCTCACTTTTTCTTTGCCAAGAAAGCGTCGATCTGCTTTTGCAGCTCTATTTGGATTTTCTTAAGCGCGGGGCCTGCCTCGGCTTCAAATTTTTTCATCGTTTCGGCAGGGTCAATCACGCCGTTAAACATAGCCGGGTAATATTTCGCTTCAATCGTATTGTATTGGCTGATATCGTTCTGGACGGGAGCGCTGTCGAATTCGAAGCCGGTTAAGATGTCCGGCGTGAAGTTGTCCGCGTTGCGCAGCACGGCATTCAATTCTTCTTGTGCGGGATCGCTTTCGGCGTCGGACCGCTCGTCGACCGGATTCCACACCCAGACGTAGCCGAATTGCCAGTAATTGGACGTATCAAGCGTTTTCATTTTATCCTTGCCGACTTCTTCCCAATGCTTGCCTTTGATGCCGTAGGAGAGCAGGTCGTAATTATCCTTCTCGTTGGCCCAATTCAGGAACATGAGGGCCCGTTCTTTGTTTTTGCTGACCTTCGGAACGGCAAGGAAGTTCCATTGCTTAAAGTTGGAGTAGTTGGCCCCCTTGGTCTTGTCGAAGAACGTAACGCTCTCCACGTCGGCGCCCGGTGCGTTCTCCTTCAACGCTTTAATAAACTCTTTGCCGAGACCGAACGCGCCGCTTGGCGTAACGGCCGCTTTGCCGGTTTTGAACAGCTGCTGAAAATCCTTGGCCGAAAGAATGTCTTTATAGATTAACCCATCCTCATATTGCTTGCGCACGTCGGTGAGCCATGTCCAAATCGGTTCTTTGTCTTCGAACAGGTTGAATACCTTGCCGTCGTTATTTTTATAGTAGAGCATCAGGGAGCTGCTTAATGCATGAGTAGGCCTGACATGCGTTTGGTAATCGTTCAACGACCTGTGTGCAACGAGCGAATAATGCTGCTGCCCTGTCGAGCCTGCGGCTGTCATCGGCACGATCCCTTTTTCCTTCTCCTTGACCGCATAAGCAAATTTAATCATGTCGTCGTATGTTTTGATCGGCGGGATTCCCAGCTTTTCGCGGATATCTTTGCGGATCATGTACGAGTTGCCGGCCATATAGCTGACGCCAAGAGGAATCGCCATAATTTTGCCGTCGTACTTGTTGGCGTCCCACATTTGCTTCGGACGTTTGTCGAGTATCGTTTTTCCGTATTTGGGCAGCAGGTCGTCCAGCGGCTCGTAGTAGCCGTTCGAAATCATCTGGTTGATGTGCAGCCACGGCGCGTCGAAGATCAAGTCGATATTTTCGCCGGATGCGAGCGTTACCTGCGTTTTTTGCGCGAGATCCGCCCAAGGGACGAAGACAATGTCGAGCTTGGCGTTCACCGTATCTTTCATCCGCTTTTCCGCTTCGGCGATGACCAGGTCCATATGCGGCGGCCGATCGCCGGGGATCATCATTTTCAGCGTCACCTGCGGCAGTTTGTCGGTTGTGGCCTGATTCGTATTGGCCGGCTGCGCCGTGCCCTTACCGTCGGTTCCCTCCGTGCTGCTGCACCCCGCGAGCGCGGACAGCGCCAGTACGAATGCGATGCAAAATGAAAGCATACGCTTCATGCTCATTCCCCCTATTTTTAATGTAGCACTATCCTTTTACGGCTCCGATCATGATGCCTTTGACGAAGTATTTCTGAATGAACGGATATACGAACAAAATCGGGCCGATCGTCACACAGACGATCGCCAGCTGCATGCCGTAGGTCGGCACGACGACGCTATACTCCGTTTGACTGCCGGACACGTAGGCCTTGGCATTCAAATTCGACATCAATTGACGGATCATCATTTGCAGCGGGTGGAGCTTGTAGTCATCGATGAACAGCAGCGCCAAATACCAATCGTTCCAATACTGCAGCGCGAAAAACAGGCTGACCGTCACCATAACGGGTACCGAGATCGGAAAGATGACGCGAAAGAAGATGACGAGATCGTTGGCGCCGTCCACCGTGGCCGCTTCATTCAGCTCATAAGGCAGCGTGCGAAAATGCGAAACCAGAATAAAAGCGTAGAACGGATTCAGCAAATACGGCAAAATAAGCGCCCATACCGAGTCCTTTAGGCCCAGCCAATTGGCTACTAGCATGTAGAACCCGACCAAGCCCGTTCCGAACAGCATCGTAAAATAAGTCAGAAACGAGAGGGCGTTCCTGAACTTTACCTTGGGATGGGACAGCGCGTAGGCATATGCAGCCGTTATCAAAACAGACAACACCGTTCCGACAATCGTCACGAACAGCGTCACCCCGTAACTGCGAAACAGCTGCTTTCCCGAGAGCAGAAATTCGTACGCCCCAAGACTGAAGCCGCGCGGTATGAAGCGGTACCCAAGCGTCTGGATGCTGGATTCGGCCGCGAACGAGTTGATGAAGACGAGCCAGAACGGAACGAAGCATGCGATGGCAGCCAATAACAAAACGGAATAAATCATTACGATAAATAAGCGTTCCCGCATTTTAACCACACCTTAGAACAATCTGGAGTCTGCATCGATTTTCCGGGCGATCGCATTAAAAATGACGACTGTGATCAGGCCCAGCACCGATTGATACAGAATAACGGCAGAAGAGGTGCTGAAGTTGCCGAGCTGCCGAAGAGCGCGATAGGCGAACGTATCGATGACGTCTGTCGTCGGGTACAGTACGCCGATATCTCCGACGATCGCGTAAATCATGCCGAAATCGCCGTAAAAAATCCGGCCTACGCCGAGCAGCACCATAATCATGATGACGGGACGGAGGAGCGGCAGCGTTATGTGTGCGATCATCTGCCAGCGGCTGGCTCCTTCGATTTTGGCGCTTTCGTAATAGTCCGGGGAAATGCCCGTGATTCCCGCCAAGAAAATGATCGTGGTGTACCCCGCGAATTTCCATACGTAGACCATCGTCAGGATGTACGGCCATACGCCCGGCGTCAAATACCATTCGATACCGGCAAAGCCGAACGCATTCAGCATGCGATTCAGCAGCCCTTCGCTTGTGCCGAACAAGGTTTGAGTCATCATGCTCACGACGAGCCACGAAATGAAATACGGTAAAAAAATGAACGACTGCGCGAACCGCTTGAACAACCGGCTGCCGATCTCGTTCAAAAAAACAGCCAGCATGACCGCACAGCCGATGCCGAACACCAGAAACAGTCCGTTCAGCAGCAGCGTATTATAAGTGACGCGAAGCCAATCGTTCCCGTGGAAAAAGTATTTGAAGTTGTCGAAGCCGACCCATTTGCTGCCCCACAGCCCTTCGGACAAGCGAAAGTTCTTGAACGCGAGCAGATGAGCGGACATCGGTACGTAGGCGAACACGATAAGAAACAGCGTGCCCGGCAGCGCAAGCAGGTACAAGTATCGGTTTCTCGCAATCTCGGCTGCCGCTCCCCTTCCGAATCCCCGTTGTTGTTTCAAAGTTTGTCTCTCCTTTCCCGTAAGATCTTGCCCTATAACCCGGCTGGCGTTTCACAGGGTCATCGTAGCACCGGGCCCGGCGGCCTGGCTAGTTCTCATAGTCCGAATCCGGTACTCAAAACGGAAATCGCAAGGTTCTGATTTTGCAGGCCAGGCGGGTTCCTGCGCACACAAATGGCCGCCTCCCTGCGGAGACGGCTGGAACTCATGCTTTTGATTCGCTCGTAAAATGGATTCTGTACTGGCTCGGCGTCATGCCCGTCGCTTTTTTGAACGCCGTGAAGAAGTGGCTTTTTGTCTGAAAGCCCGACTGCTCGGAAATATCCGCGATCGGCAGCCCGGTATTGCCGAGCAGTTCCTTCACTTTTTCGATACGCGCATGCAAAATATAGTTGGACAATGAAATGCCTCGTACTTCATCAAACAGCTGACGGACGTATTTAACGGATAAGGAAACGTGATCCGCGATGTCATCGACCGAAAGCATCGGATCGTGAATATGGTAATGCACGTAATCCGCCATTTCCTCTACCACTTTATCTTTGCGGCTGAAGCCCTTCTGGCTGGTTAACTGGCCCATGATCCTTACAAGTTCTTCTTTCGTCCAATCGCTAACCTCGCCTAACGTCGAAAATCGCTCCAAATGTTTTTCAATGCCCTCGACACTTTGGATGGACGTCAGCTTGTTAAACGACTTGACGATCGCGAAAAACAAGAGACTGAGCTGGAATTTGCACTCCGAATATTTCAGCGTCTGCAGATGGCGGAACAGCTCCTCCAAGACGGAGAACGTTTTCTCCTCTTTGCCGCTCCGGGCGGATTGGATCAATTGTTCGATCATCGCGTCGTCCAATAGCCCGCGGTGCTTCTCCAAGTAATGTTCGTAATCTTGCTCCGTATAGATTTTGTCCTCGCCGCTAATAAATTTGAACATCGCGAGGTCGCTGATCCCATCGTACACTTTGCGCAGGTCGGCATGGACGTGCCGGGCGTCGCTTGCCGCGATCGTAACGTTCAGGCCGATGCACTTCTCGACCTCTCTCCTGACCGTTTGCAAGTCGCTTGTCAATTCGCTATTCGCATTCGCTTCACCGACGAGGACGACGGTATGGTCCCCTCCGAAATCGACGATTTCAACAGCTCTGCCGGAACTGCGAAGAAGCTCCTCCGCAATGTTGCCCATCGCATACTTCATCAGCTTGCGCGAATTGAAATCGTACTTTTCGGAAAACGCGCTGTACGAGTCGATTTTGATGACCGCAAGCCGGATAAATCCGAAACCGAGCAGCGCAGATTCCCGCGAGATCGCTTCCCGCGCGCTGGGGCTGAGCCTGCCCTGCAACACCCATTGGCGCAAATATTCCGCTTTAATGAGCGAATAATGATTGCGCAGCAGCTCGACGCCCTGCTCGATGACGCCGTAGTCGTTCTTGGCATGCAGGCCGACTTTGCGCTGCAGTTGATCCGCCATTCGGCGGAACGGGCCGAAAAACCGCTGCGAATGCCAAAACGCGGCCACAAGCAGCGCCGCAAGCAGGAGCAGCGAATACATGACGATCGACGATTGGAACGACTGCGCTTTTTGCCTGAAATGCTTCATTTCGGTAAACGAGAACATCGTCCATTCCTGGGGGGACATCGCAGCGTAATCGACGAACCATTTGACGCCGTTCTCGACCAATTCGAAGGAACCGCTTTCAGAACCGGACCGCTTCGCACGAAGCAGATCCGGGCTCGGCCCGTTTGGCACGCCGAGTACCGCTTTGCCCGCTTGATCCAGAATCATCAGCCCGCTGCCGGCTTTGGCGTGATCGGTCATGAACAGGTTTTGCAATTTTTGTTTGTCCAGCAGCACGACCAAATAGCCGTTGTTGTCTTTGCGGGCAGGAGTCGAAGGAATGATAAGCGCCAAATAGGTGTTCTCGCCGATCCTGTGGTCGAAATACCGCAAAAACTCCGGACGTCCGGTATGGATGTGGCGCAGCATGTCCTCGTCCGGAAATTCCGGCATTCGGATAAGGCCGATTTGGGACGAGATCGTCTTCTCCAGCTTCGAATTGAACAGGTAGGCCCGATCGATGAACGGCTCGTTCGCCAAATAACTCGTCAACACCCGAAGCGTCTCGGCGTCGGTGATCGCATTGTCGGTTTGCGTATAGATCCAATTTTGAATGCGCTGATCCTCGTAGATGTTCAAGCTGTATGACTTCAGTTTCATTAATATGTATTCCGTCCGTTCCACCGTTTGGCGGATCATTTCCCGATTGAAATCCCCAGTCTGCTCGTACGCATAATTGGAAAAACGATTCGCCAGTAATAACGAAAACGGAATGATGCTGATGGAAAGCATAATGCAGCTCCATAAAAAAATACGCACATAGGTCGTTTTAAAAACCGGTTTGATGGATGATCCCCCCCTCGTTATTGGAATCGCTTTCATCTCAGAAAAGGAAATTGTGGGTTCATTATACTTGAATATCCATTTATATAAAATATGCCAAACCGACGATTCGTCCTTTGGGAACCGGATCCGCACTTTGAGAACTAGACGGGCCGCAGGCAGCGGTGCTACGATCACCCGTGTGGCGGCCTCTGCCATAACAACGGGAAAGGGGGGGCATTGACGAAGGAAAGAAATACCGGAATGCACACCATAGAGCCGCATCTACGCCTCAAGTTTGTATGATTTTAACTAATCATGGAAGGGAAGGGGTAAGAGGATGAAAAAGGTTACGGTTTTATTGGCTATGCTTGCCATCATGGTTGCCATGATCCTGCCGGCTGGCGGTGTTGCCGCAGCTACAGGCTATTTTCCGCCCAACACCGCTGCATCGGGATTTGTTAAAAACATGGCCCTGATTTACACCGGATACTACGGAGGAAAAACGTCATACGAAGGAAGAGAACTCGGCACTTATGATAAAAATACGTTCCTGCCCTATGTGGCGCATTACAACAGCTCTAACGCGATGGACGACACTTTTTTCGATTCCTTTCTGTTCCTAGGCTTAAGAACGCCTGATAATCGGGATTTCGGCGACTCGTCGGATTCCTCCTTATGGACCTACAAGACCAATTGGGACTGGTACATCAACCGGATCTTTACGGCCAATCAGCAGCTTGATGCCTTGAACCAGGCTACCCAGCAGGTTGCAACTACACTGAACCTCACAAACTATAAATCCAAGGTCTACATCATGATTCCATTCCCCAACAGCGAAATTACGAGCTTCGGGGATGTCGATGGCGACGGGATCAGCGAGAATCTGACAGTCCCCGCCAACATGACCAAGGTGACCAAATGGTATATTGATACCGTCTTAAGCAAATGGAACCAGGCGAGCTACAGCAATCTGGAGTTAAAAGGCTTTTACTGGCTGAATGAAGATATCGATACGGGCAACCAAGGGGAAGTGAATGCGGTCAACAACTCCGGCAACTACCTCCATACGCTGGGTATGAAGCTTGCCTGGTGCCCTTGGTCGGGCGCCTTGGAAAGAGACCACTGGAGCAGCTACTCCTTTGATTTTAGCATCCAGCAGCCAAACCACTATTTCGTTACGGAGAACGACTATACCAGACTGACAACCACCGCCACCGAAGCGCAAACTTACAACGAAGGATTCGAAATGGAGTTCGACGAAAGAACGATGTTCGATCCCGACTACAACAGCCGCTTTTATAACTACTTGAGAGCGGGCGTGGAATCCGGGTATATGACGCAAGCGTTAAAAGGCTGGTACCAGGATATCTATACGGTGTATAACTTTTATAAGAACAAGAACAACGACGGCGTAGAAGGCGTATTTGACGGCAAACAAATGTATCAAGACGTATACAAATTTATCAAAGGAACGTATACGCTTCCGACGAATCTTGCAGTCGGTAAACCGGCTGTCTCGTCTTCGAACGAGAACGGCACTTTAACCGCCGCCAAAGCGGTCGACAATCTGTTTGGCACCCGATGGTCAAGCCAGCAGAATTCAACTTCCGAATGGATCTATGTTGATCTTGGCCAGGCTTATAATGTAAGCAGGGTCAGACTCAACTGGGAGAATGCCTACGCGAAAGGCTACAAAATCCAAATATCGAACGATGCAACCAATTGGACGGATGTTTATACGACCACGACGGGTGACGGTGGTTTCGACGATATGAGCTTTGCGCCTGCAACGGCCAGGTATGTGAGAATGTTAGGCACACAGAAGGGGACGATCTACGGGTATTCCCTTTATGAGTTCCAGGTTTTCGGCAACGTTGTAGGAGCGGTCCCAACCGCGAATCTGGCTATGGGCAAGACGGCGACGTCGTCATCCAATGAGACGGCTGCCTTGACGCCGAATAAAGCGGTGGACGACAATACGACAACAAGATGGTCGAGTCTGAATACGGATTCGGAATGGATTAGCGTTGACTTGGGGCAAGCCTATAACGTAAACAGGGTCAGGCTGAACTGGGAGCTCGCCTATGGCAAAGGCTACAAGATTCAGGTATCAAGCAATGGGACCACTTGGACAGATGTGTATGCCACAACGACAGGCGACGGCGGTATCGACGATATCAGCTTTGCGCCAGTCAATACAAGGTACGTCAGAATGCTCGGGACACAGAGGGGGACATTCTATGGGTATTCCCTTTATGAATTCCAGGTTTTTGATAAGCCGAACTTGGCCTTGAACAAGACAGCCGTATCATCCTCCAGCGAGACATCCGCTTATACTCCCGATAAAGCAGTGGACGGCAACCCGGCGACAAGGTGGTCGAGTCTGTACACAAACCCGCAGTGGATCTACGTAGACCTCGGGCAAGCCTATCGTATCAACAATGTGAAACTGAGCTGGGAGCTTGCCTATGCCAGCGGCTACAAAATACAAGTATCGGGTGATGGCGCCAATTGGACGGACGTCTTTACAACGGCGACAGGCGACGGCGGCATTGACGATATCGCCTTTGAGCCGGTCAATGCGAGGTATGTCAGAATGCTTGCGACAACCCAAGGCTCAGGCTACTGGTATTCGTTATACGAGTTCGAGGTTTATAACAAAGGGTAATGAAAAAAACTGACGTATCCGAAAGGACTACGTCAGTTTTTGTTGTTTTTCCCCTGATCTTTTTTGCGTTCCAACACACATTTTTCCCATTCCATCTCTACTCTCTTGATAATAGGGAACAAATTATTGTACATAGTTGCGATTTGCGAAAATCGTTCTTGAAACTGATCCAGCGCTTCGCGCTCTCCGGGGTCTGAGGTTTCGACGGCAGGAATTTGTTGGATCGTATTCTCTGCCCACTTGTGGAAAACTTCCAAATCATGCATGATCCGACGAATGTGGTTCAAGCTATAGTTTTCGGACATATAGTAATAATCACATCCCAAACTCCTACAGATCTAGAATAGCTGGTAAATGACCGCATCGACCGTGTCATCAGCGACACTGCTTTTTTCGCGAAGAAAGAAGAGCAGGATGTAAGAGATGATCTTCGTCAAGGCAAGTCGCTTGCAGGATCGGCTGCCAGTTTGGATGCAGGCGAGCTTCAAGAAAAAATATTAAATGTAGTCAAACAGGATCTTGATTTTGCAGTGGCCACGAATCGTGCTAGGCAGGCAGATGCCGATAAATATTATGCGGAAGCCGTTACTAAAATCGCAGGCATTATCTATACACCCGGCTACACGCCCCAAAAATAGCATAGAATAGACAAGAGACAGCTGCCCATTATTCAGAATTGGGCAGTTTTTCTCATTAGGACGCTCATCCATGGAATGGCCTCGATAATGGGCACTGCATTTGCTTGACACTCACACTAATGTCATCGTTTAGACTAAGCGGAGAACGTACCCATTTCACTGAGGAAGGGATGAATGCACGTTGAACATTCTAGCGATATCAGGCAGCCTTCGCGCGAAATCGTCGAATACGGCGATTCTGCAGGCCGCTTCAACTTTGGCGCCTGCTGGTATGAAGGTGAGCTTCTATGAGGGGATCGGGGGTCTTCCGCATTTCAACCCGGATATCGACGGGGATGAGCCGCCTGCTGCAGTGCGAGAATGGCGTCAGCAGCTGCAAAGTGCTGATGGCGTCCTTATTTGTACACCTGAGTACGCGAATGGGGTGCCCGGCGTTTTGAAAAATGCGCTCGATTGGATCGTCTCATCCGGAGAGTTCATGAATAAGAGGACGGCTGTCATTAGCGCTTCTCCGATGACGACTGGCGGCGAGAAGGCGCATGATTCATTGCTGCTGACGCTTGGCATGTTGACTGCGAAGATCACGTGCACCATGAAGGTCGCTATGGTGAGCAAGAAGCTCGACCCTGCAGGTGCCATAACGGACGACGCCTTGGAGCAGGAGATTAGGCGGCTAATGGACGGTTTCACAGATTAATGGGAATAGGAGAGTTGGCCGTAGAAGAGGGTTTTTCATCGTTACAGTGGGCGAGGGGATATGAAGTCGTGTCTCTAACGATGTTTTGAATGCTTACAGACGAGAAAAAAAGCAGTTGTGCACGCTGAGCGACGCTGGAAAGATGTTTTATTATCGTAACAGACATGTGGGGATGCTGCAATCGTGTCTCAAATGATATTTATCATCTTTACAGACGTGAAGATGGAGAATTGACAATGACAAGCTAGTCCCCAAACGTACGGATTTAGATAAGACCTGGCCATTGGGGCTGTTAACAAATACCCTCTCCGAGAGGCCGTTTGTCAACAGCCTCGATCGGCCAGTTTTTTTGTATTCCAGCCTACATAGACGTCTTGACAAGAAAAGCCATTGGCATTAGGATTAATACCGATAATGATAATCGTTCTCATATATATAAATTGGGAGGGGAAAAGTTCATGCAGACCAAGAAGTTCCAAGCAAGTCGTACAGTAGGGGGCAAGCTGCTTGTTCTGGTAACCGTGATCATGCTCGTTTTGGCAGGGTGCGGACAGCAAACGGATGCCAAGAAAACGGATGCTGCGGCAGGCAACAAGGATGCGAGACCGGAAAATCAGCAAGGCAACACCGGAGAATACACGGTCAAACACGCGATGGGTGAAACGAAGATTAAAGGAGCTCCGAAGAAAGTGGTTGTGCTGACAAATGAGGGAACCGAAGCCGTTCTGGCGATGGGCATTAAGCCTGTTGGCGCCGTGAAGTCCTTTACTGTAACGGGAGGCTGGTATGACCATATCAAAGCCGACATGGAAGGTGTCAACATCGTCGGTGACGAGAACCAACCGAACCTGGAAGCGATCGCGGCTCTCCAGCCTGACCTGATTCTGGGCAATAAACTGCGTCAGGAGAAGGTATATGCGCAATTGTCGGCCATTGCACCGACTGTATTTTCCGAAAAACTGATGGGGGACTGGCAAGTCAACTTCAAACTGTACGCGGAGGCTCTGAATAAAAAGCCAGAAGGCGACAAAATCATCGGGGATTTCGAGAAACGCATCACGGATTTCAAACAAAAAGCGGGCGATAAATTGAACACGAAAGTGTCGATTATTCGTTTCATGCCGGGCAAAGTAAGGATTTATATGGAAGATACATTCTCCGGTGTTATGTTGAAGAAGCTCGGCTTCCAGCGTCCGGCTCCCCAGGATCAAGACAAATTCGCTGATGATGTACAGAAGGAACGGATTCCGGATATGAACGGCGACATGCTGTTCTACTTCACTTACGATAACGATAAAGGCGAAGCGAACACAATCGAGCAAGATTGGATGAATGACCCGCTCTGGAAAAACCTTGATGTTGTGAAAAAGGGCAATGTCCACAAAGTGAGCGACGCGGTTTGGAATACGGCGGGCGGGATTAAAGCGGCGAATTTGCTGCTGGATGATTTGGAGAAGTATTTCCTGCAAAAATAAGAGGAAAAGAAAAATGACCGGAGCAAAAGGCGCTCTGGTCATTTTATCATAAGTTCTAATCTCGTTTAATCGTCACCACATGGGTATCCTTGTCGAATTCAATTGTAGCGCCGAGCTTTTCTGCAATAAAACGAATGGGCACATAGGTAGTGCCGTTGCTCAGAACAGGAGCGCTCTCCAATTCTACGCTAGCCCCTCCAACTGTTGCGATTTTGCTGCCGACGGTCATGACGATGCTAGTGCCGGTTAATCCGTCCTTGATCGTAGCTTGTTTCAATTCCGCGTTCCATTTGACCTCGGCTCCAAGCTGTTCGGAGAGGAATCGCACTGGAACCATGGTAACCTCATCTTCGTTGATATAGGGATGGGTCATCCCGTATAGACGACCATCTTCATTCTGGGTATTTTTACCTTCGACAATGAAATGAAGCTCTTTTTTGGTAACTTTCAAATCTTCCTTCAACAGCTTGTAGAACAAAGAGTTTTTATCAAAATTGTTTAAGAACGCATGGCCTTTGAATGCGTCAGAATCAACATTCAGTACGCCGCCGGAGGTATCGATGGTGTCAGCAGTTACGGCTTTATTGATGTTCCAGTTCTCAAATGCAGCCGTTAGTTTCACGGCAGATACGCCGCCGCTAGGTTTGACGATAGGGATATACAGCTCAAGCTGCGATTTACGGATCTGTTTATCCTGATCGATATAGTAATCGGCTTTAAGCGTCGGCTTGTCGCTGAGCAAGGCTTGCAGCTGCGCACTGGCGGTTGGTGAGGACACACTGTCCTTCATAGTTGCATCGAATTCATCGACGGCTTTTTTCAAAAATTCATGAATTGTTGTGTAGGCGAATTCTACGGCAAGGGTTTTGTTGTCCAGATAGGCCATCGCCAAATCCGGCATACCCGATTTATGCGGCAATCCATCGGTATCTTCGTTCATTTGGGATTGAACAGCTTTCATCTGTTCTTTAATAATTGGCACGATAACGTCATACAACTGGCCGAGCAGTTCTTTCAGCCCTTTTTCATCGGCGAGAACGTTGGTCAGAAATAGCTTGAGAAGCCCGGTTATTTCACTGCCGTTCAATTCCACGTGCGCCTTTTGCAGGCTGATCGTTTCATTGTACACTTGCTCCGAGACACTCGTTACGGAGATTGTATTGGGATTTGGCGCATTAGTTAAGAAAAATTTGATGAGAGCAGGCTGCAATTGTTCAGCGCTTTTGACTAGCTTTTCCCGAACTTCCTGTGATAGTGGGCTTGTTGCCCCACCGGCAGCAGATGCAGTTTGATCAAAAACGACCGGTTTTTTGCCACCGTCGATTTGAATGATCAATTTCGTACCGTCGACGACGATTTGGAACGGGATCGTTCCTTTTATGTATTGGAGTTCGGCGTTAATGGATGCAT
This sequence comes from Paenibacillus sp. GCM10027628, assembly GCF_042676385.1. Lineage (NCBI taxonomy): Bacteria > Bacillati > Bacillota > Bacilli > Caryophanales > Paenibacillaceae > Paenibacillus > Paenibacillus sp. GCM10027628. Next base: position 33,351 of record NZ_JBHTHA010000015.1, read on the forward strand.
GTTGTTTGTCCTGCATTTTGGAACTTTTGATTGTAATCTTTGTGTTTTTCAGGGCTTGGATGAGAGCCTTCTCTTGCGGCGTCAGCTTGTCGGTGTTCCCTTCAACCAGCTCTAACCCTAGCGAACCTTTAGACTCGCCTGACTTTACATTCGCGCTGTTTTCCAGAGCTTGCCCGATATCAAGGCCTTGAACTGCCTGACAACCCGTTAAGGCGATGAGTAATAAGACGAGTACGGCGGAAACCCACCCTTGCAAACGTTTTTTCTGCATACTGAAATCTACTCCTTAAAATTTGATAGAATCTATGAGGTGTATGATAGATTATACACGAAAAAGTCTTGGAAGGAATTAGGGAGATAAGATAAAATTTCGAAAGAATATGCGTTTGCTTTAGTTGTCAGGTATAGGCTTTCTTGCTAAGATAAAAGCAGCATACGTAAAGGTGGCTGGCCGATGAATCGAATCGAGGCCGAATTCAGTAACCTGGTGAAGGCGTACCGCAAGCGCCATATGGGCAAGGGGCCCGAACGCGTGACGACGACCTTTTCCAAGCACTGGGCGATTTGCGAGATGGAAGGGAACTTGTCCCCCGTAGAAAAGTTTATCGCGAAGACCGACGATGGCAGGAACATGCTCCGTACGGCTCGCACGGAAATGGTCAAGGAGATTTACCGGGATCATCCGCCCGTTGAAATGGAGGAGCTGCTCGGCGCGAAGTTCGTGCGGCTGTTCGTCGACATCGACATTCAGCAGGATGTGGGCATGTCGGTTTTCGTCTTCGATCAGGATTTGGAGAAGAAGTTTAGTAGATAGCAACGGTGACTAGACCCCTATGAAATCCGGGGGAGGACGAACAGAGCGAGACAACCTCGAATACATAGTAAGGTGCTGTTGGCACTTGGTAGCGAACCTGCCGGAGACTAACCACTGTGAGACATTCCATGAAGATTCTTATTGATAAGAACCGACAGGGCTGTTTTGCGGTGGTTTTTTAATTCCCTCTCTCTAGGGAAATTAGGTGGGGTTTCTTAACTCGGTGGACAGCCAGGTGCCTCAACTTTGATAAACAACATGCAGGTTGCGGGCAAGTACCTGAGGGAATCGAATGATCTTCGGCCTTCACTAGGCCGCCAATCCACACGCGCTATTGGAAAATGTGCAATGGAAATCTTTCACTCAGCCGTTTTAGCAGCCTTCTGTTGGAAAATATCCAGCAGAACTGCCGCTATCTTATACAGCGAAGAGGTTTGGGGCGATTCCATTGTACAAAATACAATCTACGCCGCATCACGGCGTATTTATTCACAAAACACTGTACAAATTCCAATGGAAGTGCAGTTCATTAAAGGAGCGTACTCAATATGGGAAAAACCAAACATACTGGGCCGATCAAGCTGCCCTCTAAGCCAGATCCGAAGCTTTGGGTGAGCAAGGTACCGTTCGGTCTAGGCAAGATCAAGCCGCATCATATCCGAGAAACGGCCAAAATTGCTTGGCAAAATCGAGACAATCTGCCATACGCATACCGCATTCTGACGCAAGGCGTCTGCGACGGCTGTGCCCTTGGCGTGTCCGGTCTGTATGACCAGACGCTGGCGGGGCCGCATCTATGCACGACGCGGCTGAACGTGCTGCGGCTGAATACGATGCCGGCAATCCGCGAGGAGGTGCTGCACGCGGACATCGACGAGCTGCGCCGCATGAACAGCACCGAGCTCCGGCAGCTCGGGCGCATCCCGTATCCGCTCATCCGCAGGCAAGGGGAGCGCAGGTTCCGCCGTGCCAGCTGGGACGAAGCGCTGGACACGATTGCAGCCAAGATTCGGGCGATCGATCCGAAGCAGATGGCTTTTTACCTGACGGCTCGGGGCATCACCAACGAGTCGTATTATGTGGCCGCGAAGGTGGCGAGACTGCTCGGCACGAGCAATATCGACAACGCTTCGCGCATTTGTCATTCGCCGTCGAAGACCGCGCTCAAGCGGTCGGTCGGCGTCGGCGCGTCGACTTGCAATTATAAGGACTGGATCGGCACGGACGTCCTGGTGTTCTGGGGCAGCGTGGCCGCGAACAACCAGCCGGTGTCGACGAAATATATGTATGCGGCCAAGCGCAAAGGGACGAAAATCATTGTCATTAACCCGTACTACGAGCCTTCGATGGAGCAGTACTGGATTCCTTCGATTGCCGAATCGGCGTTATTCGGCACCAAGCTGGCCGATGATGTGTATCAGGTGAATATCGGCGGCGATATCGGCTTCATGAACGGCGTCATGAAGATTTGGTTTGAGATGGAGGAGCGCCAGCCGGGCTCCGCCATTGATCATGCGTTCGTGCAGGCGCACACGAACGGGCTGCAAGAGCTGCGCGCCCACATCGCGCAGCAGGACTGGACGACGCTGGAGCAGTCGTCCGGCCTCTCCCGCGAGCGCATGCGCGAGTTCGCGGAACTGCTGGCGCGTGCCAAGAGCGCGGTCTTCGTGTGGAGCATGGGGCTCACACAGCACCGCTTCGGCACGGACAACATCTCGCAGGTGGCGAATCTCGCCCTCCTGCGGGGCTTTCTCGGCCGCGCGCACTGCGGGCTGATGCCCATCCGCGGCCACAGCGGCGTCCAGGGATCCGGCGAAATGGGCGCCGATCCCTTCAGCCTGCCCGGCGGCGAATGGAGCAGCGCCGCCGACCGCAAGCGCATCGAGCAGCTCTGGGGCTTCGAGCTGCCGGCCTGGCAGGGTGACATCGTCGGTGTCACCCTCGAGAATGCGCTCCTGCCCGAGACGCAGGAGCGGAAGCTCCGGATGTTCTACACATCCGGCGGCAATTTTCTAGAGACGATGCCGGACCCGGCGTTCGTCCGGCAAGCTCTAGAAGCCGTCGATGTCCGTGTCCACCAGGACATCATCCTGAACACCTCGACGCTCGTCGACGCGCGGGAGGCGGTGGTGGTGCTGCCCGCGATGACGCGCTACGAGCAGCCAGGAGGAGGCACGTCCACCTCGACGGAGCGGATGGTGTACTTCTCGCCGGAGATCGCCGGCCCGCGGATCGATGAGGCCCGCGCGGAATGGGCGATCTACGTCGATCTCGCCCGCCGCGTGAAGCCCGAAGCCGCAGCGCTGCTTGGCTGCGGCAGCGCCGAAGCGATCCGCGCGGAGATAGCGCAGGCCGCGCCCAACTACGACGGCATCCAGCACCTGCGGGAGCGCGGGGATGTGTTCCAGTGGGGCGGCGCGTGGTTATGCGAGGATGGCGTCTGTCCGACGCCGGACGGCCGCGGCGCGCTGCTGCCGATCGAGCTGCCGGAGCTGCGCAAGCCGGAAGGGCACTTTGCCGTGACGACGCGCCGCGGCAAGCAGTTCAATTCCATGATCTACAGCGACGTCGATCCGTTCAACGCTGCGGATCGGTACGATGTGCTGATGCATGACGACGATGCAGCTTCGCTTTCTTTGAGCGAAGGCGAGGCGATTGTCGTCTATAACGGCTACGGGAGCATGCATGGCAGGGTGAAGCGGGCCGATGTGAAGGCCGGCAACATTGAGGTGCATTGGCCCGAAGGCAACTCATTGATACCCAAAGGTGTTTACGAAACGTATGCCGGAATTCCGGAGTACAACACGGCTGTCATTGTGGAGAAGGCAGAAACCTATCATGCTCACAAAGATACACGCTATGTCGAGAAGCGGATCCAAGAGCTGGAAACCGAAATGGAGTGAAGCGCATGGAACACGAACGTGATTTAGGGAACGAGCGCGAAGCTGGACCGGATCCGGAAACGATAGAAGCTGAAGGCATAGATACTTTGGGTGTCTCAGGTGCTACCGTCGCTGAAGCTGCAGTCCCGCAGCATGCGGACAGCCCTTCATCCACCACCACTTGGCGAATCTACCGCTATGACGGCGCAAAAATGCTTGAGCAGGAAGATACGATCGCCACAGAAGCGCCGCTCACGATCAAAATCGATGGGGAGGAATTCGCCACGCTAGTCTGCACGCCAACGGATGTGGTTGATTTGGTGACGGGGTTTTTGGCCTCTGAAGGTTTGATCCGGTTCGCGGATCAGATCGAGACGCTCTCTCTGGAAGTAGATCGGGGCTTTGCGTATGTGAAGCTGCGTCATCTGCATCAGTTCAACCAGGCGATGGTTTCAAAACGGTTTATCGGGTCTTGCTGCGGCAAGAGCCGCCAGTTTTATTTTCATAACGACGCCCAAACGGCCAAAACTGTCCGCACCTCCCTGCAAATTTCGGTGCATCAATGCTTTCGATTGATGCGTGAGCTGCAGGAGCAGTCTGAGGATTTTAAAGCAACGGGCGGTTTACATAATGCGGCGTTGTGTACGTCTAACGAGCTGTTGCTGACAAGAGCGGACATCGGCCGGCATAACGCGCTGGATAAAATTTATGGGCACATGCTGCGGCACCGTCTCCCTGCCCGTGACAAGTTAATTGCTTTCAGCGGACGCGTCTCATCGGAAGTGGCGTTGAAAGCAGCTAAGATCGGCGTTGGCGTTCTGCTTTCGAAATCTGCGCCAACCGATTTGGCGCTCAGGCTTGCCCAGGATCTCGGCATCACGGTGGTCGGCTTTATCCGCAGGAATCAGCTGACGGTGTATACGCACCCGGAGCGAATACTAGAAGCTTGATCTGTATTCAGGAACAGGTTGTGCCATCAGAATCCCTGGAGGCTCTACTTTAACACGGAAAAATCGCCTTAACCGGCAGCGACTCGCCACGCTCATGACTTTAACACGGTTTTTCCGCTTTAAAGTTAGGAGTTACAGCAAATGTCCCCAGAATGCGCTAGTTAACACGGTTTTTCCGTCTTAACTGACCAATCCCGGGCACATCCGCGACTTTAACACGGTTTTTCCGCTTTAAAGTTAGGAGTTACCGCAAATGTCCCCAGAATGCACCAGTTAACACGTTTTTTCCGTCTTAACTGACCAATCCCTGGCCACGTCCGCAACTTTAACACGGTTTTTCCGTGTAAAAGTCACGCGTTACCGCACATGTCCCCAGAATGCACCAGTTAACACGGTTTTTCCGTCTTAACTGACCACTCCCTGGTCATATTGCGACTTTAACACGTTTTTCCGTCTTAACAGCCGTGGCCCCGGCCCGGTTGCCCCCTTAACACGGTTTTTCCGCGTAAAAGCGGCATTTTGGATGCCCGCCGGGTGTTTGTTTATGGAAGTTATTGATCGAATACTAGCGTACTGCTACATGGCTAGACTTGTTTTTCAGACAACCCGTCCCCCCGCGACACAGCTTTTTATATGGAAAAAGTTGTATTATCCCTTAGTCTTCATTATGCTAGAATCTAGTAGATGCTAAGATTTACCAAGAAGGGGAGACTAAAATGGGGAAATGGAATAGATTCACGAACAAGGGAATCATTGCGCTAGTTGCCGCTTTCATGGTTCTATCATGGGTGGGCTCAGCATCATCTTATGCGGCAGAAGTGAACGCCGAGATCCCGAAAGTGATAGAGAAGGCATCGCCGTCCGTCGTAGCGATCATAGGGAAGCCTTCTTCCGATACAGATAAAACACTGGAGAAAAACCGCTTTAATCTAGCCCACGGAACAGGCGTTATCGTAGAGTCCGGAGGTGTTATTGTGACGAATGCGCATGTGGTCAAAGATATGAAAAATATCGCCGTCGTCACGTCGGACGGCACGACATACAATGGGCGCGCGACGAATATCGATGAGGAGAGCGATCTGGCGTTAGTCAAAATCGACGCGACGGGGCTGTCGCCTGCGAAGTTTGCTGCCTCTTCATCCGACATTAAAGTGGGGGAAACGGTAGCGGCCATTGGTACGCCGATCTCCTTCGCCTTGCGGAATTCGGTCACGGTGGGCATCGTGAGCGGTATCGACCGCTCGGTCAACTCGCAGTATCAACTTATCCAGACCGATGCCGCGATCAATCCGGGGAACAGCGGCGGCGCGCTCATTAATATGAACGGCGAAGTAATCGGTATCAATACGATGAAATATGCCGATTTCGGGGTCGAGAACCTCGGCTTTGCCATTCCGGTCGATACGGTCAAATATGTTTTAAAGCATTTTCAGCTCTACGGCAAGGTGAAACGCCCTTATCTTGGCTTGGAATTGGAAGAAAGCTGGGAAGCGGTAGTGGGTTTGCCAAGTTCTACAGGTTTGCGGGTTGCTTACGTAGATCCCGATTCTCCGGCCGCCAAGGCTGGCCTGAAGCAGGATGATCTTCTTGTCGCCATCGGCGGTAGCAAAGTAAAAACGATGGTCGATTACAACGAAGCGCTAAAGAAATACTTACCGAATGAAACGGTCGAGGTGACGATCCAATCCGGCGGCTCCGAGGTATCGAAATCGATCACGCTTGGCGAAGCGCAAAGCCAAGAGACCAAATGGACGCAGGAGACGGAAGGCTCCTCCCTGGATGCGGACCGCGGCAAAACGAAAATTGGCGACAGCCACTTCGGCTGGTCGATGAAATATCCGGCAGGACTTGTAAAAAGCCATCAATCCGAGGCTGGAGATTCCGTCAGTTTCGTAGATGCGAAAGGCGAATTCTCCTTGTCCGTTCAGGTGGACAGCCATCAAAGCGACGAACTATCGCCGTCTGCCTTGCTGAACAAGCTGGCGGGCAGCAATGAGGATGATTATGATTACGAGTATGGCGGCGCACCTGCTACGATTTTGGAGCGTCAATATGTGAAGCGGGAAGGAAGCCCCTATGCTAAAGTGGTAGGCCGCTCGGGCGATAACGGCTACATCCAGACCCGCGGCTATCTTCACAAGGGAAGCCTGTATACCTTACGCTTATTAGTGAACAAAGAGCACTACAACAACAATTTTAAGCAAAACAGTTACAATGAGCTGCTGGATAGTTTCCAGCCTGCTTTCGACGGCAAGGACGCGTCTTTGAAAGATATCTCGGTTTACTCGAGTGGCAATACAACGTATAAGAACGAGTACGGGCTTTCTCTTGACCTGCCGGCCAATTGGCAGCAAGGCGGCTACACGTCAGGCTCTTCCTTCTATAGCGACGATTCTTCGCAAATGGTGCATGTCAGCGTAACGTCCGCCTCTTCCGGCGATACGCTTAAGGCATGGGTGGACCGTCAGCGCGAGCAGTTTGAAGCGGTGTATGTACCCAAATACCGAAGTATGAAGGAACCTGAGGAGCTGACTTTAGCCGGCGTTCCGGCACTTAAAGTCGCCTATTCCAGTTCTTTGGGCAGCAAGTGGAAGGCGGGCTATTCGCTCTTTTTCATCAAAGATAAATACAAATACGAGGTCGACTACACCTACCCGCAAGAGGCGGATGGGGCTGAAGTGAAGGGGCTGCTGGAGACGCTGACTTCTTCGATCAAGGTGGACAAAGACGGTATGGATAAGGAGCTTGGTTTCATTCAAGATCTGGACGAGCTGCTTGATCCGAATCGTACGATTACCTACAAAAATGAAAAGTACAAGTACTCCTTGCAAATCCCGGAAATCTGGTCCAGCAGCAAATCCTATGACAATAAAGACCAGGGCAGCCAAACCTTCTTCTTCACGGGTGGGTACTTGATCGTCCAAGCTGATCCCAAAGCAACTTATGAAAGTTTGGTCAAGGATCAGGACGCCGCTCAAAAGAAAAGCCATGACAATGATGCTGAATATGCAGTTACGAACTCTGAAACGACCTTGTTCGACGACGTGAAAGCGAAACAGTACGTCATTCACTATGCAACCCGGAAAGTGCCTTACCAGGAGACCGTGTACATTTTCCAGAAAAACAACATCGGCTACACGGTGACGCTCCGTATCGATGAAGCCGTACAAACGGAAGCCAATGAGGCGCGGTTGGAAAAAACGTTTGAGTCGATGAAATTTTTGGACGGCGGGAAAAAATAAATGGGGCTTTAACTTGAGGAGGTATGCCAGTGGCAATCATTAGTATGGTATTAGTTGCACTTGTTGCCATAGAGCATATCTACATCTTAATCCTGGAAATGTTCATGTGGACCACGCCGCGAGGCCTAAAAGCATTCGGAACGAATAAGCAATTTGCGGAAGAGTCCAAAGCGCTAGCCGCTAACCAAGGGCTATATAACGGTTTTTTGGCGGCAGGTCTACTGTGGGGACTCCTTCATCCCAATGCCTTAATGGGACACCAGCTACAGCTGTTCTTCCTCGGCTGCGTTCTCGTAGCCGCGATCTATGGGGGCGCGACGGCGAAGAGGTCGATCCTTTTTGTTCAAGGACTTCCGGCATTGCTTGCGCTGGTATTCGTATTACTGTCATAAGCAACAAACAAAACCCGTACCTGCTGCAAGAGAAGCAGTGGTGCGGGTTTTTGTATGTTTTTTTATTGAATACCGGATTAAAAATCGAAGTTGTCCGGATCAGGACCGACACGATGATTTTGGTTCAAACGATCGATGCGCGCCATGTCTTCTTTGGTTAATTCAAAATCAAATACGGCTGCATTTTCGATAATTCGATGCTCTTTGGTAGACTTCGGTATAGTGACTACGCCATGCTGCAAGTCCCAACGCAAAATGACTTGGGCAACCGATTTGCCATGTTGTTCTCCAATTTCTTTCAAAACGGGGTGATCCAGCAGTTGGCCTTGCATAAGCGGGGACCATGCCTCCATCTGAATGTCTTGTTCCTTACAGAACTGAAGAAGGTCCTGCTGTGTTAATTGCGGATGGAATTCAACTTGGTTCACCATCGGTTTGATTTCAGCATCGTTCATTAAGTCTTTCAGGTGATGGATTTGAAAATTGCTTACCCCAATGGCCTTAACCCGGCCTTCTTTATAGAGGGTTTCTAAAGCTCTCCATGCCTCTTTATATTTACCTTGTACAGGCCAATGTATGAGGTACAAATCAAGATACTCTAAGCCAAGCTTGCTCAGGCTTGTTTCGTAGGCCGCGAGCGTCTGCTCGTACCCAAGATCGGCATTCCAAACCTTTGAGGTTACGAAAAGCTCCTCTCTAGAGATTGAAAACTCGGAAATAGCTTCGCTAATTCCCTGCCCGACACTGTTTTCATTTCCGTAAATGGCTGCAGTATCGATGCTGCGATAACCATGCCGAATGGCTGATTTCACAGCCTGTACCAGCTCCTGCCCTTCTTCAACTTTAAATACCCCGAGCCCAAACATGGGCATTTTCACACCGTTGTGTAAGGTTGTTGTATCTTGCAAATGTTTAGTCATTATATAATTGCCTCCTTATGTGTATTAGCGATTAGTGATTCATCTTCATCGTTTTTTTCCAGAGCACGGCTCCAGACGGTTAAAATGACAGCGCCAAGAACCATCAACGCGCCGACCCATGTCGTATGAACCAGGCCGATCGAGTCCGTAATGACTCCACCCAAGTATGCCCCGATAGCAATGCCTGCATTAAAAGCCGCAATATTGACGGCAGAAGCCACATCGACGGCGTTCGGTGCAAATCGTTCAGCTAATGAAACCACATATACTTGCAACCCGGGCACGTTCATGAAAGCGAACAATCCCATAAAGAAGACCGTTATCAAACTGGCAGCCTTAAACGGTACTGTGAAAGCCAGAACAAAGAGCACTATAGATTGGATGGCAAACATATAGAACAAGGCGGAAATAGGTCTGCGGTTAGCAGCTTTGCCTCCAATAACATTGCCGATGGCAATAGCGATTCCGTATACAAGGAGGATAGCAGCGACCGTTTTTTCTTTAAATCCGGTTATGTCGTGAAGGAGAGGAGATAAATAAGTAAAGACGACAAACGTACCTCCGTACCCCAATGCAGTAATGGAAAAAGCAAGCAGCAACCGTTTATGCGTAATCAGTTTAAGCTGGTCGCGAAGCAGGGATTTGGCTCCTTTACGCAAGTTGGAGGGAACTAGAACCAAGTTGGCAATGAGTGCAAGGATGCCGACTGCAACGATGGCGATGAAGGCGGCCCGCCAGCCCAATTGTTGTCCGATCAAGGTGCCCAAAGGCACTCCGGTAACGGTAGCTACAGTAAGTCCGGAAAACATGATGGAGACGGCGCTGGCTCTGCGGTTCTCGGATACAAGTTCCGCGGCGATGGTGGAACCAATGGACATGAATACGCCGTGTGAGAAAGCTGAGATTACGCGCGCCAGCAGCAGAACGGCAATCCCGCTTGCAGTGGCAGCAAGACTATTGCCTGCTATGAACACAAGCATAATCAACAGCAATAGGGTTTTACGTGATATACGGGAGGTCAAGGACGTTAAAATTGGTGCTCCCAGTGTGACTCCAAGAGCATATAAAGTAACGGTTAACCCGGAAGTTGTGACTGATATATGCAAGTCTTCAGCGATAAGAGGGAGCAATCCTACACTGATAAACTCTGTTGTTCCGATCGCAAAGGCGCTAATTGCTAAAGCCAAGAGCGCAAAAATACTTCTTTTTTTATCTATCAGCATTCGTCTCACTCCTACTTTTTTTGTTGATCCCGGCCGGTACATGTTATTATGGATTATCGTGTTTAAAATGAATAGTACGTACTTTTAAGTGTTATAGGCACTAAAAAGTTCCCATACCTGAATGGAGAGAAAAGATGATGGTCAAAAAGAAATATAATATTTCGGTCGAAGCAACGCTGGAGGTCATCGGTGGAAAGTGGAAATGTGTCATTCTTTGTCACTTGACGCACGGGAAAAAGAGGACAAGTGATTTAAAACGTCTGATGCCCGGAATTACTCAAAAAATGCTGACTCAGCAACTAAGAGAACTAGAGCAAGACGGCATTGTGAATCGGATTATTTATCATCAGATTCCTCCCAAAGTCGAATATGAGCTTAGCGAATATGGCTGGAGCTTGAAAACGATTTTGGATTCCTTATGCAATTGGGGTGAAAAGCACATTATTAAAGAGTATGGCGATAAATTCGCTGTGTTGGAAGACAGCATATTGAATAAATAGCTCAGCCACCTTTAGCAGGATCGTCCCAGTGTCAATATTGCAGCTTCAACATCGACGGGGTATAAAAACAGGTCATTTTCCTCAATATAGCCGATGTAGGGAATTTGCTTTATTGAAGGAGGCAGGCAACACAATGACCCACCAAGATTCTAGTTGGCAGTCGCAAAACCCGGTATCCTCAGCGCAAAATTCGGTAGACAACGTTCATAATGCCGTTTCTCACGCGATGACTCATCCGACGCCGCTGACGATTCAAGAGGCCCAGAACGCAATTACGCAGGCGGAAAGAGCGCTGGCGCAAGCCAAGGCGCATCACGACCAGCCAGCTGTACAGCAAGCGGAGGAATCGTTAAACCAAGAGAAGTCCAGACTTCAAAGCATCCAGTGAAAATCAAAACAGCCCCTATCCTTGCGAAGGATGAGGGCTGTTTTCCAATGATTTATTATTTGCGATACAGCGAATAACCTGGATCTTTGGGGACTTCAATCGCGATGATGCGTAAACCTTGTTCGCTATCGGCTTGAAGCCTTAGAAGCTCGCTTGCTTCAGCAGCTTTGACAACGGCGAAGTCTTTGTGCGCCAGAGCATGAGCTTCTGCAGCCGCGGCAGCAGTACCTTGACCTCGAATGACGAGCGCAGCCAGAAGTCGGCTAGGATCCAGCTTATAGCTGAATTCGGCGCCGGCCTGCAACGTCCAGTCGTACATGTTGACATCGGTATCGAGCTTGATAGGAGCGTCACCGCCGATGACGGTCTTCACCGCTGTACCGCCTTCGGTGATGCTTGGGAAAGCCTCGTTATCATATTGATTGTAAGTGGCAGGCTGCTTCACTGTCACGTTCAGGTTCGGCTCGAACCAGATTTGAAGCCCTTCGCTTCCGACTTTGCGGAATGCTTCCGAGTGATATACGCCGGAACCCGCTTGAATGACTTGAGCGCCACCGTTCGTCACAGTTTGCAGCGAACCAAGAGAGTCGCGGTGCTCGACGAGTCCTTCAATGACATAGGTCACAATCTCGAACGCTTTATGCGGATGCATCGGGATCTCAGCTACGTCCGTTGCCTTACCCCAAGCCCAATAGAAGAGTGAGCCTATGCGGTCGACGGCTGTTTTCTCGCCGGGAAAGCTGATTGGACGTTGTTCGACGAATTTTCCGCCATCAAAATGGCCTACGCCTTGCCGTTCGGGAGAAAATATTTGAATATCCATCATGGATCCACTCCTTTTTGCTAAATATTTTTCAATAACTAACTTTATGTAAGTAATTATAAATCGTTGTATCCACGCTGTCAATCATCTCCGAAATGAGCCGCCGAATGAACAGCTTGACTGGATATCCCCCTTCCTACTACAATATGTAGTGTAAGGAGTTGTTTCCAATGAAAATGCAAAATTTCAAGTTTCAAAGCAGTGGTTTGGGCCGCTTTTTCGGTCCGCTCGAGGCTAAAATCATGGAGATTTTGTGGGCAGCGGAGTCGGAGATCACGATCAAAGATGTCCATCATAAACTTGATCAGGAGAAAGCTATTTCTTTTAACACGGTTATGACGGTGATGAACCGCCTCGTGGAGAAGGGCATTCTTCAGAAACGCTCCCTCATTCGCTCTTTCGTGTACCGTCCGGTGATGACGCGAGACGCCTTTATGGAGGCTCAGTCCAAGGAACTCACCTTCGATCTGATCGAAGAGTTCGGCTCGCAAGCTGTCGTACACATGGTGGATGCGCTGGATCAGGTGGACCCTGAACTGCTGGACCGTCTGGAGCAGAAAATCAAAGAACTGAAAAAGGATAGATAACACATGTGGGAAACCCGGTCCAAATGGATGCTATACGCTTCTCTCGCGACGGCAGGCTTCATTTTACTGCAAATGACCTTCTTCTCCTTGCACATCCTGTTCGGAATTCGCCTATCATTTAACGTATTTAAAATATGTCTGGAGCTGTTTCATATCCTGCGTTCGCCGTGGGTTTGCGACATGATCCACCTGCTTGTCCTCTACACGTTCGCCGCGTGCTTCTGGGTTATCGGCAGGCAGATTCTGGTCTCTGCCCGTTCCGCCAAGCGGCTGCTTCGCTGCCAAGATACCCGGCTCACCCGGATTTACAGCAGCAAGTACGGATTGAGGGAACGGGACTTGGTCGTCATTCAAAATCATGCCGCTGTAGCCTTGACGCTCGGCGTCATCAGACCGAGAATCGTCGTGTCGACCGGACTTCTGCAGCGCCTGGAGCAAAGCGAATTGGAAGCCGTCATGGAGCATGAGAAATTCCATCTGCAGCATCGCGACCCATTGGCGATTTTCCTGCTGTCGATGCTTTCCATTTCGATGTGGTACATTCCTTTGTTCAGATGGGTGCTGGATAAATATAAAATTATGATTGAGATTATGGCTGACCAATTTGCCATCTCCACCAACTGCAGCGCAAAGGATTTAGGCAGCGCACTGCTCAAAATGCTGAAGCTGCAGGGACAAGTTCCCGGACCGTCCGTCTCCTACGCCTCATTTGCGGAAACTTCGATCAATCTGCGCATCATGCACATTTTGGAGCCGCAAACGCAGCTTTCCCTCAGGATGCCGCTCCTGCGCACCCTGATTTCAATTGTAGCTTTGCTGATTCTGGTGACCCTCACCTGAATCTTTTTTTCATCAACTACACTACAATATGTAGTTTGAATTTTACCGAAAAAGAAGAGGAGAGAGTAACTATGGACTACTTGATCAAGAATGCGCACTTTATTTTTACCCATTTTCCAATTGCTTTGCTGATCTTCAGTCTGGTCTTTGACCTGCTGGCGCTGATTGCGAAGAAGCGGGAATGGCATGCAGCGGGCTGGCTCAGCCTTCTGGTGGGTACCCTCGGTGCGATTGCTTCCGTTATCACGGGACCGGAGGAATCCAGGAATCCGCTGGTGCATACGCATGAATTCTATGCGAAACTGACCATGTTCGCCGCAATCGTGTTAACGGTTGTCAGAGTCGGCCTACTGATTTGGAAAAAGAAAGAGATCGGCCGCAACCCGATCTATCTGGCGGGGGCGCTTGTCGCTGTGATCCTCGTTTCGTATACCGGACATCTCGGCGGCCAAATGGTACATAGACCGTTCAATCCGAACGGCGGACCAATGATGCAGGGTCCGGGCGGCGGGCCGGGACAAGGAGGCCAAGGCCAAGGCGGAGCTAAACAGGGAAGCCCGGGTCAAGGTCAGGGGCAAAACAATCCTGGCGGAGAAAAGCCACAGGCTAGTCCCGCGGCAAAGTAGTTTGGCGAAGTAACCCGACATAGTGTGAGTGTTCCAAAGGACAGCCAATAGGTTGTCCTTTTTTTACCTGGAATAAGGGGCTAACCACCATGAAAGCTGTAAGCGTGCAACAATAAATAGCAAGTGTTGCCGCTGGAAAGGTGTTTTTCATCGTTGCAGTGGGCGTGGGGAAATGAAGTCGTGCCTCGAACGATGTTTTGAACGCTTACAGACGAGAAAAAAAGCAGGGTTGTACGCTGAGCGATGCTGGTATGATGTTTATTATCGTTACAGACATGTGGGGATGCTGCAGTCGTGTCTCTAACGATATTTTTCATCTTTGCAGACGAGAAGATGGCGGATTGACAAAGACAAGTTCGTTCCCAAACGTTCGGCTTTAGATAAGGACCTGGCCATCATCAGCCAGGTTTTTTCATATTTATAAAGTGTATTTCGGCTGTCGGGATGATAAGGCATAAGGGCGCCCCTGGTTGCATTGGAAAAAGTCCAATGGAACGAGTTGAAATCGATATAGCTGAGGCTTGGATTGGAAATTGTGCAATGAAATCGGGTACATATCCGCATTGTTGCTGATTTTGTGAGGAAACGTTGGATGAAATCCACTGTAGGCATGATTGACCTCGGCAGGGCGAATGTTCTGCTGCAAATTATCCAATAGAGAGAACAATGAGTCGTTTTACAGAAAGAATTTCGTTGATTCGGGAACATATGTTTGGTATACTGATGTAAGTAAATATTTGTAAATAAAAAGGAGTTCATCCTGGTGATTTCATCTTTCTTGCGCGTCATGCAGGAGGATTTGAATCCGATGACATTGGATTCCAGATGAAGTCTAGTTTCGATAGTCTTGGCATGACTTTAAATTCAGATGGCGCATTGATATCCGTGTTCTCACCGAGCTACTTCAACTCCAGTTCCTCCAACGTATACCGATGATCCCACAGGAACTCCATATCATAGTTTGTCGAGTCACGACTGATAAAGCGGGCAATGAGAGCAATCGTGCCTCCCATAATGACGATAAATGCAAGAATCCAACCCATCAATTCAAAAACCTGATCAACCATCGTAATCCTCCCCTGCAAGATGTCCTTTACTTCAACATATGCCGCCTATTTGTGAAACATGTGTGACAAAGGCTGGGTCAAGCTGAAAGTTTGTTATAGTCGTTCTCTCCTGTTGACACATCCGACCGAGGGGTGTTAAGATCACCTCTGTGAAGAAGAACATACAACTTTTGGAAAAGGAGGGTTTCGAGATGAATGAGATTGTTATGGATCTAGATCGTAGCGCACATAGGGATTTGAGTAGCTTAAACCATACAATTTCATATCCGGTAACCCGTCCGTCTGCCGTGAGCCACTGATCGTTCATCGTCGGCTGCTGCAGCATCACAATTTTAACGCTTATCGAAGCGCGGGTTACGAAGCAAGTTCGTAACGTGCGCTTTTATGATTTTTTAGAAGGCATATCGCTGCGTGCGATGTGCCTTTTTGCGTGTACGGCGATGCCAAAGCCGCGAGGCAAAAAAGGCACCATTTGAGAGGAGTGAACTACCTGATGTTTACCGTATTAAAGAAATTAAGCTGGTTTTTTCGGATGAATTGGAAACGATATAGCGTCGCCGTGGGCTTGCTAATTATCGTCGGATTCATTGACGTTATTCCGCCTAAGCTAATCGGCTATGCGATTGATGGCATACACATGGGAACTTTGACAGGAAGTAAGCTGTTCCAGCTTCTGGCCTTTTGGGGCACATTGATCGTACTTGGTTATGCGATGACGTACGTTTGGCTGTATCAGCTGTTTGGCGGCGCTTTTGTATTGGAACGCATTCTGCGCTCCAGGATCATGAGGCACTTGCTCCGTATGACTCCCACGTTCTATGAGCGCAATCGCACAGGGGATTTGATGGCGAGAGCGACCAATGACTTGCAGGCGGTGTCTACGACAGCCGGGTTCGGGATTTTAACGTTCGTCGACTCCACGTTATTTATGCTGACGATCCTCGGTATGATGGGCTTTCTCATCAGTTGGAAGCTGACGCTTGCCGCGATTCTGCCGTTGCCTATCATGGCAATCGCCATTACGATCTACGGCGGACGGATTCATGAACGATTCATGAAGGCGCAGGACGCTTTTGGGGAAATGAATGACCGGGTGCTGGAAACGATCGCCGGTGTGCGGGTAATCCGCGCCTATGTGCAGGAACAAGCAAGCCAAGAGAGCTTCAAAACGATGACGGACGATGTCTATCGCAAAAATATCGCCGTCGCCATGATCGACGCTTTATTTGAACCAACGGTTAAAATCCTCGTCGGCATCTCTTACCTGATCGGGTTGTGCTACGGCGGTTACATGGTTTTTCATAGTGAATTGACCTTAGGTGAACTCGTTTCGTTCAATACGTTCCTCGGAATGCTGATCTGGCCTATGTTCGCGATTGGCGAGTTGATGAACATCATGCAGCGTGGCAATGCCTCCCTCGACCGTGTCAATGAAACGCTCGGCTATAAGCCGGACGTGTCGGATGCTCCGGATGCGACTACGCTGCTGCTGCCTAACTCCATTGCTTTCAGGGAAGTAACTTTCCGCTATCCGTCCTCATCCATCGATAATCTGGTGAATATTTCCTTCCAACTGCAGCGCGGCCAGACGCTCGGCATTGTTGGAAGAACAGGAAGCGGCAAAACGACGCTGCTCAAGCAGCTGCTCAGAGAATACCCGCTCGGTCAAGGAGCGATCACCGTATCCGATACCCCGATCGAGCAATTGACGGTAGACACTTTGCATGGCTGGATTGGCTACGTACCGCAGCAGCCGATTCTGTTCTCGAAAACAGTGAAAGAGAACATTATGTTCGGCCGAAGTAAAGGTACGGAGGAAGAGCTCATTCAAGCGCTGGAGTTGGCCGCGTTCCGCAAGGACGTGGAATTCCTGCCGGAAGGCTTGGAGACACTGGTCGGGGAAAAAGGCGTTGCCTTATCCGGTGGGCAAAAACAGCGCGTTTCCATTGCCCGTGCACTCTATGTGAATCCGGAAATTCTCATGCTTGACGATGCGCTGTCCGCAGTCGATGCAAAAACAGAGGCCGAGATCATCCGCGGTATTCGCACCGAACGCGCCGGCAAAACAACGTTGATCACTACGCACCGACTCTCCGCAGTACAACATGCTGATTGGATCCTTGTGTTGGATGAAGGCTATGTTGTGGAAGAAGGCACGCACGAGCATCTTATCGCGCTTGGCGGCTGGTACAAAGAACAGTACGACCGTCAACAGCTGGAAGAGCAGGTCGAGGTTTAGGGCTTTGTAATAAAATAGGGGTTTAAAAAGTCCGCTTTCAGAACCGAGAAGGTTGGACGAAATCCGGAGAAAGAGGAACGGAGCGAGATGAGAGTACCGGACTTCCCGGATTCGTTCAAGATTCGATGTCGATATGACATCCTGAAATTCTTCGTTATGAGTAAACTTTTATCGAAGTCTTTCGAGGATGAGCGACCGCATTAAAATGTAAGTTTAATCGCCAATCAGACTGTGGTCTGATGTGGACAAAGTGGATTTTTTAAACTACCTCTAAGAAATGAAGGTGAGAATCCTTGAGACATACAGGAAGACGACTATTTCAATATGCGACATTGTTCAAAAAGCCGCTGCTGATCGCGCTGCTATTCTTAGCACTGGCTGTAGCTGCCGAGCTTGCGGGCCCGTTCATTGCGAAGCAGATGATCGACCGCCATATTCTCGGCATCGAGAAGCCGTGGTACGAAACTACATCTGCGACGCAAACGGCTAAAGCTGTACCCTTCGGTGGTACGTTTTATAAGAGAAGCGACAACTTCGCAATAGGCGAAGCGAAAGGGAAGGAAGTCCGCATTTTACAAGTGGGCAGTCAGTTCGTGTGGGTGGAACAGCCCATAGTGTTCGATGGCGCTCGAAAATTGGCAGGCAGCAAGCTCATAATCACGCAAGGCAATGAGCAAGCAGAGTACGTGGCGAAGAAGCTCAGCATTCAAGAGCTGTATACGTTCTATGAGCCTGAATTTAACAATCTGATGAGGCTGGCCGGACTGTATCTAGGACTGATTATTGTTGGCGCTGTGTTTACGTACGGGCAGCGGTACTTGCTCCAAGCAGCGGCAAATCGCATCATTCAGCGGATGCGGACCGATGTGTTTGCGCAGATTCAACGACTGCCGATCAACTATTTTGACAATCAGCCTGCGGGTAAGGTCGTATCTCGCATCACGAATGATACCGAGGCTGTACGGGATTTGTATGTGCAGGTATTGGCAAACTTTTTTACCGGTACCATTTATATCGTAGGGATCATTGCGGCTTTATTCGTCTTGGATTACCGTTTGGCACTGTTTACGCTGCCGATTATTCCGATGCTCTATGTGTGGATTATTGTGTACCGCAAATTTGCTTCCCGTTATAATCACGAAATTCGCGAGCGCCTCAGTTCCATTAACGGGATGATCAATGAGTCGATTCAAGGGATGACGATCATTCAGGCGTTCCGCAGACAAAAGGAAACGATCCAGGAATTCGATCAACTGAATGATGAGTACACCAAATACCAGAACAAAATGTTGAGTCTAAACTCCATCACTTCTCACAATTTGATGAATGTAATTCGAAATCTGTTCTTCTTCGGACTGATTTGGTACGTTGGCGGCAGCTCGATGAATTCGCTGATCACCGTCGGTGTCCTTTACGCTTTTGTCGATTATCTCAACCGGATGTTTCATCCGATGGTCGGTATCGTCAATCAGCTGCCGAATCTGGAGCGTGCTATCGTATCTGCGGACCGCGTGTTCGAGCTGCTCGACGAGCAGGGCATTGACGTGGCGGCCGGCAAATCCGAGCGTTATCTCGGCAATGTGAAATTCGAACATGTGCGTTTTGCTTACAAAGAAGGGGAATATGTGCTTAAAGATATTTCCTTCGAGGCGAAGCAGGGGCAGACGGTGGCGCTGGTCGGCCATACCGGATCCGGCAAAAGCTCAATCCTGAACCTGCTGTTCCGCTTCTACGATGTGAATGAAGGCCGGATCACGGTAGACGACCGTGATGTGCGCGACATGCCCAAACAGCTGCTGCGCCAGCATATGGGCATCGTGCTCCAAGATCCGTTCCTGTTCACCGGGACGATCGCGTCCAACGTCAGTCTGGACGATCCGTCCATCACCCGGGAACGGGTGGAGCAGGCGCTCCGCGACGTTGGCGCTGCGGAGATGTTTGCGAGCTTGCCACGGGGCATCGATGAGCCCGTGATCGAGAAGGGCAGCACGCTGTCCGCCGGCCAGCGGCAGCTAATTTCCTTCGCCCGGGCGCTGGCGTTCGACCCGGCGATTCTGATTCTCGATGAGGCGACGGCCAGCATCGATACGGAAACCGAGGCCGTCATTCAGGCCGCGCTCGATGTATTGAAGAAGGGGCGTACCACCTTCATCATTGCACACCGTTTGTCGACGATTAAAAACGCCGACCAGATTCTGGTGCTCGACCATGGTCAGATCGTCGAGCGGGGCAATCATGACGAGCTGATGCAGCAGCTCGGCCGTTACTATCAGATGTACCAGCTTCAGCAGGGACATCAGGAGAGTGCCGCCGCCACTGAAATCGAGGCACGCAGCGGCGTGTAAGTGCAGACCCGGGGTGCGATAGTGACGCTCACCCCGGGTTTTTGAGCTTTGCCCGAAGGACAAAGCTCGTTAATAGGGCTAACGATTATTGCCCGAGGGTATGCTACAATGTAAACGAAAGCAACCTATTTTTGGAACGGAGGAGCTACATGCGACCAGACACGCTTCGCATTTTAAACTTGCTGCAACTGTTATCCGAGATTGGTATTGGCATCGGATATTTGCTAGGCCTTATACCGTTTGTGTATTTATGGTCGAGTGCCTGGGTAATTCCACTCGTATTCGTCAGTCTGGTGCTCGCGCTGCTCACTCGTAACGGTACAACCAATATGACAATTATCAACGTAGTATTGTCTTTCTTAAGCTACATTCCTGTCGTGGGCTACGCGTTTCGCGCAGCGGGCATTGTGATTTCATGGATCAACATTCGTGCGATAACAAGTGGACGGAACACAAGTCCGTATTGAATAATGGTGTTAAAAGATAGGTTAAAGCCAAAGAGCTCTCAGTGCTTCCCAGTAGGAAGTAGTGAGAGCTCTTCGGGTTTTACTTGGACATATTTTATCGTCATGATTTTTTATTGGACTAGTAAGCTGATTAATTTTTCTTTAAATAAAGGATTGTTAATCGTTTTGCATACTTTTGCTTTAGGGGTATGACCCGCAAAGCCATCTGATATGGCAAGCTTACTACCGTCATTTACAATGACTTGACCATAGGCAGCTTCTTCTATTGTGCAGACATAGCAGTAACACAATTTTTCTTCAACGACAATTTCATTCCAGAGAACAACACCCATTGCCACAGCATCAGGTAAGTCAACGATATGTTCATTGCTTCTTTGCAAATTATATTCAAGCAAGGTACGGTTGCATGTAACGGAAAACACAGCTTCTTCCTTACCGCTCGCCAGTAATACATCCATATCTTCCTTGTTTAAAGCAGCTTCCCCCAAACATACATCAAATCCAATGATAGTAATAGGTATACCTGAGCCCAGCATAATACGATAGGCCTCAGCATCTACATACACATTAAATTCAGCGACAGGTGTAGTGTTTCCAGGGCCAAAACCAGATGTACCCATCGTGAAAATATGTTTGACCTTTTTCATCGTTTCAGGTGCTTTTAAAATCGCAAGGGCAATATTGGTAACGGGGCCGATGGTTACAATTTCGATTTCTCCAGGGTTATTTTCAATAATGTCCAGGATCGCATCTACGGCATGCTTGATTTCCGGCAAAATCGTAGGATGAATTAAATCGCAATCTCCCATGCCGTCTTCACCATGAACATTAACAGCCGTAACTAAATCGCGCATCAGCGGTTTGGCTGCTCCGACATAAAGAGGCGGTTTTTGACCGTGAGCAACTTCGATTGTCATAAGCGCATTCTTAGTTGCTAGTATCAGCGGGACGTTACCACAGACGGTTGTTATCGCTTCCACTTTAACATCCGTTGATTTCAATGCCATAATTAATGCTACAGCATCATCGCTTCCAGTATCCGTGTCGATAATTAATTTTCTCATAACAAGACCTCCAATTCGTATTTGGTCTTATTATAGAGTTCCACTTATAATGAAAAACAGGTCAAATGACCAAAAGCAAAAAGAAGGTGGAAATAATGAATTTACAAGATATTGTGAATGATGCACCGGCGCATATTAGTGAAGCATTTATTTATAAAAAGCATAAGAAAGGCAGTCTTATCATTCATCCGCATGAGCATAATCATTATCTTTATATTTTAACTTCAGGTATTGCAGAAGTGTATAGACAGACTTTTGTGGGAACGATGCTTTCCTTATATGTTTATCATTCATATAGTTGTTTTGGGGAGATAGAAATTTTTAATGAAAAAATTAAAACGCTCGGTGTTATTGCGAAACAAAATTGTGAAACGATAGCGATCCATAAAACAAAGGTTTATGAATGGATGAAAATCGATTTTAATTTTAATTTCTACTTGATTGAGCAACTTGCCTCCAAATTAATTTTAAGTTCGGATACCGCGGCGCAGTTATCCCTGCTAACAGCTAAAGATCGTATTTTATTAAGTATACATAATCATTATAAAATCGGTGATTTGGATTACCTTACAAAGCAAATTTTATCAAGCGAGGTCTGTGCTCCAATTAGAAGTTTAAATCGCTCCATAGCTCAGTGCATAAATGAGGGTTATATAAATTATAAGAATAAAAAATTTTCGATAATTTCAATTGAAAAAATTGAAAAATATCTTGAAAATTTTTTACTAAGTTAAAGAAAAAGGGCCCATTGAAGGCCCTTTTTCTGCTTTCTTGCGAGACCGGGATTACCGGCATTCCCGGATTTACCCAATTCCCATTCGCATTGTCTCGAGCCGCCCTTAAGCTACAGTTTCGGTTTTTGATTCGGATTTTTCTGCATGAGTCGCCAGAACTCCGCTCAAGATAAACACAAGCAGCGAACAAGCCAGGCAAATCCCCGTAAAAATACCTATAGCAGAATAACCGTTAAATCCCGCATAAAGCATCCCGGCCACCCAAGCTCCCACTGTTGTCGCAGCATTCATAGTTGATGTGGCCAGACTTGAAATGGTGCCGCGGATCGTTGGATTTAAACTGTTCAGCAGCCCCACCATAAGGGGGAATAGAATACCGAGAATAGCGAAAATGAAAAAGTAAACGCCTTTGACGATATAAATCGACGACACATGGGGCAATGCGATATAAGCCGCAATAATGATGAGCATTCCCGCCGCCATAGTCTGAAACTGATTTAACGCTTTTATCACGTAAGGACTGCAAATGCTTCCTATCAAATTGCCAAGCCCCAAAAAGATGATCACATATCCGGCCTCATCAATCGATAGGGAAAAGCGGTCCGTCATCCATTTCCCGAGAAAAGCAAAGGCGGCGCTGCTCCCCAGATGAACAAAAAAGTAGGCGAGAAAGGTGCCTCTCGCTTTGCCGCTTGTCAGCAGGGGCACGTATCTTTTTAATATAGATGGCTTAGCACCTTGCTGGACGCGCGGTTTCATGCTGGGGACGACGAAGAAGGCTGCAATTGCCAAAAGCAGTGAAAATAGGCCGATGCTCCAAAAGGGAAGAGACCAATTATCTGCCGCCAGCAGGCTTCCGATCGGCACGCCGAGCGCTTGAGAGACAGCGAGCCCTGCGTAGGCAATGCCTAGTACTTTGCTGATTTTGGCCGGAGGAAACAGGGTTGGGATGGCTGCCCACACTTGCGGTGCTGTAAAGGCTGCGCTGACTCCAGCCAAAAAACGGAACAAACACATGGTCCAAAAGTTGACGGAGAAACCGCACAAGCATGTTGAAACGGCGAAGCAAGTAAGGCCGGTAAGGAGTACCTTTTTTCGATCCCATCCATCGGATAATGGACCGGCAATCAGCGCAAACGCCGCCGAACCCAAGGTGTAAGCTCCCATCATCCACCCCGCCATTTCAGTAGGTACATCGAACATACTTTGCAGTGTCGGAATCAGCGGAGAGATCAAAAACGTATCCGTACCGATAACGAACATGACAAGAAAAAATATCACGATAATTTTATTCATTTTTCTTCACCATTTTCTTTTGTTATTTGATCTTGAACCTTATTGTATAGGATAATAGTGACAATAGTTGTCACAAATTATAAAGAAATTGGAGCCATGTCATGTCTAAATCGAAACGTTTATTGGAACTGATGATGACGGTCAACCGCAAACGGAAATTTACGGTTAAGGAGCTTGCCATGGAGTTCGGCGTATCCACGAGGACGATGTTAAGAGATCTCCAGGAACTAAGCGAGCTGGGGGTCCCGCTTTATTCGGAGGTAGGTCCCCACGGCGGTTATCAGGTGTTGAAGGAAAGAATTTTGCCGCCTATCGCATTTTCCGAAGAAGAGGCTGTCGCTATGTTTTTTGCGGTGTATGCCCTTCGTCATTATTCTTCTCTGCCCTTTGAAACGGAATCTGCTTCCGCATTGGACAAATTTTATTTGCACATGTCCGGGGACATTCGGGATCGCATTGATCAAATGAAAAATCGGGTGGATTTCGTGACGCCAACGAGACAGCAGGAATCCCCTTATTTATCGATCCTGCTCGAAGCAGCCGTTCAACAAAAGGTATTACTCATCGAATACGAGAAGCGCAAGGCGTGCAGAAAAATACAACCGATCGGCATCTATGCCAACAACGGCTTGTGGTTTTGTCCGGCTTATTGCTTTCTTCGTAAAGATTTTCGCGTATTTCGTTGCGATCGCATTCATACGGCGGTATACGATGCTGACGGTACGGAGCCTATGGATCTGCGGCATGTTCATCTTGGAAACAAGGAGTCATTTTTCCAATCGGAGAAGGAGTCGGCCGGGCTTTATGCGGAATTAAGCCAAAAAGGCGTCCAAATGTGCGAGGCTGTATTATGGTTGGGCTCCCATTTGCATATCCGGGAGGATGGCACGGGGTGGCTGGAAGGTCCAATTCCTCAGAGCGACTTCGCTTTTTATGCCAGATTTTTTATCGGATTGGGCAATGAAGTGACAGTAAAGCAACCACCGGAGTTGGTGGGTGATATGAAACGGCTGTTCGCGGAAATCATGTCCAAATATGATTAGTCGCGCATAATGTAATTTTATAAAATGCACATATCACCCTCGTATTTTGTCCATAGCAATAGAAATTCGATCTGAATTTAATATATTAGTAAATCTGATAGAGGGATGATGTGTGTGAGCAAAGAACGATTACTCAAGTGGTACGATTATCATGAATTACCTAATCCCATGCTCCTTGGCGGCAGTACCGTTATAGTTCCCAGTTATTTTGGTGGTCAGGAAGTTCTTATTCCCGGATCGATCACATTAAAACGTATTCATTCTAACGATCGCATCGAATTGAAAGCGACAATCGTATGGAATTTTTCCCTTAATTCCATTGCTAGTCCGGAAATAACAGTAGCAACTCAAAAAATGCAATTTAGTATTTGGCGCGATAAACCTTTTACAGGTGAACGTCTCTATACTGTTTTGGACGCTGGCAGCCTTACTGAACTAATCCCGGTTGGAGGGCAGCCAACAATCATTAATAATTCTTTTACAACATCATTTGCATGCACGGATCAACACGTTAAAGGAGAAACTCATAACTATTATTTGACTGCTTCAACAGGGGGCACTTTTGGTTTCAATGTATTTATTGGAGATGGCGGTGGCCAACCCATACCGATCAACAACATCAACGCCCCGACCATTACGGAAGTTCATTTTAGCGGCTTCGTTATTGGTGAGAACAAGACTTAGTTCGTCGTTGTCTATCTTCAATCATACACAAAAGGAGGATGCGCATGAACAAAGAACAATTACTCAAGTGGTATGATTTTCATCAATCGTCTAACCCGATGGATCCCGGTAGTGCAGTTATCGCTACTCTTGATCTACCAGTGATCGCCAATTCCGTTGGTACGGAGGTTCAAGTCGGAAAATCTATTAAATTAAATAGAATCAATCCAAATGATCGTCAAGAGCTTTACGCGACAATTGTTTGGAATTTTGGACTTCAATCGCAAACATTAGGTACGCAAATAATGGCAGCGACGCAAGGCATGCAATTCAGTATTTGGCGTGATGCTCCTTTTACTGGAAAACGTCTTTGTACTGTTATGGATTCTGGAACTCTTTCAGAACTAAGGACAGTCGTTTCGCTCCCTTCTATTATTAGCAATACCATTACTACAACTTTTGAATGTACAGATAGGAATGTGAAAAAAGATAGCTCCCACAAATACTATTTAACTGCAGCGGCAAGGAACGCCTCAGGAATAATGGTAACTGAAGCCAGTCAAGGCCAACCCTTTCCTATTACCACATTCAGTAATCCCACTATACTAGAAGTACATTTTAGTGGCTTTGTCATTGACGAAAACGAGACTTAAACGTTGGATGATACGGATATTGACATTATGCCCGGTAATAACTATTATAGTTACAACGGTGGTGATAAGCTTGAAGCAAATAAGCACGCGCTTTTCAATGGCTGTTCATATCCTTTCCCTGATTGCTCTTAATCCGAACGAATTGACTGGGGACTTCATTGCGGGCAGCGTAAACACCAATCCTGTGGTCATCCGAAGAATTATGGGTATGTTAAAAAAAGCAGGGTTATTGGAAGTACGTCCGGGGGTAGGAGGCGCTTCTCTACGCAAACCACCCGAGGAAATTACGCTTCTTGATGTTTATCGCGCTGTAAATGTGATCGAAGATAACCAATTATTCCGTGTTCACGAAGATTCGAATGTGCGATGCCAAGTCGGGCGCAATATTGAAGCGGTTCTTCAAACTGAATTGAATGAGGCTCAATCCGTTATGGAACACAGGTTGGCACAAACGACTTTGAGTCAACTTACAGCAAGATTCAAATAAATGAGAGCTCCTTTAAGAGCTTTTATTTTACCACATAGGAAAGTTTAACTACGTTAAAGCACTAAAGTGCTTAACAAACTTTCCTATTGGCGATAAAAACTTCCGCTAAACGCGGTCGCTCATCTTCGAAAGGACGTCGATAGACGTTTTTCTCATAAGATTGTTGTAACTGCTCATGTTATAACAAAAGAAATTACAACAAAACATAGTTGGAGGAATGCGAAGATGAAAATCTTAGTCACAGGAGCTACAGGGAGATTGGGATCGAAAGTCGTAGAAACATTATTGAAATCTGTACCAGCAAGTCAATTAGCTGTTAGCGTGCGCAATCCAGAAAAAGCAGAAGGACTACAAGCTCAAGGAGTAGAAGTTCGGCATGGGGATTTTGACCGTCCAGAGACATTGGATTCAGCCTTTGCGGGTATCGGCCGGCTGTTAATCATATCTGCAGATGGGGACAACGAGACAAGAATTCGTCAACATACCAATGCGGTAGCAGCGGCACAACGGGCTCAAGTTGGATTTATTGCATACACCAGTGCAGCCAATGCAAGTGAAAGCAAGTTGTTCCTCGCTCAAGTACACCGTGTCACGGAAGAAGCCATCATCAAAACGGGCATTCCGTACTCCTTCTTGCGAAACAACTGGTACTTGGAGAATGAGATCGGGAACATTCAAGGTGTGGTGGCAGGAGCGCCGTGGGTGACGTCTGCCGGAAAGGGCAAGGCAGGCTGGGCCGTACAACAAGATTATGCGGAGGCAGCTGCAGCAGTACTGGCGGAAGATGGGCACGAGAATACCATTTACGAGCTTTCGGGTAAACTGATGACTCAAGAAGAACTAGTGTCGGTTATTGAAACGGTTTTAGGCAAAGAAGTTCCCGTGCAACAAGTCGATGATGCCAAGTATGCCGAAATCATGAAAGGTGCGGGAGTACCCGACTTTGTCATCCCTATTCTCGTAGGTATCCAGCAAGGCATCCGGGAAGGCGCACTGGAGATCGAAAGCAACGATTTGGAAAAGCTGCTTGGTCGTCCAGTTACGCCAATCAAGGAGGCACTAACCCAAATTGTTAATGGAATCTCTCAAGCTAAGTAATTGAGCTAGCTAACAGGGGAGTTATAACCATATAAATACTTAAAACAAGGCTGCCGGCATGATCGGGAGCCTTCGTTGCATTAATGGGCAGAGTTGTTAACCTCATTACCGGACTAGACGACGGCAAAAGATAAAAGCAACTTTCTAGTAAATCTCGTGTCTAATTTGGCAAAGGAGAATGACGAACATGAACAAATGGTTAACTTTACTGCTGGCAGCAGCTATAGCTTTTCTATCTGGGCCGCGGCCCTCTCAGGCAGAGCAGGAGCTCGTTACACCTAGCGTTATGCCTTATGTTACCCTGCTTGACGAGTTTACATTGTATGCAAGTAACAATACAAGACCGAATGAGGCCATCGGCTCGCTAAGCGCCTTCCAGTCTGTCCAACTAGCTCCAATCGAGAACAGCAAGCTGCTCGGCATCACACTTATGGATAAAGTTAAGGTTGTAACATGGCTCGGCGAGGCATGGATTAATTTGAAGGAAGGCGCGTACAAGTACGGCCAGTTGGAGGTTCAGGAGCAGACACTAACATTACTAGAACAGGAGACCCCCATTTATGACTCACCGATGAAAATAACCGAATATAGACTCTCCCCACAAAAGGTTCAGGCAGTTGCCTCCATCGATGTGTGCGATCCATACACCCCCTGCTACACAAATGATAAGTGGTATTTGATCCGGACCTCATGGATCGGGGAAAAATGGATTCGCCCCTATCATTATGCCGAGAAATACAAAGGCGAACCGGTAGAAGGCATGATCACTATTGCACAGGAGAGCGAAATGTATATGCTGCCCTTCGAAAAACCGATACTTGACGAGCCAAAGCTGACTCCTCAAGTGGTGAAGCCCGTTGCGAAATATATACAGCAGTCGCGAATGGTTCCTCCAAGCGTCTGGTATCAGATCGATACCCCGAAGGGACTTAGATGGATTCACGCGGATGACTCTTATGGGCTTGGATTTGAAAGGGTAGAGCAGGTCGACCTTAAACTCGATATTCCCGTTCCATTCCAGTATTACAAAACACCCTTCTCCTACTCCAATGATTCAACGGGGCAGCAGCAGCCGCAAACCGTTCATGCGATCGGAAAAAGAGAAGACTGGTTCTTCGTGATAGCGGACGGTTCCGGCAAGTGGATCAACCCGGCCAAGGAAATTTCCTCACGATTGACCGGGGATTTCCAGAACGATGCGAAGCTCGGGGTGAAGCAGAGCGATGCGCGTCTCGAGCTGACCGAAGCATCCATCGTACTTAATACACCTTATGTGGATAACTCGTTGATGAACAACTCACTCACTTTCACACCGCAATCCGTAACCGCTTCACGCGTTTGGAATTCCCCTAATGGGGAATTGTGGTATTACATCCACACCTGGCAGGGTGCCAAATGGGTGAGGCCATAAGCAAGTTATATAAGGATACATAGTAGCTATTGTTTACCTGACAGGAAACGATAATGGAGGAGTTTGCTTTACAGCAGCTCCTCTTTTCGTTTATTGATCAGTTGATTAAAGATTCTCTTTCAGCAATTTTCTTTATACTGTCCAATGTTTCTTCCCAGTTCTTATCTGAATGTTCGTACATAGTCCGAGTACAAAAGTTACTGTGTTTTAATATTAAAATTGTCTTGTTATCTTGGTTTAATAGCGTAAATTTGATGATTGAGTAGTTTTCGGGGATGTCATCTGTGCCGGAGAGACCGCTCCAGTAGTCATACGAGAAAACTTTGGGAGCTTCCAACTCCAATATATGTCCTTTATCTTCGAAAGCTTTGCCATCCCAACTGAAGGAAAAGGAAATCTGATGGCCAATCTTCCAATCAGTCTTGAAAGTGACTCCCAGCCATTGTTTAATAAAATCAGGGTCAGTTAAGACATTCCAAACAGTCTCTGCTGCTGCAACAATTTCTCTTTGTTTGTCAATGGACAACGTGTTGCTCATAATCTCAAACCTTTCTTTATTAAATTTAATGGTTCATATAATCGTTCCAATTGAAATATTACAACATGAGGAAAGGGAAGTATCGTAAAAATGCGACAGGAGGTAAAATAATGGCGGCTGAAATAAAACCAATCGGCATGTTAAACAATAAATCCGCAGAGACTAAGTTTAAGTTATCCTTATTTCGACCTTCGGAGCATCTTGCATTTTTTGTGGAGAACTACTGGATCGTTCAGTGGGATTTACGTGGAGAAGAACCGTTTCTTTCAGAAAATCTGCCTCATCCTAGCGTCCATATGGTTTTTGAGAAGAACAACACAAGGGTGGTTGGCGTTGTCACCGGAAAATTCGGTTACTTGCTCGAAGGCTATGGAACCATAGTTGGCATAAAGTTTAGACCAGGGGCTTTTTATCCTTTCATGAACATTCCGGTGTCGCAAATTACGAATGGAACAATGAAACTTACCGCTTTATTTGATATAAATGTACAAGAGCTTGAGGATGCAATCTTATCGCAGGCGGACCGAGAGAAAATGGTCGAGACGGTGGAAATTTTTTTAACTTCAAGGCTTCCGGAACGTGATGACAATGTGGAATTGATTAACCGAATCCACCAAGACATGATGTCAGATCGGGAACTGACAAGGGTTGAACATGTTGCTGCCCATTTTCAAATGAATTCAAGGGGACTGCAACGTTTGTTTAATTTGTATGTGGGCGTCAGTCCCAAATGGGTGATCCAGAGATATCGGCTCCATGACATCGCAGAAAGGACGGCCAGGGATGAGGAGCTGAACTGGTCCCAATTGGCACTAGATCTCGGTTATCATGATCAAACCCATCTTATAAAAGCTTTCAAATCCGTTATTGGGTTGACTCCGGAAGAATTTCGCAATAGAAGATCATCCAGTGAATAGTTGCCGATGTTATGATTGAATTAACGGAGTACAATAGTGTAGGAGTTGCTATACAGCAGCTCCTCTTTTCGTTTAACGGGCAGTTTTCAGGTGGAATTTAAAAATGCTGTTGACATGACACTAAATGGTGTCATATAATAAAAGTGTCACCAAATGGTGTCTAATTGGAAGCTAGTCAGTTGGAAAGTTTGGAACATGAATATAAGTTCACTTGAATCAAAAATTATGAGGAGGAACAAAATGAGTACGATCATTGGTGCGGAAACAACCGCGAAAGTAGAAACCCGGCCCCGAGGAAAAATGATTGCTTATTGGACAGTCACATTATTTCTCGCAATAGCTATTACGTTAAGTGGTATCGGGCAACTGATGCGATATGGGGGAAATGTCGAGTTAGTGACCAATATTGGTTTCCCATTATACATCACGTACATTCTCGGGAGTTGGAAATTGCTTGGAGTCATTGCTATCGTCGTGCCAGGTTTTCCTCGGCTTAAAGAATGGGCTCATGCTGGTCTCTTCTTTTTAATGACTGGTGCGGTTTTATCTCATGCGTTTGCGGACGATTATGGTGATTACGGGTTTCATCTTATTCTTCCACTTTCATATGCTGCACTAAATATCGCCTCGTGGGCGCTACGTCCGAAGAGTCGCAAACTTTAATGAGGTGGTGAAATCTGGATTCCCGTTTGTAGAATAAAGTGATAAAAAGGAGAGATATGGAAATGTCCTATATCGTTGATTTTAACAATGTGTCTACGGTTGGTTTAGAGTCTTCACCTGTAGTAGAAGCGCTTGCTGGTTTACGTGCTAATGAAGCCCGTTACTTTATGAACAAATATAAGCATGAATTTACGGTTGTACCAGCTAGTGAAAGCCAAGAGACCCTTGATTATGTGAACCGAATTTTGAAAGCTGAACGTGATATTGAGTTTGCGGCCAAACCTTTAGAAACGTCGCGTTTTCAAGTGGAAAATATCAAAATGGCGTACGTCTTTTATGAGGATGGTCTTGCGGTCAATGTCATGTATACGGTTGATGACCCTAAGAAGCGGGCCGTTGGTTTTAAGCTTTCTGAGGGGATGGAGGTACCAAAGGAGTTAGAAGAGAAGTTTAAGTTTGCTAGGCAGAAGTCTAAATTAGCCGGAACAATTCGTGGCTCGTTTTTTGTAATTAAAGGAGAATATTAAAGAAATTAGGGAAAGCTGTCTTCTCTGGTGACAAAAACATTATCTCATTCAAGGCCGCGTAAATCGCGGCTTTTTTGTTTATTCACTCGATACGGCCGCCGGCAAAACAAGCATAATTCTTTACTCACTTGAACTAATCGTTGCTTTCAAAAAGAATTTGAACTATTGAATAACAATAGTTCTACGAAAACAGGAGCAGATTGCCACGGCGGCTGCTCCTGTTTCATTGAAGTAACTGGCAGGAGAATTAAGTAATCATATGGAATATAATGGGCGACCAAGATTTCCAGAAAAAGGAGCTAGTTCATGACCACCAATCTTATTTTGTTTGACTTTGATGGTACTTTGGCTGATACGTTACCTTCGTCTTTTGCTGCATTTCGAACTGTTTTCAAAAAGTATGATAGGCAAGATGTTACAAACGACATGCTTGTTTCCATGTTTGGTCCGACAGAAGATGAAATAATTTCTATGAACTTCAATAATAAAGAATTAGTTCAAAAAGCAATTATTGAATAGTATGATTTGTATGGACAAGGACACTCTGAAGTAAATGAAATCAATTCAATTGCAAAAGCAAAAATCCAGCTCACAGAATATACAAAAATGATTAGTGTCCTTGCTGGATATGAAAATAACCCCCCCCCCCCCATATCAGATGAAAATAAATTTCTGCAGGCGAGGTTAATTCGTACATGCCCATTGCTACAGAGAGCAGTTGAGCAAATCCAAGAATATAGTGTTCGCGAGGTAACCAAATATCGTTACATAAAGGGTAACTAAAGATCTGCCACCATTTTACGATTTAGTGGGTGGGGATACTGCGAAAAAACCATAGATAGAAAGTTGATTGAGGGAATTATTAGCGTTGCAAATACATTATTATATCTTGAATAGTTTATTTGGATTCAAAAAAAAGATGTCACCTCAAAATAGGTGACACCTTTTTTATTTAATTATTTGATGCGCCATCCTTGAAGCCTTTCGAATGCAACTCTTGTTCAAATGATCCAACAGTTTTTTTGGCTTCTGATACAGCACTCTTAGCATTAGGAGTAACATTATCGAATTCAATATCAGATACCTCGATACGACTAGTTTCCTGTTGCTTTTGATCAAATGTAATTAATTTCAATAATACTCCTGTATTTGTGTCAACCCACAATTTAAATGAGTTTCCAAATTTCTCTGAAAGGGTTGAATTTAGATAGCCTTGGATGACAGTTGTATCCCTATTTAATAGATTCTCAGTGCCAACTATTTCATAATTTTTTTGATCGTCATTTAGCCAAAATGCGATTTGTTGCGGAAATGTAACTAATTGAGCATCCTGTGCTGTTGCCGGATCGCTTCTATATTTGAATTCCCTTTGACCTTTGCTGTTTTTAGATTCACGAGTAGTTTCGATTTTTTCTCTGTTCAAAACTTTTTTCTCTTTAGTAAAAGTTCTGTTTATTTCATCAGTTTCTAAAAGATAATTACTGTCTGAAACAACTTCTTTCTTTTTTGAACCGTCAATATTTTTTAAGAGAATGTGACTATACGGGCTTTGTCCTTGTTCTACATCAAAATCAACAGTGACATTTCGATTTTTTGTTATATTTTTATAACTCCCTTTTACTCTTTGGTAATTATCAATTGCATTTAACATTTTATTTTTAATAGATATAGGTGAAGAGTTGCTTTGAACACTTGAGTTATCAATAGGTGTTGCTGCTTTTGTATTAGTTTCAAGTAGATAGCTCGAGATGAAAACAATTGCAGCTAAACTAAGTATTGAAACACCAACAACTTTTATCTTTTTCATTATCAATTAGCCTCTATAATTTTAGGATTTCCAACTTTTGTTGTCGAGCCACATATCGTCTGCACCCATACCACCATAATATGTAGATCTTTCAAGTACGATTAAAGTATTTGGTGCGGATGCCCAAAAAGTTGTAGGGAAGAAGCTCCAACCATTTGGTGCATACTCTTGATCAAGAGTGTAAGAGGTTCCACCGTACCTATATTTGACTACATCAACAAATTTCTTGTTACTAAGATATGTTGAAGCTTGTAATTGAATTGTTGGGCTTATCACATCAATTGAAATTGTCCATCCCCACCAAGAAGATGATGTCGTGTCATTCTTTGTGTTAAGTGCAGCTGTCCATTGTGCTCCAGCACAGCATGAATTTCCTGGCACTGTTGTCCAGTTTGCATCCACACTTGGTTTTGCATAGCATTGAGAATCGTTTTGTCGTTCGCCACATGCGTAAATAGATTGGCCAGGACCAGATGCTGCAACAGAAGAAGAAATTGAAGCAAAAATTAACAAACACAAAGCAATAAATCCTAACTTTCTCATTAACTTAATACCTCCTAATTTTATTATACATGAAGCCAAAATAATACCCAAAATAGAAAAAAAGGAATTATAATGTTCATATATTGAAATATAGACAATATATGTAAAAATATTAATGGGCATAAATTACTATTTTTTTAATATATAGTATTCCTAAGGTAATAGAGTTGAATGAAAAAATACAAAAAAATACAAAAACTATGTAATATTCAAGTATTGTAAATATCCAAGCTTTCTAGAATAAAATAAATTAATGTCTATTCTAAGTCCAAAAGCTGTCTATAAAGTGTCCAAGCTTACAGGGTACAGTTGTATCACAAAGAGCACCATTGCTCGGGTGATACCTACTGTACCCTTATCACATTTGTAGGAACTCGGCCATGCTGTGGGACTTAAAGCCTTAGACGTTCAGCGTCAGTGGTATGGTGTGAGGCGGGGTTAGATGCCCCAGCTCATTATGAGCAAAGCGAAGTGTATGTCTGTTCATTCCAGGCATCCAGTTCCTTTTGTTCATAGCGGCTACCATGAGCAGAGGAAAAATAAAATGGTCTGTTGTTTCCGACAATTCAACCAGACAAAAGGAGGGCTGCTTCGGAGACTCAAAGGGGAGGAAGCAGGATGTTAAGGAAGATCAGGGATATATTCAGCCGGAAAACCAATGTTACCAATAGGGTACCAAGATCAATTCGACGTAAGAAATGGCGGGAAAGTTGGCAGCAATATAAATAATAGATAACCCCAAGTGAAATGGAGGGAGGTAAATGAAGAAGTCTATAAAACTTCCCAAGCAACCGGCAATATGTAAAGGATGCGTATGGGGCAGGTGGGAAGGATGTAAACAGTTTTGTTCTAAGATTATATCTGTTAGGTATGGTGATTCTTCATGAACACAGTCGAACCTATCCGTGACACTGATATCATCGCACAAATCAAATGGGATTTAAAAAGAAAATACATGCGTAATTATTGCATGTTCCTGCTTGGGATTAACTCGGCCTTGCGGATATCGGATATTTTGAAGCTGCAGGTCGGGAACATGAAGATTAGTTGTATATTCGAGTGACCAAAACAGGGCAAGAGATTACATTGCCCATTTCAGATTGGCTGCGGCGAGAGCTTGCGCTACTGCTTGAAGGGCGGGCCGAATACGAATATATTTTCTCCTCCAGGCAAGTCAAGAAGCAAGGCGGTCGTAAGAGCATCGATCGAAGCCAGGCGTACCGCATTTTGCGCAGCGCCGTGAAGAAGTATGGTTTGCGTCGTATTGGAACACATACCTTAAGCAAAACGTTCGCCTATCATTATTACCGAGCACGTGATTTGGCTTCTTGCTTCGCATCTACAGACGTTGCGCAGGCATGGCAAAAGCTTGCGGCGAAGGAACTCGAGGGCGTAGAAATGATTGCCGAGGACGCCTTCAAAGACGTGCTGAAGCAGCGTATGAAGGAACTCCCGGACGCCACCATACGTCTTTGTGGGTTGGATCCGGAAGTATGGCGTGCGTCTCGCGAGAAAGTCCAGCACGATGAGGAACAAGTTCTTACTTCTGCTGCAGCTTATCAGAGCGAGGATGAGGTTATGGACGTCGATGTGGAGGTACTTGATCTGTTCGATATTTTCGGCACAAAAACAGCAGAGACAGTCATTACCGAAGTGGCTACGGCAAAGCAGAAGCAGGAGATCGAAACGATTCAGCTTCTTACATTTGCGGAGCTCGCGTCTGCTTCAGGAAAGAAAAAAGTCAAGCGGCCAGCAAAGATTATGGAAAATCAATTGCTGCTATCGTTTGGATAACCCTATGTACAAAGAAGAGGTTCGCACAATTGCGGCCTCTTTTTCTTATTCGCGCTTTAGTTGGTGAATGCCGGAGCGGGAGTAATCTCGAGGGCAGAAAGGCGAGAGAAGATATAATAGTATTGCAGGGGGTACCCTTGAAAAGACCTCATAGAAATGCAAATCCGAATATGAACAGCGAACTTCGCTTGAGGAAAGTCCTTAGCAATATTGAAGCAGCGCAAGAGATTTAGTCCGTCCCTCGCAAACGGAGAGTCTAATCCAACCAACATCATAAGTAAACCTCTTGTATAGGCCAAGAGGTTTTTTGTTTCCAATATAAGCACGGGAGATATTCAGTTTCACCATACCGATTAATAGTGTTCGTTTATTGTATTTCTCGACTTACGGAACTTTTTTCATTACAGTCGCGTCAAATATGTATATATTTTCTAACGGAGGATGGAAATGAGAAAGAGGGATGATCATTCTTTAAACTAGATTGCTTTACATTAAATAAAGTGAAATAAGATTGGATTTAAACAACCTTTTCAAAATTTGTTTCAAACTAAAACTCAAAGCAGTAGCAAGATTTGTACAAATTGAAATAAGAATTTCAGTATAAAGATTCATCAAAAGGGTTATGGTAAACCACACCAACGGGTATTTTATAGGAAGGATTGAGAAAAAATGAAAATCAGGCAATTGATCCTGTTTCGCATGCGTCCATTATGTTTGATAGTTACTCTGAGTCTATTCTTTTTGGTCTGTTCGGCATGCCAAAGTAGTACAAAGAGTTCTGTTAATGAGGTAATAAATAC
This sequence comes from Paenibacillus sp. GCM10027628, assembly GCF_042676385.1. Classification (NCBI taxonomy): domain Bacteria; kingdom Bacillati; phylum Bacillota; class Bacilli; order Caryophanales; family Paenibacillaceae; genus Paenibacillus; species Paenibacillus sp. GCM10027628. The sequence continues at coordinate 69,694 of NZ_JBHTHA010000015.1, forward strand.
ACCGACCAATCCCTCACCTTCAGAGTCGGTAGCATCAGTAAAACCAAATGCAGACAGTACGAATAATGTTCCTCTGAGCAAACAAATTGAATATAAAGCCGTGCAAGATAAAGTCCCGACAGCGAAAATTTCCTCTTCAGACGTCATCAAAACCCCAATTACTAAGAATGTTGGGGGTGTAACGTATTTCGTTTTTTCTAAGAAATCTGATAAGGAGAACTACTATTTAGGAGCTCAAGTAGGGAGTACCGTATGGGATTATGGAATCATTGGATATGGGCAAAAAGAAAATTTGGATCTTATTCAATTCAAGTCAATACATCTAGGCAATAACAAGGAAATGTTGAAAATCGCAGGGGCATGCGGTTCAGCGTGTCCGGTAGCGATTTATTTTAACATACTTGGACCACAACCCAATGCGATCATTCGCTTGGAGAAATTTACTGAGGAATCCGACATAGATAAAGATGGGGTTATCGAAATCATTGCGAACGTGGGGATGCCCCATAATACCGAAATCTATAAACTGAAAGACTCCCAAGTACTCTCCACAAATTTGAATGAATTGCTTGGAGCAGCCAATGTGGAGTACGATAACCAAAAAAATTCGTTCATTGTTACTTTTCCCGGTAGTAATGAACAATACGAATACATGATTGATAATGATAAAATAAAAATAAAGAAGTAGCCCATAAAAAGGAGCTACTTCTTTATTGGAGTTATTTTTATGCCATTAACTCAATCTTAACAGTGCCGGTTCCAGACGGCTTTCCGATGTGGGCCCATGCTCGGTACGTCAATTCAATACCTCTTCCAGCCGGCGCTGTATCGGTAACCCTAACAACTACATACTGACCAGTGGAAAGGTTCGTTACTTTTACAAACTTGTTCAAATAGTTTGTGTTCCAGTTGTTGGTACTGGTAATAGCTGCAGTTAGCCCTTGTCCATGAAGAACCTCGCCATTGCCAGTGGTTGTATTTAGAATATTTTGCGCCGAATAGCCTATCTCAGAGCACGGAGATGTTGTTCCTGCAGAACCACCTTGACATGGTAGTGCATAGAAGTCACAAGTTGCACTCGATGAGATTGTACTTGCGACATAGGACTGCTCATTAGATGGTTTTACGAGTTGCTGAGGCGTCGAGCGGCCAGCAGCATCCGGGAAGTTAAGATTAATAGCTGCACGAATGCTATTTGCGACTAGCAATGCCTGAACCCAAGGATTCGAGACCCCTTCAATCGTAAGGATTGCTGTTTGATTTTTGTCTCTAGAATCATTCCAATGCGTTGCCTCATATAATTTTTCTGGATACGATCTCCATCCATCTGAACTGTTCGTGTCATACAGGTAAGTTACCTCTCCGACATTTTTACGTACCAGCGGGCAAGTGATAACGTAGTACCCATCACTTGTAATGGATGGTGTAATGAAATCTAGATCCCGATTGGTATCTGAGAAGATTGCATTTAATCTTGCCACGATGGCGGTGACTCGTGCTGGGTCAGAAGTCGCATAGACACGGACATTATTTACTCTAACCCAGAAGGGTGCCACGCCTGTATTTTCTTCAGTTGCCGTATTAGCCATTTAGATTCACTCCATTTTTATTTAGTATTAGATAATGGAGTACAAAAGGGATACAGTCAGATCGATTTATCCCTAACCGATCGTCCTGTGATGTACTCACATTATTTAAAGTGAACCGAGTTCGGATTTTAACAACCTTTTACAAAAAATAATTCCTTTCCCTTGCTTTTGGTGTAACTTTTCTTTTTATGACCTTATGATCCCCTCGTGAGCTCTCTTCTTTTTAGATACTCAAGAACATAAGATTCACTCGGTCCTTCAAAATTCACCCTGTTTTTTGGAAATACTATTGGATATGAACGTTTGAGCGACACTCAGTTGCACAAAGCGATTTAAAAGTGTTTGTTAGTTTTTTTATTAGACTTACGGAACTTTTATCATTGATGTCGCGTCAAATATGTATATATTTTCAAATGGAGGATGAAAATGAGAATTAAGCGGATGATGATCATGGGAACAATATTTGCAATATTCCTTGTAGCTTGTAAGGCTGAAGAGATAAAATTCAATGAGCCAGCTTCTAGCTCTAATGCTTACTTACAACAAAATAGAACTGAAGAAGTCCCACAAGCACCCAAATTCGTCATAAAAGCAATTGCTAAACTCGTGGATAAAGAGCCTGATTCCATTGTGTATGCCGATTTATCTAAAATAAGAGCATTTACATTAAATGGTGTGACTATGATGACGGATGAAGACCGCCGAGGTGGTCCTGTCGATTTATCTATTATTTCTCATATGAACAACTTAAAAAACTTATCGCTTAGTCACATCAAAGTAAAAGATTATTCTTTTATATCTACATTAAATCTGCTGGAGAGCTTTGCTGTTACTGAGTTTATAATTAAAGAAATACCTGTTGAGCAAATGAATCAGTTGAAATCTGTTTCATTAACTAATGGAGACCTAACCAACATTGAGGCTATAAAGGCATTATCATCACTGCAACATTTAGATATCTCCAATAATCCTATATCAGATATAAAGGAAATTTCCTCATTCTCGAAACTAACCTTTTTGGACATTTCGGCCGATCCGATAAATGATATCGCGCCCGTATCATCACTTACAAACCTTAATAGGTTACAAGCAAGGGAAACTCAAATTAAGGATCTGTCATCATTGAAATCTCTATCAAAACTGCAATATTTAGACGTAAGGAAATCCCCAATAACTTCTGTCGCAGCATTGTCCAATTTAAAGGATCTGCAGTACCTTCTTATAGATAAATCAAACGTCACTGATTTGGAGTCGCTTTCTTTGAATAAAAATCTCAAAATATCTGATTCGGCAATCCTTGCACAATGAAAACATAAAAAGAGAGGTATGCAAATAGATACCTCTCTCCTTTTAACTTATTTATTATATGCAACGATTTTCACAGACGATGGATATCTGGAGAATACTTGGTCCAACGTGCTATTAGAATTGTTCCCCGGATCATTAACATAGAACATCGAGCTGGTCAGATACGCCGTTTCAGGAGCGCCTGTATCAGGATCTACCGGAATGGTTGCGTTCACGCCAGTAATGACCACAGCGTGAGTAGTAGACCCCGACACGCAATATACAACTGGCTTATTTTTATTGTAGATATAATCAAACAGTTTTGCCTTTAATTGATCGAAGGTGCCAGGAGCTTGTTCGCCGACGGTATGTCCATATTTACTTGCCGCGGAAGTCCAGTTTATCGGGCAATCAGCTGCATTTGGCTTAAGTGCTGCTAAAAGTGTACCAGGATCAACGGTGTCTCCAAAACTTTTGAAAACCATTGCTGTTGATGTGATATAACAACCCTCAGAACACATCGATCCACCACAACTAGTAGTGGAACCAGACCAGGATTGCCCGCATTGAAGATACTTTTGCGTGTTGAGATTATTAATAAACGTCCGATTTGCCATTGAGATTTCCTCCCTCAAAATATTGAATGGATAATTCGTCAAATTCGTAAAACAAACTGGATGCTGTCGGTCAGGACCATCCAAATCCCTCAGACAAGAATTGCTTTACACTATATATAGTGAAATGAGATGTCATTAAAACAACCCTATGGAATATGTTGATGTGTTGAAATTTCTAATCTCACCCATTTGATTGAGACGGAGAGCAAGAGGGGAAGAATGGGACATTTACCACATTTTTTAAGAGTAAAGGAACAAATACCTTGCTCGTAACGTCTAAATATTAAATAATAATTATGAAGTTGGAGGTATGTCGTGTCTAAGATATTTATGTTTTTTATCATTTCAATCGCCTTGTTAACTGGTTGCCAATCCTCTACGACCTCTGAACCGAAGCAAATATCCGGCTCTTCTGTTTCACCAGCAGTAACCCCAGAACCAACTCATACTACCATTCTCATTTACAGTGTTGCAAATTTAAGCGGGCCTCTTACCAGTATTCCTTACTATTCAAAAGGTGAAGTTGTAAATTTGCCGGAAGAGACGTTCAAACAATTTAAAGAAGGTCACCAACCTACGTTAGGGGATTCATTTACTGCTGCAGTAATTAAGACAACTAACTTAACAACCCAGGACATTGAAAACGAGGCAAACCCAAATAATGCGAAAAATACAAACACTCTGACATTAAAGCAGGGCGTCGTTATTAAACGAACGGATAAAAACATGTTTATAGATGGAGATGAACGTAAGGCTAGCTATGAAATCACTGTACCTTCCATCGGGAAATATAACATTACGGTTGAAAAACCATCAAATACTGATATATTCTTTATTACTAAAATCACCTTGACAATACATTAATTCAAATGAAAGAGAAAAGAGCAGCTGCCGATTGAACGGCGTCTGCTCTTTTTTGTATTTTTAGGTGAATCTCCAAAGGGCATTCGGAATCGTATCGTAACCAGACGACCCGAGAGCCTGTGCTGTTGGAATTCCAAGGTCAATAATGGCTCCATTAATTTTCGTTGTATCACTCGGATATCCACAGAGGGTCCCCCGTGTCTCACCCTTATGCTGGACGTTAAATGGAATGTTCCCAGTCTGCCAATACGGATCTTCTGAACAACTATGGTATGGAACAAATGGCCCTACATCATAGCGCTGCGCTGTGACAGATTTTCCGGTTCCAGGATTATACACCACGACACTTGTACCGCAAGGAAGAACAGATGAGTATGCCGGTAAAGCTACGTAATATGTTGGTGGCGTATTTCCGCAATAGTCGCCTGTATGACCATCGAATGTCGTTGCATCCCCTTGGAACCATACACCTACACTCACACTCGACGTGTTTCCATAAGAATCGCGAACCGTTATTTTTCGCCCGCTTCCGTTACCCAAAACGGATGAAATCGTCAAGCTACCTGAGGTACCGGAACCGTTGCTTAAATAGACAGAACCGAGTGTATACGCTGTATCGCTTGATGCCGAGTTTGCGTAAATTGTGACGGAACCATTATACGAAGTATCTGGAATGCCACTGGTTAGTGCTGTTACACTAATGGTAAATGCTTTACGTGCAATTACGCTTCCTGAATAATAACCTTCAATTGATACCGCATGCGGTGCCCCGATGGCTAATGTTGTCATTAGAAAAGCACTCCTTAAAATTATTGTATTTTAGAACAAAAGGGATACATCATAGTTGTCGGCCTATCCCTGCCCGACAAGTTGTTTTGTTCATATATTAAAAGTGATATTTGACCAATAAAAAAACAACCGTGATTAATTAAATTTTTTCCTAATCGAGTGTAAGTTGCTTATCCATGTGGAATGACTTCTGAATAAACATAAAAAAGACCGACCTCTTAGCTAAAGATAAGAGGTCGGTTGTTTTGTTTTCTTTATAATGAACTTTTGTTTTGAAACGGACTGATTAGACTTATTCGTTTAAGAGGATTTACATAGACAAATGCGCAAGGTAGAAGGGCAGTTATCACTGTAAGACCAAACGATGGGGGCTTACGTGGCAATCTATTTTCCACATACTTTCATCTGTTCATGGTCATTCTTGCAATAAAAGCTTTCGTCTTCAACTCCCGTCAATCCACAATCTACTGACTTTGAATATCTAGTCATACAATCAGCCTCCAATGATTTCAGCCATGTCGCATAATACTGCGCTACTTTATCATAAAATTCTTGATCTCTTGGATCACATTGTAGAAGGCAGCCCGCTAATCTGCAGAGTTCCTTCCGTAGTGCTAATATACGAGTCATATAGGACTCATTACTTGTCATGTAGAAAGCTCCTTTCAGTCTTTTTTTCTTTAAAGTGAAAGAACTGCAAAAATAAACAACCTAGATGGAATGATTTAATCTAAACACTTTAGAAATCCACTTTAACATTTATCGCGACGAAACATAATATTTTCCAAATTAAGTATGCTTTGTGGTATAATATATATGCGACAGGAACGCACGATCTCTTTTTTAGAGATCATTTTTTCATGAAAAAACTAACAAACATTCGTTCCTTCAGTTGTCTTCAATCCTCCTGATGTGTTGAAATTCAAAACAATTCTTGAGAATTCATTGCCACTTTTTTTTAAAAAAAATTATACGAACATTAGTTTCTGTGGTTGTTTTTTAACTAATAAATTTCACTTTAATAATAGAGAAAGAGTTAGAATTGGAGTGATAAATAGAATGATTTCAACGGCACAATTAGAAAAATTTGAGGAGTATCGTTTAAAGAACTCCATCCTATTTTCGAATCCGTTAATACGAAAGTTTTTTGAGAATGAAGATAATATTGTGTTGATTCTCAAAACACTTGATGGAGATTCTGATAGCCAAAATGAATTAGAAATTACCTTCCGTAAATATTTCTTTCGAATTCGCTTTGTCAAATTCCTTGTTTCTACCATTAAATTTGTTGCTATTGATCAAATGCGCATTCATCAAAAAAGAGATAAACGAGACCAACTTATTTTTGATCGTCCTGTATCCGAAAATGGCGAGTCTACTACACTTGGAGAGCTGTTAGTCCATAGTCAAATTGTAAAAGATCCAGAAATATGTGTGTCGGATCCACTCCAATTTCAATCTTCATTTACTAATGAAAATTTAGCCAATGCATTTGCTATGCTCTCACAGAAACAACAGATGATAACTACCCTCTGTTATGCATTGTGCTATCAAGATAACGAAATTTCAAAAATACTTGGTGTCTCTCCCCAAGCTGTTTGCAAGACCAGGAACCTAGCCTTACAAAAATTAAGGCTTGCTATGCCAGAAAGGAGGTGATCAATTTGGATAGTACCAACTTATTAACTGCGATCAGCCAAGTCGGTTTCCCTATTGTCCTCACTGGTTATTTACTCATGCGATTTGAAAGAAAATTAGAAATTTTAACAGATACCATTAATAAATTAACTGAAGTTATTATTCAAAATAGCGGGGGCAGCCATGGAAAATGAATTGTTCGATTTAGTTTTAAAGGCTCAAAATGGCGATAGTAAAGCTCTCGATTTAATTATCACATCTGTTTCGCCGACTATTCAAAGTGTTCGAAAACAAATTAAGTATGATCGAAGAGATGATTTAGAGCAAAATCTAATTGAGGCCTTGATAAAGAAAATTCTGAGTTACGATTTAAAACAAACTCCCGATTTCTCTTCATTTTGCCGCCAGATTTCAAATGGTGGTGACGAGTATGAATCGCTTGTTCACTTACTTCAGCAAAAGGAATCCGAAAGACCTCATAGCACTGGCTAAGGAACTGAAAAGCATAAATGCAAATCCGAATATGGACTGAGAGCTTCGCTTGGGGAAAGTCCTAAGCAATATTGAAGTTGCGCAAGAGATTTTGTCCGTCCCGCGCAAACGAAGTGTCTAATCCTCACGATACCACAAGTAACCTTTTGGCCCTGCCAAGAGGTTTTTTTGCATCCTATCATAGGTAATAGCGTTTTTGCTAGGATATATATTTACAATTTATCCCATATCAGCAATTGTTGCCGGCCCTGATCGGCAGCCTCATTACGCTAACTGGCAGATTTACTCAAAAAACTGGCATGAAAGAACGGCTAATTAAACGGAGACCACTGAAAAACCACGAATAGACCGATTAAAGCCATTTACAGGCTGAACAAGGTCTTTTTGTATCGCATCAAACAGTCAGAGAACTTTTTCAGTGGCCTCATTAAACGGGCGCATTTTTTTGCGTTTCCGATGTTACAAATCAGGGCCTTACATTGTTATATGTGCAAACGTAAAGGAGCTGAGGAAAGATGAACGACTTGACATGTATAATTATCGGAGGCGGCTATGCAGGGCTACAAGCGCTCAAACAAATACAGGCAACGACACGGGGCATGGCGAACGGACAGCCGATTCGGTTTGTTCTGATCGATAAGCAGCCCGGTCACTTGCGCAAATTGAGAATGTTCCGTCCGACCGCGGTCGAGGAAGAGATTGTGATTCCATGGAATAACTTGGTTTTAAAGGGATTCGAATTCGTGCAAGGTACGGTTACGTCCGTGGATAGCGGGGAAAAACGGATTCTATATACGGATGTGCAAGGAAATAATGCCTGCATGCATTTCGACCTTTTAGTCGTGGCGGTCGGCAGCATCGTTCGGCGACCGGATCTCGATCAGGGAGGCATCGCCTTGACCGACCCACAAGCCGCGGCAAACATCCGGGAACACTGGCGTGTCAACCTGCGGAAGGCTGCCGACGAGACGAATCCTGAGGAACGAAAGAGACTGATGACCATCATGGTTGCGGGAGCAGGCATCAGCGGCATTGAGACGTCCGCCGAGCTGGCGCTCGCCATTCAGAAGGAAGCAGCGGCGCTGGGGCTGAATCCGTCCGATGCCTCCGTCTATTTGCTGAATGCACAGGAAAGACTGCTCCCGGAAGTGTCGAAGAAATTTAGACGGAGGTTGGATCAGCAGCTCATCGAATGTGGAGTAACAGTGCTTCACAATCGTAGGGCGTTACGAGAGGAAGCAGGAGCGGTGACGCTCAGGGGCGGCGATTGTCTGGCGGCCTCCCTATGTATATGGACACTCGGCTTGATACCCAATCCGGGACTGCGGGGTTTGGGCTTGCCGCTTACTCCTGATGGGAAGGTACTGGTGGATGAATGTTATCGCGTCCAAGGGATGTCGAACGTTTACAGCATTGGGGACTGTGCGGGAATCGTCGATCCGAGAGACGGCAGAGCAACTCAGATGACGTGCTTTGAAGCTGGGGAGCAGGGGTTACGACTGGGGAAAATCGTGATGGCAGATTTGGAGGGCCGTCCGGCTCCAAGTCATCATTCAGCCAAGTCGAATATGGATGCTTTCACCATCGCATTGGGGCAAAAAGGAGTGTTCTGGATACGTACATGGGGACTCGATATGGTAATGTCAGGAAAGATTCCCGGGAGAATCAAGAAGCTGGTAGAGGATGCCGCCAGTATGCTTAGATAGAAAATGAAAGGAGGGACAGCGATTGGAAGAACTTTACGATCAATATAAATCGCTGCTGTTCACTCTGGCTTATCAGTTGACCGGTTCTGCGGCAGACGCGGAAGATGCGGTGCAGGACGTGTTTGTTAAGGCATGCGACGTACATCCCGAACGGTTAGAGGAGCCGAAGGCATATTTGTGCAAAATGGTAACCAATCACTGCCTCAATCAGCTGAAGTCGGCGCGGAAGAGAAGGGAAATGTACGTCGGTCCTTGGCTCCCAGAACCGATTCGGACGCCGGAAGCGGATACGCTCGAGACGACAGTCGTCCGCCGCGATTTGCTGTCTTACGCAATGCTCGTACTGCTCGAGCGGCTAACTCCGACAGAGCGGATGGTTTTCGTCCTGCGTGAGGCGCTTGGCTTCGATTATCCCGAAATAGCTGAACTGCTCGACAAGCGAGAGACGAATTGCCGCATGTTGATGAGCCGGGCAAGAAGCAAGATGGGCATATCCGAGGAAGAGCCGGTCGCGGCCGAAGCGATCGAATTGGAATGGGTTAGCCGGTTCCTCGCATCCCTCGAACAAGGTAACGTCGACCATGTGCTGTGCCTGCTTTCTGAAGATGTCATGCTCGTCTCCGACGGGGGCGGAAAAGTACTCGCCTTTACGCGTCCGATACAAACGCGCGATCAAGTGGCCCGAATCCTTGCTGGCGCGTTCGAGGGCATAAAGCCCTATTATCAGGGAAGTCTTCAATCCGAGTCTGCCCCTCTGAACGGTGAGACCGGTATCGTACTCCGTTCGGGGGACGAAACCGTCGCTGCTATATTTTTGCAGCACCGACACGGAAAGCTTGCCAGAATCTACTTCATACGAAACCCGGATAAGCTTACCCGGGTTTAGGTAGTCAACTGCAGATTTTTCAATCATGTTTGGAACCGGGAAACTAATATAAAGGCGTTCTAAGCCTCCTTTTAAGTTTGATGAACATTACATCATAAGACTAAACATTCCTGTATAGCCTAAGAAATGGGCTTTGTCAAAAAAGGAGCGCCTCGGTATGATGGGTTTGTCGACGGGTAGATACCCAACACCATCAAGGAGGCGCTCTTATTATGAAGTTTAAGCAATCAGACGGACAAAATCAACGTAGTTGTGGGCATAGATATGGCAAAGGAAACTCAAGTAGCTCAAGCTACTAATTATCGAGGCATTATCCTTACAAATCAGCGCCTTTTCTTCAAAAACACACTTCTAGGATTTGAAAAGTTACATCGTTGGATGGAAGGCTTGCAACAAAAACATCGATTAAAGAGCATCATAATTGGCATGGAGCCAACGGGACACTACTGGTACAGTTTGGCAAACTGGCTGGTGGAAAAAGGCCTAAACGTTGTTCTAGTGAATCCAGCAACGACGAAACGAAACAAGGAGAACCGAGATAATTGTCCTTCCAAAAGTGATCCTAAGGATGCCCTTGTTATAGCAGATGTTGTTAGCCGTGGCTATTACTATGAATACATCCGACAAGCAACTCATTTTCAGAGGTTACGGACCCTAATGAGTGATCGGGAATTTTGGGTAACAAATAGTGTTCGGATGCAAAATCGGATCGTTCGTTGGTTGGATATACGCTTCCCTGAGTATGCTTCGGTGTTTAAAGATTGGACCTGTCCACGATCCCTAGCAACACTCAAAGATTTCCCATCCCCGCTGGATTTAAAAGGTCAATCTACTTCAGAAGTTATTACAGGTTGGAGAAAATATATGAAGCGAGCTGGAGGCTCTACACACGAATCTTAGTCGGCATGGTGCATTCTAAGGAGTCGTTTACTCCTGAAAAAACAGTCATTCAGTATACTCAGGCTGCTTAACATGATCGAACTAACGTAAATTGATTCATTCGCAGGACTTCAAACAAAGAAAGCACGGAGGACCGAGTTCGTTTCCCATAAGGGCACAGACCCATCCGCTAAACGCTATCGGTCTCCACACCTTGGATAGGTGTAACGAAGGAATGTAAGGGCATCGACCCGTAGAGCCTTGGGATGGTTAGTCTCCAGGGAAATGTGGAGCATGCGTGCAGTAGATTTTTAAATGGGGAAATGTTCCATTTGTTTCTTCTGTTCCCGCATGCCTTAAATGGCCACCACGGGGTCGAATAAGTCCAACTTCATTTCGTTTATGCTAACCCAAAGTGATGAAATCCTGCGAATGAATGAGTATTCGTTAGATAAATCCTTAATATTGAGGGACGGAGAACGTTAGTTGAAAAACGAGAGGATACTGCGAGACTGAGGTGAAATACAAAGCAGATGGGGTGGGTACTTGTTAATAAACAAGGTGTTCGAAAAGTCGGCATTATTACATAAGCATGGGACAGAGATAGATCTTTCAGATCCTCTCCCTAAAATTGACATGAGTAAATGGAACGCTCTGGTCGCTGCACTGAATAAGGCACTTCCAGTTGCTTTGAAGAAGATATATTTAGAGGAAACAAGTGGCTTAATTTTTAAATGGTCTGCCTCAAAAGAAAAGTTTGGTGATCCATGTAAAAGGGGCTATCTGCACTTGCTCTCGCCTGAAGAAATAATTACAACTTATGGTGAAATGCTTAAAATGGTTCAGGAATCAAAGAATAGTCATGAGTTTAGCACGAATGTTGGGTTACAGGCTCTAGTTGTAGATTGGCCCAATTGGATACCCATAACTAGGTTCCCCAATGGAGATTTATTTTGTATAGATGTAACAAAAAATTTTTCCATAGTTTTTTTAGAGCATGATGTAATGGATGGAGGTCCATATATACACGGGACAACTATTGCAAGGAATCTTGAAAAATTGTTGGAACTGTGGGACAAAATAGCTTTTGCTGATGTATATGATTGGTCTAAATACTGTAATGAGAAAGGGATTGATATTGAAAACCCACTGTTTAATAGTATTCGTTCATTAAAGTAACTGGGAACAATAGTGCAATTGTATAGGGTGATAACTTACATTTTGTGAGGTAATTTCATGATTAATTTTCTATACCATTATTTTGATGAATCAACAGGTCCTTTTCAAAATTTATCAGATTTAGAACCAGAAGATGCGGAGAGAACACTTCAAGATATTCGCGTCCAGAAGAAAGGATTCGCAAGCAAAAGATCCACAGACTACCTAACAATTCGACGAAGTCTTGAAAAAACAGCAAGAGAACTGTTTATGTTAAAGGGCGGCAAGCCTATTCGAAACTCTCCACATTACATGACTGTTGGAGAATGTCCGTGGCTCTTAGAGTGGTTTGAAAAGGGAAAGGAGCTTTATATTCGTATTAGAGAATTCGATTCTAATTCCATAAGCTTTACTTATGGAGGTTTGTTTCCAACGATGAGATACCAGGATGGAAAGAAATATCGAGGTCAAATTTATACATTACATGAGATTAATGAAGTAATAGAAGAATTCGGATTACCTCAGGTTTGGAATCCCCTGGGTAATAAAGGACCCGAGAGGTACATAGAAGTTCAAGTCTGGGATGATAAGCCATTGACCCGGAGGTTGTTAAACTAACGAGTACGTTAGTTGATTGAAAAAGAGCGACAGTCTAGGACTATATTTTCTCGTCCATGGCTTGTCGCTGTTTCAATTTCTGGTTTGGCCAATATCGATGTATAACATGGATGCCGTCCTGTGCTGTAGGCCTAGTGTTTTGCCAAGGTTTTACTGAACCCTCAAAACGATACGATTTCATCCTCGCGAAATAAATAGCGAGCTGTTACCGGGGGCATCAATAAGAGGCCGGCCCCTTACTTTTAAGACATACTTGCCAGATGCTCATCAAGACGATCCATGGTCTGTTCGCCGCCTGGGACGGCATATGTTTTCACCTTATCGAATATAGCGGCATCTTCTTCAAAAACTGTGCTATAAGTGAGTTTGGTCTTACCATCCAAATCTTCAAAGATCGTAGTCGCCAGAAAATGAGGAAACACATCATGTTTAAAGATGATTCGCTCGGGTTTAACAACCTCGACAAAGACGTTGGTGTTGGGATAATCAACGCCATCAGGACCATGCATGATAAACTGCCATGTACCGCCCGGCTTCATCTCAAACTTCTGAAAAGTCGTCGTGAAACCTTGAGGTCCCCACCACTTCGACAGGTGCTCCTCTTTTGTCCAAGCATCAAAGACAAGATCCCGTGGAGTATCAAATACGCGGGTGATCACAATCTCGCGTTCACCTACTTGCGTTGTCATTTTGTTTGATGCGTTGTTTTGGTTCATGTCCACCCCTCCAAAATGAATCCTCAATCGATTTGTAAACTCTCCGCAACTTTCATTGCCCGTCCAGAGCGTCGCCGAGCTTGTCCAATAATAGTTTCGTTCCGTGTTCCCGCAGTTCTGGCTTATCATGGCCGTCCAGAAAAACACCCTGCTCTGTGTAGACCAACCGTGTGCCGCCGTCCTCTGGTTTGAACTCCACCGTCGTCACGGAGACGGATAACCGCGTTTCGTCCATGTCCAGCGTGTACGAGTAGACAATGCGTCTGTCCGGAACGATCTCTTGATAGCATGCGTCCATAGTGAAGACTGGGCCTCCCGGCGGGCCTCCACGGCTGTACTCTCGTCCTCCTACGCGGAAATCGAACTCGTCGGCTTTCGGGAACCAGACGGCTTTGGCGGCTTGGCCCGCCCAAGCGGCGAATACCCTGGCAGTCGAATGCTTATAGTTCCTTTCGATGACGAAAGTGGAATGGTTGGCAGATGGTTCATTCATGGTCGAATCCTCCTTGGCCGGGTTCTCCCGGATGTTCGTCTAAATATGCGCCGAGTTGGTCGAGGTGGAGATTCCAGCTCGACTTCTTCTCTTCCAAATACTTCTCATGATTCATCCTCATTGACCGCATGATTTTAGTGAAATTTTCAACTGTCAACGGTTCGTTTCTGTGCATCCGGCTTGATACATTCTCGAGTTCGTGCAAAAGCTTCTGTTGCATACGAATGTTTTCTTTTAGCCGGGCTATTTGTAGGGAAACTGTGTCTAATAGGCTTAGCTGATCACCAGCGATAACGGCTTTAATTTGCTCCAGAGACAGCCCTAACTCTTTCAAGGACAGAATTTGCTGCAGACGCGAAATGTCCGTTTCCGTATAGAGCCTGTATCCGGAATTAGAATGCCCGGATGGCGAAAACAAACTGATTTGATCGTAAAATCGTAAAGTGCGAATCGTTAGTCCCGCCAATTTCGCAAGTTCTCCGACTTTCCACTCTCGTTGCATGATCATCTCCTTTCTTGAGCGCTAGCTGTTACCGGTAAATTTACTATACACCGTTACGTAACGTAATGGTCAAGTATTTAACAAAAAAAGTAAATGTTCCATTAACAGAAAAACTCCGAACGTCGGCAATTGGCGGCTTGTTGCGCTAACAGGCAGAATCGCGGGAAAATATGGCGATTAAAGTTTTGAAATTTTCAAGTATTGTACTATGATAAACTTGATTCCATTATTTAATTCGAGCGTTGGTATGGGACAGTGTCCCTTACACGTACACAATTTAGAGAACAGTATACCTAAGGAGTGGTAGAAATGGCGCGTGTTTTATTTATTAGTGGTGGATCAGAGGGACATATCAATCCAACTATTGGAGTTGTGGAAGAGCTTATTTCGCGTGGAGAAGAGGTCGTGTACTTTTCTATAGAAGCTTTTCGGGAGCGTATTGAGAAGACGGGAGCTACAGTACGAACATTTGACGATCAAAAATTTATAAAAGCCTTTATCTCAGGTGGAAGAGATTATTTACTCGAAAGAATCAACGGTCTTTTACTTACGGCAGATATAGTCATACCTAGCGTTCTTGAACAGATCAAAGGAGAGCAGTTTGATTACATCATCCATGATTCCATGTTTGGTTGTGGACGTTTACTTGCTCAAATTCTTAAGCTTCCTGCAATCAACTCTTGTACTTCTTTTGCGCAGTCAAAAGTATCATTCGATAAAATGTTGGAGCAATTTTCTATAAACGTCCCTACAGAAATAGTTAAACCTATACAGGATAAATTTCAAAACCTAACGGTAATGGTGAAGGAAAAATATGATGTGGAGATCCATTCTCCTTACGAAGTGTTTTGTAATCCAGCACCACTTACAATCGTTTATACAACTAGGGAGTTTCAACCTTATGGAGAAGCATTTGACCAAACTTATAAATTTGTAGGTCCATCCATCTCTTCACGATTAACTCAAAAAAGCTTCGACTTTACTGCAATCAAGGGGAAAAACCCAATTTACATTTCACTGGGTACAGTCTTTAACCAAGCAATTGATTTCTATAAGCTTTGTTTTGAGGCATTTGGGAACACTGGTCATACTATTGTCATGTCTATTGGGAATAGAACCCAAATTTCTGATTTAGGGGAAATTCCTAAAAACTTTATCGTAAAAAATTATGTTCCACAAACGGATGTACTGCAGTACACTAAATTATTTATTACACATGGTGGAATGAACAGTACCAATGAAGGTCTCTATTACGGGGTACCGCTAATTGTAATCCCACAAAGCGCGGATCAGCCGATCATTGCCGGGCAAGTCGCCAATATCGGAGCAGGCATTAAATTACAAATGCAAAGCTTGACTGCAAATCAACTACGGGAAGCCGTAGATCATGTGTTAAGTTACTCATCTTTCAAGAAAGCTGTTGCAAGTATTAGGGAATCCTTTCAAAAATCAGGTGGGTATCATCAAGCCGTTGATGAGATTTTCAAATTTAAAAGTCAATATCATATCTAAATATAAATGGACTTTCTCAACTAACAGACAGTTATCCCTAAGAATCGTTTATTAACGATGATTAGGGATATTTTTTTTCGCGATCTTGAATTCTTTGTAACAAAATCCCAGATTTTTACGTTTGTTTCGTAGGAGGTGCTTAAATGAACAAATTTATTATTATAATTCTCGCCGTACTTAACTTAGTTGCATGCGGTCAGTCTTCACCATCTGAAGAACAAACAGCAAATCTCTCTCTTCCCAAATTTTACGATTTTACATGCGTCAGGTCTCTTTTATTTCTCTATTAAAGATAGTAATGGCAAGGGGGTTAATACATTTGCAATGGCTATGGTAGGAAAATATCGTACTTTTCAAGGAAAAGGGATGATTACTGAGCATTACACGTATAAACTTGAAAAGCCAGGTTTTTATGAAGTTTCGGCAGTTGCAAAATTCACAGTTGGAAACGGGGACAATGTAAAAGACTTAGAACTTGAAACTAACAAGGCAAGTTTTGAGGTAATACCACTCAACTAACGGAAAAAAATAGATTTATTCAGCCGTTTCATCAAGATCTTCATTATATGCCATTATTCCGCGTTTAAAATAAAGAAGTTTTTCGTCTGAGGTAGTCTCCATTAAATTGGTGATCAGAAGTTCAATGCTTTCCTTGTAGTTTTGGCTATTGTAGAGAGCCATGGTTAGAAACACTTGAATCGCTCGGTTCTCTGGAAATTCTCGCATACCTCTGCGTAACGTCTCAACTGCTTTATTGTAGTTGCCCAAGTAGCGGTAAGTACTCCCTAGACCCATTAGGCATCTTTCTAAATCAGGACCAGATAGGCCCAACTCAAGGGCTCGCTCATAAAATGGAATAGCCTCTCGTCCAAGGCCGGAATTGTCATGCGCTACACCGGTTTGATAGTTGATCTCAGCATCATTCGGGTAACCAGAGAGTAGTTCTAACAATTGTTTCCGAACCTCACTTAAGATCGCTTGATCTTGCTTGGCTCGTCCTTCTTCACGCCGTTCAATTATTTTACTCAATTCGTCTCTTCTCATATTTTCACCATTCCCAAGTCGCGCTGTCTTTTTTAGATAAGACCATCTTAACATAAACATGACTCTCATTGCGTTACCGAGGAACTAGGATTTATAACTCAACAAAAACAAGGAGCATCAGAATATGATTTCGAATGGATGAAAATACTAAGCAAAAATTTTGTTAGGGAGGTATCATGGAAACGACGATTAAACCCATAAAAATCGGTTCAACTAAATTGAATACCAGTGAAAAACTAACATCTGCAGAAATGGGTAAACTTTGGGCAACATTTGTAGGAAACAGCATGTCAAAATGTATATTACAATATTTCCTTCAACACGTTGAGGATGAAGATATTAAAACTTTATTACAGAATGCATTAAAATTAAGCTTAGAGTTCATGAAAACAATTGAAGATATTTTCAGGAAAGAACATTTCCCGATTCCTAAAGGTTTTACAGAAGAAGACGTAAACCTTGGTGCTCCTCGTTTGTTTGAAGATGAATACTATGTTCATTACTTGAAATATGCAGCAAAAGCAGGAATGAGCATCTATAATGTAGCCGTACCGCTTGTGTATAGGAAGGATGTAAAAGAATTTTTTATTTATTGTATGGATTCCACCATGGCTTTGATTGAACAAATCAAAGATATATTAATGAATAAAGGATTCATTATTAAACCTCCTATTATTCCAGTTCCAGATAAAGTGGAGTTTATTCATCAAGACTTTTTAAATGGTTTTTTTGGACATGTACGACCTTTACATGCATTAGAAATTGCCCATTTCTATGATAATATTGAAAACAATGTAACAAGCAAGGCATTAATCATGGCATTTTGCCAAGTAGTAAAATCCGAAAAGATTCGAAAACTGTTTATAAAAGGCAAGGATATGACACATAAACACGTTGAACTCTATATGGAAAAACTACATAATGAAAATTTGCCTTCCCCATCGTTTCTTGACCATTTGGTTACAACATCAACATTTTCTCCATTTTCGGATAAATTAATGTTGTTTCATAAGACGGACATGTTTTCAATGAAAATTAGATCGTTTGGAAATTCTGCGGCTGTAAACGGAAGACATGATATAGGACTCCTCTATGCGAAGTCATTAATGAACATCTCATCATTTGTTGAAGATGCAGCAAAAATTATGATTGAGAACGGTTGGATGGAGCAACCGCCCTATGCGTTTAATAGAGATAAGAGCTAAGTTGAGGCTGCCGGGATAACCGGCAGCCTCATCTTAATAGTATGACACAAGTTGACATATTTAAGGTTGATAATCGGTGGGCATTACCCCTGTTAATCCGTAACAAGAATGGACTGATCCGGACCGGCGATTGCTTTTGGTTACCGCTAATATCTCCGGCGAGCATTACTTCTCACTGCCAAGATTCGCGAAAAACGTACGCTAAACACATTTAAGTAAAAAGCCAGTCTCCTGATTTTTTTTGACGTTAAAAAAACACACTCGTCAGTGACGAATGTGCCTTGTAGCCACCCTAATAGGAACCTTTGCTTTAGAAACTTCAGCGCGCAATCGTACGGAAAGAGCCGAAACCCATCCGAACGCCGCCAATCCGGAGCACCCCATAATAACGCCGATCCAACTGCTCATGACCACGCCCACTGCGATAAGCAAAGGAGAAATAAAGCCCGTCGCTATGCAATAGGTCTTCCAGCTGTGATTGCTTTGCGTGGCAAACCGGCGGGCAAAAACAAAGCATGCCGCAATCAGGCAGATGAAAGCCGTAAAGAAAGCCAAAGAATGGATGGCCGCAGAGCTGCTCATCGATGTCGGCATGGCCTCAGGGGCGCCGGGGGGGAAGCTGAGCCCGGGATCCGGACGGAACAGCCCGGCCGCGATCATTCCGATCCCGTAAACCCCGATGAGCAATGGCCCCCACACGCCGTCCTTGCCGCCTCGAAGCACACCGCGAATTCCTATGGACGCCAATACGGCGAGACATCCGGTGACGATAAAATCGGCACTTTGAATCCAACCCAAATCGCCCAGTGTTAAGGTGCTGATGGCGTGACGCCTGATATCGAATCCCGTACGAGTGAACGCCTGGACGATGGCTACTGCGAAAAACAACGGTGCGGAAACCGCCCCACCGATGAGTAGCAGTTTATTCAAATTTAGATTGTTCTTTTGGACAATTGCATTTTGCATAGTGATCTTCTTCCCATAGTTATTTTCCCGTAAAGAATGTCACAAGCTCCGATGAAATGATCTTCGCATCAAGCTTCTTCGTGTGGCCGAGTCCCTTCTTGCTTTTCAGTTGCGAACGGGGGAGCGCCTTGGCCAGCGCCTGAGCGGCGCGACGCATCGAAACCGGGCTCTCCGTACCCTCGAGCACAAGTGTAGGCATTTGAACCGTGCTCCATGCCTCGGTTGGCAGCGGCTTTCCTGCCGTATATCCATCGAGCAATGCCGCATCATAGGGGAGCGTGTGCGCTACCGCCATCAGGTTAGACCATACGCCTGGCAACAAGCGCATGATCCCGATAACGAAGGCAGGTACGCCCATCCCTTCGGTCATGAAATATTTGATGGCTTCGGCACGGCGATTGTCTGCAATCAGTTCCGTAACTTGACTGATAAAATCTTTAGGCGGCTGGCGGTCCGCCATATCCACGATAAACGGAGGCTCATGTAGCGCCAATTTCGCGATGTTGGCCCCTCTCGCCGCTGCCTGCAAGGCAAGAACCGCGCCGGACGACAGCCCCCATACATAAGCCGAACCGCCGACCTCATCGATCAAAGCCTGAAGATCTTCGATCTCTCGCTCGATGGCATAGGGCTGCTTGTCTCCGCTGTCCCCGCGACCGCGGCGGTCATAATTGTAGACCGTGAAGCGCTCTGATAACATGGATGCCAACTTCACCAGTCCTGGGAATTTGCGGTAGCTGAACGCTCCCCCAACTAAGATAAGTGCCGGGCCTTGACCGGATTTGTCATAGGCAATCTTGGTGCCGTCTTTCGATGTTACCGTGTACATGAAAATTCTCCTTTGCAATATATTTATCCAAGTCTCTATTAAAGCGACGAACCGCCGACGGGAGAATCGACACATCCGTGGGAAAAAATTATAGATATTTTTCGGGCATCTCATCCAACTGACGAAGCTCGATCTCTCCTTCTCCGAATCCGTGGGGATCCGGCATCCGGAATGCCCACTCGATTGCTTCTTCTCTCGATCTTACCTCGATAAGCGTGAAGCCGGCGACGAGTTCTCTTGTCTCGATAAAGGGACCTTCCTTCATGACCGCTTCATCTCCTGGAACAGGATAAGAGAGACGGGTAGCGCTTGAGCTCGGAAGAAGATCTTCGGAGGCGAGCAGCACACCGGCTCTAGCCAATTGTTCGTGGTACTTCCGCATCGCTTCAAGCACTTCCCGTCCTGACGGCTGTCCGGATTCGGAAGCATTCGTCGCTTTGATGATCAACATGAATCGCATCGTGTTTACCTCCTATCATTGAGGCTTTCGTATTGCCTCTATATAAACGACGAATGGAATCCGTGAAAATCGACAGGCTAGAACGGTTCAAAAATAAGAAACCGCCCAATGATGGGCGGCGTTCGTTTATAGCGTACTGGAGGCTTGTTTTACCAGAGCGGTTAGCATTTCGCCCTCAATTTGCTGGCCATTGCGGAACTTGATCGTCTTCCGTTCCGGAGGGCCGTCGAACAATCCTTCGGGCAGCTCCAGCCCAGCCGCATTGAAGATCGTGAAGCTGATAGCATCCTTCGAAGTCGAGATCACTGCTGCATATTTTTTGTTTTTCAGGAAATGAGGCTTGTTGTATTGCATGCGCTCCTGAACGTCGGGAATGGCGTTATGTACAATTTGGCGTAAATCATGGCACAGACTGGCTTGCCACGGCTCTTTGACTTTCTCGATAAACTCGGTAACTTCTTGGCTCATTTGAATTTCTCCTATCATATGCTTATCTGATTATGCGGTGCTCTCTGACGCACGTTTCAAGAGCAGCTCGCGCTCCTTCTCATTGCGCGCCAAAGCTGCAGCTCGTTTGAATTCTGAACAGGCTTCTTGCTTGCGGCCCAGCTTCAGGAGAAAGTCCCCTCGTACGCTAGGTAAAAGATGATAATTTTTCAAGGAAGGTTCTTGCATTAACGCATCGACGACTTCTAGGCCCACTTCCGGGCCGAACGCCATCGAGAGCGCGACAGCGCGATTCAGTTCGACGACGGGGGATGGCGCGACTTGGGAGAGAGCGTCGTAAAGAGCAGAAATCCGAATCCAGTCCGTCTCTGAAGCCGTTCGAGCACTGGCGTGACACGCCGCGATCGAGGCTTGGATCAAATAAGGACCGAACGCTTTGCCGAGACGCTCGGCTCGTTCGATCGCGGTTAGCCCTCGACGGATGAGAAGGTGATCCCATAGCGCCCGGCTCTGGTCCATGAGCAGAATTGGTTCCCCACTTGGGCTGACCCGCGCCCGGAATCTGGACGATTGAATTTCCATCAGTGCCACGAGTCCATGGACTTCCGGCTCTGCTGGCGCTATCTCAGCGAGTATCCTTCCAAGCCGCAGCGCCTCATCGCAGAGCATGGGCCGGATCCAGCTTCCGCCGGAAGATGCGGCGTACCCTTCATTGAACATGAGGTAGATGACCTCGAGCACAGACGACAGCCGCGCCGTCAGCTCGGCTTTCGGCGGCACTTCAAAAGGAACGCGTGCTGCTGCGAGTGTGCGCTTCGCTCGAACGATCCGCTGGGCGACGGTCGGTTCCGGAACAAGGAACGCGCTTGCGATTTCTTCAGTCGTCAATCCCCCGAGCAGCCGAAGCGTGAGCGCCACCCGCGCCTCTGCGGAAAGGACAGGATGGCACGTCGTGAAGATGAGGCGAAGGAGATCATCGCCAACGGGATCGTCAAGCGCTTCATCCCAATCCGGCTCGTGCTGCCGGTCGATTTCCCAGCCTAGCTCCTCGTATTTGCGGTCGCGTAACTTGTTCCTGCGCAGGTGATCGATAGCCCGTCGCTTCGCGGTTGTCATCAGCCACGCTCCGGGGTTTTCGGGTATGCCGATCTTCGGCCACCGCTCGAGCGCGATGATAAGCGCATCTTGAGCCAGATCCTCGGCAAGCCCGACATCGCGTACCATACGAGCCAGACCGGCAATGATTCTGGCCGACTCGATTCTCCAGATTCCATCGATGGTGCGTTGGACTGCGGATTCCTTCACGACCTCGGCTTCCTCGTGACCTGTGCCCGCATTTCAAGCTCTTTGGCTAACGCCTCTGGGTCCTGCGTCAGTTCCGGCGCTTCGAACACTTGGCGCAACTCAATTTCCCCTTCCCCGAAGCCGTGTGGATCCGGCATTCGCATCGCCCACTCGATTGCCTCTTCCCTCGACTTCACATCTATTAACGTGAATCCCGCGATCAGCTCCTTTGCTTCTGTAAAAGGACCGTCAACCACTTTCGGCTTTCCACCGGGTTCGGGATAAGAGATGCGAATCGCACTCGAACTCGGATGGAGTCCTTCCGCTGCGACCAACACGCCGGCCCTCGCCAGCTCCTCGTTGTACCTCGCCATGGCGTCAAAAAGCTCTTGACTTGGCATTACGCCGGCTTCAGAATCTTTTGTTGCTTTGACAATCATCATAAATCTCATCGTGAATCTCCTCCTTATAATTTAGCTCTATATTCGCAACGAACGGGTGACACCGAAATCGACAGGTCGAAAAAATTTTTCTAAATCTTTTTTCAACGCGTGCCGACGATTTCCCTTTCTGCCCCAGGTGTAGAAAGTGTATTAAATGACTGAAGAAGGCTTCGATTCAAGTATTAAACAAGTACAGGCAGCTAACCGCGACAGATAAACTTCGAGAGCTACAGACCCCTCTTTGGATACGAAATATGGTCAAATCGTCCATCGAATGGAGGTCGGGCGGAACGCAAGATTGAAAAGGAAATTCTGATTATGAGGAGGCGGGTAGTATTGTTTTATTAAAATAAAAATATCGTTAGATACCCTCCATGGTTTGAAGTTAAAATATAAGTAGGTTATTAAATCATTTGGAGGTTTCGGTTATTGTGAAACAGAACAAATACGATGATTCCGGGTTCTTCGAGAAATATAGTCAGATGCCGCGCTCGCTGGGCGGATTGGATGCTGCCGGTGAATGGACCGCCTTTCGTACATTGCTTCCGGATCTGCGCGATAAAAAGGTGCTTGATCTTGGCTGCGGTTTTGGCTGGCATTGCCGTTTTGCGCGCGAACGTCAGGCGCGATCGGTGGTAGGCGTAGATCTTTCGGAGAATATGTTAGAACGAGCTAAAGCTATGACTGACGATCCACAAATTGAATACCGGCGTCTTGCAATCGAAGACATCGACTTTGCTGAAGGAGAGTTCGACGCAGTGATAAGTTCTCTTGCGCTCCACTATGTAGAGAACTTCGACATCATTTGCCGTAAAGTTTATCATTGCCTTGCACCAGGTGGTACCTTCGTGCTATCGGTTGAGCATCCTATCTTCACCGCGCTCGCCGCACAAGATTGGTACTACGGCCAGCAAGGCGAGAAGCTGCATTGGCCTGTCGACAACTACCACAATGAAGGTCCGCGGCAGTCCAGATTTTTGGACAATGATGTCATCAAATACCATCGCACCGTTACCACCCATATTAACTCATTAATTGAATCCGGGTTCAAAATTATGAAGCTTTCCGAACTTCAACCAACCCAAGATATGCTGGATAAGAATTTTGCCTGGCAAGAAGAAATTCGGCGCCCGATGTTCTTATTAATTTCGGCAGTAAAAGACTAGGAACTTTTGAAAGTTCAAAGATAGCGCTGTCTGATAGTATCTATTTTTTGTTTTATATAATCTATAGCTTCTACAGGTTCCACAATCCTTGCTTCTCCTCCCAGCTGCCATACCAAATCCACAAAAAATGCTATTTTCTGAACAGGAATCCGAAATCGCAGGGTTCCTCTTCCATCTTCGTGAACTTCAATATGAGAACCGAACCAAACATTGGTTTCAAGCGAACGCACGGCTTCCTCACTTAACTCTACGATCAAGTCGCGCTGATGATCAAATCGAGTTAAATCCGGTGTGATCCAATCAAATACCGATCTGCCGCTCAGATCCTGCCGGTAAGGAAGCGTATCATTCAAACTGGCGAAGCCGATGCGGTCCGCTCGGAAAAGACGATACGTTCGACGCAAGAAGCAATAGGCCGGACAATACCAGTATCCTTCGCTCGCATAGAGACCGACCGGTTGAATATCTCTTTGCGTTACTCCATCACCGGATTTATATGTAATGGTCACGACGCTGTCGTTCATGATTGCTTGAAGCAAGGTCTGGAGACAGTCCGCGGACATCGTCCGACGAGGACTCCAGATCACGACCCGATTCCTGAGTCGGTCGATTTGTTCCTTCGCATCGGCAGGCAAGTAATGATAAAACTTGTGAATCGCAGAAGCCGCACTTTCATCAAAGGGGACCGAGCCAAAATATTGCAGCGATTGGCAGGCAAAAAACACGGCGACCGCTTCGTTCTCCGAGAAGGCAATCGGCGGCAGCATCCTTTCCTGCAGCAGCCGATAACCGCCGCCGCGGCCCTGCACCGTATAGATAGGAAAGCCCACTTCGCTAAGTTCCTGCAAATCTCGGGTAATCGTACGCGGAGACAAGCCAAACTCGTCGGCAAGCTCCTTGACTGTAAACGACTTTTTTGCGTTGATCACCATCATTAGTCGAATGAGACGCTGTGATTTTATCAAAATAAACTCATCCCTCGCCGCACATTTTCTTTCATTTTACCACGCCAAATAAGCCAAGATTTGACTTATTTACGTGCTATAGTCATTAGCGAAGCAACTTTTGCACATATAGAAAGGATGAGAGAAGATGAATCTGGAAATTTCCCGTATCATGAACCTTCTTTTTGAAGAAATGGAGCTTGCGCTCACCACGACCTGTTCATTGCTTTCCATGATCAAAGAGGAGCATTGGGAGTATCGCCCCCGCGAAAATATGCGGAGTTTAATTGAGCTTGCCCGTCATCTCGTTCATGTGCCTGCACAAGAACTAGCCATCCTTCAGGAACAATCCATGGAGCAGGTAAGAGGTCTTGTCGTGTCCATCAGGCATCTAAAAGATGCAGCTGCCTTATCGGATGTCATGCATCGCGGAGTCGCTGCGTTAAAAGACTACATGAATTCCTTGGATGAAACGGAGCTCCTTTACAAATCGACCGCCCCCTTTTTTGCCACACATCAACCGGCTGTCCAGATCAAATGGCTGATGGAGATCACCACGCATCTTTATCACCACCGTGGCCAAATGTTCACCTATATGAAGCAGCTGGGCCTGCCAGTATCCATGCGCGATCTATATGGACCGGCTTCGGATTCCTGGAAGTTATAATCTGACGAAGGAAAAGAATATGAACAATATTAAACTGTTTCAAAAGCTGCACGAGTCGGATGAACTGTTGCTGCTATTTAGAATCGGGCAACGGAGCTGAAGCAGGTCACGGATCGATGCGATCTCCTGTCCAAAATAAGGGCCACCCTAGAGAATCATGGTTTCGACCATTTTTATATCAACGCCAGAACCGACACCTATATTCTGAATCAAGAAGATCCTCTGAGCGAAACACTGACTCGGGCAAAAGCTTTTTTGGAGAGCGGCGCAAGCGGGATCTTCGTCCCGGGGCTAAAGGATGAGGAAGAAATCAAATCCATCGCATCCTCCACACCCGCACCTCTTAATGTAATGTCAATGCCTGGTCTTACCAGTGTCGTTAAGTTGAAGGACCTGGGAGTGGAAAGGCTAAGTCTGGGAGGATCGTTTTACAGGAAAATGTCATCGCTGTTGGAGCGATGCGCGGTAGAGATGCTGGAATCTCGGAATACCGCGATCTTATTCGAATAATCGACTAAGCACGTATGAGAATTAATATGGATAAACCAGAAGGCTGCCGGCATATCAGGCAGCCTTCTCTGCATTTTAAGAAAACCTGGACGTTTAAACTAAGGTACTAGATGAAAATAAGCCTTTTCACATGCTGCCCTGTAAGTTAATATTTGTAAAAGAGAACCAATTTTGATTATAAACTAAAGATTTGCATACCATTTTAGGTTGTTCGTAACCTTAAGAGGAGGACCCCCAAATGTACCCAAAGTATCAAAGACGCAACACAGTTGCTTTTACAGCCGCTTCTTATTTCGCACTTGCCGCAGGATTGTTCTTATATTGCCTCGGTATCTACAATGCTGATTGGCAATTAAACGTCAAAGGTTACTATTTGTTATGTATGTTCTTAATCACCATTACAAGTATAGTTACCCAAAAGGTGGTACGGGACAACGCGGAGGACAGAGAACTAAAAAACGAAAATCCTAAACATCGTATGCGTAACACTCCCGCCTTCACAGGAATGGCGATAGTCGGTTTAATAATCGGATTCGGCATGTTTTTCATTGGACTATTTAACGCTCCATTCGAATTAAACGTCAAAGGTTACTACATTGCCGTTATGCTTTTGATCTCCTACAGCTCTATTGGGGTACAAAAAGTTACTCGCGATAATGCTGAAGACAAAGAAATCTTGGAAAATCAAAATTTGAATGGCTGATTATAACATATTTGTTGAGGTCTAATATACGAAGTTATTCGGATTATTGCTGCAATTGCATCGGGGAAGTAGAAACGAAGAACGGAGGTAGTTTCGACTGAAAATAGCGGTTGCTCAAATGATGCCCGAGAAGGGTAACATCTTGAAAAATATTGAAAAACACAAAGCACTTATCTCTCTTGCAGCATCTGGCCAAGCAAGTGCAATCTTTTTCCCGGAACTTTCTGTGACGGGCTATGAACCCGAACTTGCATTGGATTTAGCGACAGACCAATACGATCAAAGATTTGATGATTTTCAGCACATTAGCGATAAAAATCATATTACAATCGGGATCGGCGTACCGACGAAGTCCGTCTCAGGAATTCTCATCAGCATGATAATCTTTCAACCTAACCAACCCAGACAAACATATTCGAAGCAAAAATTACATGCCGATGAATTCCCATACTTCGTTGGTGGCCGTGAACAACTAGTTTTGACTCTAGATGGTACCAGGGTTGCTCCTGCTATTTGCTATGAGTCTCTGCAGATCGAACATGCAGAACAAGCAAATAAGCTGGGGGCAAACGTTTATCTTGCAAGCGTAGCTAAGTCTCGAAATGGAGTTAGCAAAGCAATGAGCCATTACCCGCATATTGCAAATACCTATTCAATGACCGTTTTGATGGCGAATTGTATTGGGTTTTGTGACAATTTTGAAAGTGTGGGGCAATCAGCAGTATGGAATAATCAAGGACATTTAGTTGATCAGCTTAACGACACAAACGAAGGAATTATCATATATGATTTAACAACGAAATCACTCATAAAGAAACAATATTTAGATGTGTCTGACTGCTAACCGAACAGGTTACATGGATGCTTAGGTTTAGATTGTTACAACCTCATAAGTTCATTACGTTCCCTCGAGAAACGATAGTTTACTAATCATGCAAATGCTGCCGCGTAAGTAACGGCAGCATTCTTTATTTAAATTCAACAAGTGCGTTAAAGTTATGTTTTCCAGCAACTCAAGGATTATCGCGGAGTGCGCCGACGCTGAAATCAGTCGCGAATAGATCTAACTAACCGGTTTGTCTATCGAACGATTCGTGTGATATATTGTTAAATACAAAATGCATGAACAAGGAGGTACATCCTTTGAGAAACGCTGAAGCAACAAAAGAGCGGATTTTAGAAGCAGCAATGGAGGAGTTCTCCTCCTATGGCATCGCTGGCGCACGTGTGGATCGCATTGCAAAGAACGCCGGATGCAACAAGAACATGATCTATATTTACTTTGAAAATAAAGAGACCCTTTTTACAACTGTTCTTCAGAATAACCTGACACGTGTCTATGAAGAAATAACCTTCACACCTGATGATCTTCCCGGTTATGCGGCGAGGGTATTTGATTTTGCTATGGCACATCCCGATATATTTAGATTAATGACTTGGTACGGGTTGGAACAAAAGGTCGTTAACTTAACCGAGCGTGCCTCTGTCCAACAAAAGAAAATAAAAGAGGTAATGAATGCGCAAAACGCCGGGTTGGTAGGAACGACATTCACCCCTGGTTTTCTTTTGACTGCTATCATGGCCTTAGCTACATCATGGACAGAAACAAACCCTTTTGGTCCGTCGTACGACCCAAATGCTTTGAAAACGCCAAACGAGACAAGGGAAGCAATCGGCAAGGCCGTTAGTTTGATGATTAAAGTTGATGAAGGCAACTCAAATTAAGGAAATAATCATTCTCGGTTGGCTGAATCCAGCAATCGTCAATTATACATTAGATTTGTTAAACTGGCCCTGTTGTTAGGTTCTCCTGCTGCAGATCAGCTATGCGTGGGGTAACCTTCGGTTACCAGCTGGACAAAGAACAAAGGTCGTTGATAGTGAACAAGTTTGACGCTAAATTTCGGAGAAATGGCCATTTCGGGGCTCGAACGAACAAAAGTCCATAAACAACGAACAATCTTCGCTAATTATGGACTTTTATTCGTTCGAAGCCTGATTGGTGATCATTTACCCACCAAGTGCGTCAAAATGTTCTCTATTAGAGACCTTGGTTCTTTCCACGACGCGTAAGGGGGAACTCTAGAAATGTTGGGTATTATATCCAATTTCAAAACGCCCTCTGTCGGAGAGGTAAGTTATTTTTCCAGTGACGGAAAACACTTATCTTGCAAGGCTTATGAATTATGAAATTGATTCTTTAGTTGCGTTTATCGAAAAGGTTCCTCACTTTTCGGGAGTACTCGCAGAATTAGAAGTTGGTTGTTTTTCTTCTGACGCTTTTGGTCTCGTATTAAAATCGATCGGCGCAATGCCTTCCGCTTTCCACACTGTGCCTCTTTTCTCGTATTCGAATAACTTTTCTACGGCATTTGCGATTTGGGGCCCTAACTCACGATCGACCAAATACAAGGCCACGTCAAGACCCGAAGTCACGCCTCCCCCACTCACGAAGCGAGGACTATCTTCAACGACTCTTGCTTCAACTGGAATTGCACCGAGAGCTCCTAACGCATCCATGCCTATGTGATTGGTGACCGCATGTCTATCTTTCAACAAACCTTGCATGGCAGGCAGCAATGTACCTCCACATACGGTAGCCACAGTGACTTCCTTATTATTAAAAGCTTGTTTCAACATACCCGGTAAGCCTGTCTTCATAGCCTGTCTTAATATGTTCGGAATGGCATCTTCCGAATTTCCCCCCGGCTTGCCAGAAGCTCCAGGCACCAAAATAATTCCCGGACGATTCGGGTCTAATGCGGCTTGCGCTTCGAGGGCGGGCCCATTCAGACCGCTCGGGACAGAACGCTTACCTTCTGCGGATACCAATTCCACAGTAACTGCTCCTTTTGAGTACATTCCCGCGGCAGCGAATACTTCATATGGCGCTAATGCGTCCATCAGATCGAAACCATCGAATAATACGATTTGAACATGTCTGCTTTTGTTCTTGGATGCATCATTTTTCTCTTTTGTTTCCGCACTTGCAGCAGGGCCGACTAGACTTAAAACTAGTGCCAGCGCCATGAGTAGTCCCAAAATTTTTTTCATCTTTATACCAATTCCTTTCGTATAGCTCAAGGCATAAACGCAATAAAATTCGTTAGCCTTAAGGGATTTTTTTTTCTTCACATAGCTTCATATAGCTAGGGGTAACCGTTACCTCTCTGATTGACCGATCATTCTAATGATGACGTTAGGAATGACCAACAGCAGCACGATGGAACCGTAAACGCCAATTGTATAGCCAGTAGAGTAACCGAGACCGAATCCCTGATGAAAAAGGGAGGTGATGAGATGAATCGACATGTTCGTAAAACAAAAGGCGTAACTTCGGATCATCCAGTTCCGGTGCCGGATCATCCGTTTCTTTTTGATTTGGACGAGCGCCATAATGGTGATAAGCAGCCATATAATATTAAGCACATTGAACCCCATGCTGCTTATTTTTCCTCCGGTGGCGTAAGGCGCCATGTACCCGGAAGTAATCACGACAAGAAGTACGGACACTAAATAAACATAGCCGTTAATGCGATGAAACTTGCGGCTTTTTTCAAAGATTCGTTTGGAAAAGTTGAGCAGCCCCGCCGCCATGGCGATGCAGGCAAACGCAACATGAACGTGCATAACGCTTAACCAGACCGGAAGATTTAACTCGCGCTTCAGCCCGGTTTTATAGCTTAAAAATACCTCTGCTCTGGGATCGATCATATAATTAGTCACCAAGGCGTAAAGGATAAATAGAATACTGACGAAGGCTAAAAGCCCATATAATGTTTTCCGCTTCTTCATGCAATCCTAAACCCCCACGGCTTCACTTTTATTATCACTACACATTTCAAGGCAAGGAAACCCGCTTGCCTGTTAATTTGGATGCCGGCAGTATGCCGGCCCTGGCGACCCCGGTCATGTCATCTCCGCCCGCGGCAACTTCGAATTTCAGATTTAAGCGCATGGGTTTCGTGATATGTAGCGACCAGATCAGCTTATTGTCCTTAAGTACGGGGTTTATAAATTCGACCGTCTCTCCCCCTTGTGTTGCCTTGCCTTGGATCATCCCATTACTTGTGGAGATGGTGAGCTTGACCTGCAGTTTCCCGACTGGGGCAGCGATTGTCGTGTCCCAATCACCGTCGAAGATAGACGCCTGCGCGATATTGTCATGTGGGGTGTCGTGAGTCATTACCGCTTGATTCTTTGCGATGTTCGTCTCTTCACCCGTCACTGCCTGATGAGAGCTAGGCGCAATTCCTTTTTCCCGCCAAACCGTTCCCCTCCGTTCATATTCGAACAACTGCTCTACCGCGTGTGCGATACGCGATCCAAGCTCGCGTTCCACCAGATACAGCGCTACATCGAGTCCCGAAGTGACGCCGCCGCCGGTTACCAGGTTGCCGTCGTCCACTACGCGTGCGGGGACGGGAATGGCACCGGTTGCTCCTAGTAAATCCATGCCCATACGGTGCGTTACTGCCGGTCTGCCTTCCATGAGCCCTCCCATGGCCAGCAACAGGGAACCGCCACAAACCGTGGCGACGACGATGTCCTTTTGCCCGATTGCCTGCCCGATCATTCCGGTCAATTCTGTATTCATTGCTCGCGTTAGAATAGCCGGGATCGAATCGGGGCCATCTCCTTCGACGTCCCCTGACGCGCCAGGCACGAGAATGATATCCGCACGTTCCGGGTTCAGTCTGCCGCTCGCTTCAATTTTTAATCCGTTGATGCCGCTAGCCACGGACCTCGGCCCTTCGGCGGTGACGAATTCTACGTTTAGCGCGTTTTCAGCATACATGGCAGCGGCGCAAAAAACCTCGTAAGGTGCAATGGCATCCAGAAGGTCGAAGCCGTCAAAAAGCACAATTTGAACTGTTAACATCTATACACCTCCTCGTATTTAAAGACTTCATCAGTTACTGCGTGGGACAAGTCACTACCCGCGATATTTGCCGTCCGTGTACGCAAGAAGAATCATAACAAATGAATCTCTCAAACGAAG
Source organism: Paenibacillus sp. GCM10027628 (assembly GCF_042676385.1). Taxonomy (NCBI): domain Bacteria; kingdom Bacillati; phylum Bacillota; class Bacilli; order Caryophanales; family Paenibacillaceae; genus Paenibacillus; species Paenibacillus sp. GCM10027628. Next base: position 101,110 of record NZ_JBHTHA010000015.1, read on the forward strand.
ATGTAAAAAGGTAACAAAAATATAAACATTCCATCACAAAATATGAGATTACGTTCGCTCTTGTAGAAAAAATGATAAACTAGGACGCAAAGGTGGGATCGTTCATGAGCGAAGTAAGTACGATACTGGTTGTAGACGATGACCAAAGTATCGTTGAATTATTGAGAGACTTTTTAGAGTACGAAAATTTTCACGTTATAACCGCTTGCGACACCGCTGAGGCTTGGGCCTTGTTTGAGCAGAGTTCCATTCATTGTATTGTTCTTGACATCATGATGCCGGGACAAAACGGATTTGAGTTATGTCGCCGGATCCGGGCGGTGAGCAACGTTCCAATCCTTTTCTTAAGCGCACGCAGTGATGATGTGGATAAGATTCGAGGGCTGACGCTCGGCGGCGATGATTATATCGTCAAAAGCGCTTCGCCTGGTGAGATCATAGCCAGGGTCAAAGCTGTATTGCGGCGTTCTGCTTCTCAGCAGCAAATGAATGAAAGGATCTTGGATTTTGGCCGCCTCAAGCTAAATCTGTCCACAAGAGAAGTGATCGTGGAGGGGAAGAAGGTAGTGCTCACGCCGAGGGAATATGAGTTGCTGCGATTATTTGCCGAACACCCCAGACATGTTTTTTCATATGAACAGATCCTTGCAAAATTTTGGGATGGGGTGGGCGATAAGCATACGATTAGGGTGCATCTCGGTCGACTTCGCGAAAAAATCGAATCCGATCCGAACCGCCCACAATTCCTGGTCAACGTTTGGGGAGTAGGGTATCGCTTCGAGGGAGGATAAAATGAGAACGCTGCGCATTCGAACATTTACTATGCTGATCTTTATTTTCATAATGTTGGTACCATGGATCTTTTTACTTACAGCTCACTTCTTGGAGACGAAAACGCTCAGCTACCCCAGTAATGGGTTACAAGATGAGATTCAGCAAAGAAATTTGACCGATATCATCCAACTGATCGAAACGAACCCGGACCAATGGAGGGATCCGAATTGGCAAAACCAATTGTATAAAGAGTTGCAGCAAGCGAAGATGGAGGCGGCTATTCTATCTGCGTCCGATCAGGATATTTTCCGGTCTAATCCGGAACGCCATGGCTCTTTGTCGTCAACCGAAAGGTTCGCCATCATTGAGAACGGTCATTTAATCGGAAAAGTCATCATTTATCTCCCGAAGTCGAATACGGTTCAGATGATTTCGATGTTTGCCGGGTTATTGCTAGCTATCTTTATTATCGGTATTGAAATGCGAAGGTTCCTTCTTAAGCCCCTCGAAAAGATGAGCTTGGCAGCTAGGCAAATCGCCGCAGGAGATTGGGATGTAAAGCTGCCTTTGTCCAGGATCACCGAAATCTCAGAAGTACGCGACGGATTTGAAGTGATGGTGAAGGGGCTTCAACAATCTTTTCAAAAACAAGCGGAATTGGAAGAAGAACGTCGATTTGTCATCGCCGCTGTCGCGCATGATTTACGGACCCCATTGTTTGCCTTACGAGGTTATTTGGATGGTCTGGAACAAGGCATTGCACAATCTCCGGAGAAAATAACAAAATATCTGGCGATTTGTAAGGAAAAATCGGCGCAATTGGACCGGCTGGTAGAGGACCTTTTCACATTTACAAAGATGGAGTATGTGGAGATGAACCTACACAACCAGACGGTTGATTTTAAACTCTTACTTCAGAAGTCGATTGACAGTCTAATTCCGCTAGCCCGGCAAAAGCACATTTCGATCTCGAACCATGCTGCAGACGGTTGCTTCATTAGCGGTGACATGCACTTATTGGAGCGTTCTATCAACAACCTCTTGGACAATGCAGTTAGACACACACCCACCAATGGTGAAATAGCTGTTCAATGTTATAAAGAGGATAATAGAGTAAAGTTTACGATGCGTGATACAGGGCCGGGCTTCTCCTCGGAAGAACTGCAACGAGTTTTTGAACCTCTCTATCGCGGCGAAGAATCCAGAAACCGTTCAACTGGAGGCAGCGGACTAGGGTTAACCATTTCACAAAGAATTGTACGACGACACGGAGGCGAACTCTCCGCAGGCAACCATCCGGAGGGTGGAGCATTGCTAACAGGTTGGATACCCGTAGCTGCTCCAGATTAAAAATTGACCTTATTAGTCAGCCGTTACTCCGTTGATGCCGAGAAAACTCGGAAAAACTCTAGAATGGAGGAACAAATGAAAACATTGCCCGAACGAAATGGGCAATGTTTTTTGTGTGCGCCCAGCATGGGCGCTATCTATAGGGTTCAAGTCCCGAATGGCGAAGGCAGTAGT
>NZ_JBHTHA010000016.1:0-49472 GCF_042676385.1 Paenibacillus sp. GCM10027628
GGATGGACGTACCGCTGGTGTACCAGTTGTCTCGCCAGAGGCATCGCTGGGTAGCTATGTATGGAGGGGATAAGCGCTGAAAGCATCTAAGCGTGAAGCCCCCCTCAAGATGAGATTTCCCAGTATGTAAGACCCCTTGTAGACGACGAGGTTGATAGGTTCGAGGTGGAAGTGCAGCAATGCATGCAGCTGACGAATACTAATCGGTCGAGGGCTTAACCTATTCCCAACCAAGTGAAGTAATGCTCTGTAGCATATGCCGAATACTTGATTGGGGCCCGGAAAGACTAAGTTCTAACACACTTTACGCAAGTTTCGTATCTAGTTTTCAAGGAATAAACCTTGATACGTTTGGTGATGATGGCGGAGGGGATCCACGCGTACCCATCTCGAACACGACCGTTAAGCCCTCCAGCGTCGATGGTACTTGAACCGAAGGGTTCTGGGAGAGTAGAACGTTGCCAAGCACAAAGAAAAAAGAGTTTTTTTGGAAGAAATTCCAGAAAGACTCTTTTTTTGCATCTTTATAAAGCCGCACAATAAACCATACTAGCCCTATGAGGAGGGATTGGTGTGACTAAAGTGAAGCTTAGTAGGTGCTGTGGAATTTTTCTTATTTGTAATTTCGTCGTACTGGGGAATTACGGATGTTCAGCAAAATCGAACATGATTCATAACCATACAGTCGGTACACAATCAAACTTAGGTGTCAGATCCCTTGCTCCTCTGGGTGAGGAGTCGAATATACCTATTGCAGGAACGGTAGCTTCTGAACGGATATCACCTAAAGTAAAGGTAAAAGGAATCTATGTCTCAGCATGGTCAGCTGTTGGGACAAAATTTGAACAGTTGATCCAATTGGTTGATCAAACCGATTTGAATGCGATGGTCATTGATGTCAAAAATGATTCAGGACAAGTTACATATGCCTCGGCCGTTCCCTTAGTCAATGAAATTGGAGCGAATAGCAATGTGATTATAAAGGATATGCAAACAAAGCTCCAGCAATTAAAGACTAAAGGGATTTATTCCATAGCTCGAGTTGTTGTTTTTAAGGATCCATATTTGAGTAGAATGAAAGATACTTATGCGATTAAGAGCCGCTCTGGTGATGTTTGGAGAGATAGTAAAGGAATCGCTTGGGTAGATCCTTACAAAGAGGGCGTATGGGACTATAACATTCAAATTGCCAAAGAAGCGGCTGACCTAGGATTTGATGAGATTCAATTCGATTACGTGAGATTCCCGGAGAACGGCAAGAAAGTGGATCAAGAGGCCGATTTCGATAATTCGCAGGGATGGACGAAGCCGCAGGTGATCGAAGGATTTTTGAAAAGAGCTAAGGAACAGATAGGAAGGAAGGCTTATTTGTCGGCCGACGTCTTTGGTCTAACGACTTCTTCAGATAATGATATGGGAATCGGGCAGGACTGGTCTATGATCAGCAAGCAGGTTCATTACATTTCTCCGATGCTGTATCCTTCTCACTATTCAAGTGGTGTCTATGGAGTAAAAAGTCCCGATTTACAGCCATATTCCATCATCAGTAAAGCCATTAGTGATGCATTAACAAAGAATGAGCAACTGAAGAGAACCAGCAGTGAAATTGCTGAGATTCGACCTTGGTACCAGGATTTTACGGCGACGTGGGTTAAACCTCATAAGACATACGGGAAAGAAGATGTCAATGAACAGATTAAAGCAGCAAAGGAACGTGGCGTAGATCAATTTCTTTTATGGAACTCGAGCAGCATTTACTCGTATCGTTAACGGAATCTTCTTATTCAGCCTCTTGTCTCGCTGTCGACAGTTCCTTTTCCTTGACACGAAAAATAGGCTTTTGTTAATATAAGCACTAAAATATACCCCAAAAAGGAGAGACTTTGAGCTATGCTCAAAGATCCCTACATTAGGAGGAATTTGTGTTGTGAGGGAAGATAAGTTTGGCAAGGAAGGTTTAACGTTTGATGATGTGTTGTTGGTGCCGAGAAAATCTGAGGTATTCGGTAAGGAGATTGACGTTTCCACAACGCTTGCGCCTCATGTGAAGTTAAACATTCCGTTCATTAGCTCTGCCATGGATACTGTAACAGAATCTGCTCTTGCTATTGCTATGGCACGTGAAGGCGGCATCGGGATCATTCATAAGAACATGACCATTGAACAACAAGCAGAAGAAGTAGATCGTGTTAAAAGGTCGGAAAGCGGAGTTATCACTAATCCTTTTTCCCTTACACCCGAACATCATGTTTATGATGCGGAAGAGCTTATGGCTAAATACCGTATCTCAGGTGTTCCCATTGTGAACGAGAACAACAAGCTGGTTGGGATTTTGACGAACAGAGACTTACGTTTTGTTCATGATTATTCGATCAAAATCAAGGAAGTCATGACTAGAGAGGATCTGGTTACTGCTCCTGTCGGCACGACGCTTCAACAAGCTGAAGGTATTTTACAAAAGCATAAAATTGAAAAGCTGCCGCTGGTCGATGAGCATTTCGAACTTAAAGGCTTGATTACAATTAAAGATATTGAAAAAGCGATTCAATTCCCTAACGCAGCTAAGGACTCGCTAGGCAGATTGTTAGTTGGGGGAGCGGTTGGCGTAGCAAAAGATGTTATGGAACGCGCTGCAGCACTTGTACAGGCAGGTATTGACGTAATCGTTGTAGATTCTGCACACGGTCACCATATCAATATTTCGGAAACGGTGAAGAAGATCAGAGCCCAATATCCGAACCTTCCCATCATTGCCGGGAATGTAGCGACAGCTGACGGTACGCGTGATCTCATCAAAGCCGGCGCATCCATGGTTAAGGTTGGTATTGGACCGGGATCCATCTGTACAACGCGGGTTATCGCAGGTATCGGCGTTCCGCAAATCACGGCCATTCATGATTGCGCACTAGCTGCGGCAGAGTTCAATGTGCCGATTATTGCTGACGGCGGTATCAAATACTCTGGGGACGTAGTCAAAGCGATCGCTGCGGGCGCTAGCGCCGTTATGATCGGAAGCCTTTTTGCTGGAACAGAAGAGAGTCCTGGGGAATCCGAGATCTATCAAGGCCGTAGATTCAAAGTTTATCGCGGGATGGGTTCGCTAGGTGCTATGAAGGAAGGCAGCAAGGATCGTTATTTCCAAGAGAACGAGAGCAAGCTGGTTCCTGAAGGAATTGAGGGACGTGTTGCTTATAAAGGACCGCTTGCCGATACAGTTTATCAACTTGTTGGTGGTTTGCGTTCTGGTATGGGTTACTGCGGGGCGCATAATATTCAGGAACTGATTCACGATACGCAGTTCATCCGCATTACAAGCGCTGGTTTGAGAGAGAGCCACCCGCATGATATTCAAATTACGAAAGAAGCGCCAAACTACTCGTTGTAAATCTTCACAAATTGGTAAATATTGAAGGCGGGGGAATTGAACCTTCGTCTTCTTTTTTTTGTCTAATGGGGTGTGTTACAATATAGTGTGTCATAAAATCGCTAGGGAGAGTGAAGTTGTGAGAGTAATGGGTTTTACTAGAAAAAGAGTGGCTTTGGTGTTAGGCATAAGTTTATTGGCGCAATCCTTTCTTTTACATATACAACCAACTTATGTTCAGGCAGCAGGAACAAAAACTAAAACAACAATAACATCAACAACAACGGCAACGGCGGCCCCGACACCTGCAGCGAATAACGAGCTGATGATAAATGCCAAATCTGCTATCATCATGGAAGCTAGCACGGGAGCTGTACTCTATGAAATGAATGCCGATGAGGCGCTTCCTCCAGCCAGTATGGCCAAAATGATGACTGAATATTTGGCGATGGAGAGTATTAAAGAAGGTAAATTTACGTGGGATTCGAAAGTTACAGCTTCTAAAAATGCAGCTGATGTGATCGGTTCCGGGCAACTAATTGCCGAGAATGAAACACTTAGCTTTAAAGATATGTTCAATGCGATGTCCATCTATTCCGCGAATGATGCATCTGTGGCTTTTGCCGAGTTGATAGGGGGCACCGAAGAAAATTTTGCGAAAATGATGAATGAGAAAGCCAAACAGTTAGGCATGTCGGATAAAGCGCATTTCATTAGCGCAACTGGGCTTTCGCGTGCCGATCTTAAGAATCCGCCGCAATCCATCGAAGGCGAAACTAAAATGACTGCTCGAGATGCCGCTATTCTTGCTTATAATATCCTTAAAGATCATAAAGAGGTTCTGGAATTCACGAAAATCCCTTCTTTAAAATTAAGAGCGACCGATAAAACGCCAATGATCAATTGGAATTGGATGCTTGAAGGAAATCAAAATAACGCTAATTTTAAGAAGTTTGCCTATCCTGGGCTGGACGGTTTAAAAACAGGTTCCACGGACGACGCTGGTTACTGCTTTACGGGGACAGCAGAAAGAAATGGAATGCGTATTATCACTGTTGTGATGGGAACCAAAACTGAACCCGAGCGTTTCAATGAAACAAGGAAGCTGCTTGATTACGGATTTAATAATTTCGAGATGAAACCTTATTTGAACGCTAAAGCTGAAATAGATTCTTTGAAATCCGTAAACATTAAGAAAGGTGTTCAAACCTCGGTACCATTGGTAACGAAAACTGGTATGACTTTTGTTGTAAAAAAAGGCGCCAAAGATACGGATTTCAAACTGACTGCAGAACCGCTGGATGAAAGCAAGCTTGTTGCTCCAATCAAGAAAGGCGATCCGCTAGGCAAAGTAACAGTAACTTATAACGGCCAAGAAAAAACAGTTGATCTGATTGCCAATGACGATGTGGAGAAAGGCAGCTGGATCCGTCTCTTGTTCCGCTCCATCAAAAATTTCTTCGGCGATATGTTCAAAGGGTTCAAGGGCAAATCCTAAACCAGATAATGGGTTGTATATTGTCCCACCATCCTGTAAAATGATTGTTTAGAAGTTTACAAACGAATCGTGTAGGGAACTGCATGAAAATTGTTGTAGTAGTGAGACTTTGACTCCGTCAATTGTCCCTATAAATGGTATAGGAGGAACGAAAAAAATGGAAACTGGAACATCCCGCGTCAAAACAGGTATGGCCGAAATGCAAAAAGGCGGCGTCATCATGGACGTCATGAATGCTGAACAAGCGAAAATCGCTGAAGCGGCTGGTGCATCCGCAGTTATGGCTCTTGAGCGAGTACCTGCTGATATTCGTGCGGCTGGCGGCGTATCCCGTATGGCTGACCCAACGATTGTGGAACAGGTTATGAAAGTTGTTTCGATTCCTGTTATGGCGAAAGCAAGAATTGGACATTTTGTAGAAGCGAAAGTCCTGGAATCTCTGGGCGTTGATTATATTGATGAGAGTGAAGTTTTAACACCTGCGGATGAAGTTTACCATATCAACAAACGCGATTTCACGGTTCCTTTTGTTTGCGGTTCTCGTGATCTAGGTGAAGCTCTGCGTCGTATTGGCGAAGGCGCTTCGATGCTTCGTACCAAAGGCGAGCCTGGAACAGGCAATATCGTTGAAGCTGTTCGCCACATGCGCATGATTCAAGGTCAAATTCGCAAAGTCCAAGGCATGTCCAAGGACGAGCTGATGTTTGAAGCCAAGACGCTGGGCGCTCCGTATGAGCTTCTCTTGCAAGTTGCTGAAACTGGCAAACTTCCAGTCGTTAACTTTGCTGCCGGCGGCGTAGCGACACCTGCTGACGCGGCGCTTATGATGCACCTTGGTGCTGATGGCGTATTTGTTGGTTCCGGTATTTTCAAATCCGACAGCCCTGAGAAATTCGCAAAAGCGATTGTAGAAGCTGTTACTCACTATACCGATTACAAATTGATTGCTGAAATTTCCAAAGGCCTTGGTACCCCTATGAAGGGAATTGAAATTTCCAAGCTGGATGCGACTCAACGTATGCAGGAGCGCGGCTGGTAATGACAAAGATCGGGGTACTCGCGCTGCAAGGCGCGGTAGCGGAGCATATTCGCGGCATTGAAAAGGCTGGCGCCGAAGGCGTCGTCATTAAAAAAACGGAACAGCTTGCAGATATCGATGGGATTATCATCCCTGGCGGCGAAAGTACGACGATTGGCAAGCTGATGCGCACATACGGCTTTATCGATGAGCTCAGAGACTTTTCTGCGGCAGGGAAGCCTGTATTCGGCACCTGCGCGGGTCTGATTGTCATCGCGAAAGAGATCACCGGACAGCCGGAAGCTCACTTGGGGCTGATGGATATTACGGTGGCTCGCAACGCGTTCGGTCGCCAGCGCGAAAGTTTTGAGACGGATCTGCCTGTTAAAGGCATTGACGATAACGTTCGCGCGGTTTTCATCCGTGCCCCATTGATTGAAGAAGTGGGAACGGGTGTCGACGTTCTGGCCACCTATGATGGTCAGATCGTTGCAGCGCAGCAAGGTCATCTCCTTGCAGCGTCTTTTCATCCGGAGCTGACGGATGATTTCCGGATGCATAGCTATTTCCTTGACATGGTAAAACAAAGTCAAGCATAACAGATGGTACAAGCACCCCTAGTAACCGGGTTCCGGCGAGGGTGCTTGCTTCCATATTCAAACCATTTTGCGCTAACGGAGGAATCTCCTTGTTTGATGTAAAATTACTTCGAAGTGATTTGGCAGCGGTACAGGCTGCTATGCAAAACCGCGGTAAGCAAATCGAAGAGCTGAAAGGCTTTACCGATCTGGACGTGAAGCGCAGAGAGCTTCTACAAGAAACGGAGCAGCTGAAAAATCGCCGCAATACCGTTTCGCAAGAGGTTGCTCTACGCAAAAGATCCGGCGAAAACGCGGATGAATTAATCCAAGAAATGAAGGTCGTCGGAGACCGCATTAAAGAGCTAGATGATGAGATTCGCGTCCTAGACGAGTCATTGCAGCATGTTCTGCTATCCATCCCGAATATGCCCCATGCAAGCGTTCCTATTGGCCTTTCAGAAGAAGAGAATGTAGAGATGCGCCGCGTAGGCGAAATTCCACAATTCGATTTCGACGTGAAGCCGCACTGGGAAGTTGCGCAGGAGCTGGGCATTCTTGATTTTGAAGCGGCGGCGAAGGTAACGGGCTCGCGCTTCGTGTTCTACAAAGGGCTTGGCGCTAGGTTGGAACGTGCTTTGATTAACTTCATGATGGACTTGCACAGCGATGAGCATGGCTATCAAGAGATGCTGCCTCCTTATATCGTCAATCGCGAAAGCTTGATGGGTACCGGTCAGCTGCCGAAGTTTGAGGAAGACGTTTTCAAGATCGAGAATTCGGAATATTTCCTGATTCCTACGGCTGAAGTGCCGGTCACGAACTATCATCGTGAGGATATTCTGACCAATGAGCAGCTGCCGGTGAACTTTGTTGCCTTTAGTGCTTGTTTCCGTTCGGAAGCAGGTTCAGCAGGTCGGGATACGCGCGGCTTGATTAGGCAGCATCAGTTCAACAAGGTTGAGCTTGTGAAGATGGTGAAGCCGGAGGATTCTTACGATGAGCTGGAAAAGCTCACAAGCCATGCTGAGCGCGTTTTACAGCTGCTTAAGCTACCTTACCGCGTCCTGACGCTTTGCACTGGTGACATAGGCTTCTCGTCGGCTAAAACATATGATCTCGAGGTATGGCTGCCAAACAGCGGCGCATATCGTGAGATTTCGTCTTGCAGCAACTTTGAAGATTTCCAAGCGCGCAGAGCGAACATTCGCTTCCGCAGAGATGCCAAATCGAAACCGGAATTCGTACATACGCTGAACGGCTCAGGATTGGCACTAGGCAGAACGGTTGCCGCGATCCTTGAAAATTATCAGCAAGCAGACGGTTCTGTAGTCGTTCCAGATGTACTGGTTCCCTACATGAATAACGTAAAAGTAATTAACAAGAAATAGAACTTGATTCACTCATAGTTTTTGTGATACAATGCTTTTTGTCACTGCATTAGGTTGTTTCCTAACAAGGAGACACCTAGTTGTGGAGAGGTGGTCGAGTGGTTTAAGGCAGCGGTCTTGAAAACCGCCGAGGTGCAAGCCTCCGTGGGTTCGAATCCCACCCTCTCCGTATACTATTGCTAAAAAGTCATGCGATTCTTAATGAATCGTGTGGCTTTTTTTGTTATGTAGCGATTGGGATAAAAGGGGTGGCGGCTTCGCATTTTAATTATGTGGAGGTGTTACTATGAGCAAAACAGACAGACTGACCATCGATCAGAAGCAATTGGTGGAAGAGTGGAAGAACATGCTCCCTGAACAGCTGGAGGACGCTGATAAGGCTCGTGTATGGGCCGATGAGGCTGATACACAGGCGCTCCGAGTACACATAACAACGGCGGGGCATACCGGGTATACGTTTGATTTTAAAGTAACGTATGTGGATTCTAGAGAGGTAAAGGTGGACCTTATCGATGTCGAGCAAGGAACCACACATATTGATGAGCGAACCGACATCGTCCAAACGCTAGTAGACGATTATGTGCGGCATATTCATGAATGTGCGCAAGCACTGCAGCAAGTCACACACGTCTGAACTGTGGAGGGCAGCAACAAATGACCAGACAAAAAAGCAGAGATAAAAACTTGCAGAACGTTGTTAAAGATTTTGACAAAACGGTGGTTAATAGTCATCAGGCTCAGCAAGTACAGCAACAAACAAATGATAACCATAAGCGGGATGTAATGAATCACGATGAAAACTAGGGGAGTGTGACTAGGATGTCCAAACCAAGAGCTTATTCCGCTGGAGACAGCATGCAAAGCAACGGTCAAGTTGATAGCGATAATAATAATGCTCCGGAAGCTCTTTCCGGCTCTAAAAAGGTTAAGAATCGTAATCATTCGCGACAAAAACAAGCTAAAGGATCTTGATTATACAGGTTCCGAGGGTTGAAAAAATATCTTTACAAAATGTTTAAAAATCAGCGCCCCGGACATACTATATTTGTCGGTGAAGCAGAGAGGTGTGGTTCCGTTGGAGCATTCCGCGAAACAACCGTTGCATAGAGGACTTTTATACCTGTTATAATCAGGCTGGAGGCGATGTGCTAAAGACACGTTACAGTGTTTTATAAGCAGATTTACCAAAAGTTTACGAGTAACACGGTCATAGAAGAAAACCATTAATCACCGACAAAAAAAGAACCCTTAGGGGTTCTTTTTTTCGTCCGTTTCGAAGCTATCTGTTAGATAGACAGAGTAAGTTGGTTTTTTACGATAAATCAGCAATCGAATTCCGGCTCCAATTAGGATCACAGCAACGATAAGGGTCTGACCAAAGCTGTTAATCCAATAAGAATAATTATGTTCGGGGAAAAACCGATACAGCAATTCAACAATGATCTCTTTGAAAACATAATACCCACCGAACACAATGAGTATAGCTCCGATGCTTCGATTATAGGAGATCCAATTCTCGACCAGCGGCTTATCGACTAATGTTCCATTCTCGTATTTTGAAATATTCTGTAAGGCGTCAAAGAAGCTGAAGAACCACAGAATTGGTATCAAGAAGAAGAAGAGGGAAAGTCTTAACACGTCCAGTACATATATGGAAAACAGGAAGACCGCCATTAATTGAATGCCGCGTTTGGTCATGTTCAAGTACAAATGAGCAGCACCCGGAATAATGGCGAGGATAGTAGCTAAGGTCCGATTTTTGCTGTCATAGTCGTCTGAGAAGTGGAAGTCTTCGAACATGCTTCGATCAAATAGCTCAAAGCCTGCTTGCTTACGCTCCAGTTGTTTCAGCGCATCAAACATAGTGTAGAACCAAAGTACCGGCATCGCCAAAAGAAAGGCAATGAAGCCCTCATTATGAGTGAGGATGGTGATAAAGAAAACAAGAATCGCTAACCCGAAAAAAGTGATCATTGCGGTTAAACCGCGCTGCATCAAACCCAATTGATAGTGACCAAGCCCTGGAATAAATGAAAGCAGCATAATTCGAGTTCTCTCGCGTTGGTTAGCCCAAGAAGATGCCGATTGCCAATACGCTTGATCAGGTTCAGGCGGCATATCTGGGGAGGGCATATATGGATACTCAGGGCCGTAAGGCATCGTTCCAGGCACCGGATAAGGCTGAAATCGCAGCAGGAAGATAATCATGTCGATCATATTCGCAATCCACATGAGTGCGGCGAATAGAAGCAAAAGCATCATGGGTGCATCATGGGCATGAATGTCGGTTACACCAACGAATAGCAGGAAAAGTGATCCGAAGAATCCTCCTCCATAAATGAAAGCACGGAACATCCGGTTCATGTAGAAGTGACCTAGCCCCGGGATAAAAGAGAGCAGAAAAGCAACAAGGTTGCTTTTGTTATATAAGGTGTTCGGATGGTTCAAGGCCGGGTACCTCCTTTTTCTTGTTCATTTTGCAATGTGTCTAGCCAAGTTAATGTTTTATTTAACAACTGATCGGATATTGGAACCTCTTTATGCACGGAAGAGGGGGACGGAGGGTTGAAACCCTTAGAGTTTAATGAACCCATTGAACCTAATTCCTGGGATAGTCCATGAAAAAAGCCTGTGACAACAAGTATAAGCGTAGCCGCTGCCGCAACCCCGTAATGAAAGATCGTGGAATGAAACCAAGCAGGTTTAGTTCGGAGCGTTCGATTAACGATAGCATCAATGTAGCTTTTCTCATCGGCTTCCATATGAGGAAGAGATGCCGTTAATTTTTCCAAGCACGTCATATATATGGCTAAGCAGAGGTCACATTGATATAGATGGAGCTCCATTTGAGCCATTTCATCTGGCGATACGCTTGCTTCCACGTACTGCATCCAGGCTAGTTGATCATAATGCTTCATATGAAGTCCTCCTCCTTCCAGTTCTTCCGGAGCCACTGCTTGGCTCGATATAGTTTGGATTCCACGGTTTTGACCGTAACACCTTGAGCATCGGCGATATCTTGGTAAGTTTGATGATGTAAGTAGTAAGCCATTAATACGTCTTGATAATTAGTTGGAATCTGGTCCAATTTTGTTCGCACGAGTTTTGCTGTTTCGTTCATGACCACTTCTTGTTCTAAGTCATTGTGATGATGAGTGGCAGTGGTCGGAACCGGATCTTCGATCTCTGCCGTCATTTCTTCCCTTTTCCGGCTGGCCGCCCGCTTAAAATCGATTGCTCGGTTCACGGCGATGCGTGTCATCCAGGTTTTAAGGCCCTTCATTTGGTACTGGGGGAGGGAGAAATAAATCCGGGTCCATACATCCTGCGTTAAATCTTCAGCATCCTTAGGATGACGTACGATCGCATAGATGGTCTGGAATAAATAATGGCGATAGGTCGCAACAAGTTCTCGAAACGCAGATTCATCGCCAATTAATATACGTTGTACAAGTGTATCTTCCTGAATACTCTCCTCCTCCTCTCCGACATATATAGACGAAGGGTACCTCTTGTACCCCTGCACACCTGTCAAAATAAAAGAACGAATCGCCGGCGATCCGTTCTTTTATTTTTAAAGCGATGTGGTTCGATGAGGGAGTTCTGCTTTTGCCCCGCTAATCCGCGGTTCACTGCGGACAATCCATTGAGACAGAAGGCTGCTAAGGACTCCGAGTACACCGAGAACGATAAATCCCTGGGTTAAAGCAAACCAATCTCCGATGATCCCCATGAGAACGGGACCGATGAACATCCCTAGGCCATAGATCGCTTGGAAAAAGCCCATTGCAGTTGCGCGTTTATCCGACGGCATGTATTTGATGCTTAGCGCCATCAGAACGGTAAAAGAAAGTCCGCGACCAAAACCGGCTAACGCCTGGGTAACCATGAGCAGCCACAAGTTATGAGTAAATGGAATCGAAAAAGTGAACAAGCCCATGAGGGCAAAGCCCCACACGACGACGCGTTTCTCACCAAATTTAGCGGCCCAGCGGCGTCCGCCAAACAAGGAGGCTATTGCAACCGGAACATTGGAAAAGAACGTCAGCAGTGACAAACTAAACTTATCAGCCCCTAGCCCAGTAGCATAAACGGGGGTAAAACCGAAAACCGTAGCAAAGGTAAGCACCTGCGACAAAATAGCCAGCAATGAAACGAACAAAAGCGTACGGTCTGTCGCTACATGGCCGATTCCCCGCAGCGTGATTTTGGGGGCATCGATTTCAATTTTTTCCACAAGAAAGAAGGATCCGATAAGACCTATCGCACCGAGAATAGCGCCCATGATGAAAGCTGCTTCCCAGCCTATCGCGTCTGCAGCCCAGCCTGCCATGAGGATACCGAGCATCTGACCCAAAGAGTTGAAGAAGCTGATCGTTCCGATCGCTTTTGTAGATTCTTCATGTTTATAATAGCTCGTAAATAACACCGTAAAATCAACCCATGTGGCCGCGGCAGCGCCGGCAAGCGCACGAAGAAGGAGAATCCATGTGAAATCTTTTGTCATCCAAAGCCCGAGCCCGCTGAGGCCTGTAAAGAGTAAACCAAATGTAATAAACAGTTTGCGCTTATGAAAACGATCGGATAGGACACCGACCGGGATACGCAGCAGCATCTGCGAAATGCCGTACATTCCCACGATCCAACCAGCCAGTTGATGGCTGCCTCCCAAAAATTCCACATAAGGAGCCATGATAGGAACACTCGTGTACATAGACATCCAGAACAGCAACGTAACGATGCAGAATAAAGGGATGCGAAAAGAAGAGGGCGATTTCATACTCGTCATAGAATGAGTTCTCCTTTCGGATTGCAAAAAGAAACAAAGGGATGGCCAACCCGTAGTTGTCATCCCTTTGTATAGTTATGTTATTTTGAACGCGCCACGGGGGGATTCGAACCCCCGACGCATAGTTTAGGAAACTATCGCTCTATCCTGCTGAGCTACGGGCGCATGGCATCGTTTATTTTATCACGGATGCTTTTACTCGCGCAACGTTATTCCTTACCACGCAGCTTGCGAAAAAATTGCGTCAGCAGCGTCGCGCACTCTTCCTGCAAAACACCGCTCACCACGTCGACACGGTGGTTGAATCGTTCCTCCTGCAGCAAATTCATGAGGGTTCCGGCGCAGCCGGCTTTGGGATCTGTCGTCCCATAGATCACCTGCGGGACCCGGGCTTGGACAATCGCACCCGCGCACATGGGGCAGGGCTCGAGCGTCACGTACAGTTTGCAGTCGAGCAGGCGCCAAGCTTGCAGATGTTCACTGGCCTGTTTGATGGCGATCATTTCAGCATGAGCGGTCGGGTCGAGGGACGTTTCACGCAGATTATAGCCGCGGCCGATAATCGTGCCGTTATGTACGACAACCGCTCCGATGGGGACCTCCCGGATAGCTTCCGCTTTAAGCGCTTCTTGAATGGCTTCTTTCATCCATGGAATATGTTCATCCACAGGGGGACACCTCGCTAAAATTCAGTTATCCACATGTGAATAAGAATCGAACAAGCATTCGTTGTTAACAATCTGTGGACAACCATGTGGATAAGTCGAAAAGTTGTGGATATATGTTTATATTGTATGCACACTTTACTTGTAAATCAAGGAAAGAGGCATTTACGGGAATTTTGTTGAAAATTGATACTAAAATACGTATACTTAGAATAATAATAGGTCTTTTATCCTAGTCAGGAATAATTACATAAGGTTTCGATAAATGGCAAACTTGTTGAAAGACAAGGACGCAAAGCTGAGGGTCTAAGGTTCCACATGGAACTACGGCAGTCTGGCTACCGAAAATCACGGCTATTTTAGATTTTAGGTAGTAGGCTGTTCCGATCAGACGGGGATGGTCTACTTTTTTAATACAAAAAAATGAATAGAGAGGAAGTGAAGAAAGCAATGAAGCATTATGGCAGCAAGGAAGGCAATGACATTGAGGTATTGATTGACAGCAAAGCAGTGCTGGATAAGAATGATTTTGTTTCTACAGGTGTCCTTACCTATGCGCTGGGCGATATTATTGAGGTGGAACTGCCGCAATACGAGGTTTTTGGACTTGGAGACAAAGTCAAGATGACGGTTTATTCGAAATCGGGATTGTTCGTTTTTGAAACGACCGTAGTTGCCAAAGATCATGGTTCGGTTATTTTGATTAACCCGCCTGAGAATCGCAAGAAATTTACGGAAAAACGGGAATTTCCGCGAATTGACATCCAACAGGACGGATTACTTCATGGACTTCATGATGTGAAAAAGAAAAATAAACATCAGTTTGATAACCCGGTCGTTATTTCCATCAAGAACATTTCGATGAACGGCGTTGGTTTTACAATTGAAAACAACTCTATAGTAGATAAAATTGTCGATAAGCATGTCCAGCTCGACGTTGAAATGGATCTGGGCTTCTCGATGCCGGTCAAGACCGAAATTGTGCGGAAAGAGAAATCGGGAACCGGCATCTATTATGGGGCTCGATATCTCGAAGTTCCAGACATGAAAACGAATGCATTAAGGGCCTTTATTTTGAAAAATCAGGTTGAATCGTACTTTGTGCAGAAGCGGGAAGCTCAGTACAGAAGCCTATTGGAAAAAAAGTCTGCGGTGAATCAGTAGCCGACAGGCTTTTTTTTGACCTTCAAGTGCTATATAATAGATGAGTATCATTTTCAACATTAAGGAGTTGTAGCTGCAATGGCTTTGAAAGCAGGAATCGTCGGTCTACCGAACGTAGGAAAATCGACTTTGTTTAATGCAATTACACAGGCGGGCGCAGAATCTGCGAACTATCCGTTCTGTACGATCGATCCGAATGTCGGGGTAGTGGAAGTACCGGACGAAAGACTGCAGAGGCTGGTGGAGATCGTAGTACCCAAGAGCATTGTTCCAACGGCCTTCGAATTCGTCGATATTGCGGGTTTGGTGAAGGGCGCGAGCAAGGGCGAAGGGCTTGGCAATAAATTTCTCGCACACATTCGTGAAGTAGATGCCATCGTGCATGTAGTTCGTTGTTTTGTGGATGAAAATATTACGCACGTATCCGGTAAAGTGGATCCGATCGGTGATATCGAAACGATTAATCTCGAGCTGATCCTGGCTGACATTGATTCGATTGAGAAGAAGCTTGAGCGTTCCCGCAAAAACTTAAAAGGCGGCGACAAGAAAGTTGCAGCCGAGGTTGAATGCCTGGAGCGCATCAAAGATACACTATATGAAGATAAACCGGCGCGTAGTCTGGATTTGAGCGATGAGGAAAAGCTGATTGTTCGCGACCTCCATTTACTGACCATGAAGCCTGTATTGTACGCGGCTAATGTAAGCGAGGAAGAAGTAGCAACAGCGGACGATAATCCTTATGTGAAAATCGTCAAAGAATTCGCCGCGCAGGAGAACGCGGAAGTCGTTCCGATCAGCGCGAAGGTTGAATCCGAAATCGCTGAGCTGGAAGACGAAGAGAAAGCGATGTTCCTCGAAGAGTTGGGACTTCAAGAGTCCGGCTTGAATAGATTGATTAAGGCAGCTTACAAGTTGCTCGGCCTGTACACATATTTTACAGCTGGCGTACAAGAAGTAAGAGCTTGGACGATTCGCAAGGGAATGAAGGCGCCGCAAGCAGCGGGCGTGATTCACTCGGATTTTGAACGCGGCTTTATTCGCGCCGAAGTTGTATCCTATGACGATCTGACTGCTGCCGGTTCGATGAATGCAGCAAAGGAAAAAGGGCAGCTGCGTTTGGAAGGTAAAGAATATGTGGTGCAGGACGGCGACGTGATGCATTTCCGTTTTAATGTTTAACATTTAAATATCCTCTAAATTAATGGTAAGGAGTGATCCGATATGTTGGATAGACTTCAGGCAATCGCGGATCGCTATGAGAAATTAAGCGAACTGCTGTGTGACCCTGACGTAACCAGCGATACGAAGAAGCTCAGAGAATACTCCAAAGAGCAATCTGATCTTCAAGAATCGTATGATACGTATGTAGAATACAAGAGTGTCAGCGAACAGCTTCAGGATGCAAAAGCCATGCAGAACGAAAAGCTGGACGATGAAATGCGTGAAATGGTTAAAATGGAGATCGAAGAGCTCAGCGCACAAGCGGTTCAGCTGGAAGAGAAGCTGAAAGTGCTCATGATGCCGAAAGATCCGAACGATGATAAAAACGTGATCGTAGAAATTCGCGGCGCGGCAGGCGGGGATGAAGCAGCGTTGTTCGCTGGCGACTTGTATCGCATGTATACCCGTTATGCCGACGCTCAGGGCTGGAAAACCGAAGTGCTGGACGCTTCGTTGAATGATTTGGGCGGGTTTAAGGAGATTATTTTTATGATCACCGGAAAAGGCGCTTACAGCAAGCTGAAATTCGAGAGCGGCGCACATCGTGTTCAGCGGATCCCTGTAACGGAATCGGGCGGCCGTATTCATACGTCAACGTCGACGGTTGTAGTAATGCCGGAAGCGGAAGAAGTGGAAATTGAAATTCATGATGCGGATATTCGCGTCGATACGTTTTGTTCCAGTGGAGCGGGCGGTCAGTCCGTTAATACGACGAAATCCGCTGTGCGGGTAACACACGTACCGACGGGTATCGTGGCAACATGTCAAGACGGGAAATCGCAGAACTCGAACAAAGAGCAAGCGCTTCGGGTATTGCGTGCACGGATTTCCGATAAAATGCGCGAGGAAGAGGAAGCGAAGTATGCCGGCGAGCGTAAAAGCAAAGTCGGTACGGGCGATCGCTCCGAGCGTATCCGTACGTACAACTTCCCGCAAAGCCGCGTGACCGATCACCGGATCGGTTTGACTTTGCATCGTTTGGAGACAGTGCTTAGCGGCGATATGGGAGAAATCGTATCTGCTCTGACTATTGCAGCGCAGTCGGATTTGCTTGAAAAAGGGGAGCAGGCTGTGTGATGCCTACTGCTGGGAAGACCATTAGAGAAGCCTATGTAGAGGCTTCTTCTTTTTTAGCGGCGCAGGGCGTGGCGGAGGCTGCGTCGTGTGTGGAGCTGCTGCTCCAGCACCTGCTGGGCTGGAGCAGAACCGAGCTCCTGCTTCGCTGGCAGGAGCCCTTGCCTGTGGAGCTGGCTGATGCATGGCGCCAGCTGGTGGAAAGGAAGGCCGCGGGCGAGCCGGTGCAGTACATTACCGGCGAGCAGGAGTTCTACGGCCTTCCGTTTGCGGTGAACGGCGCGGTGCTTATCCCGCGGCCGGAGACCGAGCTCCTCGTGGAAGCTTTGCTGCACGAGGGTTCGCGTCTGTTCCCGCAAGGCGCGCCGCTGCTTGCGGATGTAGGCACCGGGAGCGGAGCGATCCCGGTGACGATCGCGCACGCGCGCCCCGCGTGGCGCGTGGCGGCGAGCGACATCTCCGCGGCGGCGCTGGAGATGGCTCGCTTGAACGCGCAGCGGCACGGCGTTGCTGCTCGTGTGGAGTGGCTCGAGGGCGACCTCCTCGAGCCTTACATCGAGCGCCGGTTGGCGCCGGATATATTGGTGTCAAACCCACCCTATATTCCCGATGCCGACCTCCCGGCGCTGATGCCCGAGGTGCGGCTGTATGAGCCGCACACGGCTTTATTCGGCGGTGTCGAGGGACTCGACCTGTACCGCCGGATGATTTTGCAGCTGCCGCTGCTGCCGCGAATCCCGACCATGGTCGGGTTCGAGGTCGGCATCCGGCAGGCGGAGGCTGTGGCGGCGATGCTGCGGGACGCCGCCGACTGGGACGAGATCCGGTTCGTACCGGATCTCCAGGGGATTGACCGCCACGTCATCGCCATTCGTGTGCGTGAGGTCACATAGGCGAGGCGTTAACGCTGTTTTTCAGCGCTAAAGTCACGCCTTCTCGCAAAAAGGTGAGGTTAACGCTGTTTTACCGCTTTAAGGTCCTGATATTCGTCCGAAGTGGGCGCAGAATGAGGCGTTAATCCTGTTTTTCAGCGCTAAAGTCACGCCTTCTCGCAAAAAGGTGAGGTTAACGCTGTTTTACCGCTTTAAGGTCCTGATATTCGTCCGAAGTGGGCGCAGAATGAGGCGTTAATCCTGTTTTTCAGCGCTAAAGTCACGCCTTCTCGCAAAAAGGTGAGGTTAACGCTGTTTTACCGCTTTAAGGTCCTGATATTCGTCCGAAGTGGGCGCAGAATGAGGCGTTAACGCTGTTTTTCAGCGCTAAAGTCACGCCTTCTCGCAAAATGGAGAGGTTAACGCTGTTTTACCGCCTTACGGTCCTGATATTCGTCCGAAGTGGGCGCAGAATGAGGCGTTAACGCTGTTTTTCAGCGCTAAAGTCACGCCTTCTCCCAAAAGGGAGGCGTTAACGCTTTTTTACCGATTTAAGGTCTCCCTGCATCCTTTCTGCATAAACGTTTTGCACAATTAACCCTATACATGCGTCCAATAACAAGCTCTCTAGCAGACTCTATCATTTTTTTATCAAAAAAATAGATTACTAGGTTTAGCCCTCTCTCTTTTTGCCCATACTGGTTGGTAGAAGCAATGGGAAAGGGGCTTTTCCTAATGGTGAAGAGAGCCAATCGTCATTCATTCAAACATTTATTATTCGTAGCTTTTGCACTTATTGTAATGATCGCTTGTTGGGATTCTAACCGCACGAATGCGGCGGTTGTGTCGCCTACGATTCCGAAAGAATCGATTCGTTTACGTATTCTCGCAAACTCGGACTCTGCCTCGGATCAAGCACTGAAACGAGAGATTCGGGATGCGATAATAGCCCGGATGCAGGAGTGGGTTGTAGGTCCGCATACACTGGATGAAGCAAGGGCAGTTGTGAATGCACACTTGCCTGAGTTTGATGCTTTAGTTGGACAAATGATACAAGAGCGCGGTTATAGCTATTCACATACAGTCGAACTCGGTAAAGTCCCCTTCCCTACGAAAATGTATGGAAATGAAGTTTATCCGGCAGGGGATTACGAAGCGCTGCGCGTCGTTATCGGCAGTGGTGAAGGTCAAAACTGGTGGTGCGTATTGTTCCCTCCTTTGTGCTTCGTAGATTCGGTATCCGGCGAAGCGGTAGCTACGACGGCGGCCGTTGTAGCAAAAACTGAAACAGACCAAACGAATTCTGCCGCATCTGCAAAACCGGCTGCAAAAGACAGCAAATCCGCGCAACCAGTTAAATCCGGCAGCAAGCAAACGAGTGCAAAATCGCCGACTGTCGATCAAGACCAAAAGCAAGCTGCCGATGCCCAGCCTAAGGTGAAGTTTTTCATCTGGGAAATGATTAAGAAAATTGTTTCTTGGTTCAGTTAATGGGCGATCGGCATCTGTACTTATAGAGAATCAAAGAATGTAAGGATGGAATCCATCGTGACCCAATATTGGAAAGTGGATGTTTCGGAAGCATCTGAAGAACAGCTTCGTTTGGCTGATCAAGCGATTGCAGAGGCAGCTGCGCTTCTCCGAGACGGAGAAACGGTTGCCTTTCCGACGGAGACGGTGTACGGACTTGGAGCGGATGCTTCTAGCACGGCTGCTGTGGAGAAGATTTTCAAAGCAAAAGGCCGGCCTTCGGATAATCCGCTGATCGTGCATATTGCGGATAGGGAGCAGCTGCCGGGAGTGATAGCGCCAGACAGCCTCGATTCGAACCATCGTCAATTAATGGAGGCTTTCTGGCCCGGACCTTTAACTATTGTGCTGCCTTTAAAAACAGGCGGCATTTCGCCTTTAGTCACCGCGGGGTTATCCACGGTAGGGGTGCGCATTCCTGATCATCCCGTAGCGCTTCGTCTTCTGCAGGAAGCCGGATGTCCGGTAGCAGCGCCAAGCGCCAACAGTTCAGGCCGCCCTAGTCCGACCCTTGCTTCCCATGTGAGAGAAGATCTCGAAGGACGGATTGGCGGTCTTGTAGACGGTGGGGCTACAGGAGTTGGGGTAGAGTCGACGGTCATTCAGTTTGTAGACGGGGAGCTTTATATTTTGCGTCCTGGGGGTATCACGGCCGAACAACTGCAATCCGTTCTGCCGGATATTCGTATTCATGAACCGGAGCGGGAAGATGTGCATAAATCAGAAACTCCACGTGCGCCCGGCATGAAATATACCCATTACGCTCCGCAAGGCTACATGCATATTGTGCATGGTGAGCATGAAGACGAAGTCACTCATTGGATTCAAAGTGATATTGATGCAGCAAAAGCTCGTGGAGAGTCCACAGGGATTCTTACTTTTGAAGAACGTGCTTCACGCTACCATGCGGATCTTGTTATCGCATGCGGCTATTTGTCTCGACCTGAGTCGATTGCACAGGAGTTGTATGCGGCACTGCGCCGTTTTGATGAAGAAGGCATCCGTTATATTGCTGCCGAGGCTTGCCCGGAGACGGGAATTGGACTTGCGATTATGAATCGTCTGCGCAAAGCGGCCGGTTATCGGCTTGTACGCGTTTAAGGAGTCTGTCTGATATTTTCTCGCGTCATTAACCTGACAGACTCTTAGCTAGCATGTTTCCCTGTTTGTCCGCATATGTTGGGATAGAACACGTGGACAGGGGGATCGCGCATGCTCGCATCATCTTCAATAGGAATTGGGCAGCTTGTTACGATTATAATTATGGCGATCGCTTTGGGGCTGGATGCTTTTTCTCTGGGAATCGGCATCGGGATGAAGGGCGTTCGTTTGTTGGATATTTTAAAAATAAGTATCGTCATCGGTATTTTTCATGTTCTTATGCCTCTAATGGGCATGTTTATGGGGCATTATGTAAGCTCGCTTCTCGGCAATGTAGCCACTGCGGCAGGCGGTTGTTTGCTTATTCTGCTAGGTTCACATATGGTTTACAGCTCCATTCGAGGTGGAGAAACGGAATCTTTTGATCATCGGACGATCTGGGGTTTAACGATTTTTGCGCTGAGTGTAAGCATTGATTCGTTCTCCGTTGGTGTATCGCTCGGGATGTTTGCCACGGATATTTTGCTAACGGTGCTTATTTTTGGGGCATTCGGCGGTTTAATGTCTATAGCCGGGCTGCTCGTTGGAAGACGAGTAAGCGGATGGGTTGGCGAATACGGCGAGGCGTTTGGCGGACTCATTTTGCTGGCGTTTGGGATCAAGTTTTTACTGTGATACAATAGTTTACGGAGTGTTATCGCAAAACTCAGCACATGATTACGAAGAAAGTTTTCCTAACGGAAAACTCTAAGGAGGATCTCAAGTTGCGAATTCTATTTGTATGTACAGGAAATACGTGCCGCAGTCCGTTAGCAGAAGGTTTGCTGCGTATCAGGGTGCACAAAGAGGGGCTTGCGGCTGAGGTTCGTTCTGCTGGCGTTTCCGCTATGACGGGGGGACCGATATCCCGCAATAGCGCTTCGATTCTCAAGGAAGCAGGCTTCGACGAACAGATTAGCTCGCTGTCGATTCAGGAGTCCGAAGTAAAATGGGCGGATCTGATTTTGACGATGACGGTCGGCCATAAGCGCTCTGTGATTCAACGTTTTCCTAATGCAGTTGATAAAACATTTACACTTAAAGAGTATGTGGAAGACGATCCTCTTATTTTACAAGCGATTGAGGAGCGGGAGCAGCTCGTTACGGAACTACAGCTCAAGCAAGCTCTTTCACAAGCCATTTCCGTCGAAGAAAGAAGCCGCATTTTTAAGCTGGAAAATTCGATTCCGGATTATGATATTTCAGATCCTTTTGGCGGATCGATGGACATATACCGGCAAACGGCTGAAGAAATTGGACGCAGTCTCGATAAGCTGATCGAAAAAATGCGCAGACAGCTAGGCGGATCCAACTAATTGGTAGGCGTTCTTGGTGTCTGAGCGGATCCGCTCGATCCATCTTTACAGGCCAAGCAGAATGCGCTAAAATAAACATATTGATCAAGACTCGATGTAACTGGCGACGAGTGGGACTAACCACAATGGAGCATCGAGCTATACGGCCGGTCGCCTGGGCAAAAGAGCAACACGTGTTTCTTCGCGTGTCTTGCTCTTTTTTTCGTTTTCTGGTGAGCTTTGGGATATAATAGGAGGGTCGAACTCGAACAAGCAAAGGAGCGTTTTACTCATGAAAATTGCATTAGGCGCAGATCATGCAGGCTATCGTTTGAAAGATGTCATCATTCCTTTTATTGAATCCATGGGTCACCAAGTCATAGATTTCGGGTGCAGCTGCGCGGATTCTGTGGATTATCCCGATTACGCGCTTCAAGTGTGCGAGCGAGTCGTAGCAGGCGAAGCCGATAAAGGGATTCTGATTTGCGGAACGGGCATCGGCATGTCGATTGCCGCGAACAAAGTTCCGGGCATCCGCTGCTCGCTGGTAAGTGACCTCTTCTCCGCTAAAGCGACTCGTGAGCACAACGATACGAACGTACTTGCGCTGGGTGAGAGGGTTATCGGACCCGGGGTTGCTGAGGAAATCGTGAAAATTTGGCTCGAAACCGAATTCTCGCAAGGCCCGCGTCATCAAAACCGGATTAATAAAGTGAAAAGCATCGAAGATCGTTTCGCCATTCATCCTTAATTACGGGGAGGGGCTTTTTATGACGGATTCCATTCTCGGTGCGATCGCTGGAGCGGTTGAAACAAATCTGCGGGAGCTGATTGGGGTCGGTGGGCTTCGGCCCGGGCAAATCCTTGTCGTTGGCACGAGCACGAGCGAAATTCTCGGACATCGGATCGGGACGTCGGGGACGCTGGATGCGGCTGAGCCCATCTTTCAAACCGCACTGCGCATAAGCCGCGAGTTCGGGCTGCATCTTGCATTTCAATGCTGCGAGCATTTGAACCGCGCGCTCGTCGTCGAAGAGGAGATGCTCACGCGATATCCGCTTCTAGTTCCGGTATCGGTTATTCCTGTGCCGAAGGCGGGGGGCTCGATGGCCTCCTATGCATATAGGCACTTTACGCAGCCTGTCGTCGTGGAGACGATTGAGGCGCACGCAGGCATCGATATTGGCAGCACGCTGATCGGAATGCACTTGCGTCGTGTCGCGGTGCCGGCCAGACCGCCCGTGCGCTCGATTGGTCATGCGTATGTAACCATGGCCTATACACGTCCAAAGCTGATTGGCGGTACAAGGGCTGTCTACACGGCAGAAACGGCTGATCAACGGTATCTTGAGGCGGCACCGAACGAAGATTGTTAAACGGATTTGTCTGATAAAGATCAAATTTGATTATAAAAATTGGGAGGAATTACTCATGACAGACTTTTTGAAAAAGCAAGATCCGGCAATTGTGGAAGCTATGAATTTGGAGCTCGGCCGTCAACGCGACAAAATCGAGCTGATCGCATCCGAGAACATCGTAAGCCAAGCGGTATTGGAAGCAATGGGTACGGTTTTGACGAATAAATATGCAGAAGGCTACCCAGGCAAAAGATACTACGGTGGATGCGAGTACGTAGACATCGTGGAAAACATTGCGCGCGATCGCGCGAAAGAACTGTTTGGTGCTGAGCATGCGAACGTTCAGCCTCACTCCGGCGCACAAGCGAACATGGCTGTTTACTTGGCAGCCTTGAACCCTGGCGATACCGTACTTGGTATGAACCTTGCGCACGGTGGTCACTTGACACATGGCAGCCCCGTGAATGCTTCCGGTATCTTGTACAACTTCGTGGCTTATGGCGTCAGCGAAAAAGACTCCCGCATTGACTACGACGATGTCCGCAAAGCGGCTTTCAAACATAAGCCTCGCATGCTCGTAGCGGGCGCAAGTGCTTACCCGCGCACGATCGATTTCGAAGCGCTGGCTTCCATCGCTAACGATGTGGGCGCGTTGTTCTTCGTTGACATGGCGCACATCGCAGGTCTTGTTGCAGCGGGTCTGCACCCGAATCCAGTGCCTCACGCACATTTTGTTACAACAACAACGCATAAAACGCTTCGCGGTCCTCGCGGCGGTATGATCCTGTCCCGTAAATCTTGGGCGGCAGCGATTGATAAAGCGGTATTCCCTGGTTCCCAAGGCGGACCATTGATGCACACTATTGCAGCTAAAGCTGTTTCCTTCGGCGAAGCGCTGCAACCTGAGTTCAAAACTTACGCGCAAAAAGTGATCAACAACGCGCAAACATTGGCGACTGCTCTGCAAGCTGAAGGCATCGACCTTGTTTCCGGCGGTACGGACAATCACTTGATGCTCGTTGACCTGCGCAACCTGAACATCACAGGTAAAGATGCGGAGCACGTACTTGATGAGATCGGCATTACCGCGAACAAAAATGCGATTCCTTTCGATCCGACAAGCCCGTTTGTAACAAGCGGTATTCGCTTGGGTACACCGGCGATCACATCCCGCGGAATGGGCGAAGAAGCTATGAAAACCATCGCGAAAGTGATCGGCTTGACGCTCAAAAACCCTAGCGATGCAGCCGTTCTGGATAAAGCTCGCGGCATGGTGAAAGATTTGACGGCACAATACCCGATCTACCCAGGTTTGACTTATTAATTATTGGATTTAGCGGAAAGGCCGGCTCTCGCAGCCGGTCTTTTCATTTTATCTAAGAGAGAGTGATGATAATTTTGCTCTTCTTTCCTTTCTTTGGGTTCTACAGAAGATAAGTTGGATAACATATGATATAATGGACAAGGTTTGCTTGGCCGTTAAGGTATTTGAAACCGTTAATGCTTACACTTACGATGCAAGTTTTATCGAAAACTCTTAGGAGGAACAACATGGGTAAAGTATTTATTTGCGATCATCCGCTCATTCAACACAAACTTACATACATTCGGGATGAGAATACGAAAACGAAAGATTTTCGTGAGCTCGTGGACGAAGTAGCGACTTTAATGGCTTATGAAATTACGAGAAATATTCCACTCGAGCATATTCAAGTGAAAACGCCGGTAACGACGGCGGATTGCCGCATTATATCGGGAAGAATGCTCGGTTTGATTCCGATTTTACGCGCTGGTCTCGGGATGGTAGACGGCGTGCTGAAGTTGATTCCTGCAGCAAAAGTCGGGCATGTGGGTCTTTATCGTGATCCTGAGACGCTTCAGCCTGTCGAGTATTATGTAAAGCTGCCTACGGATGTCCAGGAGCGGGAGCTGATCGTCATCGATCCGATGCTGGCCACAGGCGGTTCTGCGAATGCAGCGATCGAGGTGCTGAAGAAAAGAGGCTGCACGCAAATCAAGCTCATGTGTTTGATCGCTGCGCCAGAAGGCGTCAAAGCCGTGCAAAACGAGCATCCTGACGTCGATATTTACGTAGCTGCCGTAGACGATTGCTTGAACGATCACGGCTACATCGTGCCTGGTCTAGGCGATGCCGGGGACCGTTTATTTGGCACCAAATAGGTTTAAACAACCGCTTAAAGGGAGAGAAGAAACTGATGGAACGTTTGAAAGTAATTACGATCTTCGGAACGAGACCGGAAGCTATCAAGATGGCTCCGCTCATTTTGGAGCTGCAAAAGCACCCTGAACATATAGAATCGCTCGTCTGCGTAACAGCGCAGCATCGCCAGATGCTAGATCAGGTGCTGGATATTTTCAAAATTACGCCTGACTACGATTTGAACGTCATGAAGGACCGCCAGACCTTGAACGAGATTACGATTCGCGTTCTTCAAGGGTTGGAACCTGTATTCCAGGAGGCGAAGCCTGATCTTATCCTCGTGCACGGGGATACGTTAACAACGTTCCTCGCCAGCTATGCCGCGTTTATGCAGCAAATTCAAGTGGGTCATGTCGAAGCGGGCCTCCGCACGTGGAACAAAATGTCCCCGTATCCGGAAGAAATGAACCGCCAGCTGACCGGTGTGCTATCGGATCTGCATTTTGCGCCGACAGAGCAATCGGCCGACAACCTCCGCAAGGAAAATAAGCCGGAGTCCCGTATCTATGTAACGGGAAATACGGTTACGGATGTGTTCCAATACACCGTACAAAAAGACTTTGATCATCCGGTGCTGGAATGGGCGGCTGGGCGTAAGCTGATCCTAATGACAGCGCATCGCCGTGAAGCTCAGGGAGAGCCGCATCGCCAGATCTTCCGTGCCGTTCGTCGCATTGCCGATGAGTTTGACGACATCGCGATCGTCTATCCGGTGCATCCGAGTCCGGCAGTCAAAGAACCCGCCCATGAAATTCTGGGCAACCATCCACGGATCAAGCTGGTAGATCCTTTTGATGTATTCGAATTCCACAACTTCTATCCGCACGCTCATATGATTCTGACCGATTCCGGCGGTCTTCAAGAAGAAGCGCCATCCTTCGGAGTTCCCGTTCTCGTATTGCGGGATACGACGGAACGCCCGGAAGGGATCGATGCAGGTACTTTGGAGCTTGTCGGTACGGATGAGGAGACGGTCTATAACCGTGCGCGCGCGCTACTGACAGACCCAAATTTATACAACAAAATGAGCCAAGCCGCCAACCCTTACGGGGATGGAAAAGCGTCCCAGCGTATCGTTCAAGCCATTCTTCACCATTTTGGTAAGACCCCTAATCGTCCTGACGCGTTCTAACCGTGACAAAATCATGACAAACGCTACAGCGTACAGTTCAACTGTTCGGTTTGGAAATCCGCAAACCCTAGAGCCACAAGGCTCTGGGGCGTTTTGCTGGTACGAACGATTGAAGTTCATTCAATTGACAAACCTTGCGTGGCTTCGATACAATGAATGAGGATTCGTTGGAGTTAGTGTTCCTATTGGAACAACTCCCAGGAGGATGCTATGAAACGACAAGATCCGAAGAAGGATAATCCTTGGCGAGCCGCAGCGTTAACCAGTGCAATTGGCATTGACCTCGTCGTTTGTTTGCTAGCCGGCTATTGGTTTGGCGAATGGCTAAGTCATACACTGGGCGGGCAGCTCTGGTTGCTGGGTGGGTTCCTGCTTGGCCTTGTAACCGGAATCATTAGCATTTACTTCATGATTAAGCAGTACGGAGGGCTATGATGGATGACTTTTCAGCCACTCTGAAAACGGTTCAAAATGCTTTTCTTTTCTTTCTATCCTTTTGTTTGGCTGCTTGGGCTCTGCTTGTTGACTACAGGATTTACTTTGCAGGACTGATGCTTGGCTCTATAGCCAGCATGATTAATGCGAGGTTCCTCGCCTGGAAGATTAACAAGATGGCGGCAGCTGCTATAGAGCAGAAGGGGCGCAAGGTCACCTTGGGCTTTCTGACAAGAGCAGCGATTGCGGCTCTGGCAGGACTGGTTGCCGTCCGGTATCCACAGCATATCGCATTAACGACGACCATCGCTGGATACTTTTTTGTTCAATTGGCAACACTCGTACTGGGTATTCTTTCTATTCGAAAGTCTCAGAAGTAATTCCATTCGATGAAAGGGGTGAAAATGGAAAACATGGAACATCATGCACCAGAGTTTACGTGGTTAGGCATTCACTTCGACGCATCAGCACTTATGATGATCGGAATTACCACTGTGATCGTATTGATTCTAGCGATTGCAGGTGCAAGCAAAGCATCGGTAACGAATCCATCGAAATTGCAAAACTTCATGGAGTGGACGATTGAGTTTGTAGAAGGCATTATCGGAAGCACGATTGGATCCAAACACGGTAAAGGGTTTATTGCACTGGGGCTATCGCTCATCATGTACATCTTTATCGGAAATATGCTGGGACTTCCGTTCTCGATTGTGACTGAAGATCATGTTTCTTGGTGGAAATCACCGACAGCGGATATCGCAGTCACTGGAGCGCTTACGGTTATCGTCATCGTACTGAGTCACTACTTAGGGATTACGCGCAACACGAAGCATTACTTCGCACATTACTTTGAGTATAAAGGCGCAATGTTGATCCTTCATTTAATTGAAGTCGTATCAAAGCCGCTTACGCTCGCTTTCCGTCTTTACGGTAACATTTACGCAGGTGAAATTATGATTTCTGTCATTGTTGGAGCTGGCTGGTTTGGAATTGCGCCTCTCTTCGTTTGGCAGGGCTTTAGTGTGTTCGTAGGTGCGATTCAAGCCTTCGTATTTACTATGCTGACAATGGTTTACATCTCGCAAACGTTGATTCACGAAGAAGAGCATTAAAAGTAAGACTGACCTCGGGAAGTCTCGAGTTTAATCCATAAAAACAAACACTTATGAATTTAAGGGAGGATTTTATCAATGGGAGCAATAGCATTAGTAGCAGCAGGTATCGTATTCGGTTTGGGAGCACTTGGTGCAGGTATCGGTAACGGTTTGATCGTAGGTCGCGCTTTGGAAGGTATTTCCCGTCAACCAGAACTTCGTGGTACGCTTCAAACAACAATGTTTATCGGGGTAGGTCTGGTAGAGGCAATGCCGGTCGTTGCATTGGTACTTGCGTTCATCTTTATGGGCCGTGCTTAAGAATTCGTTTGGCGGGGATGGCCATAGAGCTTCCACGCCTTCGTTTTGCCCACGTTATCAGAAGGGAGTGACGTTACTTGCATATTGAATGGTCCACATTTTTTATACAAATCATCGCGTTCTTGATTTTGTATGTGCTGCTTTCCAAATTTGCGTTCGGTCCTCTGTTTGGCATGATGGAAAAACGCAGACAGCTGGTTAAAGATCAAATTCAAACGGCTGAAAATAGCCGTAAGCAAGCTGAGCAACTGTTAGAGGAGCAAAAACAAGTTCTGCAACAAACTCGTAAGGAAGCTTACGATATTATTGAGCAAGCGAAACAAACGGGCTCCAAACAAGCAGATGACATCGTTCGTGCTGCTCAAGTGGAAGCAACGCGTCTGAAAGACGAAGCGCTTAAAGATATCGAGAATGAGAAAAACAAAGCGGTTGCGGCTCTTCGCAGCCAAGTTGGCGCGATGTCCGTTCTGATCGCATCCAAAATTATTGAAAAACAAATCGACGAAAAGTCCCAAGAAGAATTGGTTGAGCATTACCTCAAAGAGGTAGGAGGCAACGTATGAGTGACATCGTCGTAGCGAAGCGTTATGCCAGAGCTCTTTTTGAAGTGGCGCAGGCCAAAGGTCTGATTGCCCAAGTCGAAGAAGAGTTGAAATCTGTAGCTAGTGCGATTAGGGACAATGCAGACCTGCAGAAGTTCCTAAACCATCCGAACATCGGGACTTCCGTCAAGACGGACCTGCTGAAGCAGATTTTCGAAGGCAAAGTTTCCGAGCCGGTGTGGAACACGCTGCTGGTCTTAATTGATAAAGGTAGACAGTCGATTATTTCTGCGTTGGTGTCGGTTTATGTCAAAATCGCAAATGAAGCGCTTGGACAAGCGAGCGCGACGGTTTACTCCGCATTTGCATTGACGGAAGCGCAACAAGCGGAGATTGTAAGTCATTTCAGCAAAGTTACGGGTAAAACGATCCGTGCAACTAATGTTGTTGAGCCTAAGCTGCTCGGCGGCATTCAAGTGCGTATCGGCGACCGTTTATATGATGGAAGTTTGGCAGGCAAGCTAGACCGCCTCTCCAAAGCTTTGGTTTAATAAGCACTGTAAGAATAGGGGTGAAGTTCGTTGAGTATCAAACCAGAAGAAATCAGCTCATTAATTAAGCAACAGATTGAAAATTATAAATCCGATTTGCAAGTGGTTGACGTAGGTACAGTTATTCAAGTCGGTGACGGTATCGCTCGTGCTCACGGCTTGGAAAACGTCATGGCAGGCGAGCTGCTCGAGTTTCCAAACGGCGTTCTGGGCTACGCGTTCAACCTTGAAGAAAGCAACGTAGGTATCGTTATTCTCGGACCTTACAAGGATATCCGTGAAGGCGACCAAGTGAAACGCACAGGCCGCATTATGGAGGTTCCTGTAGGTGAAGCACTTCTCGGCCGTGTTGTGAACTCGCTGGGTCAACCGGTTGATGGCAACGGTCCTATTAACACAACAGAATTCCGCCCTGTAGAGAACATGGCTCCAGGCGTTATGGCTCGTAAATCCGTTCATGAGCCTATGCAAACGGGTATTAAAGCGATTGACGCGATGGTTCCAATCGGTCGCGGTCAACGTGAGTTGATCATCGGTGACCGTCAAACAGGTAAAACGGCGATTGCGATCGACGCAATTCTCAACCAAAAAGGCAACGGCGTGAAATGTATCTACGTTGCAATTGGTCAAAAACAATCCACAGTCGTAGGCGTAGTTGAAAAGCTTCGCGCTGCCGGCGCATTAGACTATACAATTGTTGTGACAGCATCCGCTTCCGAGCCTTCACCTATGCTTTGGTTGGCTCCATACGCAGGCTGTGCGATGGCTGAGTACTTCATGTACAAAGGCGAGCACGTCTTGATCGTATACGATGACTTGTCCAAACAAGCGGCTGCATACCGTGAGTTGTCCCTCTTGCTCCGCCGTCCACCGGGTCGGGAAGCTTATCCAGGTGACGTATTCTACTTGCACTCCCGTTTGCTGGAGCGCGCTGCGAAATTGAACGATGAGCTGGGCGGCGGTTCCATTACTGCACTTCCTTTCATTGAGACTCAAGCAGGCGATATCTCTGCATACATTCCAACGAACGTAATTTCCATTACGGACGGTCAAATCTTCCTTGAGTCCGATCTGTTCTACTCCGGTCAGCGTCCAGCGGTTAACGTTGGTAACTCTGTATCCCGTGTAGGGGGCTCCGCTCAAACGAAAGCGATGAGAAAAGTTGCCGGTACACTGCGTGTAGACTTGGCTCAATACCGTGAGCTTGCTGCATTCGCGGCGTTCGGATCCGATCTTGATAAAGCAACTAAAGCCCGTCTCGATCGCGGGGTTCGCACACTCGAAATCTTGAAGCAAGGCGTGCATCAGCCGCTTTCGCTCGAGAAACAAGTTTGCTCCCTGTACACGGTCGTTAAAGGCCACGTAGACGACATTCCAGTACAAGACGTAACTCGTTTTGAAGGGCAGTTTCTGGCTTACCTGGAATCCAATCGTCCGGAGATTTTGAACAGCATTCGTGATACTAAAGACATCACTGCGGATAACGACAAAGCGCTGGTTGAAGCGATCAATACTTTCAAAAAGAGCTTCGCAGTTTCTGAATAATAGGGGTAACCCGAGCTTTGCCTAAGGTAAGGCCCGGGTACTCGGTTTAAGCCTGGGATCGGGAATTCGCCTGAGTTCAGGTCTTCGAATGAAGGCTTTTCTAAGCCTCAAAAGAGAGGTGAGCAGGTATGGCAAAAGGAATGCGCGAGATTAAGCGCCAAATCAAGTCCACACAAAACACGAAGCAAATCACGAGAGCGATGGAAATGGTCGCTGCAGCTAACTTGAGAAGAGCACAGCAGGCAGCGGAATCGGCACGCCCTTACTCGGATAAGCTGAAAGAAGTTGTCGCGAGTATCGCTGCCGGCACCAAAGGGGTTAAGCACCCAATGTTGCAAACGCGCGAAGTGAAGAAAACCGGTTATTTGGTTATCACCTCGGATCGTGGGCTAGCAGGTGGCTACAACGCTAACGTGTTGCGGAAGGTCATGACTGAAATCCGCGAGAGACATAAGTCGACTGCGGAATATTCCATTTTTGTAATCGGCCGTAAAGGAAGCAATTTCTTCTCGAAGCGTAATATTCCGATTGTGCAGGAAGTAACGGGTCTTCCCGATTCTCCTAAGTTTTCGGATATTAAGTCGATTGCGGCTTCTGCTGTAAGCAATTTCGAGAACGGCACGTATGATCAGTTGTTCTTGGTCTACAATCAGTTCAAAAATGCGATTACCCAAATTCCAACCATGGTTCGCCTGCTTCCTATGGAGGAAGTAACAGGAGCGACTGCTGCTAGTTACGAGTATGAGCCGTCACCTGAAGGCGTTCTGGAAGTATTGCTTCCTAAATATGCGGAAACGCTTATTTACAGTGCAGTACTGGAAGGTAAAGCAAGCGAGTTTGGCGCGAGAATGACAGCGATGAACTCGGCAACGAAAAATGCAACGAAGATGATCAACAGCTACACACTGGCATACAACCGCGCACGTCAAGCTTCGATTACGCAAGAAATTGCCGAAATCGTCGCCGGAGCGAACGCGAACGCTTAATTGTTAAACGGCCTCGATCAGAGGTAAAGCTTTTCTTAGGAGGGAAACCATGAGCAAAGGGCGCGTTGTGAATATTACAGGGCCTGTCGTCGACATTGAGTTCGAACGCGGACAACTCCCTGAAATTCTGAATGCAATCAAGATTGAAAAAATAGAAGGCGGACAAACGGTTACTGTTACGGTTGAAGCGGCTGTTCACCTTGGTGACAACCTCGTTCGTTGCGTAGCGATGTCCTCCACGGACGGACTTGTTCGTGGCGCTGAAGCTGCGGACACAGGTGCACCAATTACTGTTGCTGTTGGCGCAGCAACATTGGGACGTGTTTTCAACGTAGTCGGAGAGCCAATTGATGGCATCGAGACGGTTGACCGGTCCTTAACTAGCCCGATTCATAAAGAAGCTCCTGCTTTCGAGAACTTGTCCACGAAGTCGGAAATTCTGGAAACAGGTATTAAAGTAATCGACCTGATGGCTCCTTACGCAAAGGGTGGTAAAATCGGTCTCTTCGGCGGTGCGGGTGTAGGTAAAACCGTAACGATGCAAGAGCTGATCCACAACATCGCGCAAGAGCACGGTGGTATCTCTGTATTCGCAGGCGTTGGCGAGCGTACTCGTGAAGGTAATGACCTTTACCACGAGATGAAAGATTCCGGCGTTATCGCGAAAACAGCGATGGTATTCGGTCAAATGAACGAGCCGCCAGGTGCGCGTCTGCGTGTTGCCTTGACGGGTTTGACAATGGCAGAGTATTTCCGTGACGTTGAAGGAAGAGACGTTCTTCTGTTCATCGATAACATTTTCCGTTTCACCCAAGCAGGTTCCGAGGTTTCGGCGTTGCTCGGTCGTATGCCATCCGCGGTAGGTTACCAACCGACATTGGCTACAGAGATGGGACAATTGCAAGAGCGTATTACATCCACGAAAAAAGGTTCCGTTACATCGATTCAAGCGATTTACGTTCCTGCGGATGACTATACGGATCCGGCTCCAGCTACAGCGTTCGCGCACTTGGATGCAACAACGAACTTGGAGCGTAGCATCGCGGCTGCGGGTATCTTCCCTGCGGTGGATCCACTTGCTTCCTCTTCCCGTGTCTTGGCACCTGAAATCGTTGGCGAAGAGCACTATAAAGTAGCACAAGGTGTTAAACAAGTTCTTCAACGTTACAAAGAGCTTCTGGATATCATCGCGATCTTGGGTATGGATGAGTTGTCCGACGAGGACAAACTGATCGTAACTCGCGCGCGTCGTCTCCGTCTGTTCCTGTCCCAGCCGCTTCACGTTGCTGAGCCATTCAACGGATTCCCAGGCTTGTATGTGCCTTTGAAAGATACTGTGCGCAGCTTCAAAGAAGTTCTTGAAGGTAAGCACGATAACCTTCCTGAGGTAGCGTTCCATAACGTAGGTACGATCGAGGACGCAATCGAGAAAGCGAAAACGCTGTAAGGTTACCTTTTGGTAAACCTACGCGTAAGCTGAGGAAGGAGAATCCAAGTGAGTACATTCCTACTTGAAATTGTTACTCCTGAGCGCAAAGTGTACGCTGAAGAAGCGAACATGCTTGTAGCGAAGGGTGTCGAAGGGGAGCTTGGAATTCTGCCGAACCACATTCCACTGGTGACTCCATTGAAAATCAGCTCGATTACTGTGAAGAAGCAGGGCTCCAAAGACGAGATCATCGCAGTGAACGGCGGATTTATGGAAGTGCGCAAGGATAAAGTGGTCATACTGGCGGAAAGCGCCGAGCTGCCAGAACAAATCGATGTGGATCGCGCGAGAGCAGCGAAGGAACGTGCGGAGAAGCGCCTTGCGGACACGAAGCAAGCTAACGTGGACTTCAAACGTGCCGAAGCCTCCTTGCAAAGAGCATTGAACCGGATTACCGTTTCCGGAAGAAAATAGATGGTATATAGAAGGGCTGACCCAAGAGCAGATCAATCTGCTTGAGGAACAGCCCTTTTTGTTTTACCACATGGGAAAAGTAAACTACGTTAAAGCGTTACAGCGCATTGCTTCGAAGTATCACTTCACATTTTTGGGATAAGATAGCGGTCGCTCGTCTTCGAATGTACGTCGGTAGACCTTTTTCTCATTTTTAACAAGGGAGGGCGGTTGGCTCACCGTTCTAAGCGAGTTCGACCCTATGAGACGCTGATCGAAGCTAGAACGATGTTATTTAGCGTTGGAGACGAAAAAGTAAATGGAAACGAGTGGAATAGTGATGTTTACCATCGTTACAGAGTAGAAAAAGGCAATATGGTGAGCCAGAGCGAGGCAATAGTGATGTTTTTCATCGTTACTAGACGTAAGAGGAAATGGAATCGAGCCCATAATGATGATTTACATCGTTATTTGTTTGGAGTGGGCAGAGGCAAAAGAGCCGTTAGGAAGGCCGCTGAAAAAACAAGAATTAAACCAAAAATTGCCTTTAAATTATAATTTTAATACGGACTTGCAGCAATGAGTCGAAATAACCATTTGGAATAACTTGGTTATGAGTTGGAGAATCTACAGGTAAGCCTTATGGAAATAGTCATCGACGCCTAAAACCCTTTTTGCTATAATTGTTAAGGTGATTATTACCAAATTTAATGAGTGGTATAAGAAAGGTAAATAGGAATGGAGGCGGTTACATTCGGATGATGTACACAAATAACTATGTGATTGTAGCGATTTTTCTAGGGCTGGGGATTATCCTGCCTATTGCAGCGCTTACGATCGGTAAATGGCTAAGACCGAGTAAACCCGTCGAGGAGAAGTATACGACGTATGAGAGTGGGAACGAGCCTGTAGGTGAAGGACAAATTCGTTTTAACATTCGTTATTATTTGTTTGCTTTGATGTTTGTCATCTTTGATGTAGAGACCGTATTCCTGTATCCATGGGCTGTCGCTTATAAGCAGCTTGGACTTTTTGCTTTAGTGGAAATGTGCATTTTTGTAGCCTTGCTTGCCATAGGATTAATATACGCTTGGAAAAAGAAGGTGCTGCAATGGACTTCAGTTTAGAGTCGATCTCTCCCGAAGAGCGGGAAGAGCTGAACCGCAACGTATTTATGACAACGCTGGAGCAAGTGAAAGCTTGGGCTCGCAGCAATTCGCTATGGCCGTTAACCTTTGGTTTAGCCTGTTGCGCCATTGAAATGATGGGAACGGGCGGTTCGCATTATGATTTGGACCGTTTTGGAGTCATCTTCCGTACGTCCCCACGACAATCCGACGTGATGATTGTTGCTGGGACCGTAACGAAGAAAATGGCTCCTTTGCTGCGCCGTTTGTATGAGCAAATGCCGGAACCCAAGTGGGTGATCGCGATGGGATCCTGCGCAACGGCCGGTGGACCTTATGTGAAATCGTATTCCGTTGTCAAAGGTGTTGACCAGGTAGTGCCGGTCGATGTGTACATACCGGGATGCCCGCCGAATCCGGCGGCGCTGATCTATGGCATCAACAAGCTTCAGGAGAAGATTCGCTATGAAGCGAAGACCGGGAAGCAGGTGACCAATCGATGAGCGATGAAAAAAAGCTCGAGGGTCAGCCTGAGCCGAAGGTGGATACAACGTCGGAAGTTGAGGCAAAGAACGAGGAGCGGCATGCGGCAGCAGAGGTGCGTGTAGAAGAGGCTTCGGAAGCAAAGCCGGACGCATCCAAGCAAAACGATTCGCCGCTTGAGGAAGCTGCTGAGCAGGTCGGCGAGCTGACGCCGGAGGCGCGGCTGGATAAGACGCCGCTCAGCCCGGACGTGCAAGCCGCGGTAGACCGCGCAGCGGAGATTCAGGCGGCCGACCCGGCGGTGCAGACGACGAGCGAGCCGAGCGACGCGCCGGCTGCCGAGCTCGCCGAGGCGCCTGCCGCGGAGCGTGCCAGCGCTGCGGCTGCTGCCGATGGCGCAGCGCCGAGCAGCGCAGCCGCCGATGCCGCAGCCGAGCGCGCTGCGGCGAGAGCCGCCCGCCAAGCGGCGCGGGCGGCCGCTACGCCGACGGGCGAGCCCGCGTCGGCGGAAACCCCAGCGGCGGCAAGCGGAGACGCCGCCGCAGAAGCCCGCGCCGCGCGAGCCGCAGCGCGGGCGGCAAAGACGGATTCGGCGGAGCCTGCCGCGCCGAAGGAGCCGTCGCCGAACCAGCCGCTGCTGGACCGGCTGGTCACCATAATAAAAGCCGACGCAGGCGAAGACGCCGTCGTCGAAGCTTTTATCAACGAGAAGGACGCGCATCGTCCTTACGTGGTCATCCACAGCGCCCGCTGGTCGCAGGCGGCACTGACGCTGCGCGATCATGAAGAGCTGCGCTGTGACTACTTGCGCAATCTCTCCGGCGTCGATCAGGAAACGCATCTGGAAGTGGCGTATCACTTGCTCTCCCTCACGCATCAGCGTGAATACTGCGTGAAAGTGAAAACCGATCGCGAACAGCCGAGCATTCCGTCGGTAGCGCCTGTATGGCCGACTGCCAATTGGAACGAACGGGAAGTGTACGACCTGTTGGGCATCGATTTCCCCGGACATCCCGACTTACGTAGAATTATGATGCCTGACGATTGGGTCGGTCATCCCTTGCGCAAAGATTACGAACCGCTCGACCCGGAGGTGTAGCATTTGTTACGGACAGAAGAGCTGCTGCTAAACGTAGGTCCACAGCATCCCAGTACGCACGGGGTTTTCCGCGTGATCGTCAAACTGGATGGTGAAATTATTAAAGAAGCTATACCCGTCATGGGCTATCTACATAGAGGAACGGAAAAATTGGCTGAGAACCTCAGCTATACGCAAATCATCCCGTACACGGATCGGATGGACTATGTATCGGCGATGACCAACAATTACGTGCTCGTCCACGCTGTAGAGAAATTGATGGGGCTGGAAGTGCCCGAGCGGGCGGAATTTCTTCGTCTGATCGTCATGGAGCTTCAGCGCGTTGCCAGCCATATGGTTTGGTGGGGCACCTATTTGCTGGACATTGGCGCAATGAGCCCATTCCTGTACGCATTCCGCGATCGGGAAATCATTATCGACCTGTTCAACGAACTTTGCGGAGCAAGGCTAACCTACAATTACATGCGAGTCGGCGGGGTCAAATGGGATGCACCCGAAGGCTGGATCGAGAAAGTGCGCAAATTCATCCCATACATGCGTGATAAGCTCGAAGAGTACCACACCCTTGTATCCGGCAACGAAATTTTTTTGGCGCGGATCAAAGGCGTAGGAAAATATGACGCTGAGACGGCTATTGCTTACGGTCTGAGCGGAGCCAATTTAAGATGTACCGGCGTTAACTGGGACATCCGCAAAACGCAGCCGTACAGCTTGTATAACCGCTTTGAATTCGATGTGCCTGTGCGGACCGGAGGCGACTGTTATGATCGCTATGTGCTCCGTATGGAGGAGATACGTCAGTCTCTCCGTATACTGGAGCAAGCTGTGGAGCAATTTCCGGCTGAGGGCGAGACTATGGGCAAGGTGCCTAGGGTAATCCGTCCTGCTGAGGGTGAAGTGTACGCAGCGATTGAATCTCCTCGCGGAGAAATCGGCTGCTATATTATTTCCCGTGGCAAACAAGAGCCGTACCGCTTGAAATTCCGCAGGCCTTCATTCGTAAATCTGCAAATATTGCCCAAGCTTCTCGTCGGTGAAACGATGACCAACTTGATTACGATATTGGGTGGAATTGATATAGTCGTTGGGGAGGTGGATGCCTAATGATGAACCTGCTGGAGGAGAGTCTGAGTTGGACGAACTTCTTCATCTTCTTATTCTGGGGCATCGTGATGCTGCTGCTCGTGCTTGGGTTTGTGACCTATGCCATTTATTTCGAGCGTAAGGTCATCGGATGGATGCAGCTGCGGATCGGGCCGAATCGCACCGGTCCATTAGGTCTCTTACAGAGTGTAGCTGACGTAACGAAGCTTCTGATCAAGGAAGATACGATTCCTAAAAAAGCGGAGCGTGAGCTCTTCATTCTTGCGCCGGTCATCACGTTTATCCCGTCGTTTACGATTATTGCGACGATTCCTTTTTCCGATAAGCTGTTCAATGCGAACCTCAATATCGGCTTGCTGTATTATGTGGCCCTTACGGGAATTTCCACCATCGGCATCATTCTCGGAGGTTGGGCGTCCAACAATAAATATGCGCTGCTTGGCGGTATGCGTTCAGCTGCACAAATGATCAGTTACGAAGTGCCGCTCGTTATTTCCGTCATTGGCGTCATTATGATGACAGGCAGCCTCAATCTTCACACGATTGTGGATCATCAAACCGGCGGCTTCTGGCATTGGAATTTTATCCCGCAAATTCTCGGTTTTATTATTTTCGTAATTGCCGGAGTTTCGGAGCTGAACCGGACACCTTTCGACTTGCCAGAGGCGGAGTCTGAGCTTGTCGCAGGTTACCATGTCGAGTACAGCGGATTCCGCTTCGCCTTTTTCATGCTGGCCGAGTACGTTTACGTATTTGTTATCGCCTCATTGACCAGCTTAATCTTCCTGGGCGGTTGGCATGCGCCGTTTCCGTTCCTTGATTTTATCCCAGGTGTTATCTGGTTCCTGCTGAAATTCTCTCTCATCGTATTCTTCCTGTTCTGGTTGCGTGCCACGTTGCCACGGGTTCGGGTCGATCAATTGATGGGCTTTGGCTGGAAAGTGCTGCTCCCACTGGCTCTGGTCAATATGCTGGTAACTGCGATCGTTATGAGTTTGGTTTAAGGAGGGAAGGTTTGCCATGAAGGGCTTAGTAAAAGGCTTAGGCGTAACGCTTAAAAGCATGACTCAGAAAAAGGTGACCTACGCGTACCCTGACGTCCCGCTCAAGATGCCGGATCGCTTCCGAGGCATTCAACATTTTGATCCGGAGAAATGCATTGTCTGCAATCAATGTGCGCGAATCTGCCCGACGGAATGCATTACATTGACCGGTAAGGCGAACCCGGACCCCGAGAAGAAGGGGAAAGTTATCGATACGTATGATATTAATTTTGAAATCTGTATTTTGTGCGATCTGTGCACGGAGGTTTGTCCGACCGAGGCGATCGTGATGACGAATAACTTTGAACTGAGCACTTACAGCCGGGATGATTTATTCAAAAACCTGCAATGGCTGAATGAAAACAATCAAAACATTCGCCAGGAGAACAACTCGGCCATGCCGAAAGGGGGCGCCAAAAAAGATGTTTAGCGGAATCGGTGATTTCCTTTCAAGCGGAACGAGCTGGGCCTTCTTCATCTTCGCCTTACTGGCGATCGGTGGCGCCATCTTCATGATCTCTTTTACCAAGGTCATTCATATGGTCGTTTCCGTAGCCCTGACGTTCATCAGTTTGGCTGGCCTCTACATCATTCTGGAAGCCGAGTTTGTCGCCTTTGTACAGGTGCTAATTTACGCGGGCGCGATCTCGATCCTGATGATCTTCGGTATCATGATGACGAAGCACAGACAAGGCGAAGAGGCGGAGCCAAGACGTCCTTGGCACGAGGGGCTCGCCATCGTAGGAGCGCTGGGGTTGTTCGGGATTTTATTCTATGCGATTCAAAAAACGAATTTCGTCGCTTCAGGAGCATTTGATGCCGGTAAAGACAACACTTTGGAAATCGGGAAACTGCTCTATAACGAGCATGTTATTCCTTTTGAAATCATGTCTGTGCTGCTGACGGTTGCCTTCATCGGTGCGGTCGTCATCGCCAAGAGAGAGGAGGATTAGACGGTGGGTACTATCGTAACGCCTTATCTCACACTGGCGGCGATCCTGTTCTGCATTGGCCTGTACGGCGCCATTACGAAGAAGAACGGGGTTATCGTTCTGCTGTCGATCGAGCTGATGCTCAACGCGGTGAACCTGAATCTGATAGCTTTCTCCAAGCTCGGCGACCATCCGGCGCTCACGGGTCAGATTTTCTCCCTGTTTAACATTACGATTGCGGCTGCTGAAGCGGCTGTAGGGATCGCCATTCTGATCACGATTTATCGAAATAAAGGAACATCCGACGTCACTGAAATGGATTCTATGAAGCGCTAGGAGGCTGAAAAGGACATGGTATCGGACTATTCACAATACGCATGGCTCATTCCGTTGTTTCCGCTGCTCGCTTTTCTAGCGCTTACGGCTATGGGACGTCAACTAAAGGATTTGGGCATTTACATTAGCATCGTGGCGATGCTTGCGTCATTTATCGTAGCTTTGCTGATTTTCTTGGAAAGACTGGGCGGTCACGTTGAGGACTACACCTGGGATAAGATACATTGGCTGCAGGTTGGCGATTTCACGCTGGCTATGGGCTTTGAGGTTAACAATCTCAATGCCTTAATGCTCGTGATCGTGACGCTGGTCAGCCTTCTTGTTAACATCTATTCCAAAGGATACATGAAGGGCGACGAGCGCATCCATGTATTTTTCAGCTATATCGCGCTATTCTCTTTCTCGATGCTTGGTCTTGTCATCTCCGCCAACATGCTTGAGCTTTATATTTTCTGGGAGTTAGTGGGTGTCTGCTCCTTCCTGTTGGTAGGGTTCTGGTATTTCAAGCCGGAGGCGAAAGCGGCAGCGAAAAAAGCGTTCATCGTTACCCGCATCGGGGACGTTGGCCTGTTTATCGGTATTCTGCTGCTTTTCTGGTATATGCCGGGTCACGCGCTGGACTTCAGTTCCATTCATAATGCCTTTTCTTCCGGTAAAATCGATCCTACAATCGTAACCTGGATCGCGATTCTGA
The DNA here is from genome assembly GCF_042676385.1 of Paenibacillus sp. GCM10027628. NCBI lineage: Bacteria > Bacillati > Bacillota > Bacilli > Caryophanales > Paenibacillaceae > Paenibacillus > Paenibacillus sp. GCM10027628. The sequence continues at coordinate 40,485 of NZ_JBHTHA010000016.1, forward strand.
TCTTTATAGGCGCCATCGGCAAATCCGGTCAATTCCCGCTGCACACGTGGCTCCCGGATGCGATGGAAGGACCGACGCCGATCAGTGCGCTCATCCATGCGGCGACGATGGTTGCTGCAGGGGTGTATTTGGTCGCACGCACGTTTGATATTTTCCACGCCTCACCGGACGCACTGCTCGTAGTTGCTTACGTGGGCGGTTTCACGGCGATCTTCGCTGCGACGATTGGTGTCGCCCAAAACGATATCAAACGCATTCTCGCTTATTCAACCGTCAGTCAGCTCGGTTATATGATGATGGCGCTGGGGATTGGTGTTTCTTACGCTTCCGGCATGTTCCATTTGTTCACTCATGCGTTCTTCAAGGCGCTGCTGTTCTTAGGGGCAGGTAGCGTCATTCATGCCGTACATACGCAAGACATTAACGAAATGGGCGGATTATCCCGCAAAATGAAGATTACGACGTGGACGTTCGCTATCGGAACTCTCGCGCTGGCCGGTATTTTCCCATTCGCCGGATTCTGGTCGAAGGATCTGATTTTGAGCGAAGCTTATGACCATAACCAGCTTCTATTCTGGGTTGGAATCATCGCTGCGTTCTTCACCGCTTTCTATATGTCGCGCCTATTCTTCCTGGTGTTCATGGGCACTCCAAGGGAAAAACAAACAGCGGTCAGCGATCATGATCATCATTCGCATGCTGCTCATGAACCGCACGAATCTCCGGCCTCGATGACGACATCGCTCATCATTCTGGCTGTGCTGGCAGTCCTGGCAGGCTTTGTGAACACACCGTTTAATGAATGGCTCAGCCACTGGCTGACAGGTCAAAATCATGAAGAGTCCGCCAACTGGACTGTCATTATATTATCTACGCTCGCAGGTCTATTGGGCATTGGACTAGGGTATCTGATGTATTTGAAACGCACGATTCCGCGCGATGTCGTCTCCGGTAAATTGCCGTGGCTGTATACGCTGCTGAACCGCAAATATTTCATCGATGAGTTTTATAACGGGGTTGTTGTAAAACCGCTTCGGGGGCTGGGTTACGTGCTGGAATTGATTGATGTGTACATCATCGACGGCCTGGTACGACTCGTTGCTTTCACCGTTGTCGGATTAGGACGACTAGGTGCCCGCCTCCAAAATGGGCAGCTGCAAACTTACGGCGTCATTACCATTCTGGGGATGCTCATTCTGGCACTCGCCATAGCGGGAAGGAGGTTTATCCATGCTGGATAGCATACCGATTCTAAGCCTTATCGCGTTCTCACCTTTGCTAGGGGTGCTGGTCCTGCTCTTCATCCGTGGTGACAAAGGCAGTTTGATCAAAACGATCGCCATCGCTACGACGCTGATTCCGCTCATTTTGGCAGCATGGTTGTACACAGATTACAACTATCAGGGTGATCCGATGCAATATAAGGAACAGCTTAGCTGGATTAAGGTTCCGCTTAATCATGAAGGGATCCAGCAGTTGACCTCCTACTTCTTCGAATTCAAATATTCGATGGCGGTGGACGGGTTGTCCTTGCCGTTAGTGTTCTTGACGGCCTTCGTTTCCACAATGGCTGCACTGGCTTCCGTTTACATTAAAAAGCGCTGGAAAACGTTCTACATCCTGTTCCTTCTGCTCGAAACCGGGATGTTCGGCGTGTTCATGGCCCAGGATCTGTTCTTGTTCTTCCTGTTCTTCGAAATTACCCTTGTCCCGATGTTCTTCCTGATCGGAATTTGGGGGTACATGAATCGGGAGCAGGCTGCAAATCGTTTCCTTCTTTACAATGGACTTGGTTCCGCCATTATGCTGATCGCCTTCCTAATTCTGGTGAGCACGGCAGGCTTCAGCCAAGTGCAGTCGCAGACGGAAGCGATCGTGTATTACAGCGGTGACATTCATACCATTGCACATAATTTGCTGCAAGACGCCAATGCTTATGTCAATCAAGAGAAAACGCCGTTCTTCCTTAGCTCAGCGATGAAATGGACAGTCTTCATCATGCTGCTGGTTGCCTTCGGCATCAAGCTGCCGATCTTTCCGTTCCATACGTGGATGCTGAAGGTACATACCGAGGCTCCGCCTTCTGTCGTTATGATTCACTCGGGGATTTTGCTGAAAATGGGGGCCTACGGCCTCATTCGCTTCGGCATCCTGTTCTTCCCGGCGGAAGCCAAGCAATGGGCATGGATGCTGGCGCTGCTTGGCGTCATCAACATCGTGTACGGCGCGATTCTCGCGATCGTACAGAAGGACTTCAAGCTCGTGCTCGCCTACTCGAGTATTAGCCACATGGGCATCGTCCTGCTCGGCATTGCCGCGTTCAACGTCAGTGGCTTGCAGGGCGCTGTGTTCCAACTGGTTTCGCACGGCTTGATCTCCGCGCTGATGTTCCTGCTCGTCGGCAGTATATTCGAGCGAACCGAATCGACTGAGCTGAACCGCTTGGGCGGCCTTGCAGCCAAGGTTCCTTTTATCAGCGGCATCCTGCTGATTGCAGGTATGGCCTCGCTCGGACTGCCGGGCTTATCCGGCTTCATTAGTGAATTTCTGGCGTTCCTCGGCCTGTTTGAAACCCATCGGGTTTATACGATTGTCGGAACGCTTGGTATTATTTTGGCGGCGGTATACGTGCTTCGCGGGGTGCTGAACATCACGTTTGGTCCGCTGGAGCCGAGCTTGCAAACGCATGGGATGCGAGACGCGAGGCTGATAGAAGCGATTCCGATGATTGCTTTGGTAGCCTTTATTCTCTTGCTCGGCATATTCCCGAGCGTACTCAGCCAGCCGCTGCAGCAAACGATAGGCAGCTTTGATCAATTGATCCAAAGCGTTGCCGGGAAGATAGGAGGTTAGTCCGGTGGAACAGCTTCGACTCCATGTCGCCGATTTATCGCATCTGCTCCCTGAGCTCTCCCTGATTGCCACCGCAATCATCCTATCGCTCTTAGATTTGATCATGCCGGGGAGAACAAACCGCGCCATCATCGGGTGGCTATCCTTGGTCGGTATTATCATTTCCGCGGTGTTCGTTGTGCTTCAACTGAATCCCGCTGAGGCGATCGGACTGCTTAACAACAGCTATCGCGTAGACGATTACTCGAATCTACTTAAGCTCTTTATCCTTATCGGCACGGGCTTCGTCGTTCTGATGAGCCTCGGTTTCGTCAAAGAAGACGACATTCCGCATGTAGGGGAATATTATTACTTTTTGCTGCCGGCCGCGCTTGGCGGGATGATTATGTCCTCATCCGGTGATCTCATTACCTTGTACGTCGGACTGGAGCTGTTAAGCATCACGTCATACTTGCTCGTGGCGATGAAGAAGAAAAATCATCAATCGAACGAGGGTGCATTCAAATATCTCGTGATGGGCGGCATTTCATCCGCGATTATTTTATACGGCATGTCGTTCCTGTACGGCATGGTCGGATCCACCAATTTGGCGCAAATTGGTTCTGCTTTGCCATCGCTCATGCCTTCCTACGAGGCGCTGCTGTATGTGGCCTTCTTCTTGCTGCTGGCAGGCTTCGGCTTCAAAATCGCAGCCGCGCCGTTCCACAGCTGGGCGCCGGATGTGTATCAAGGCGCGCCGACGCCGGTAACCGCGTTCCTGGCTGTCGTGTCCAAAGCGGCAGGCTTCGCGATCCTGTTCCGAGTATTTTATCTGCTATTTGGTTTCAGCAGCTTTGAGAACAGCTCGATCCAGTCGGATGCGTTCTTAGCCATCTCCGTGATGGCGGCTATTGCGATGGTGACAGGTAATTTCATCGCCTTGAAACAAACGAATATGAAGCGGCTGCTCGCGTATTCGGGGATTGCCAATGCCGGCTATCTGCTTGTCCCGGTGGGCACTTACTTTTCTGGGACGCATTATAGCAATTTCTCCGAATTTATTTTCTATCTGATCGCCTACTTGTTCATGAATATCGGGGCGTTCGCCGTTCTGATGGTCATTGAGCAAGCCGAAGGAAATACCGAGCTCAAAGGCTTTGGGGGTTTATATTACCGAGCCCCTTTAACCGCAGTAGCGATGGTGCTGATTGTACTTTCCTTGGCCGGTATTCCGGTGTCAGGCGGATTTTTCGGAAAACTGTACATCATCTTCGGTACGATGCAGACGCATCAATATTGGTTGGGTGCGCTCATGATCGCGACCAGCGTCGTCTCTTTGTACTATTACTTCGGCGTCGTTCGCCAAATGTTCATGCGCAGCGACTACGAGCCTACGGAAATTAGAGTATCGGTTCCGCTCGGTATTACCGTTTGGCTCTGTGCCTTGATCGGCTTAGCGCTGGGTTTCATTCCGCAATATGTGTTGAAAGGTATCGAATCCATATTCAGCTTGACGAAAGATTTTCTGATTATGTAAAGCGCCTTCTGAAAAAGCCTTTTCCCGCGTACGACGTGGGGAGAGGTTTTTTTGCGTAGAATCTGAACTTTTTGCGACGATCATCCGTTATATATATCAAGAAGGCAGGGATTGTGGTATAGATAGAGAATGTCTTAAACACCATTTTAAATAAGAAAGCCTGTGATTTCATGAAACTGACTCGACACCTATTGCTCATTGCTCTAATGACGCTGGTTGTGGAACTTGCAGGGATGGTAACCAAAGCAGAAGCGGCATATCCGCAATCGACGGACCCGATGAGGGTGAAGCAAGTCTATTTGGATATGATTCATATGAACGAAGCATGGGCTGCGGCAGGCGATGCAAGAGCACCAATTGTTGTTGCTGTGGTAGATACCGGCGTGGATCTGACGCATCCGGATTTGGCGGGCAACTTTGTTGAAGGAACGAATCTCCTTCAGCCTGGAACGAAGCCAAGTGATGACAACGGACATGGAACGAACGTAGCTGGCGTCATTGCGGCAACGATGAATAATGATAAAGGGATCGCGGGCATTGCGCCTAATGCGAAAATCATGCCGATCAAAGCTTTGGAGAGCGACGGCACAGGCGGCGAAGCGAAACTTGGCGAAGGCATTCGGTACGCAGTGGATCATGGAGCGAAGATCGTTGTCCTTTCGCTGGGGCTGAATAAGTACTCTGATTACTTGGCGGATATTGTGCAGTATGCCGAGGATCATGATGTGCTGCTGGTTGCGGCAGTCGGCAACGAAGGAACGAGCGTCAAATATCCTGCCGCGTATCCGACAGTTCTTTCGGTCGGAGGGGTCACCCCGGATAAGAATGCCGACTCCCGGTCGAACTTTGGCCCCGAGCTGGACCTTATGGCTCCGTGGAATGTGTATACGACTTCACTCGGTGGCGGTTACCAATATCAGGACGGCAGCTCCATGGCCGCACCTCAAGTTGCAGCTGCAGCCGCGCTTGTATGGGGGAAATACCCGGGGATGCGTGCTTACCAGGTTCGCGAATTGCTGGAACAAACCGCAGAGGATTTGGGTTCAGGGGGTTGGGATGCGAAAACGGGATACGGCATGTTGAGGGTTGATCAGGCGCTTACGCAGCCATACAGAGAGGACTGGTTCGGACTTAACAACCGGAAGGACCAGGCAGCGAAGCTGTCCGTACAGGCTTACATTCACTCCGCGCTTAGCTCTGCGCAAGATCAAGACTGGTATGCCATGGATGCGCCTTATGACGGGACGATCGAACTGACGCTGCGCAGCGAAGACAGCTCGGGCATTCGTATACGCGTCGATTCCGGCGAGACCTTTGTCGTGAAAAATGAGAATAATCCGATCTCTTTCCAAGTGCACAAAGGCCGCACTTATATCCAGCTGCAGACGGTGGATCGCACGCGAAAATCTGCGCTTAGCTACTCTCTGCGTTCTAATTTTCTCATCTATGCGGATCCGTTTGAAGACAATGATAAGCAGTATAAAGCTTTCGCGCTTCCGGCGCGGAGCCAGACCATTCGAGGCACTTTTCATAAGAAAGGCGACGTGGACTGGTTCGTGCTGCCTATTGAAAAATCGGGCACCATGCGATTGCGATTGTCCGTGGATACAGCCCGGATAGACCCTATGATCTTCTTCCAAAAGGAAGGGGAGAAGGGGATTACGATCGATCAATCCGGTGACGGCGTAACTGAAATAAGCTCGTTGATGGAGCTTTTGCCCGGCCAGTATTATATTCGCGTCAGCAATATCAAGGATTACTCTGAACCGATCACGGGCGAGTATACGCTTGAGATTGAGTACAATCCGAAGCTGATCGATCCGAATGAGCCCAACGATAAGCCGTATCAAGCGACTTTTGCCGCTAATTTTTCCGAATATGAAGGCCTATTTGACAAAAATGACGATGTGGATTGGTTTCAATTCCGGATGGATAAAGACGGGCTTGCTCAAGTAAGCCTGACGAATATCCCTTCGGCGCGAATATTATTCGCGACCCTATACGATAGTTCTTTGAAAGAACAGGGATTCTTCAAAAGCGATTACGGCGCAAACTCTCTTTATGTGGAGAAGGCTCTGGATCAAGGCACCTATTATATTAAGCTGCAAGCCGACAAATGGTTTTTAAGTCAGATGTATCAATTGAAGGTGGGCAGTTATCCGTTAGTTAGCGGATTTATCGATATCGACGGCCATTGGGCTGTAGATGCGATTAGCAAACTTACCCAGCAAGAGGTTATTAGCGGTTACGGCAACTACCGTTTCGCGCCGGATCGGCCTATTACCCGAGCGGAAGCGGCTACGGTATTGACGAGAGCTTTGAAGCTCTCGAAGCAAAGGCAGCTGCGGTTCAGCGATATGACCACTTCGCACTGGGCGTATGACAACGTGGCCAAGGCGGTTCAGGCCGATCTCGTAGATGGCTATCCGGATGGTACCTTTGGCCCGGATCGCACGCTGACGCGGATGGAAATGACACAGATGCTGGCCCGCAGTATGAATATGACCGGGAAGCGGCGCGGCAATTCGCCGTTTAACGATGTGGATGATTCATATTGGGGCATCGGCATTCTCAAGCAAATGTGGGCGGACGGCTGGGTCAGCGGTTATCCGGACGGTACGTTTCACCCTGACGCGGAAGCCACACGGGCTGAGTTCGTATCGATGCTGGCCAAAGTGATCAATCGATAAAGCCGAAGGGAGTTTCGTATGGCGGATACCGGTAAATGGAGCGAAGCGGCCAAATACGCTTCGCTGATGAATGTGGTCGATATTGCAGTCTATATCCTGTGCATTGGACTCGCTTGGTGGGCGTTGCAATCGTTCCGTTTTGATGTGCTACTCAAAAGGCCTAAAGGCGCACAGGCGATCATGCTGCAAATTTTACTTTCTATCGCTTTAGGTCACCTGGTTGCCAGCTTTTTTATCCAATATCTAGGTCTTTCCATGGGCTTCAGCAAAATGTTCTGATGGATGTTTAGCTCTCATTTTAGTAACTTTTTCGAATAATGCGCAGTTTTCTTGTCAACAATGGATAATAGAACGGATCGAAAAATGAAACGTTATCCGAACTCTATGGGTGGCAATCGGGAATGCCAAAAGAACACAGTTGTCCAATATAGGGTGAAATGATAAACTTAGGAAATGTGTTATGTGTAAGACCGACAGGAAACTAGCGTAAATTCAAAATAAGTTCGCGGAGGGACCATGATGAGCAAAATTATCGTCCGCGGTGGCCGAAAGTTAGCTGGAAATGTGAAAATCAACGGAGCGAAGAATGCGGTATTGCCGATTATTGCAGCTTCCATTCTGGGGTCGGAAGGCGAAAGCGTCATCCACGATGCGCCTCCCCTTGACGATGTACTAGTCATCAATAAAGTACTGCAGAGTTTAGGAATCGAAGTGGAATATAATCGACAGGTGATACGGGTTCGCGCACAGCAAATCGCCACCTGCGAAGCTTCTTATGATCTTGTCCGCAAAATGAGAGCATCCTTCCTCGTGATGGGCCCGCTCTTAGCGAGATTAGGGCAAGCGAGAATTTCTCTTCCCGGCGGCTGTGCCATTGGCACAAGGCCGATCGATCAGCATCTCAAAGGCTTCGAAGCTATGGGTGCCGATATCGAGCTGGGGCAGGGATACATTGAAGCCAAGATTAAAGGACGTCTGAAAGGCGCCAAAATTTATTTGGACGTTGCGAGCGTAGGGGCAACCGAGAACATTATGATGGCGGCCACTTTAGCCGAAGGCACAACGATCATTGAAAATGCAGCCAAAGAACCGGAAATTGTCGATTTGGCCAATTACTTGAATGCAATGGGCGCAGTTATTCGCGGCGCAGGAACAGGCGTTATTCGGATTGAAGGCGTAGAGAAGCTTCGGGGGGTCGTACATACGGTTATTCCGGATCGGATTGAAGCGGGTACATATATGATTGCTGCTGCTATTACGGGAAGCGATCTGTACATGGAAGGCGCAATCGGAGATCATCTCAGACCTGTTATTTCGAAAATGCAAGAAATGGGTGTCATCATCGAGGAGGATGAGAACGGCATACGCGTATGCGCATCTGGACCGCTTCGAGCGGTGGACGTGAAGACGCTGCCTTATCCGGGCTTCCCGACCGACATGCAATCGCAAATGATGGCGCTGCTAATGGTGGCGGACGGCACGAGCCTCGTAACCGAGACCGTGTTCGAGAATCGCTTCATGCATGTCGAGGAATTCGCGAATATGAATGCGCAAATCAAAGTCGATGGCCGCACGGCTATCGTCAGTGGTAATGCAAAGCTTCAAGGCGCTAAAGTATGCGCAACCGACTTGCGCGCAGGTGCGGCGCTCATCCTGGCTGCATTAGCGGCCGATGGCGAGACCGAGATAACCGGTGTACATCACATCGATCGCGGATATGTTGACATCACCGATGTCCTGCGTGATCTGGGCGCGGATATTCATCGAGTCGTGCCGCAGGAAGTAGCGGAAGAAGCGGTTGACATGGGCTTTTTCAACATCCAGCCTACACTTGCATAAGTTCATAAGAAATCGAAGCCGGTCCCTAGGAGGCCACTGAAAAAGTCCCTGTGTTGTAAGAAAGGTACAGTCACCCAAGAAATTGGAGGA
>NZ_JBHTHA010000017.1:0-200602 GCF_042676385.1 Paenibacillus sp. GCM10027628
ATCGTATCCATCGTTCCGATGGATACCCAGACCTAAATACACAAACTTCTTGACGCTACCCTTTTGCGGGTGGCCTCCGCAATTTTAGCGTCCCTAGATTCTTAATTAGCGAACAATGGGTCGTTAAAGTAAGAGAGGCCTGCCACTACCCATTCCTTGTATAAGCTCAAACGGTGCATACAAAGCCAGTTTGGCTAATGCAAAACTCTTAGGAGGATTCACATATGAGCTCAAACCCGTTAAAGCTGCTCCTGGTCGACGATCAGGACTTGATTAGAGAAAGTTTACATATCGTGCTCGATATGGACCCTGACATCAACGTAGTGGGCCTTGCTGAGAATGGTCATGCAGCGCTGAAGCAGTGCGAAGAACTGCAGCCTGACGTCGTCCTCATGGACATACACATGCCTGTCATGGACGGTGTCGAAGCCACACGTCAAATCAAGGCCGCATGGCCGCACATTCATGTTATTATTTTGACCACCTTCCAAGAGATCAACTATGTCGTCGATGCGCTCGGCGCGGGCGCTGAAGGCTACCTGCTTAAGGCGATTCACCCCAAAGACCTTGCCGCCGGCATCAAGTGGGTACATCAGGGAGGAACGCTCATTCCTCAAGACATCGCCAAAATGCTTGTAGAGCAAGCACGTGGCGCGAGTGATTCACCCGATCGTGAGTCAGCAGCGAAGCCAACAGTCGAAGAAGCTGTGCGAACGGACGTCTACGGACTGAGCGAACGGGAAGTCCAAGTGCTTCACTGTATCGCCGACGGACTCAGCAACAAGGAAATTGCCGAGAAGCTGTACCTATCCGAAGGCACAGTCAAGAACTACATCTCCAGCATCTACTCTAAAATGGATGTCCGCGATCGCATCCAAGCCTCGAAAAAAGCGCATGAGGAAGGTCTGCTTTAATTTGCGCGGACTCAATGAGACTTTTCATTGCCGCTTAACTGAACTTAGCGCGGTTAAACGGTACAAACCCGGGCATAGCCATCATGTTTAATTCTATCGGATGCACCGATTGCTTCGTATAATTCGAGTGCTGAAAAAAGCGCCAAGTTTATGCGTAGCTACTCATGCAGTACTTTAACTAAACACTTATCAGTTGTCCCGGTTACTGGCATAATCCTACTGAAAAACAGCACTTAACCTGACACATCCAGTCATGCTATCTCTGCTTACTGTCATCCCGCATCCCTGCATACTAAAAGCCGCCCCCTTTACATCAAGGAGGCGGCTTCGTGCTATTCAAACAATTTCTCTAGAAACGATTTTCTTCTTTTGCGAATTTTTCTGTAACTCTTTACTCTGGAATAGGTTGGTTGGGGCTCCTCAATTGGAGCGGGAAGTGTCGTCAATTCTTCCGGTACGGTCTCGCCAGGGAGTAGCTCAGTTTCTTGCGCGATGTCCGGCTTCCGCTGCAGCTCCAATCCTTTGGCCAATTGCTGCCCAAGCTGCTGTTCGAGCTGGTACTTGAATTGTCGGAGGAGCTGCTCCTGCTGTTTTTGTTGAGTGAGAAAATGCTCATGAAGCTCATCTTGAAGAGTTTCCACTTTTCTAGAAAGCAGCACAACCGCTTTTTGCAAGGAGATTAAATGCTGTGCACCAATAGGCTCGTCCGTTCCAGCATCAGGCAACGCTTCCCCGTTCTCGGCAAGCAGCACACTCAACTCTTCTAGCGTAATGAGCTCTTCTTTCTTCATGGGCTACCCCTCAATCCGTTCAAAATTGGCTGCTCCACATTGGGATTTATGCGGCCTATTACCTCTATTGTACATGAACCTTGCGAAATGTTCATCTTTTGAAACTCCGGGTTAACTTCAAGCCTGTGCTGTACCACCATCAGGGGTTGCCCCAAAATGGGCTCTCCCAATTAGCAAAGTGTATTTAATACAGTTAAATTTGCTTTAATAACTTGATTTTCTGGTTCTACGTGCATTTCCTACAGGTAATTTGACCTGAATCCCGTGGGTATGCTTAAATCACTTGATCTAGATGTATTTTTTGCAGTTCGTGTAGGAGAAAGAGTAGCTGCACCTGGAAAAGATGTACATTTTGCAGTTCCTGTAGGAGAAAGAGTAACTGCACTTGGAAAAGATGTACACTCTGCAGTTCATGCAAGAGGAACAGTAAATTCGGAAAAAATGTACACTCTGCAGTTTTCTTAGTTAAGCTTCAGTTTTACCCGGAATAATGGCAAGAAAACATCTATCCAAAAATTAAAAAGGCTATCCAGTAGACTATGGATAACCTCATCATGCGAAAGACTGCCCCGCAGCGGACCGGTGGTCTACTAGGAAGCAGTCTTTTTTCTTAAAACAGCTTAAGGCAAGTTCGACGATCCCATGAGATAGCGATCGACTTCACGAGCCGCAGCGCGACCTTCGTTGATCGCCCAAACGACAAGGCTTTGACCGCGACGCATGTCGCCCGCTGCGAAGATGCCCGGCACGCTTGTCGCGAATTTGCCGTATTCGGCCTTCGCATTGGAGCGCTCATCCTTCTCGACGCCAAGCTGATCCAGCACCGTGTTCTCCGGTCCTGTGAAGCCCATGGCGATCAGCACCAGCTGCGCTGGGTAGACCTTCTCGCTGCCCGGCACTTCGACGGGCACGAAAGCGCCCTTCTCGTTTTTCTGCCACTCGATCAGAACCGTGTGCAGCTCTTTCAAGTTGCCATTCTCATCACCAACGAATTTCTTCGTGTTGATGAGATACTGGCGCGGATCGGCTCCCTGCACGGCCGCCGCTTCTTGTTGGCCGTAGTCCACCTTGTGGACTTTCGGCCACTCCGGCCAAGGATTGTTCGCCGGTCGTGTGTCCGGTGACTTCGGCATGATCTCGAACTGGGTGACGCTCTTGCACTTGTGGCGCAAGGACGTGCCCACGCAGTCCGTTCCGGTATCGCCGCCGCCGATGACGATGACATCTTTGCCTTCGGCAGAAATATATGCGCCGTCAGCGTGTTCGGAATCGAGCAAACTCTTCGTGTTTTTACTCAGGAACTCCATCGCCAAATGAATGCCGTTCAACTCACGGCCTTCAATCGGAAGATCGCGCCCTTTCGTGGCGCCGCCGCAAAGGACGATCGCATCGAATTCCTCTTGCAGCTTCTCGATCGGATAATTCACGCCTACATGGGCGCCGGTTATGAACGTCACGCCCTCTGCTTCAAGCAGATCCACACGGCGCTGTACGTACTTCTTATCCAGCTTCATGTTCGGGATGCCGTACATGAGCAGACCGCCGACGCGATCCGCGCGCTCGAACACCGTTACCCAGTGACCGGCTTTGTTTAACTGAGCGGCTGCGGCAAGCCCGGATGGACCGGAGCCTACGACAGCCACTTTCTTGCCGGTGCGGACTTCCGGAGGCTCGGGAGTAATCCAGCCCTCCGAAAAGCCTTTATCAATAATGGCTTTCTCAATGCTCTTAATCGTGACAGGCGTATCTTTCAGGCCTACCGTACAAGAACCTTCGCACGGAGCGGGGCATACACGGCCTGTAAATTCCGGAAAATTATTCGTCTTGTGTAGACGATCCAAGGCTTCTCTCCATTGACCGCGATACACAAGATCGTTCCATTCCGGTATCAGGTTGTTGACCGGGCAACCGGCGGCCATACCGCTGATCAGCTTACCCGTGTGACAGAACGGAATGCCGCAGTCCATGCATCTGGAACCTTGCGTCTGCAGCTTCTCCTCTGTCAGCGGAGTTGCGAACTCTTTCCAATGGCCGATCCGCTGCAGCGGGGCCGCTTCGGTCGCAACTTCACGACTATATTCCATAAAACCAGTGGGTTTACCCATTGCGTTATCCTCCTGAGAATATCGATATCGTATTAGTTTCCGCCGACACGGGAAACGTCCTTCATATTCGCCTCGAATGCGACCATGATGGCTTCCTGCTGACTAAGTCCGGAACGTTTAACCTTCTCGATCGCATCAAACATCCGTTTGTAGTCTTTCGGAATGACCTTCACGAATTTCCAAACGTATTCATCCCAGTGGTTTAATACGCGATGGGCCACACTGCTGTCCGTAAATGTGGCATGATGCTGAATCATCGTCTTCAGCTCATTCATTTCATAGGATTCTTCCAACGTTTCGAGTAAAATCATTTCTCTGTTCACTTTGCTGGAGAAGTCACCTTTCTCATCGAGAACGTAGGCGATACCGCCGGACATCCCCGCTGCAAAGTTGCGGCCTGTGGGACCAAGCACGACAACGCGTCCGCCTGTCATGTACTCACAGCCATGGTCGCCCACACCTTCGACAACCGCACGCACGCCGCTGTTTCTTACGCAGAAACGCTCGCCGGCAATACCGCGAATGTAAGCATCCCCATCAGTTGCACCGTAGAAAGCGGTATTTCCGATAATGATGTTCTCCTCCGGCACGAATGTCGCCTTGTTGGATGGGAAGATCGCCAACTTGCCGCCTGACAGTCCTTTACCGACGTAGTCGTTCGCATCGCCTTCGAGCGAAAGCGTGATCCCCTTCGGCACGAAAGCGCCGAAGCTTTGACCAGCTGAGCCGTTAAAGTGAAGGCGAATCGTATCGTGCGGCAAGCCTTCCGCGCCGTAACGGCGGGTCACTTCACTGCCGACAATCGTACCGACGACACGATTGACATTGCGAATCGGCAGGATCGCGTGCACATGCTCCTTGCGCTCAATAGCAGGCTCGCAAATCGCAAGCAGCTGTGTGACGTCAAGAGAGCGATCCAAGCCATGGTCCTGCGCCTCTGTACAGAAACGGCCAACGTCTTCGCCGACTTCCGGTTGATGCAGCAGCGGCGCCAGATCTACGCCTTTGGCTTTCCAATGCTCGATGGCATCCTTCGGCTCCAGCACATCCGTGCGTCCCACCATCTCTTCGATGGTTCTGAAGCCAAGCTCCGCCATCAGCTCACGCACATCCTGTGCGATAAACGTCATGAAATTCACGACATGCTGCGGGTCTCCGGCAAATTTCTTGCGAAGCTCCGGGTTTTGCGTCGCTACGCCGACCGGACATGTGTCCAAGTGGCAGACGCGCATCATGACGCAGCCGATTGTAATGAGAGGCGTCGTCGCGAAGCCGAACTCCTCGGCGCCAAGCAGCGCCGCCACAACAACGTCGCGTCCCGTCATCAGCTTGCCGTCCGTCTCGACGACGATCCGGCTGCGCAGATTGTTCAGCACGAGCGTCTGGTGCGTCTCGGCAAGACCCAGCTCCCACGGCAATCCCGCGTGGCGGATACTTGTTTGCGGCGACGCGCCCGTTCCTCCGTCGTAGCCGGAGATGAGGACGACGTCCGCTTTCCCTTTGGCGACGCCGGCAGCGATCGTGCCAACGCCCACTTCGGATACCAGCTTCACGCTGATCCGGGCGCGCGGGTTGGCATTTTTGAGATCGTGGATCAGCTCGGCGAGATCCTCGATCGAATAGATGTCATGATGCGGCGGAGGCGAAATCAAGCCTACGCCAGGGGTAACCCCGCGGACCTCGGCGACCCAAGGGTACACCTTCGTTCCCGGCAGCTGCCCACCCTCGCCGGGCTTGGCGCCCTGCGCCATCTTGATCTGAATCTCGTCCGCGTTGACGAGATAGTTGCTGGTGACGCCGAAGCGGCCGGACGCCACCTGCTTGATCGCGCTGCGGCGAAGGTCGCCGTTCGCATCCGGCGTAAAGCGCTCCGGATGCTCGCCGCCCTCGCCGGTATTGCTCTTGCCGCCGATGCGGTTCATCGCGATCGCCAAAGTCTCATGCGCTTCCTTACTGATGGAGCCATACGACATGGCTCCGGTCTTGAAGCGCTTGAAGATCGATTCGATCGGCTCGACCTCTTCGATCGGGATCGGCTGGCGGCCTGCTTTAAAGCCCAGCAGCCCGCGCAGCGCCATAAATTTCTCATCTTCGCGAGTAATGAACTTCACGAAGTTTTTGTACATGGCGTAGTTGTTCGTACGCACCGCGGTTTGCAAGGCGTGAATCGTCTCCGGCGTATACAGATGCTCCTCGCCGTCTTTGCGCCACTGGAGGTCGCCGCCCGTATCCAGTACAGGGTCGCGTCCCTCCTGTTCGGAGAACGCACGGTTGTGGCGTAGCACGGCTTCCTGAGCTACGACATCAATACCGATTCCGCCGACTGGCGTAAACGTCCAGGTGAAGTATTGGTCAACGAACGCTTGGCTTAGCCCGATCGCTTCGAAAATCTGAGCGCCACGATAACTTTGAATCGTGGAAATCCCCATTTTCGCCAATACTTTCACGACGCCCTTCGTTACTGCCTTGATGTAATTGTAAGTTGCTTTCTCGTAATCCACGCCCACGAGCTGTTTGCGGCGGATCATATCGTCCAGCGTCTCTAAAGCCAGGTAAGGGTTGATCGCGCCCGCTCCATAACCGAGCAGCAATGCAAAATGATGCACTTCACGCGGCTCGCCGGACTCGACGAGCAAGCCGACTTTCGTGCGCGTGCCTTCACGAATCAAATGATGGTGCAGCCCGGATGTAGCAAGCAACGCCGGGATTGGCGCATGCTTACTGTCCACGCCACGGTCGGACAGAATAAGGAGCGTAGCCCCGTCCGCAATCGCTTGATCCGCAGCCGAGTACAAAGCTTGCATCGCGCTCTCCAGACCCGCCGTACCTTTCGATGCCACAAAAAGGGTCGGTAATGTGACTGTTTTGAAGCCGACGCGCTTCATATGGCGCAGTTTCGCCAGCTCTTCATTGGTGATGAACGGCGTTTTCAGGCGAATTTGCCGGCAGCTCTCAGGCTCCGGACTAATCAGATTGCGTTCAGGCCCGATCGTCGTGCCCTGCGCTGTAATAATCTCTTCAAAGTTCGCATCAATCGGGGGGTTCGTCACCTGTGCGAACAATTGTTTGAAATAGTTGTACAGCAGCTGCGGGCGATCCGACAGCACCGCAAGCGGTGCATCGGTACCCATCGAGCCGATTGGGTCCACGCCGGTTTTGGCCATTGGTTCCAGCGTCTTGCGCAGCTGCTCAAATGTATAGCCGAACGCTTGTTGACGCTGCAGCACCGTATCATAATCGGAACCGAGCACGATATCGGCGTCCTCCAGATCCTCGAGGCTAACGAGATGCTGGTTAAGCCATTCACGGTAAGGCTGCTCGCTAGCGATACAGCTTTTGATTTCCTCATCAGCGACAATTCGTCCTTGGACGGTATCAACCAGCAGCATGCGGCCCGGGCGAAGACGTTCTTTGTGCACGATACGTTCAGGCTCGATATCCAGCACGCCAACTTCCGAGGCCAAGACGATTAAATCGTCGCTGGTTACATAGTAGCGAGATGGGCGCAGACCGTTACGGTCAAGCACCGCGCCGATGATGCTGCCGTCCGTGAAAGCGATGGCGGCAGGGCCATCCCATGGCTCCATTAAGGTACTGTGGTATTCGTAGAACGCTTTTTTCTCATCATCCATCGTCTCGTGCTTGGACCATGGCTCAGGAATCATCATCATGGCCGCATGCGGCAGCGAGCGTCCGGAAAGCATGAGAAATTCCAGTGTATTATCGAACATTTGCGAATCGGAACCGTCGTTATCAATAATAGGAAGAATGCGTTTGAAATCCTCGCCGAATAAATCCGTATCGCACATCGCCTGACGGGCATGCATCCAGTTCACGTTTCCGCGCAGGGTATTAATCTCTCCATTATGGATCAAATAGCGGTAAGGATGCGCGCGCTCCCAGCTTGGGAAGGTGTTCGTACTGAACCGGGAGTGAACGAGCGCAAGCGCGGTGGACAATCTCTCATCTTGCAGTTCAACATAGTAGGCATCGACTTGTTCAGGCGTTAGCATGCCTTTATATACGATCGTTCTGCTAGACAAGCTAGAATAGTAAAACTGAATGCCGCTATGCGCATTACGGATAGCGTTTTCAGAAAGTTTGCGAATCACGTATAGCTTCCGTTCAAAATCCAAATTGCTAGTTACACTTGCGCTTTGTCCAATAAAGACTTGGCGGACAAAAGGTTCGGCCGATTTGGCGGATTTCCCTAAAGAGCTGTTGTCCGTTGGGACGGTTCTCCAGCCCAGAAATTGCTGACCTTCTTCGATCACAATGCGCTCAATGATGCTTTCGCATGCTTGACGAGCCTCCAGATCCTGAGGCAAATAGACCATTCCCACGCCGTAGCTGCCGGCTGCAGGGAGCTTGATGTTCACATCAAGGCTGGCTGCCTGAAGATACGCATCGGGAATTTGCATAAGAATACCAGCGCCGTCCCCTGTATTCTTCTCGCTACCCTGGCCCCCGCGATGATCTAAATTGCAAAGTACACGGAGCGCTTGCTTAACGATTTCATGCGATTTGACCCCTTTGATATTCGCCACGAAGCCAATACCGCAGGCATCACGCTCAAACTGAGGATCGTACAATCCCTGCTTGGGAGGTAATCCTTTTTTAGTCATGTTGTGCAACCTTTCTCTTCTGGTTTTTGGCCATTCCTTTGATGCTTTGTCCGAGGTGCGCTTTAAAGTATTAAATTGTCGAAGCGTGACAATTTCTATTTCACCGTATGTAAAAGAATGCCTAAGAATGCGAATTGATGAAATAGTCTTAATATTTTTTATATTATAGTAACATTTGAAATCGTATAGTTCAATTCAAAATTTATTATATTGTAAGGGGTTTCACGTTCATATTTTCCCATCTGCTTTCATAGTCTTCGCATGGTCCGTGTCCGGTACGATCTAATGTTATTTTGGCCCTTTCGACGGCCGCGCATCATCCCAAACATCTTTACTATCAAATAAAGGAAGCAATCTCTGCCTTTGATCATGCAGCCCGATTCCGTCAATATGCCTGCGGTCCATCATGACGCTGTCGCCTGTGAAATGCAAGTAGGGAGCAGGTCCTACCGCACAGATCATTTGAAAGCCGGATTGAAGCAGGAATTGATACTTGGCGTCCTTTAGAGGCACACTGCTTCCGTATGGGTAGATGTATATGGAGGTAGGACCGGTCAAGGGTTCGACTTCTTTTTCCCATCTTTCGGTATCCTTCTTGAAGCGCTCCAAGGAGACCTTAGCGGCATCCAGATGACCGTAACCATGAGAAGCAAACGACCAACCGGTAGCTTTTAACCGCTCGATGACCGCCATCGCTCCTTCTTTTTCATGCGCATATTCCGCCGAATCCAATTGATCCGTTCTGTACCCCAAAACGCCTTCGTACCCTGTCAGCGCGATCACTCCTTTCGCCCCCTGCAGCGAAAAATCCGGATGTTTCTGGACAAATTCGTCAAGGATCGGAACGATTTCATTATCTTTGGATACGACTTCTTTCCGGTCCGGCGTCACCGAATAGGTGGCCACCTCGCCGTTTTCGTCCAAAACTAGACGGTAAGCATTGCCGTTTTCCTTCATATAGGTGTAGTAGTTGAGATCGTCGATAGATAGGATGATCGGCTTTTTGCCGGGAGGCAGATGAAGCTCTTTCGGTTTCACAACCGTGCGATTGTCAACGACAGAAGATTCGTATAAGGCGTGTATATCAATCAGGATGTAATTTTTACTGTAGAGGGAGTCGAGAATGCTACGAAATTCTTTGATCGTGACGAACCAGTCATCGTATCCTTTACTCATCGAATCGCCGTCAAAAGCGAGCTGCGGGTACACGATAAGCGGATGGAAGAAAATGTGCTCGACCGGTCCTTTGTAGGGGACAAGCTGCTCCACGCTAGGAGCAGAGGGCTCAGGAGTCGTTATGGGGGACGAAGTAGAGAATGGAACCATTGACGGCTGAAGCGATGGCTCACTCGAAGGTTGCATCGAAGGCTGCGCAGCTGCAGGGCTTGCCGAAATTGCCGGTGCCGGTGCCTGCTCCCGCCAAGCTGCACGCATATTTTTGCCTGTTGGCAGCAAGAAGGCAGCACTCCCCGCTATACAGAGAATAGCTGCTGCGCCTATCCATAATTTATTTGATACTTTCATCCTCATCGCCCCCCACGTCATATCCTTATCATAGGAATAGACGCTGCTGCGGGGATGTCGGTTCAAGCATACAAGCCTATCTTCCGGTAATCCATAGGCATGTTTTGAGTTTCTTTTTCATACCCTCATGATAGCGAACTTTCTATGTTTCATGCTATGATAGCTTATGCCGTTGCAATGAAACAAACATCCAGATCCCACAGCTTAGGAGGAACTCTGTTTTGAGTATACAGCATTCTTGTTCAGCCGGAACGGTTTGGGAGCCTTTATATAGATGGAACATAGCTGCCCTTCCGGTCGAAGTTCAGCTTATCCGGTCGAAGCCGGTCCGCCGTTTGAAGTTTCTGCATCACTTCGGCGCGTCTGCACTTTTCTCACCGATGACACATTCCCGCTTCGAGCACACGGTTGGTGTGTGGTCGCTTGCGGCGCATTTTTTTCCAGACGATGTGATGCTTCGCATTGCGGCGCTATTGCACGATATTGGCCATCTGCCCTTTTCCCATGCTGTCGAGCGGACACTCGGCTATGATCATCATAAGCATACGGAGCGCTTGATCGAAACCGGAGAAGTTGCGGACATTTTGAACAAACACGGCATTTTGCCATCCGACATCGTCACCCTATTGAATCAGGACAGCCCTATCACTAACAAAACCCCACTAATGGGTTTAGATCACCTAGACAGCTTTCTCAGAGATACTTATCACGCCGGCAAAAACGAGCTGCATCCTGCTGAATTAGTAAAAGGGCTCCAATTTCGCGGCCATTATCTGGAAGCGGATGAGGCAACGGCTGTTGCTCTTGTCGACGCAGTTGTGGAGGATCACCGCATCATGCTGCATCCGGAATTTCTGGCGATGGATGCGCTGCTGGCCAAAGCGGTTAAGCACCATTGCGATGCCCATCCCGGCATGTCGGAGCGCATTCCCTCCCTGCTGGACCATGAACTGATTCAAGAGCTTCTGCAAAGCAGTTGCGTGACAGCCAAAGAGATCATGAACGTACTGATGTATGAGCCTCACCGCATTCAAGTTACAGATGAACCCGTCCCGGGAAGCATCCAAGTCCAAATCAGCAAGCTGTATAAAAAACAGCCGCTCATCGGAGATAAGCCCGCTGCTGAAGCGAGCTTCAATGTGGCTGTCAAGCTGACAGAGCTCGATATGCTGAAAGCAACCTACTTTTTTACGATTTAATACACCGCAGAGAGGACTGTCTCGCTTGGCAAAATTATATTTTCGTTATGGCACGATGAACAGCGGCAAATCGATTGAAGTACTGCGCGTCGCGCACAATTACGAAGAGCAAGGAAAGAAAGTGCTGCTCTTAACGCCTGTAGTAGATGACAGATATGGCGTGGGACAGGTCGCCTCCCGAATTGGCATGCAGAAGAACGCACTCGTCGTCGACGATCAGCTGGATATGATCGAACTGGCTCGTGCGGAGCAGCCGAATTGCATTTTGGTCGATGAAGCGCAGTTCTTGAATAAACTGCAAGTCGCTCAGCTCATCGACATTGTAGATGATTTGAATATCCCCGTCATCGCGTATGGCCTCAGAGCCGATTTCATGGGAGAGCTGTTTGAAGGCAGCACCGCCCTTATCGCTGTCGCGGATACGATTGAAGAAATTAAGACCGTCTGCTGGTATTGCGATAAAAAAGCGATTATGAATATGCGCTGCAAAGACGGAGAACCTATTTTTCACGGTGAGCAGATTCAGATCGGGGGCAATGAAAGCTACGTGCCGGTATGCCGGAAGTGCTATGCCTCGAGAAAAAAAGCGGCTCTGGCCGCAGAATGAAGGGATACGGATTGGAAATATCGTCCAATCTCTGTAAAGGTAGTTTAAACCGTTTCACAAAGAAAGGTGAGTTCCTTGCGAAAAAAACGGATTTTGCTCTTATCCGAGGGCTTCGGGAAAGGTCATACGCAAGCGGCTCATGCGTTGTCGGTAGAACTCAGACAGAATTCTTCTGAGGTGATTACCCGCGTGATCGAGCTCGGCGCATTTCTGCATCCGACTTTGGCCCCTTGGATCTTTTCGGCATACCGCCGCACGGTTACTTCACAACCCAAACTTTATGGTATGCTTTACCGCAATCAGTATAAAAAATCGCTTAACCGCGTGGCAGGCCTTGCGCTGCATCGCCTCTTCTATGCGCAGACCAAAGCGCTGATTAAGCAGCTCAAACCGGATATCATCGTTTGTACGCATCCTTTTCCAAGCATCATCGTTTCCCGGCTGAAGCGCGCCGGACTGCCTATTCCCCTCTTCACCGTCATTACCGACTATGATGTGCATGGAACTTGGATCGATGCCTCCGTCGACAAATATTTGGTCTCGACACCGGCCGTTCGCGAGCACTTGCTGGGGCGCGGGGTTCCGGAAACGCATGTGGAAGTGACAGGTATTCCCGTGCATCCGAATTTCCGGCAAGAGCATAGCAAGGAACAGATCCGCAGTGAGTTCGGACTGAAAGCCATGCCTACGGTCATGGTGATGGGCGGCGGCTGGGGGGTCTTCAAGAAAGAAGAGAAGGAAGAACTCCTGACTTACATCGCCTCTTGGAGCGATCGTGTCCAGCTCCTGATCTGCTTGGGCACGAACGAAAAGGCGCGTCAGCAGCTGCTGGAAGAAGAAGTATTTCGTCATCCGAACGTCCATCTCATCGGTTTTACCCGAGAAATCAACAAGCTGATGGATATATCGGATCTGCTTATTACGAAGCCGGGCGGCATGACTTGTACCGAAGCGATGGCCAAAGGCATTCCCATGCTGTTCTACTCGCCGATTCCCGGGCAAGAAGAGAAGAACTGCGAGTACTTTCAGGAGCAGGGCTATGGCCAAATGATTACGTCGCTAGATATGATCGATCACTGGTTTAAGCTGCTGCTCGAACAGTATCCCGAGCTCTCCAAGCGCAGGTCGGATGTCCGCAGCCATCAGCAATTTCGCGCTCAAGCTTGCTCAACCGCGATTATTCAATATTTAAAAATGTCCGACAAACGTCCCTACATAAAGTCTTCTACAACAACACCGCTCATACAATGGTACTAACCATATGTAAGGCGGTGTTTTTTTTATGGAGCCACTCCACAAGTTCGGCAAACAGTCCATTTTTGCTTATTTGCTTCTATGGTTCATCGGCAGTCTGTGGATGATGGCGCTGCTCGGCAGCGGCGTCTTTCACGGCAAGCTTTGGGGCATCGACATGAACCTGTATCGGGAATACGCCTCTTTCGGCTTCGCCGGCGCCTTGGGCGGGACGCTGTACGGATTGCGCATGTTTCACGAACATTACCACGACCTTACCACTCAGTGGATTTACTGGTACTTTATGCGGCCGATCGTATGCTTCGGCTCGGCTATCATCACCATCATCCTCTTCGAAAGCGGCATCCTGCTGCTGCAGGTAGGCGATTCGATGGCCGCGCGCATCAGCGTAGCGTTCCTCACCGGCTACGGCTACGGGAAGTTTATGGATAAACTCCGGGCGCTGACGGATACGTTTTTTAATGGGAACGGCAGCAACGGTGCCGGTGGGGGGAATGGAAGTAAAGGCGGAAATGGTAATGATGAGCCGCCAAAGTAGCGGAGATAAAAAACAGCCTAGTCGCAAAAGAAGTATTCATTCCCGGTGGACACGGGAAACAGCGGATGGACCAGCCTACCTGCTACGATGCAAAACATCGTTCCAGCGGTCTTCTGCGGTCAGGCATTCGCCTACTCTCCCTCAGACTTACAGTAATTCCTTTGGTTATCCACAAAAATGACAAATATTAACATAAAATGCGGGCACAATACTCGATAATGGCAGTGTAGTACTGTACAGCTCGGCAAAGGGCGGATTGTTCCGTTACACAAGCGTCGACGAGATCAAAATTCCTCGTGAACTAGCAACTGGCGTAACGTTTACCGATAATGACTCGAAAATAGGCAGCATACAAGGCATAGTGAACTGGACAAATCCGGCCGATACCTCCTATTTATCCGGATTCAGCCTTTATTTCCTAGATGGGCAAGGGCACCCGATCAGTTTGATCACAAGAGTACCAAAAACGGCAACCTCGTTTACGATTAACACGATGTCCATACCGTCCGGTGCCGTACGAATCGGTGTATACTCTTATAATCAATGGGCCGAAAGTGTGAAGTGTACATCGACACCAATTTGGGATTTTAGCAGTTTCCTGCCCAAAAATATAAATTTTCTTGATACAAATCCGGCTAAAGGACAAATTCACGGCTTGTTATCTTGGACACCGGCTGCAGACGAGTCACTCTTCAGCAAATACGCCGTTTATTTCACGGATAATACAGGACATAAGATAGGTCCTGAACCATTTGCGTTGGTAACAAACGGACAGACCACGTACTCGCTTGAAATCCCAGAATCCGACATGCCTGCCGGTGCCAGTACGGTCACCATTTACAGTTATACAAATAGCGGCGAAATGCCAACCTGGAACGCATTTGTGCGGATCACCGATAACATTTTATCTGAAGCGCCTAGTGTGGCCTCTGTTACCTATGGCCTCCCCGGCACCGGTATCCCGACGAATCCATCCTATCAAGATCTGAATCCAACCCTTGGCAAAATAAATGGGCAGATTTCCTGGACAGGTTTAAGCACAGATACGCTAGGGAGCTCATACAAAGTATATTTTTTAGATACCTCTTACAAAACGGTTGGCTCGGTTGCCGAGGTGCCAGTTGACGTTCTGAAGAGCTATCGCATCACGCTTCCTTCGGATACCACGCTGCCGGCAGGAGCCACGTATTTCGGTATCGTTAGAAAGTCATCTTCTGGAAATGAAGATACGAAAGCTTTGATTCTATCTATAAATGATCTTGGAGGAACCGTAACTCCAGCGCCAACGCCAACGCCGGCACCGGAGGGAGAACCGGATCATTCGGGTACGACGCCTCTTGGTAACGACACTGAACCATCGTCGTCACCACAACCAGACAGCTCGTCCAATCTTCCTAAACCGGTTGTCACCACCGGTACAGATAGAAAAATTACGGTAACTTTAACCTTTACCGATGAACAAATGAAGGTATGGTTAGCTAACCAATCCGCAAGTGGGGGAAACACAGTAAAGATAGAAATCCCTGGGGATGGCTCTACCATTCAGAGCGTGCTCGCAGGAACTGCTATTCAACAAATCTTAGCCGCCAACTCCAAGGCCTCCCTTGAAGCAAGCACCTCGCTCGCAGCCATTACGATCCAAGCTGCGGAAGTGCAGCGGACATTGCAGCAAATTGGACAAAATGTATCCAACGTGAACATATCCATTTCGGTATCTCAAGCCGATACGCAAATACGGAGCCAGCTGGAATCCCTGTTGAATGGTTCCCATATTACGCAGATGACACAACCGATTGACTTCCGTATAACAGCAACAGCAACGTCCGACAACCAACAATACGTGATTAGCACGACCACTTCTTATGTCATTCATACAATTCCGCTGCCAACATCGGAAACGCCTGGATCCACCAAAACACTTGCAGGCATAATGTATGATCCTGGGACCAATAAGTATTACCCAGTCCCTACCGTATTCACTACAGATTCTGACGGCACGCTACAAGCGTCTTTGTACCGCCAAGGAAACTCAATATATACAGTTGTCTCAAACCCGAAAACGTTCGCAGATGTACCCGTTAAGCATTATGCCAAAGATGCTATCGAGACGCTCGCCAGCAAATTCATTATCTCGGGTTATGATGATAACACATTCAAGTCCGAGAAACCCGTGACCCGTGCTGAGTTTGCCGCTCTTCTGATTAGAGCGATGGGTATTATACCGAAAAAGGTGACTAAAGCGCCTTTCCAAGACATTCGTGACGGCGATTGGTACTATGACGCAGTTTCGGCTGCGACGGACGCCGGCTTCATTTCCGGGTATAAGGATGGGACGTTCCGTCCGAATCAAACCGTCAGGTGATGCTGCTGCCGATCGTGCCCAAGCGGCCATAATGCTCTACCGTATGATGAAGACCCTGCATTTTATCAACTAAGCCATGATCTAAAAGACCTCCGTCGAATCGTTTGCTTTAGTACGACTCGACAGGGTATTCCACACTTATGTGGTTCGCTAATTCTTAAAGAGTCATCAATAACAACATCGCTCTTACTATGGTACTAACCATGTGTAAGGCGGTGTTTTTTTATGGGCCACTCCAGAGATTCGGCAAGCAATCCATGTTCGCTTATTTGCTCCTGTGGTTCATCGGTAGTCTGTGGATGATGGTACCGCTCGACAGCGGTACCTTTCACGGCAAACTATTGGGCATCGACGTGAAACCGTATCGGGGAGTATGCATCTTTCGGCTTCACCGGTGCCTTGGGTAGGGTACTTTACGAATTGCGCATGTTTCACGAGCATTACCACGACATTACCATGCAATGGGTATAACAGTACCTGATGCGACCAGCGGTACGGGCAGCGGTGATCTGCCGAAATGAGAAAAAGAGTCTAGTCCTATGAATCAGGACTAGACTCTTCTTTTTATTTTTGCGTCAAAGCATTATAAAGATTCGCTTCTCCAGCGCCATATAGCTGGTCAGTTCCTTTTTTACCCCAATCTAATGCGGTTTTGCTGATCAGAGCTGCTACCTGTGAAGGCGTTAGCTCCGGATGTGCGGCTTTGATGACGCCGGCCACGCCCGCAACCTTAGGCGCCGCCATCGATGTGCCATGAAGCAATGCATAGCTGGTCAGGTTGGAAGTAAAGTAAGAAGGCAAATAAGTTGGCCAAGTGCTTAGTGTACGGTAATGGAAATCCCGTTGATTCAAATCTCTGGTCGCGTCGTACACCGGTCCATTGTCGCCACCGGGAGCGGCAACATCGATCGACCTGGTCCCATAATTCGAATAAAAGGCAATCTTATCCGTAGACCATTGATTGGAGGAGGATACGGTTATGACGCCCGGTGTTTGACCCGGAACTTCTCTCGCTGCCCCTTTAAAGCTGAAGCCAAGGTTGCCGTATTCCGCATTCATGTAATCCGTGATTTCAGTAGGATTGTTCAGATTCAACGATTCGTTGCCTGCTGCTACGACTACGGTAACATTTTTACTTATCGCGTATTGGACAGCGCGTTTGTAGATGAGCGCGTCGGCTATATCGCTATAGCTTCCTCCATCGAAGGTATAACGCGAAATGGCATCAAACCCGCCGATGGACATGTTGATAACATCCACATGGTCATTAGCCGCTTGTACGATGGCGGCGGCGATCCATGAGGTAGGCGCCCCCTGACCTTCCGGGAATACACGGTAAGAGCGAATGCCCAAATCCGGTCCGATCCCTTTCACTTTACCGTTCGCCGCGATGGATCCCGCAACGTGGGTTCCGTGTCCGTCCCTGTCGCGAATGTCCGCAGGATCACCGGTTTCGCTGGCATCTACGCCGGCAGGAACAAAGTTCTTTCCGCCAACCACATTGGCCTTCAGGTCGGGATGATTCGCGTCTATGCCTGAATCGATAATACCTACGATCGCTTTATGCTTGAGAGAACCGCCGCTTAAGCCTCCTCCCGTTTCAATCTTATATGTCGCTCCGTTGTTCGTTACTTGCTTGACATCCCATTGATAGTCCCAAAAGTTTGCCGCCGATTGCGGAATATCTGTCACCGGCTGCCCATCCGATGCGGCAGGATCCAGCCGCTTATAATCAAGTTTATGCACGAGTTCGAGGTTCGCTCCGCGAATGCCGGTCAGCTTTTGAACATTTGCCAAAAACGCAGCATTAGAAGATTCGACTTCGATAGAACTCAGCTCAGGCAGGATACGCAGTACTTTTCCTCCTGCGCCTGCAATGGAAGCCTCATAATCAGTAGGAATATTGCTCTGATAGGCGATCACGTACTTTTTGGCAGCCGAGGCTTCGGGTGGCGAAGCCGGTTTGGACAAGCCGACACTGCTGAAAAGCGTCGATGTGACAATGGCGGATGAGAGAAAAGCGACAGATAGTTTCGTTTTCATGGTACTCCTCCTCGGTATGGGATTACCTGGTAACTATTCGCGCTATCCCTAAAGATCCCCTTTGATAAAAAATGTCGAATTGAACAATGGTTAAAAAATCATACTTACGACCTACTTCCCTCGATATGCGGAATTGAGGGTGTCAGGCACCTGAATTAGCTGCAGCAGGTTAATTCAGAACCCGCTTCGCAGTAACGAAACGCCCCTTCCAGGCCCCGTCCAGTTCAGAGACCGTAACCCCGATTCCAGGCCGGAAGGTATGCAGCAAACGTCCATCGCCAAGGTACACCGCTACGTGCCCGATATGGTCGATGCCGCTTTGGGCTTTCCTTTTGGGTGTGGTAAAAAACACCAAATCGCCCTCACGCAGCTGATCCAGTGACACCGTCGTCCCTCGCTGGCTCTGCTGGCGGGAATCACGCGGCAGCGTTACCCCAACGCTTGCAAATATGTATTTCAAAAACGAAGAACAGTCGAAAGAATCCGTTTGGCCTGTCTTCGCACCGAATACATAAGGCGTTCCGAGGTAGCCCAGTCCTTTAACAATAAGATGGTCGGCATTGCGCTTCCAACTTGGTTCATTTTCATCCGAATCGGCAATCTGCTCAAATTGGTTCACGACTTGAGCGATTTCAGCATCGGTGATCCGCACCTTCTTCGTAGTTGGGACCGGGTCGTTGTCATCTACAATACCTCCGCCATCCGATGCAGAAGTCTGCTTGTACTCATTGTTGTCCGTTGCAGACGTATTGCTGTCTGCAGGACTAGATTGTTCTGTAGTCTCTGTCACTGGAGTAGGCGCAGCTTTCGATCCTGAGGATGTCGGTTCAGTCGCAGCCTTTTGGCCTACTGCGACAACCGGCTTAGCGCTTGATGATGACTGGGCGAATGCCGCCTGTGCCTCTGATTTGTCCGGGACAGACTTTGAATTGTTCTTCTCAGCGTCAGCTGAAGTTTGGGAAGCCTGCTTGCTCAGTTGCTCCATTATTTCCGCTGTGGAAGTAGCTCCTCCGGCAGGTGCAGCGGTCGACCCAGCTATCGCCGCTTGATCGGCAGTGTGGCCGTCGAGGGACAATGCTGCGGCAGACTTTGTATTCTCTCCGTAATAAATAATAGAGCCTATTAGTCCCGCAAGGACTATGGCAAGTGTTATCTTAAGTTTCTTCGCTTGCATGCTGGGCCTCCTCCTCTTGATGAGCAAGTATATCTATACCATTCTCATGCTCATCTTAAGGTTAGGGGGTAAGGCGAATGGTAGTTCATGGGTGACATGTACGGCAGCGACTCTCTAGGGATAATCGCATATGCAGCTTCCACAATAGCTGGAAATCCTCCCGTTATTAAATCGGATTTCACTCTATCATTCTCATTAACCGGAAAACCTCCCGTTAATTCCAGTACTTTCGGCTAAATACTGAAAAAATGGCTAAATTAGAGGGATGTTTTCCCGCTAAATGTCGCCAGCTTGGAATTAATGACCATTTAACTGGAGAATTTCCATGTAATCTGGCGGGCGGAGCTGGCACTGCGGAGCAGGCGCCGCGAAGCTGGCACTGCGAAGCTCGCACCGCGAAGCTGGCACTGCGAAGCTCGCACCGCGAAGCTGGCGCGCCCCCGCAGAGGCCGAAGCCTCTGCTTAAACCGACAAAAGCCTTACCGAGCCACGCCCGGTAAGGCTTCCCATCATTTCGGCGCATCGAAGGTATGCACCTTTTTCCAACCGTCACCACCCGTAGCGGTGGTGTACATCACAGATGGCTGCGAGTTGTCGTTCGTGATCAGCCATCCTTGGTTCGCATCCGCCATGGCCAGCAGCATGTCGCCAAAGCCGGTGAACGATTCCTTGCCGTTCACCCATGTTTTGCCGCCGTCCTTGGTCCAGCCGAGGGTGTTCGGTTTGTCGCAGGCGGGACACTGACCGCCCATGAACGCAACTTCCGGGCTCACCACGTAGAGAGGGCCTGGTTTTGAGCCGTTATTTTTATGAGCTTGCGTATCACCGTCAGGGACGCCGGGCGCCGGCCCGCCGCCTGCCGTGCTATTCGCGAGTACCGTCTGCCAATCCTTGCCTCCATTGGACGTATGGAACAATGAATAGGAAGTCTGGGTCATCCCCGAATCCCCGATAAGTTCGATCCATGCATCATTGGCACCGGCGGAACGGATGACCGCGTCAGTGGGCGGAGCTACCGTTTTGCGCGCCATGACCGCATGCCATGTTTTGCCCCCATCCTTCGTCCGTTCTACCTGGATCGTGTCGCCAACCTGCTTCACGCCCCAACCGTTTGCTTTATCATGGAAATAGGCAACTTTCCCCGTGATGCCGTCAGGAACTGGCAAGGAAGTCCAGCTTTTGCCGCCATCTACCGTCATGGCATTGCCGCTGAAGCCTTCCTGCTTCGTGACGAAGTGAAGGAACCCGGCATTCGGCACTTTACCGACGGCGGCCCAATGCTTTCCTCCATCCGTCGTGCCAAGCAGCTTGGCATCATCACCGACTACTGCCCACGCATCCTGCCCATTCAAAGCGAATAATTGTTTCACGTCACCCGCGCCCTCGTACTGGATCTGCCATTTGGCCCCTCCATCGGAGGTATGGGCAATCCAGCCCTTTCCTCCGATCCATCCTTGCTTGGCATCCGCCAACCTGGCAGCCGTTACCGGACTCATCGGAGCTTTCGAAGGTAATTCACTGGCCGTACCCGAACCGGTGCGGGTATCCGGCGTAGGTGTTGCTGTGGCTGTCGATGCAGGTGTCGTAGGCTGTGCGGCAGCAGTAGATTCCGCTTGCGGCGAATCCGTACTATTCGCCGTTCCACTTGTCGTTCCGGACGATTGCTGACATCCAGAGAGCACAAACAGGGAGAGCGCAATCGTTATCATTGATTTTTTTATGAACATAAGATTGTTACCTGTCCTTTCTCATTAATATCTTTATTCTTTGTATATCTCAATAGACGTAATAACCTCCAAAAAGTTGAGGAGCTAATCAAAACTACGAATAGAAAGTTCTGTAAATCCAATTTCCGACAAAAAGAACACCGCCCAAAGCGAGATTGAACCATCCCAAAATACGAGTTACCTTTGCCTCTTTTATCAGATTGCTGAGCTTGTAGCTCTTCAAATCAAAACGCAGCATAATAAACCCTGTCATCCACAACAACATAATCGTGAACTGAACGTAGCCAATAGATGTCCCTGAAGCCATCCAGGTTCCTCCATTCAATCGTGAATGGCCAATTTCTTAAGTCGCTTTCATGCCGACACGACGAATTTGTATTTGTACAGTAAGGTCGACCTTAATATCCCGATACATTTCCTGCCATTTTTCCTTCGTCTTAATATTTTGATCCCAATATTTCCACTGTCTTGCACGCACGTGTTCGCCAAAACCGAATATGTCAGATCCCTTCTTCTGCGTCCGATGGATTAAATCCAAAAACTCTTTCTCAGCGTCTTTCTCCAGCTGTTTTTCCATGGTTTGAATGATATCATGACTTAACACGACCTCTTCATTGGATTTCTCCCGTATATTCCCTTCCAGAAGGATTCTCACATTTATATGCGGTTGTCCATTCACGATATCGACTCGTGTTATCGCTTTTCGGCTTCTTCCGCTGTATTCCAAGTACTCCGACGTGCCTGGAATCTTAACGAACGCCTGTCCTCCAGACGGATTCATCCCCATGACAGACATATAAAAAATGATATCGACGGGTTTTGTCACTCCAACTAATTTATCGCCCCGGAAATAAGCAAAGCCATCGATCTCGATGTTGTCACGGCCTATATGTTCAGCATATGGCAAGTACCCCTCCTTACCTTTGGAAGACATGGAACTCCAGAAAATACCTAGAAAATCATTCGGAAACCGGCCCATTTTGACCGATTGGTCCATAGTTGTCATCAGGTATATAGTAGGTACCCGTTCCAGCTGAGGTGAGGCTTTCATAATGTCCATAGCGCTCCCTTTGGAGATAAACATCCAACTCATTCGCCGGATATCGGGATTACGGCGAAAGTAATCGTTTAAATTTTGCATTCCTTTTTTAGCTACCTTTTCGGAAACGACAATGATCCGCAAATGTCCAAAAAATAACGGAGGCGCTATGCGCTGCTGCAGACCTGTAAGCGCATCATCCATCGTATGACCTACGCCGGAAACGATCCACAACGTCTTGTTTCCTCCGGCACTTGACTCACCGCCTGCACCGGGACCTAAGGGAATACGTCCGGGAACGGCAACTTGCACGGTCAGACGAATCATCCCTTGCTCAGGTGGAGTCAGAGTGCCTGGCTTATGGGCAATCGATTCCTCTTTTTGCGCGGCACCGGGTTCTGCTTGATCAACCCCAATACCTAGAACAACAGCGCGTTCCTCGATTTCCTGTCGATCCCAGCACCCTGCAGTCACCATAAAAAGACTGACCAGCAGTACACCTTTTAAAAAGTTGGACATCCATCCTTTATTGATCATCAGTTGTCCCTCGCTGCTTGCGGATGGAAGCTACGATAAGGAGAAGCAAAGGATAGGCGATGGTGATGATGAGGCCATATTGACCAACAATTTGGATAACCTCATACATCTGCAAAATACTTTGAGGAAGCATCGCCATCACGAACAAAAAGGGCACTACAAACAGGGAGAGCATGCGATGATCCCGCAATCCGATTAATTTGCTTGCTAAGTGAATGGTGAGGTAATAACTGGAAAACAGGGTTGTAAATACAGCCGTTACCCACACCGCCAAGAAAGCTGCGTCCAGTCGTTCCAAAATGTTCCCTGGCAATGTCGTTGTTTTGGCTAACTCCAAAGTAGGCCACAATAATTGTTTTGTTTCCTCAGGGCCAAACACGCCTACAGCGGCTACTACAATGGTTATGTAAAGAGAACCTACGATAAACATACCCCAAAAACTGGCCTTCATCGCATTCTGTGGTCGACGCATAGCCGGAATGACTATCGCTTGTACAAAAGATCCTTGGAATAAAGCCGCGATGATCAACACGCCGCTCAGCATATTTCGCGGTGCATTACCCCAGAGCGGCAGCAAATAATCGGCATTCGCATTTTTCAAAGATAGAGAAACGATGAGTATGGCTGGCCCTAAGATAATAGGCAAATAGAGATGGTTAATGTAGGTAAATGTGGTCATATCATTACGTGCCGCCAGTGTCGCCAGCAGCAGCATGATGATGACCGTCACTTCAAGCGGTGTTTTCTTCAAGACGGACGTGATAACGACCTCTCCAAATTCCCTGGACGCCAAGGAAGCGAGAAGAGCGAAAAAGAGGATGACCACCCAACTGCCGATCCTCCCCGGCCATTTGCCCAAAATGACTTCGCTATATTGCGTCAATTGCTGTCTTGGAAATCTCATGCCTAATTTGGTTACGACCCATAGCCCGAACGAAGAAAGCAGCACGGCCAAGAATGTGACCAGAGGCGCTCCCGTATTTGCTGAGCGAACAGCAAATAGCGGAAGCGGAAGCACCCCTACACCAATGATCGTACTAATGAGAATCGCTGCCGCTTGAATCGTTGTGACTTGTCTGGGATACTCCATCGGACACCTCCCATTTGGTATTCCCTACTTTTAGAGGGTCTAAGGTATTGTGGGGCGATTCTTTGAGATTGTTCATCACACTGCCGTCTACACGATTCCGATTAGGTGTATGCAAAAGCGAGGGACGTTTCTTCATCCACCATAACGGCCCGCGGATGACCGTGTCTTTCATGCCTTCATAATTTCCCGGAACGATCGGACTCATATAAGGAACCCCAAAAGATTTCAAAGAAAGCACATGGTTTGCAATTAAAATCAATCCCACCATCACGCCGTAAAGACCAAACATTCCCGCAAAAAAAACGAGAGGAAAACGTAGCAATCTTAATGCTAACGCTGCATTGTAAGCCGGTGTTGCGAACGAACCAATGGTCGTCAAAGCAATGACAACAACGGTGATCGGGCTTACAAAGCCCGCAGACACCGCTGCTTGTCCAATAACCAGGACGCCCACGATCGATAGGGCACCACCGACCTGCTGCGGCAAGCGAAGAGTCGCTTCTCGAAGCACCTCCATGGACACATCCATCAGCAGCACTTCCACCACGGACGGAAACGGAACCCCCGCTCTACCTCCTGCTACCGCGACTGCGAACTTCGTTGGAATCAGCTCCGGATTGAATGAAATAACCGCTACATATAGGGAGGGAGTAACCAGAGAGAAGACAAGTGCCAGTAAGCGAGCCAAACGAATAAAGCTGACCATCAGAAAACGTTCCGCATAGTCTTCAGTCGTTTGATAGAACTGTGTGAACACCGACGGGGCAATAAGGGCAAAGGGAGAGCCGTCGACGAGAATAATGACTCTTCCTTCCAGCAGGTTAGCGACCGCTTTATCTGGCCGTTCGGTATTCTGGATCTGCGGGAATGGCGACAGATGGTTGTCTTCAATAAATTGCTCCAGGTAGCCGACATCCAGTACACCGTCGATATCAACCTCGGATATGCGTCTCTCGACTTCCTCCACAAGTGCATCGTTTGCAATGCCTTTGAGATAACAAACCGCTACACGGGATTTCGTCACCCGTCCGACTTCCTGAAACTTAAGCGTAAAATCCGTTGTCGGCAACCGGTAGCGCAGCAGTGCGATATTCGTGCCAAGCTGTTCTATGAAACCTTCGCGCGCCCCGCGAATAACCTGTTCGGTTTGTGGTTGATCGATCGCGCGTTTATCGACTTTGGTTGTTCCTATAATAAACGCTTCATCCATGCCATCGACAACGATAATCGTCTGTCCGCGTAAAACGACTTCAACGATAGCGGACAACTTATTTTCAAGCTTGCCCATACTGTGATAAAGCGTCTCGTATAAAATGACTTCCTTCAACCGGCTCAAGTCAAAATCGGTTGTTAAGAGATGAGCTGGCGCCGTCATCAATGGCCGCATGATGTCAGCATTAACCGCCTCTTGATCAATCATATTGAGGAAATACACCATGACAGCCTGATATTGCCCAAAAATACGAAATTTGCGAGTAATCAAATCATCGTTATCTCCGAGGACCGTTTGAATGAAGTTGATCGTGTCATCTAGGCTACCCGACAATTTATCGTTGCGGTGCTGCTCCAGAAAACTATCGGGTATGATTTTAGGCGTTTTTTCCTTTTCACGCTGATTAGTCGGTGCCGGCCTATATTTCATCCACTGCCAAACAGACATTCGAAATCACCTCGCTTGTCTCATGCTATACGCCCATCTAGTATGCCCCGCCATTTTTAAAGTCATGTATAATTTTCCATGTTTGCCGGTACGGCAAAAAGGCCAGCAGGCACAATGGCGCAGCTGACCGTATCGATCATTTATTATTTCGCTAGTAACTTTCTCATCTTATTTAAAGTATCATACTCATCTCTTGGCGTATTAACGGTAACTTGCAAATCAGGCGATTCATTAACCTGAAAGGTAATGTGGTTAAAAGACATTGGCCCTGCGATGGGATGATAGATGACTTTCTGGCCTTCCGGGTTATCCAGCACGTCATGAAGCTGCCACCATGCTCTAAATTCCGGGCTGATTTCCGAAAGATTGTGAATGAATTGGTTCCACCATTGATCCTCCGTATGTTTCCCGTAATGCGCCCGAAACTGGGCAAGACGGCGTCTAGCGTGGCTTTCCCAATGCTCTCCGCGCAGTTCCCGAATATAGGGCGATGTGAACGCTCGCCAAACCGTATTTTTCTCCATCTCCGGCATGTGGTTGTAATCTCCAAACACGGCACAGGCCGCATCATTCCACGCGACGACATCCCACCTGGCATTCGTAACAATGGCTAAAGTCGTACCCAATTGATCCAGAAAATCCTGCAAAGCCGGACTGACGATCGCTTGCTGTGAATGAGCGTCCGGCGGGATATGATGAAGCGCCAAAACATACAGGTGTTTTCTTTCATTATTGTTCAGCTGAAGCGCCCGCGCCAAGCTCTCCAATACTTGCGCAGATACCTGAATATCTCGCCCCTGCTCCAGCCACGTATACCAGTCTGCGCTGACTCCAGCGAGCATCGCCACTTCCGAACGCCTAAGCCCCGGCGTTCTTCGCCTGCTTCCACGTGGAAATCCTGCTTGCTCCGGGGAAATTCGCGCTCTTCTCGTTTGTAGAAATTGGGCAAGCTCCTTCAATCTTCCTTGATTACTGGTTTCCATTCCATCTATTCTCCATTTTTACCGTCTAGGGTTGATCATAGAACTTTTTCTCCTAGGATAAATGCCTTCCTAGCTCGGATATCCAAATAAACCTACAATGCCTCTATGATACCATCTTCAACATGAGAAAGGAGTTTTTTCATTGAGAAAAAAATCAGGTTTATTACTTCTAGGTGTATCCTTGGGATACTTCATGGTGCTGCTCGATACGACCATCGTCTCCGTAGCGCTGCCTTCCATTCAAGAAGAGCTGGGCGGCAGTCTCTCGAAGCTGGAGTGGATAACCAACGCCTATACATTAGTATTTGCAAGCTTGTTGCTGACCATGGGAAGCTTGAGCGATAAGCTTGGCGGTAAAAGGATGTACAGCATTGGCCTTGCCATCCTTGGCCTCGCTTCCGTTATCATGGTCGCCACCTCATCGGTTGGCGTCCTCATCGGCATGCGTGCTGTTCTTGGCATCGGCGCTGCTGCTTTGCTCCCTTCTTCGATGACCCTTCTCTCGCACGCTTTTCCGGTACCTGCTGAACGCGCTCGCGCGCTTGGTATCTGGGCCGGGGTAACAGGCGCTGCACTGGCGGCTGGCCCTGTCGTAGGCGGCATACTTATCGATGCGATAGGCTGGCGAAGCATTTTCTTGCTGAATGTACCCATCGCGTTGATCAGTTTTGGGTTAACGTGGACCTTGCTTAAGGAGACACCACGGCAGACACAGAAACATATCGACTTCCCGGGTCAGATAGCGGCAATGATCACGCTGGGATTCTTAACATTTGCTCTCATCGAGAGCCAGACGTTAGGCTGGAGCTCACTCGGGGTGCTTACTTCTCTTGGCATCGCTCTCCTTGCAGCCTGTATGTTTCTCTGGATTGAACTGCGTACCAGCCATCCTATGCTGCCCCTTCATCTGTTCCGTCAACGAACCTTATCTGCAGGACTGCTCGCAGGTATGCTTATTAATTTTGGATTTTCGGGCATTTTGTTTATCATGCCCCTATTCTTCCATCACGTTCTGGGATACACAGCTTCTCTTACCGGGCTTGCCTTCCTCCCTCTGACTGTTCCTACCGTGGTGGGTCCGATGATTTCCGGCAGAGTGGTTAGTCGGATCGGTTCGAGAATACCTATGTCCCTCGGTTTTATCGCCACATCTCTTGGGACATTCCTGCTAGCCGCAGCAAGCTCCAGCTATGCAGTCATGTTGATCGGTTTTGTGCTTATTGGAACCGGCGTTGCATTTACAATTCCACCGCTTGTCACCGCTACCCTCTCCGCTGCACCCCAAGGACAAGCCGGCATTGTCTCCGGGGCCCTGAATGCGAGCCGACAGCTTGGCGCCGTGTTAGGTATCGCGATTTTAGGGGCGATTTTGCAAGGAAATTCTTCTTATTCCAGAGGGTTTGAGCTGGATCTGATCATCATCGGCATTTTACTGTTGGTCGGCGCCTTGCTTTCTTATCGGTACATGGTCGGAGGCAGCAGACAAAATAAGGGGGTATGACGTTCATTATTGTCCAAATAAAGTAGTCATGACTCTACTTGCCCACGAATACAATCGAATCAAGGAGGGGGACTTTGTCACGGAAAGGAAGAGGATCGGTTGAAGTTCATCTGGGGTAAGAAGGAATTCACCTTAATGATCATTCCGGGCGCCAACCGCCGAACCGTAAGAATCAAGCTTCCACACAGCAGTTTATATGTTGTGCCCAGCGTGATCCTGCTCGTACTGGTTGGATTTTTTGTGACGATTTACTTGATGAACACCTACTTCCATCAGACCACGAACACGATGCAGCAATCGTTTGATGGACAAGAGCGCCAATTGGTTGATCAAATTACACTTAAAAATAGCGAACTCGAACAGCTTCAAAACAATTTGATTGACCTGTCCCAACAAGCCGGTGAATTCAAAGCCAAGCTCGAAGAAATCAAAAAGCTGGATCATGTCGTTCAACTGATGAGCCAAACAGACGGGACAAGCAAAAAATCCGCGGGTCCCACTACCGGAACCGGCTCTGGTGTCGGCGGCGCCGAAGTTCCCGTCACATCGCAGGAAGTTTCCCAGCTCGTTACCAACACAAAGCAAGGCCTAACCTCACTTGTCGGGGACATTAATGCGCTGCTCACGAATTTGACAGAATCCGAGGCGAAGCTGCAAGAAGCCGAGCGGCTTCGCAACATTACACCGACCCTTTGGCCCACCGTTACACACAGCATCACATCCGGATTCGGCATACGCAAAGACCCTTTCACGCAAAAGCCCACTATGCACACCGGACTAGACCTCGACGGCGAACTGAACGATTCCGTGTATGTAACGGCCGCAGGCAAAGTGGTGGAAGCCGGCTATGACGATCAGCATGGAAACCACATTATTGTCGATCATACGCGCGGGCTGCAGACCGAGTATATGCATCTGAATAAAATGCTCGTGAAACGCGGAGACTCAGTAACGAAAGGGCAAAAGATCGGCCTCATGGGAACGACGGGGCGAAGCACAGGTACCCATCTCCATTATGAAGTGCATAAGAACGGTGTCCAGATCGACCCCTCCCCTTATCTTATCCAGGATAGAAAGGATGACCGCTAATGCTTGGAAGCAGCAAATCCAAACCCATCAACGATAAGACGACAGACACCCTAATCGGCGGAAGTACGATCTGTGAAGGTAAAATCATGTCCGAAGCCAGCCTTCGCATCGAAGGCCAAATGAACGGCGACATCGAATGCGCGGGCGACATCACCATTGGCGAGAACGCCGTCGTGCAGTCCAACATCCACGCCCGTGATGTTATCATTGCCGGTAAAGTTAAAGGCAATGTCCATACCAAGGGCAAGCTCATTGTAACCAGCTCCGGCGTGCTGGTGGGCAACATTGATGTGCGCTCCTTCATCATTCAGGAGGGCGGAATTTTCCAAGGCAGCAGCTCTATGAATATGACGACGGCGGATCGAAGCAGCGGCAAGGTCATCGACGCCAAAGCCCATAAGCAGCAAAAGAGCGAGCAGCAAGCTGCTTCCGGCGGTAATTAGGGGTTGAACCTGACACAACGAGCTCATAAGGCTCGTTGTGTTTTTTTTGGATAGAGTATAATGAAAAAAAGGAGGAATCTCGATGAAAGAGCTCGTAGGACACTGTCAAGAATGTCAAAAGGAAATCTATTGCTTGGACGGCTTCCTGGATGGGATCGTGAGAGAGGATCAGTCGCTTATTTGCTTCGAATGCTTGGGTAAAGAACGGGATTCGTCTCTTGCTTTCTATTTCACCCGCGAAGATTAACTCCGTGCTCTTTTTTACGCGTGCATGCATCCTAAATATGGTAATATGGATAACATCTGATCTTATATGCTATATGATTTTAAGCGGAGGTAGAGCATTCCTTGAAAAAGAAGCTTTTATATATAGAAGACGATAAGGAAATGGGCACTTGGGTAAATGAAGATTTAACGGAAAGAGGCTATCATGTAACTTGGCTTACATCTGGAGATGGCGCAACCCCGCATATGGAAGAAACCGACCTGGTGATACTCGATATTATGCTTCCTGGACTGGATGGCTTTTCAGTCGGACAACGTTTGAAAAAGGGGTTCTCCAAGACCCCTATTTTAATGCTTTCCGCGAGATCGGCAATTGAGGATAAACTGCAGGGGCTTCAGTTTGCAGACGATTATATGACCAAACCTTTTCACCCTGATGAGCTGGCGGCAAGGGTTGAAGTGCTGCTCCGACGGTTTGAGAAAATATCCCCTCCGCTCATTGAACTCTCTCATCTGCACATCTTTTTAGATCAAAATGTCATTATGGATGCAAGGTCTAACCGTGAAGTTATACTGACGGCAAAGCAATTCCAAATTTTCATTTATCTACTTCGTCACCAAAATCAAATATTAACAAAGGAACAAATTTATGAAGCTGTTTGGGGCGATCCCTATATCGAAGGGGATAAAACCTTAATGGTACATATTCGTCATTTGCGAGAGAAAATTGAACAGGATCCGAACAATCCGCAAATTGTAGAAACGATCCGGGGAATCGGATACAGGGTGAAAGTATGAAATTACGTCATTCCCTGTTGACCAAGTATTTACTAATCGTAATTGCTGCTCTTGCTATATGGCCGCTTGTTTTGCCCCTCTATTACCTCCCTGGGCTACTCCTTGATAAAAATGCGGAGCAAAAATCAAAATACTATAATACCCAAAAATTGGAATACATGTGGCGAGATGAAGCGAAAAAGTTGAACGGCGCCTCCTCGGAGCAGGTAACCAATCAACTTCTTAGTTTAAAAGAACAATATTCTTTGGCGACAATGTTCTGGGTTGACGGGGCAGGAAAAACGAAGTTTAAGCTTTCCGACGATTCAGAGAGTATACCTGACGAATGGACATTTACAACGAATATGAAGTTTATTGAGAAAAGTGTCGGTAATGGCCCATTCACGATCATTTCTTTTATTGGAGGCGATCCTAACCAAGGCGTCATGGTTTTCCAGGTGCCGCTCTCCCTTACCAAGTCACCCAGCTTATCGCTTATTGATGACAGGTATTTACTGGTCTACGTCTTTTCTGTATTCGTTGTTTTTCTGTTTGTCTCCTGGTTGTTTTTCTCAAGTATTCGGAAGCGGCTCGTTCACCTCCAAAACGCAATGACGCTTGCGGATGAGACTGGAATTCCCGCCCCGATTGTCGTGAATAAACAAGATGAAATCGGAGAATTAGGATTGGCATTTAATCACATGACCGTCGAATTGAAAAACAGCAAGAAAAGGGAGCAAGAAGAGGAATCACTGCGCAAGGAACTCATTTCCAGCCTGTCTCACGATTTGCGCACCCCGCTCACCAATATTCAGGGTCATACGTATACACTGCAAAAAGAAAACTTATCTTCAAAAGGAATAGAATCGCTTCTTTTGATTGAAGACAAAGTGGCTGTACTGGACCAATTGCTGGAGAACCTTCTTTCCTTTACGTTATTATCTGCAGGAAAGTATACCTTGCGGAAAAAAATGACGGATATGATACGTTTAATCCGCACGTCTGCAGCCGGTTGGTACCCGGTATTTGAAAAGGAGAACTTTGAGGTCGATGTCCGGTTGCCGGAAACTTCGCTAATCTGGGATGTAGACCCGCAATGGTTCAACCGCATATTGGACAACCTTTTCCAAAATGTAATTAGACATGCGCAAAACGGTCGTTACTTGGGCATATACACAGAAGAACTTGCTGGAAGTACAGCAATTGTCATTGAAGACAAAGGGCCTGGTATGCAGGGAGTTTCTGATCGAAAAGGGGCCGGAATCGGCTTGTCCATCGTTTCGCTCATGCTTCAGGAAATGAATCTGAAATGGAAAATATCAAGTTCAGCGACTGGAACCCGCATTCATTTATATATTTAAACGAAATTTAAACAAGACCCTACCTTCATTTTAACCTTCGCCGGTTAGAGTGGATGTAGGGTTAATTTATGTAATAGATGCGAAATTGGAGGAGGATGGTTATGAATTTATTTGAACGGTTTACAAAAGCTTCGGTATGGCCTGCTTATGCAGGTTTCCTAATGGCGCTCTTTTATGCGATTTTCGTTCGTTTCTATGAAGCGGCAGGCGGTAAAATAGGCGGTGGGGAAAGTCAATTCAAAGATCCGATAGTTCTACAAGGGTTTTATATGGCCAGCTACATCGCTGGTGTCATCATCCTGATCTGCGGCTTTATCCTGCTCGCACTCGTTAAGCCGTGGGGAAAAGTTATTCCGGCGAACATCCCTTTGATAGGAGGAAAGCAGATCCACCGTCTGCTCATATTGATTCCCACCCTTGTTTGTACGGCTTTTTTACTTGCGCATGGAATGAGTGGGATCATAACAAAGTCCTTGTTTTTGTGTGGGATTATTACGATTCATTTCCCTAACTTGATCGGCGATCTCCGTCATATGGCTTTATGGGATCTCTTATTCTACGAGCCTTGGTTTGTGATCATGGGCATCTTGGCCGGCTTAACGGCTGCCCATTACGCTCAAGCGACCGGCGCTTCTCCTCGCACATTCAGACGGGGGACGGTCGTTTATTTGCTCCTCATTGTTCTTCTGACCACGCTTTTTGTACTGGCAATAAGTCGAAACTCAGCCAATTTCGATCAAGGTTTATTCGCCCAATTTAACTTTTTTCATAAGTAGAGGTGATTGAAATGAATGAAATTCAAATGAACAAGGAAAATAGAACAATGAATAATACAGGAAACAAATGGCTTTACTCAAAGCTATGGGGTTATACAGCAGCTGTAGTATTAATGCCTTATGCCGTTATGAAAACTTTATGGGCATTTGGAATCGCTCTGGGTTGGTCCGATAAAGGCGTTTCAGAACTGCACATTTCCATGAATTCGGGGAATCCCGTCATATATTTTCTTTATTCGTACGGGATCGATATCACCGCTATTCTTGCCTGCATAGCCTCACTGCTTGGGCTGTCACTAGTTCAATCCTGGGGGAGAAAGATCGATCGCCGGTTGATACTTTTGCCGGCTTGGCTAGGCGGTACGGCATTCACTTATTTTGGATCCGCTGGCTTGAATATTCTTCGTCATGCAGCAATCGGAGATATGCAGCTTTGGGTCTGCATCCTTGTATATGGCGGGTTTCTTCTATGGGGGATGACAACCATATTGGCCGCTGTATCTTTCCAAAATAGAAAATGAATGATCCTAGTCCTTATTTTGTCGGATAAAAGCTTCCATGTCTTCCCTGTCCGGCGTGCCGGTGCTGCCTCCGTAAGCTCCGACCGACAGAGCTCCGCAGGCATTGCCGTACAGCAGGCATGTTTCAACATTTTCGCCCGTTAAATACCCGTATATGTAGCCGGCATTAAAAGAATCGCCCGCTCCTGTCGTATCGACCACCTGAACCGAAAACCCCGGCTTATGCGTTTGCAAGTCATCCTTCATCGCAACGGCGCCTTTCGAACCGAGTTTGATGACAACATGGCTGCAATAGCCCGACATATAACTCAAGCTGTCATCTATATGCTCGAAGCCGGTATAATGATGTGCTTCGGTTTCGTTCATGAGGAAGACATCCACATGACGCATCAACTCGAATACCCCGGAATACCACTCTCCGGTATCATCCCAGCCAACGTCGCAAGACAGCGTGACGCCTGTCTCTTTCAACTTTTTGACCATTGTGACGAACTCATCATGATTGCGCCGTCCTCGATAACCGGTTATATGGACATGTCGGCCTAATGCTGCTTGGGCCAGATCCAGATCGCCTACTTGAAGCTCGCCGTTGGAACCCGCATATGTAATAAAGGAACGATCTTGCTCCGGATTAATCGCGATCGTGATCCCCGTTTGGCTCGTTTTACTGATCCGAATCATGCTGGTATCGATACCATATTGAGCGAACTGCTCCCGGATATAATGACCGTAGCCATCATTTCCAAGAACGCCGTCAAAGGCCACATGCAGCCCCAGCTTGGCTAATGAGATCGAGAATAATGCCGCTCCGCCGCCTACGTGCAGCATCATATTCTCAACAAAAATTTCCTGACCCGGTTGAGGAAGCTGGTTACAACCGACCACCACAAGATCTATATTGGCATCACCGATGACAACCGCATCAAATTTTTTCAATGTGCTACCCCTCTTTCCGATAAGCCCTGCAGCTGTCGCGGACGATCAGCTTGTGCTTCAAAATCAAATCTTCCCGCGGGGCATCCGCTTGTTCTGATATCAACTCGATCAACGTATTGACCGTAATTTTCCCCATTTCCTGGATAGGCTGCTCCATCGAGGACAACCGCGGACGAACCAGCTCCGTGAGCTGGCTTCCGTCGAATCCGATAACGGAGATATCGTCCGGTACTTTGAGCCGGTGGTCATGAATGCAGTTGATCGCTCCGACCGCCATATCGTCACTGACCGCAAAAACGGCAGTAGGACGAGGCTCGCAGGACAGAAGCTCCTTCATTAAAAGGTACCCGCTTTGCGTCTTATAGTCACCGAATCGGATATAATCGTACACGATTTTGATACGCTGATCCGTAAGGGCATTGCGATAGCCTACATAACGGTTTTGACCTGAAGTGACGTCGCGCATATCCCCGCCGATAAAAGCAATTCGCTCGTGCCCAAGCTCGATTAAATAGCGGGTAGCGTCATAAGCGGCCTCATAATCGTCAATA
Source organism: Paenibacillus sp. GCM10027628 (assembly GCF_042676385.1). Taxonomy (NCBI): domain Bacteria; kingdom Bacillati; phylum Bacillota; class Bacilli; order Caryophanales; family Paenibacillaceae; genus Paenibacillus; species Paenibacillus sp. GCM10027628. Next base: position 34,353 of record NZ_JBHTHA010000017.1, read on the forward strand.
ATGACGGATACGAATTTCTGATCTATGGGTCTTACGCTTGAGAAAATCACCGGAATATCCAGCTTATTGATAAAACTGCGAATTTCATCGCTTAATTTTTCATGCATAATAATAATGCCGTCAACGCGCATTTCTTTGAACACGTTTAAATATTTAAGCTCTTTATCCGTATCCTCGATAATGTTGCAAACCAGAAGATTGTAATCATTGATACTCGCCGTTTCTTCGATGCTGCTGAGTATCGTGGAATAGAAACTTGATGTAAGATCAGGAACAATGACGCCAATCAGGTTCGTCTTCTTCCGCACCAGACTCCTTGCGATATGGCTCGGCGCATAGCCTAGCTCATCAATCGCCTGCTTGACTCTGGCTTTCAGATCGTCCTTTACGTATTTTTCTCCGTTCAGCACCCTGGAGACGGTTGTCACGGATACGCCCGCTTTCTTGGCCACGTCCTTAATCTTCGGCGCCATGATCATCATCCTTCCTGCTTGTAACATTATCTCTTATGATTCGACAAAAAGCGGCTGAGAAAATGTTCCGAATCCGCCTTTTATACATTTTATCATACAATAGGATCGACCGAAGATCATAAATAATTTGCGTTCACAACTTCGTTACCGTTATGCCGCTGCATTTATTCTTTGACGGATCCGATCATCGCGCCCTTGGCGAAATATTTTTGAATAAAGGGATAAGCGCAAATAATCGGCGCCACGACGACGATGATCGTGGCCATCTTCAAGGAGTCCCCAGTAAGCTGCATGCGTTCCAGCATTTGAAACTGCGTCGAACCGGCTGCCTGCATAAGAGATTCCCGGATCGCATCTTGCTTGGTTAACATCTCCTGCAGCAGTGTGGATAAAGGTCTAAGAGAAGCGGTTCTGACATAAAAAGCTCCCGTAAACCAGTCATTCCAGTGACTTACTGCGGTAAAGAGAGAGATGGTTGCCAGTACAGGCTTGCTGAGCGGCAAAATGATCCGCATAAAAATGCCAAAATCATTGCAGCCGTCAAGCTTAGCCGATTCTTCCAGGCTGATGCTGATTTGCTGGAAGAACGTGCGCATGATGATCAGATTCCACGCACTATATAGCCCCGGAATCACATAGACCCAGATCGTATTGGTCAAATGCAGGTTTTTGAGCAGCATATAATATGGAATAATCCCGCCGGAAAAAAGCATCGTAAAGAAGACCATAAGCGTAAAAGGACGTACACCCGGCATCGTCTTGCTCTTTAACGCATAGGCAGCCATAGCTGATAAAAAGACGCCTGCCAAGGTCCCCAAGGCCGTCCGGAATATGGAAATGGCAAACGCTTTGCCAATATTGGCCGATGTAAACACTTCGCGATAATTTTCCAGCGTCCAAACCCGGGGCCAGAAGTAGATGCCTCCACGTTCTGCATCTTTGCCTGCATTGAAGGATAGTGCCAGTATATTCAGAAACGGCAGTACGATAGAGAGGCACAGGAGAATAATCATTGCATAATTAACGAACTTAAATATCTTTTCACCTGCTGAGAGCTTGTAAAATTCATTTACCACGTTAATCTCTCCCCGTGCTCAGAAGTGCGCCCCGCCAAGGGGGCCGCCTGCAAAGTCGCTTCTTCCCTTTGTCGGCAGCCCGCCACCCTGCGGGTGCGCCGACTCCCCAGCTCAACAAAATTCGATTATTTGAGAATGACCTTCGTTTTCGGATCGCTGTCTTTCTTCTGCAGCAGCTCTTCGAATTGATCCAAACCGGCTGCTTGCAATTGTTTTTTTGCAGCATCCAGAATTTTTTGCGCTTCATCCGTGCTCTTGGCATAGAACGCGCGAATGACGTTTTCATTATAGTTGGTTAACGCTGTTTTCAATTCATTACCTTGGGCGAACTCGTTTATGAAGGAGAGCGGACGGTAGCCGTCGTTCATGATGGCGTTTTTCTTTTTCTCGTCATAGCCCCAATATTCGGCAATTTTCAATGGTGCCGCATTCGCTTCCGGCGCGACGGCATCGCCATACTGCATTTCACCGAAATCGCCTAGTCTGTTGATATCCGTACTGCCGAGATAGCCTCCCCAGCTATTTCCCACGCCGTCAAAGCCCAACTCTTTAGCCGCTTTCGGATCTTTGTTCCGAAGCTCAATCACTTCTTTTTTAACCAAAGGGTTGCCTTTGGCATCAAGCGTATAATCTCTTCCTTCCAGACCATACTGCCATAGCAGCTTCCCTTCACGACTGGCCAAGAAATCGGCAAATTTGACGATATCCTGCGGATTCTTCGTTGTTTTCGGAATGGACCAAGCCATGTACCCGCTCTTATAGTCAACCGCCATCTGGTAGCTGCCATCTACGGAGTTAATAGGACCAAGCGGAAGATAGGTCAGATCTTTATCGAAATCCAGATAATTGTGCATATCGCCGATAATGCCGAATGAGCCGTTAATCGCTCCTTCCGTCGCTTTGTTTTCCGGCATGGCGTAATAATCGGGTGCCATCAATTTTTCCTTCAAAAGCTTTTGAACCAGCTCGATACGCTTCATCGGATATTCCGTTTGGCTTTCATGAACGATTTTGCCGTCCTTGTTCTTTTCAAAACCTTGGTCAATCGCTCCCCAAGTCAGATCACTGAACAGAGGCCCGTTCTCATGATTGCTATTTCCCCAATAACGCGGTCCAATCGGGATAATTTCTTTTCCGTTTTTATCTTTGAAATTGCCCGCTTTGATCTTTTGCGCAAGCTCATACACTTGCTCCGTTGTATGTATCGTTCTAGGATCGACCTTCAGCGCATCAGCGATATCTTTACGAATGTACGGCCCTCCGACATATTTCCGCTCTTCGTAGCCGCCCTCTCTTTGAACGTTCATATGGACAAAATAACTGGACCCGTTAAATTCCGGACGGAACATAACACCGTACTTCGTATCCAGCGGCAAATACTTCTCCTCCAGATATTTGCTGTATACCTTGGTGCCTTTCAGAAGAGGAGTCAGATCCGTGAACATATCTTCTTTCGCTGCTTTCATAATAACCGGCATTTCCTTACGTCCGCTGTTGTTCAGATAGTAAACGATAAAGTCCGGCAAATCATTTGAAGCAAGCCCTGCAATCAGACCGTCAATCGCATGCTCCGAGTTTACGCCTTCCATTTGCAAAGTAATCCCCGTCATTTCTTTCAGCTTTTTGGCAATCTCCGGGTTGATGTCTTTAGTTACATCGTCGCTGTCAATAAACAGCAGCCCCTTGATGGTTCTGTCAGCAATCCAGGTTGCGGGCTTGCTGCTGTCGGTCGTAACGGCTGAAGGCGTAGGACTGTTCCCTTCCCCCGCAGTAGGACTGGAACTTTCGCAACCGGCAAGCAGCAAGCTTGCTGCCAGAGGCACGGAAAACCATTTGACCCATCTTTTGCTCATACCTGACTCCTCTTCTCCATTAATTTTTATGAAAAACACCTGGAGGTGTCCTTCAACATTGAAAAGCGGAACATCCTGGTATCGCTACCATATTGATTCGTCAAAAAACTTTCTTGATGCCCGATTGGCAGCAACGACTAGAATTAATCCTATGATGCCCTGCATCAAGCCTACAGCAGTCGCATAGCCGTATTGTCCGTTTTGAAGTCCGACGCGAATGATATAGGTATCAAGAATATCGGCCAGTTCCATATTTCCGGGCGTTCTCATCAGATAAATTTGATCAAATCCGGCCTGAAGGATACTGCCCAGCGACAATATAAAGAGAATGGAAATCGTTAACCTGATACCTGGCAAGGTCACATGCCAGATTTCATGCCATTTGTTCGCGCCGTCGATTCTGGCGGCTTCGTGCAGCTCCGGATTGATCCCGGCCATTGCAGCCAAATAAATGATCGAATCCCATCCTATGCTTTGCCAGATATGGCTTCCAAACATGAGCGGATAGAAGTATTTGCTCTCCATCATGAAGAAGGTGCTTCCGTCCCCCCCGAAAAATTGGATCGCTTCGTTGAGCAGCCCCGTATCAGGAGCAAGTACCCGCTGCATGAGACCGACGACGATGACCCAAGAAAGAAAATGCGGGAGATACGAAATGCTTTGTGTGATACCCCTGAATCTGCGATTTTTGACCTCGTTGAACATCAGCGCAAGCAGAATCGGAAAGGGCAGGCCTAGAAATACCTTGATACTGCTGATAATCAGTGTGTTTTTAATCAACATCCCGCTCTGATAATCGTTAAAAAAAGCCTTGAAATACGTAAATCCCACCCACGGACTGCCCAGGATCCCTTTGTTAAACTGATAATTCTTGAAGGCCAGCATCAGTCCGCCCATCGGGATGTACGAAAAAATAACGAAGAATACGATACAAGGAAGGAGCATGAGATACAAATACTTGTGCTGCAGTATCCTTTTCCCCAAAAGAGCGTTGCTCTTTTTCGCCGCAGTACCCACTCTGGTTTGCGACAAATTCGTTTCCATGAGATAACCACCTTCCTATGGGTTGCTGCTAATCCATATGGTAGCGATTCCAAAATGCGAATGACAGAAAACATTTCTTTTTTGGCATGGCACCCGCATAAAGTAAGCGTTTTCTGGTATCGATACCATATACAACTATTCCCAGTATAAGACCATCATTTTGTTTTGACAACACAATTTTAATTTAACATTCTAAATTATCTGTAAATTAGGTGGACGTTCCTATACTAGACAACTTTTTATTCGCATAAATCTGTCTTACATCATTTCCGAATAGGGACGAAATCAGCTTTCTGGAGATTGAATGTATTAATGATTTAGTCATAACTTGTGGCGAGTTCGTAACAGAGGACATGGACGGGTTTCGCAAAACCGAACATGGACGAGTTAGCAAGAGAGAACCTAAGCGATTTTCGTAATAACGAACATGAGGCGCTAATAGTGTACCAGTTTGACGCAAATTTAGTGAAAATTGGTCAAAATCGAGCTCGATAGAACAAAAGTCTATAATTAAAGAACATTATTCGTTATACATGGAATCTTGTTCTCTATGCTATCTTTGGCGGGTTGAATCTCACATTTTTAGAGTCATTTGAGTGTCTTATTAGAGAACCATGGGCCTTAGAATAGTCTGGGAGAGTGAGTGAGTGAGTGAGTGAGTGAGTGAGTGAGTGAGTGAGTGAGTGAGTGAGTGAGTGAGTGAGTGAGTGAGTGAGTGAGTGAGTGAGTGAGTGAGTGAGTGAGTGAGTGAGTGAGTGAGTGAGTGAGTGAGTGAGTGAGTGAGTGAGTGAGTGAGTGAGTGAGTGAGTGAGTGAGTGAGTGAGTGAGTGAGTGAGTGAGTGAGTGAGTGAGTGAGTGAGTGAGTGAGTGAGTGAGTGAGTGAGTGAGTGAGTGAGTGAGTGAGTGAGTGAGTGAGTGAGTGAGTGAGTGAGTGAGTGAGTGAGTGAGTGAGTGAGTGAGTGAGTGAGTGAGTGAGTGAGTGAGTGAGTGAGTGAGTGAGTGAGTGAGTGAGTGAGTGAGTGAGTGAGTGAGTGAGTGAGTGAGTGAGTGAGTGAGTGAGTGAGTGAGTGAGTGAGTGAGTGAGTGAGTGAGTGAGTGAGTGAGTGAGTGAGTGAGTGAGTGAGTGAGTGAGTGAGTGAGTGAGTGAGTGAGTGAGTGAGTGAGTGAGTGAGTGAGTGAGTGAGTGAGTGAGTGAGTGAGTGAGTGAGTGAGTGAGTGAGTGAGTGAGTGAGTGAGTGAGTGAGTGAGTGAGTGAGTGAGTGAGTGAGTGAGTGAGTGAGTGAGTGAGTGAGTGAGTGAGTGAGTGAGTGAGTGAGTGAGTGAGTGAGTGAGTGAGTGAGTGTTCGTTGAGACTGATGCAACCAAGTAACAACTCTTGCAGATGTAAGAGGAGTGTTAAGCTACCTTAGGCGGGGATTCCTTCCTTTTGGCGTCTCTGCGGGCTTCATTAACGAACGATTGTTCTCGATGCAAAAGCATCGCACGGTTAAAGAAAAGAGCCTGTCACCACTCCTTCATCGGGTTGTACCAGCGAAGCTGGCACGCACTATCCCTTCATCGGTTGGAAACAGGCTGCTTGTGCTTACTTCCCATTCTCGACCTCATGCAGCATCGAAAGATCGACGAATTTGCTGAGATCGAGCTCCTCTTTCCTAATGCCCTTCACATATCGGGCATCAATCGACACCTTAGCCATCTCCTCCATGACCTTCACATCTACGTCCGTGGTCAGTTTGAGCCGCGAAAGCGAGGCTTTGATCAACGCTTTGTCCATGCCTTTACCGCTGTATTTTTTCAGCTCGTTATTGATGAGATCGTACGCTTGATCGGGGCTGTTCTGAATGAAGGCGATACCCTGAATGTTGGCCTGAATCGCACCTTTCACCATATCCCTATGCCGCTGGATAAACTTGTCGCTAGCTACCATGATGACCGTCGGATAATCGCCATGATTAGGCGGTATTTCCTGCCAATCGGCCACGACCTTGCCAAGTCCTGCCTTCTCAATCTGCGTTCCCCACGGCTCCGGCACGAGCGTCGCGTCGATTTCTTGCTGCCGGAACGAGATCAGCGTATCCGACGGAGAGCGTACGATAAGATGTGCACTGTCCGCTCCTCTTCCCAGACTTACGCCCTCTTGCTGCAGCAGCATGCGCAGCGAGATTTCGTTCGTATTCCCTTTAGACGGAATCGCAATTGTTTTATCCACTAAATCTTTAATAGTGTTAATGCCTGCCCCATTGCGGGCTACCAGCACAGCGCCGCCGTTGTTCGACCCGGAGATGACCCGGAAATTCTGGCTTTTGAGATAAAAAGTCGTCGCCGGCCCCGGCCCAACGAAGCCGATATCGATATCTCCGGTCGCCATGGCGATGGACAGATCGGAACCGTTATCGAAAGCGGTGACTTCGATGTCCACATCCTCGCCCCATACCTGGCGGAAATAGCCTTTTTCCAGTGCGATGTAGGCTGCCGCGTGCGTGACATTTTTGAATATGCCCAGCCGAACTTTCTTCGCTTTGCCGCTAGGTGTGACCTCATCTCCGCAAGCCGTCAGCAATGTGGAAGCCAGTAGAAACAGCGTTAGGACCCACGCCCATTTTCTCATTGTCATCGTCTGCACTCCCATTATGACTTCGAGCCTGCGAGGCCGTAGCGCTCCAGCACTTTATCTTCCAGCTTCTTAAAGCAGAAATGGTCGGAGACCGTGCCCAGCACCGCAATAATGATGACAATGCATAGCATGAGCGATGTATCTCCAAGGTTGCGCCCATCCTGCAGCAGCTGCCCGAGACCGGCGCCCTTGGCGATCAGCTCGCCGGCTACAAGCGCGCGCCATGCGAATGCCCAGGCGGTGCGTACGCCATTGATCAAATGAGGGAACGCCGCTGGAATCATCACCTGCACGAACATCTTGAGGCCATTGCCGGTGCCCATCGTCTGCGCGGCGCGCAGGTAGATCGGCGGGATGTTCTTAATGCCGGTGCGGCTCGACAAGGCCATCGTCCATGTAGCGCCCAAAGTCGTGATAAAAATTACCGAAGTTTCGTTAAGACCGAACCAAATAATAGCAAATGGAAGCCATGCAATGCTGGGAATCGTCTGAAGCGCGACCACAACGAAGCCGATGGTGTCATCCAGCAGCCGATAGCGTGCAAACAAGAATCCAAGCGTTGTCCCAATCAGTAATGAAATGATAAATGAGACCAATAGTCTGGCCATACTCGCAATTGTCGCTACAATCAGTTCCCCGTGGACGATACCATCATAAAACGCTTGCAGCGTCTGCGTAACCGAAGGAAACTTCCAGCCCCAACCGAAAATTCTAAATCCCGCCTCCCAAGCTATCAGAAGCAGTACCAGAAAAATCGTTCTTCTTAATGCTGTACTCATCGCCGGTTTCCTCCCTTACCACTTTCTCCAGCTCATCCGCTAATGCGTCCATGATCGAGTTCTCCACATGATGCAGCACCGAATCCGCGCTGTCCCGCGGCCTCGCAGCTTTCACGACAAACTCTTTCTTAATCTTGCCCGGTCGCGTGGACATCACGACCACCCGATCGGAGAGAATGACCGCTTCGCGGATGTTATGGGTGATGAAGAGGATCGTTTTGCGCGTGCGCATCCAGATTTCTTCCAGTTCCTTGTGTAAAATGAGTCGTGTCTGCTCATCCAAAGCCGCGAACGGCTCATCCATGAGCAGAATCTCCGGATCCATGGCCAAAGCGCGGGCGATCGCCGCCCGCTGCCGCATTCCGCCGGAAAGCTCGTGTGGATAGCGGTCCGCAAAACGGCTCAGGTGCACGGCCTTAATCTGCTCCATCGCGAGCTCGTGGCGCTCTTTCTTGCCGATGCCCTTCTGCTTGAGGCCGAAAGCGACATTGTCCAGCACCGTCAACCACGGGAACAGGCCGTGCTCTTGAAAGACGACGACACGGTCAGCACCGGGACCGGTCACCTTTTTCCCATTGACCTGAATCGTCCCCTCACTAATCGTCTCGAAGCCGGCGACCAGATTCAAAACGGTTGATTTCCCGCATCCGGATGGCCCGAGCAAGGAAACGAACTCTCCTTTTTGAATCGTGAGCGAAACATCGTCAAGTGCTTTATAGCTGCCGCCGATCCGCTGTATGAAGGTCTTGCTGACATCCTTAATTTCAATCAAAATGCGTACCTCCAATCGTCTTAATCCCCCAAAAAAATAATACAAATAAAATTAAAACATGAGTTTCAACCCGGTCAGAGCAAGGCCGATAATAAAGCCGCAAATTGCGCCGTTGACGCGAATCCATTGCAGGTCTTTACCGACCTTGTCCTCCATCATTTCAATTAGCGTTTCGTTATCCAGCTTATCCAGGTTTTCTTTGACGAGCTGCCCGATTTTGCTGTGATTTTGCTCCAGATAGGTGACGATCTGCTGTTGAATCCAGCTCTCGCCGCGATCCATTCGCTCAGGGTCTTCTTTCACAGAAGCAAGCAGCTTCCGTAACAGAGGGACCACGAATTGCGGCGCAAATTCCGGTTGCTCCACGAAAGCCTCCGCTTTGCCTTTCAACCGCTCCAGCACGGCCGCAAGCTTCTCTTCGAGCGAGAAAAGCTCAGGAAGCTTTTCCTTTAAACGCTCCAGTTCCGCCAAAAGCTGAGGATGCTTATCCAACTTGTCCAGCTCGTTGCGAATAAAACTAAGGACAGCTTCTCTGCGTGGGTGCTGCTTGGCTCTCATTTGCTCGATGTAGGTGAGCAGGAAATTTTGGATGATGCTGCCGAGCTTCTCCTCGCTGACCATACCGATGAACGCATTGACGGCAAAGGCCATGAAGCCGTTCGATTGCAGGCCCTCGAAAGCTTTGATCGCCATGCCCCCGAGCTGGTCGCGCGTCTCGAATTTGACCGCCCACGCCTCCGCTTTATCCAGCACATAATCGAGCGTCTTGCCTTCGTAACCAGCTTCCGTAATACCATTCACGATCGTTCGAACGAGCCCGTTTGAATCGATGTCCTGAAGCGCTTTATGAATTTCTTCCGCCAGCAGCGGCGTTAATTTTTCAAGATCAACGGCATGCAGCGCCTGCTTGGCGATAGCGGCCAATCCCTTATGAAGCGCTTCATTGTCCAAATGGCTCTCGGCGAGCTCCAATCCCCGTTCCAGAAAACGAATTTGCTGCAAACGCGCGCGTATCGTTTCTTTGGACAACAGCTCATTCTCGACCGTGGAGACGAGTGCCTTTGTAATTTTATCACGATTCTTCGGCAGCAGCGCCGTATGCGGAATCGGAATGCCCAGCGGGTGGCGGAACAAAGCGCTAACCGCAAACCAATCGGCCAAGCCACCGACGACGCCCGCTTCGAAGCCGCCTTGCAGGAAGGAGCCCCACACCGCTGAAGACACCGGAAGCGTGGCGATAAATCCAGCCCCCATAACGCCAAGCGATACTGTTGCGATATATTTAGCTTCTTTTTTCATATCCGTAACATCTCTTTCTTCGATTGTAGTGTTGGTTCATTTTCATTTTATTTTAACACAAAATTCGACTTTGCTTGTTCTTGTTGTTTTTTGGGGCGAATACAATTCGGTGTGGAGCATTTCAACCCGTGATTTATCGGGATTTTTCGATAGGGAGGGACAATTCCCATGAGCTTGAATGGGACGATGACGCCTTGGCAGGAGCACTTGTTTTGGGTGGAAATTTTGCAGGACCATGCGATCTTCGTGGATGAGGCGCTGGCTCCGGAAGAAGTTCAATGGATAGCTACAGCAAGGCGGTATATCGGGGCTTTTACCGAGCTGCGCGATCGCGTGCTCAAGACCGATCCTTCCTTGCCGGTTTCGTCTGATATAATGGTTCAGCTGTCTAAAGATATTTATCCGGTGGCGCTCGGGTATTATCAATTTGAAGGCTACTTACAGCATCTTCGCCTGCAAAATAAAATCGTTATCTCTCTAACGCCGGTTTATTTTAATGGAACGCTGCTCGAAAACGGGGAGTATTTACGGATCCTCTCCTACTGGACGAACGGTGCGCCTTATGAACCTCTGCCGCTCGTGAGTTTAATGGATATGTGGCTGGAAGATCAGTTAGGCCATGCGGTGCTGCTCGGCAATCATCTCGATCCTACCGAGATTGAGCTTGGCAAGAGCACCCAACAATTCGCCCAGCAATTTGAAGCCCATATTGTCAAAAACACGGCGATACGCGGCTTTCTCCGCTTTACGGCGCCGAACTTCCCCGTCCAGCAAAAATTCGCTCGACAAGTCGCAGTGACCGTCGTAGCCTTCTACCGCCTTGTGGAAGAAGTGATTCGCGAGTACCAGCATACCGAGCTGTTAAGCCGCCTGACCCTGCGTTTCCTGGAGCATCATCTTCCTGAAACTTGCTATTTCTTGCACAAGCTTGCCGACTTCAATGTAGAAATCCTCGGCTTGCCGAATTGCCCGTTGACGAAGCCTTCGTTTGAGTAGGGAGGGGCTGATAGCGAGGCGCGGGGGTGAGCGGGCGGGAGCGGGTTAAGCGCGAAATTCAGCGTTGAATTCACGCTAACGAAGGCGAATCCGCATGGAGAGGGAATAGGGCGCTGGGTTCCAACCGTTTCCGATCCGGAATCACAATGATGCCCCAGCCCTTGCACTTACAGATTGAAAAGCTAAATAGGGGGGCTACTTTTAGCATCCTTTGACGCTAAATGATGGCAAAAGGCATAAATCGACGAAGTAAAATAATTCGAGTGCCAAAATCGCAAATATTTGCATCCGTCATTCCGAAGGATACCCAAACTTAAATAGACAACCTTCTTGACGCTATCGCAACAGAGAACATGAGGCGCTATTAGTGTACTAGTTTGACGCAAAATGAATGAAAAATGGTCAAAAACGAGTTCGATAGAACAAAAGTCTATAATTAAAGAACTTTATTCGTTAAACATGGAATCTTGTTCTCTGTGCTATCTTTGGCGGTTGAATCACAACTATTTAGAGACTATAGAGTGTCTTATTAGAGACCAACGATGCCTTAGAGTAGAGAGGGAGAGTTAGTGGGCCTGAGACGAAAGAAAAGAAACCAAGTAAGAACTTAAGCAGATGTACGAGGGCGTTATGCAGACACATCAAGTCATAATAACTGGAAATAAACTCCAATTTCTGATGAGGGTACCTTGGTAACTGTCTATCTTCTCAAACACGCAAATGTGCTTCCCCCAACATATAAATTCTGGCAGTGAGATAAACCTCTATCGATGTCTTTCGAAGATGAGCAACCGCTCTTCCACCCCACAAAGTGAAGTCATGCTTCGAGGCAACTTCCGAATACTTTGTGGGGACCCCAATGAGACGGTAGGTTTATTCGCCAATCAGACATTCATGCCGCGTTGTTTTACGCGCTTTAGCGCTGTAAAGAACTTAAACATTCTGAGGTGGTAAAAAAGAGCCGTTGCCGGCTCATTCATACAGATGCATAGTTTTGCTGCTCGCTATCTTTCGCCATCCCACTCCGCATAGAACTGCTCCAGATACTGCTCCATGAAACGGTGCCGCTCCTCCGCGAGCTTGCGGGCGAAGTCGGTGTTCATCAGCTCCTTCAACTTCAGGAGCTTCTCATAAAAATGATTAATCGCCGTATCGTTCCCGCTGCGATACTCAGCTTCCGTCATGTGCTCGCGCACCATGACGGAGGGATCGTGAATCGGGCGCCCCTTCCAGCCCGAATAAGCGAACACGCGCGCGATGCCCACCGCGCCGATCGCATCCAGCCGGTCGGCATCCTGCACGACCTGGCCCTCGAGCGTGCGCATGGGCGGCCGCGCGCCGCCCTTGAACGACATCGTGCTGATGATCTCCAGCACGTGGTCGATCTGCGCCGCCGGCGTACCGCTGCCGGCCAGCCACGCCGCCAGCTCCCGCTGCGCAGCAGCCGGATCGGCGTTCAGCTTCTCGTCGGCGACGTCATGCAGCAGCGCCGCGAGCTCGCAGACGAAGCGATTGGCGCCCTCTACGGCGGCGATCCGCTTCGTTGTTTGCACAACGCGATAAATATGCCACCAATCGTGGCCGCTGCTATCGCGCTCCAGCTTTTCCTTCACGAGCGCTTCCGCCGCGAGTAAAATACGCTCTTGCTCCTGCTCTCGCTCTCGCTCTTGCCCTTGCCCTTGCTCTTGCTCCCGCCCTTGCTCAGTCCCCTGCTCCTGCCTACGCTGCATCATTTCTTTTTTCTCCTCTTCCCTTCCGCTGTCTTCCCCTCGGCTGTCTTCCCTTCAGCCTGATTGGCCTCAGCTGGCTTAACCTCCGTGTACTTCTGAATGATTTTCTTAAAGCTCTTGCCGTACTTATCCTCCAGCTTGGCGCCCATATCTCGCTGCAGCTCATACATCACGACATCATGAAAAAAATTATTCAAAAGCAGCTCCACCATCGCCGGATGCTCCGTCAGCATCGCTTTGGTCGGCTCCCCGCCGCCTCGTGTGCCGATGATCGCCAGCTTGCGGTCGAGGAGCAGCGTGAACTTGCGTCCATTCCGCGCCTGCCAAACTTCCTCGCGGCCATGCGGAAACTGATGCACACCGTTCGGCAGCTCCACTTCACCGACGGTTGAAGCCAAGATCCGCACGCCTTGCTTTTGCGAGTGCGCCAGCTCGTCCTTCAGCAGCTCTGCTTCTTCCGACCACAGATCACAGAGCGCTTCTTCCCTCGCCTTCTTCAGCTCGGTGCGGATGCGCTCGATGACCTTGGCGTCGCCCTCTAGGCTGAAGTACTCGGTCCGATCCGCATCCTGCTTCGGCATATGCGACTTCACAAAACGGAGCGAAGCCTGCAGCTCCGCCTCAATCTTATCGCCGATCTCGTCGATCGGCACGCTCTGGTAGAGCGTCGGCTCACCGTGGCTGGTGAGCAGGGCGCCCTTCTCCGCAAGCTTCTGCAGCGCGGAGTATACGTTCGAGCGCGAAACGCCAAGCCGCTTGGCGATTTCGTAGCCAGTCTGCGTGCCGCAATCCGCGAGCACGTGCAGGCACTTGGCTTCAAGCTCCGTGAAGCCGAGATTTTTTAAATGTTGCAAGACTTCTTCCATGCAAGCGCCCCTCTTTCCTTAAGCCGGTTAATCATTTACATGGTTATCATTGTAACATGATTTCCCGCATTTAGGTCGTATAGGCTTCTGCTTCCATTCCCAGCACTTCAGTTTCATAAGCTTGGTACGCATTCTGGATCCCATATATGACATCCTTGATGCGGTAATAACCGCCGCTGAATCCTTGAGAATCCTTAAGCGCCTCCCACATGTAGTGATACTGGGCCGTATTCTGCGTTTCGCAGATAACAAAGTCCGAGCATTTCCCGCTAAAGGCATCCGCGTCGAAATACCGCACCCTCACTTCTGCCGCATGTCGCCCAATGATCTCATACAGCTCTGACGCATACTCCCTGCGCATTTCTCTGGACAGCGCCAGCCATGTAGGATCAACCTCCAGCAAGACAACGAAACAATGATTCATCAGTAAGTCTCCCTCTTAGTTATTAGTAGTATTATTAAGGACTACTATAATACAGCTTTTTATTTTTAACAAGCCTATTTTGGAAATCAATAATTTGGAAATACTAGCTGGAAACCGCTGATTGGAGTGTTAAAAACGATGATGGTTACAATCATACTGTGGACCTCCTTAATTCTCCCCTGGATCTCTCTGTTTGCGATGAAAAAATCCATGGTCAAACGCTATATGCCTGTTTCTATTTTAGCTGCGCTTATCGTCACGATTTTTTTCGAAATTGCTTATGTCTATAACTGGTGGACCATCAAAATTAAAATCGTTCCTTGGGGAAACATTACGAATGTTTCATTTGTTTACGGCTTATTCCTCGTCGGCACGTTGTGGATTTTCCGTTTCACCTACGGCAAGTTATGGCTCTATTTCATTGCAAATGTAATCATTGATAGTGTATATATCTACGTATTTAACGATCCCCTGGAAAGAACGGGTTTATTTACGCTTGTTAACGTCACGAAATGGCAGCTCGTGTTACTGATGAGCGGTGTTTCCCTCTTGCTTTACGCCTACCAACGCTGGCAAGAAACCATTTTCCAGCCTTCAAGGGACGATGGCGGTTACTTTTTCGATAAGGAAATCGAGTTTAAAAAATTCTCCCGCGATAAAAGCAAAACCTAAACCCTTTCCCATTTTGGATAATTGTCTTAAACTTGGAAAACCTACTTTCCATGAAAGGAGGTTCCTACATTGGTCGAATATACGAATCTTCGAGATAACTCTGAAGAAATAATGAAATGTATCGTTAACTGCGACAAAGAACAAACCCAGGACAATGCAAAAGCAGATAAAAACCTCTTTAACAGCATTCCGAACGAAGAAGAATACATCGATGAACCTTAACTTGCTGACCGCCCGAGATGGCGGTTTTATTTATTTTATCAACCTATTGAAAGTTCCGTAGATTGATGCGGCTCGGGACATATTTTCATAGGAAAACGAATAAATTGGCAGTGTGTATTCTTTACGATTCTACTGGAGGACCTCTATGAAAAGATGGATAACCGCTGCTGCCGTGATATGGATACCTATCCTCGGAGTTTCACTACTCCTCTATAGCAATCATCCTAAACCTTTAACACCGACAATTAACACAGAAAGTCCTTCACCGATGCCGACGCCTATAACATCGATCGTTGCTGCGGATTCGCAAGACAGCGAGCCGTTACCAGTAACATTCTTGACTCCTTCTACGCCTTTGCCAACTCTAGCAGAAGCTCCAATCACGCCTACAGTTACACCCGCAGCCCCTGCTAAAGAACCCGAACAACCGACTGAATCGGAGGAAATTTCCATTCCTGTGCTCAATTATCACAGCATTGGCGATGAACCCGGTAATACGCTTGTACTCCACCCTGACAAGCTTGCCCGGCAAATGGCGTATTTAAAAGAAAACGGCTACACGCCGCTTACGCTGTCCGATTTTATACTTATTCTTGAAAAGGAACTGAAGCCTCCAGCCAAGCCGGTACTGCTTACGTTCGACGATGGGTATACGGATAACTATGAGCTCGCTTTGCCAGTACTGAAGCCGTACGGATTTCCTGCGACACTCTTTATATCGCCGGGAGCGATTGGGCAGCCCGACTATTTGAACTGGGAACAAGTCAAGGACATGCATAAAGCTGGATGGACCATTCAGCCCCATGGGATGACGCACCCTTATCTTTCGAAACTTACCGCAGAGAAACAGAAAGAAGAGATCATGGAAGCGCGGAGACAAATCGAGAAACAGCTCGGAACGAAGGCAGATGTATTTTGTTATCCATACGGAGATTTCAATTCGAAAACGCTCGCAATTTTAAAAGAGGTCGGTTTCCGGTACGCCTTTACTATTGAACAAGGCCGGACGACTTCTTCGCAGAAACCTTTGCAGTTGAAACGCATTTACGTGAACGGAGAAGATAGTTTGGCAGCGTGGAGTAAGAAGCTCAAGTGAATGCCTTGTGGGCATAACGTGTGGTCACATTGGAAATTTATTTAAAAATAGGGGGTAAATTCTTTAATTTGTTACGTGTTTATGTATGCGCTTACTTTTATAATTTGCTTAGGGAGGAGGTAATATTCAGAAGTTCACGAGATATGACACAGTATAAGTTATGTACTGCAAAGAGAAACAACCGACAAAAATGAAAGGGAGTGAATTTTAAAAGGTAATATGCAAGTGGTTTGTAGGTAAGTATCGACAAATAAAAATATAAATATTTTAGGAGGTAACATATGTTTAAGTTTAATAAGAAAATCTTGACGTTAGTTATCGCAGCTTCAATGAGTTGTACCAGCTTGCTTGCAGCAACCGCAAATGCAGCGACAGACTACTGGCAAAATTGGACCGATGGTGGCGGGACAGTAAATGCTACCAATGGATCTGGTGGCAATTATAGTGTTACATGGACAAATAGCGGTAACTTTGTTGTTGGTAAAGGCTGGACGACGGGATCAGCATCCAGGACAGTAAACTACAATGCCGGCGTCTGGTCGCCATCCGGCAATGGGTATTTATCTCTGTATGGATGGACGAGAAACTCGCTCATTGAATATTACGTCGTCGATAGCTGGGGCACTTATAGACCTACTGGAACGTATAAAGGCACAGTGAACAGTGATGGCGGCACATATGACATATATACGGCTACGCGAACCAACGCACCTTCCATTGACGGCACTCAAACCTTCACCCAGTTCTGGAGTGTCCGACAGTCTAAGAGAGCGACCGGGAGCAACTCCGCTATCACTTTTAGCAACCACGTTAACGCATGGAAGAATTACGGAATGAATCTGGGGAGTAGTTGGGCTTACCAGATATTAGCGACAGAGGGATATCAAAGTAGCGGGAGCTCTAACGTAACGGTGTGGTAACAGGTCTCCTGCAAGCAGGGCAACTGACGGGCTCCTGATCTTTTCCAGAATATGGCGAATGCCTTTTAATCATTGATATTGCTAAGGGCGGCCGGTCTCGCAGCCGGCGGCCTTATATTTCATTAACTTTCCTATCCGTTTAAAGGAGATTATCAATGAGAAAGCTATTAATTTTCTTATTTTTAATGGCAATAACGGTCGTTGTTAGCGCTTGTGCGCAAGAAAAGCCTGCAAAGAATGATAACTTTGTATTCGTCAAAGGCGGGGCTTTTGTGAACACAAAGTCCAACTACTATGGAAAAAGCGTAACCATATCGAACTTTTATTTCGGCAAATTTGAGGTAACTCAAAAAGAGTGGATTGAGGTAATGGGAAGCAATCCTTCAACATTCCAAGGCGATAATTTGCCGGTAGAAACGGTAAGCTGGTATGACGTTGTTGAGTACTGTAATAAAAGGAGCCAAAAAGAGGGCTTAAAACCGTATTACAATATAGATAAGAATACAAAAGATCCGAATAATAAGAGTGATAACGATGATATAAAATGGACAGTAACGATCGATTCAGGAGCTAATGGCTACCGATTGCCGACAGAAGCAGAGTGGGAATATGCTGCAGGTGGAGGTCAGATGAGCAAGAGTTACACATACAGCGGAAGCAATAATGTAGATGAAGTAGCATGGTATTGGAAAAACGCTGGAGATAAATACTTATCAGGAGAATGGAACTGGCCTATCATAAAAAACAACAATAATAAAACAAAACCTATCGGTCTCAAGAAACCCAACGAGTTAGAAATTTACGATATGTCAGGTAATGTAAGGGAATGGTGCTGGAACTGGTACGGAGACTTGGATAGTAATAGCGGTTCTTTCCGGGTTGTGAAGGGCGGCGGTTGGATCGGCGACGTCAGCAACACCGAGTTATCTTTTCGGGGCAAGTTCGAGGCGAATGGCAAGGGCCCCGATCAAGGTTTTCGTGTGAGTCGCGGCGAGTAAACGGACAAAAAGGATGAAGGAGCTTGCGCAGCACTTCATCCTTTTTATTTTTTTCACGCAGAACCGCATCATCAGACACGAACGGCGTATTGATCGCCCTAAAAGGAACGTTCTCCTTCAATCTCCTTCCACATAGCTCTTGTAGGGGGAAATGGGTCGAATCGTACCGTCCTCGTTATATTCAAGCTCGGTGAATTTAACACAACGTTTGTTGTCTGCGCCTCCTGACAAAGAACTGTCATGATAGAATAAATACCATTTGTCTTTAAATTGCACGATCGAATGATGTGTTGTCCATCCGACGACCGGCGTAAGGATTGTTCCTTTGAATACAAACGGTCCCTTGGGATTCTCGCTCATCGCATAAACGATTTTATGGGTCGTACCCGTCGAATAGGACAAGTAATACTTCCCTTTGTATTTATGAACCCATGGTCCTTCAAAATATCTTCGTTCCTCATCTCCAGCAACAAGAGGGTTTCCCTGCTCATCGAGAATCAAAATTTCTTCAGGGAAATCTTGAAATGTAAGCATACCTTCGTTTAATTCTGAGACTCTTGGTCCTAAAGCCGGCTCTTCTGGGGCAGGCCCCTGACCATCAGTAACATACTCGCCCGTTTTCCATTTCTCCAATTGTCCACCCCAGAGACCACCGAAATACATATACGCCCGATTGTCGTCGTCCATGAAGACTGCCGGATCGATGCTAAAGCTCCCTGGAATATAGCCTGGTTCGGGGATAAATGGGCCGGAGGGAGAAGAACTCGTCGCCACTCCGATTCGAAAGATATCATCGTGGTCTCTGGCAGGGAAATACAAATAATACTTTTCGTCTTTATACGCTGCGTCCGGAGCCCACATTTGTTTGGAAGCCCATGGAACATCTTTGACATGAAGCGCTTCTCCGTGATCGGTACAAGAAGATTCCGTATCTTCCATAGACAGGACATGATAATCTTCCATATCGTACTGATCGCCATTATCATTAGAAGTATTGTTGCGGTCAAGGTCATGAGAAGGATAAATATAGATTTTTCCATCAAAAATATGTGCAGAAGGGTCTGCCGTATAGATATGCGTGACCAGCGGCTCGTTGCGTTTAACAGTTTTTGACATTGAAATTGGTTCCTTTCCAACGTGTCTATTCAACCTATGACCCCATTCTCTGTTATTTCGTTCATAAACAGAAGTACATATTGATGCTGCTTTTGCTTGTTAGCCTTTGACAGATCCTGCAGCAATACCTTCTACGATGCGGTTGCTAAGCAGTACGAAGGCAAGCAGAATAGGCAAAATGCTGATCATCAGCGTCGCGCCGATTGCGCCCCAATCCGTCGTATACTGGCCGATAAAGTTTTGGATACCGACCGTCAGCGTTTTGTATTTATCCGAACTAATAAACGTATTGACGAAAATAAACTCGTTCCAATTGTAGATCATATTGATGATGACAGCAGTCGATATGACCGATGCGGTCATTGGCAGCGTAATGCTGAAAAATAGACGATTCACGGAGCATCCGTCCATGATCGCCGCTTCTTCCACTTCCCGCGGCAGCGTGTAATAAAAACCGAGCATGATCATGATCGTTATTGGCAAGTTAAACGCGATATAAGATAAAATCAGAGACAGTGGATGATTCGTCAGATGGGTTTTCGTAAATAAGCTGAACAGCGGAATGAGCGTCGAATGTACCGGAATCATGAGTCCCACCATGAATAGCCCAAGCACGAACGACTGCAGCTTCCACTTCATTCGCGTCACAGCGAAAGTTACGAAGCTAGCGAACAATACGGTCACAGCAACCGAAGTGACCGTCATCCAAATACTATTAAAAAAGTAGGCGCTAATATGGCCCTGCGTCCATACTTTCTCGTAGTTCTCCCAGCGGAACCGTTCGGGAAGCGCAAAAGGAGCCAGATTAAATATTTCTTCGTTATTTTTCAAAGAGAACAACAGCAGCCACAGGAGCGGAAATATTTGAAATATAGCAACAACCGTCAACAGAATATACAATACGCCGTATCCGATTTGCATGGGAAGCTTGCTTTGAACCGCTTTAGTCCGCGTTTGACGTTTTATCGTTTCGATATTCATCGGAATCTCCTTTCGTTACGAATATTGGATACTGTCTTTGGTAGCCGTCGCTTTGCGGATCAGCCATGTCATGAATAGGCAAATGATAAGCAGGAAGAAGCCGATTGCGCTGGCATAGCCAAAATCGTATTCTTTGAACGCTTTGATATACATATAGGAAGCCATCACTTCACTGGAACCGTTGGGACCTCCGCCCGTCATAACGTAAATCAAGTCAAAATATTTGAGCGAACCTACAACGGCGAGAACGATCGTCACTTTCATGACCTCGGCAATAAGCGGAACCCGAATCGATATCGCAATGCGCCATGGACTAGCGCCATCAATGCGGGCTGCTTCAACCAGTGAAGAAGGAACGTTTTTCAAAGCGGCATAATAAATCAAAATATAGAATCCTGCGTACTGCCATAAAATCGGGATGAAAATCGCATATAAAACAATGGAAGGATTTGAAAGCCATTCAGGTGTATTCTCAATCCCCAGCGACATCAGCATATGATTCAATATGCCGTTTGTCGGGTGAAATATTTTCAACCATAGTTGGGCAATGGCAACAGAAGACAGCAGCATCGGAATTAAGTATACTTTGCGAAACGTGTTTGCGCCGCGAATTTGCGCGGAAAGGACGAGCGCGACGAGAAGATAAACGATTAGACTGAGCGTCGAGAAAACTGCAAGCAGAAATGAATGCTTCGCACTGTTCCAGAACATTTCGTCATGCAGCAGCTCCGTATAATTTTGCAAACCGATAAAACTCATCTTGCCTACGCCGTTCCATTTCATTAATCCGTAATAGCCCGTCAACACGATCGGCATATAAATTAGGGCCATAATCAGAAGCAATGAGGGAATGACGTACAATGCAATAATGGATTTGTTGGACATGACTTTATCCACACCAGACACTCCCCTTCCTTACTAAATAGAGGGAAAGGTCATATCACAGTAGGGAGATATGACCTTTCCGGTTAATCTTTAAAATTACCTCTTTTACTTGGCCTCTTTCGCCAAAGCTTCCTCATGCTTCTTAGCGAAATCTTCCGGCGTCACGGCTTTGCCGTACAACGCTTGAATCATGTTCAAGTGCACTTCAGCGGAAGCAGGCTTCATTTGTACGTCAGCAAAAAGTGTGATGTTGCTTGCTTTATTTAATTCATTAAGAAGGTCGATATACATTTGCGGCAGTTTCACTTTGGAAGTGTCTACTTTCGTCGCTGGGATGACGCCTGCTTCGGAAATCGCGTGCTCACCCCATTTTTGAACGAAGAAACTTACAAATTTTTTGGACTCTTCTTTAACTTTAGAGTTGTTCGCTACGAACAAGCCTACGCCTGGTCCGCCAACCCAGCTGTCCATGTTGCCTTTTCCGCCACCGACAGTCGGGAATTTAAAGAAACCGATTTGGTCTTTGAACTGTTGTGGTACATCTTTATTCGTTGTGTAGTTCGGAAGCTCCCATGTGCCCATCATGTACATAGCGGCTTTGCTGTTCATGAACTCTGCTTTGCCTTCGTCGTTGGAAAGTCCGTTGAATCCTTTATTGAATGCGTTCATGTCAACCAATTGCTGGATTTCAGAAGCAGCGCGAATCAGGCTTGGATCGTTGAAAGTACCTGTGCGGTTAATCGCATTTTTCAATGTTTCCGCTCCAGCAATACGGTCTGCGAGGTACATGTACCACAGCGAACCTGTCCAGCGATCTTTGTTTCCGAGCGCGATTGGTTCTACGCCATTAGAGCTAAGCGTTTTCACGATATTTTTAAGATCGTCATATGTTTTTGGCGGTGTCAGATTATATTTGGCAAAGATGGCTTTATTGTAATAAACCGGTACGATGTTGAGCTCTACAGGAAGACCGTAAGTTTTGCCGCCGAATGCATAAGCGTCCGTGGTTCCGTTCACGAACTTGTCTTTCAGATCCCCTTTCAGCAAATCGTCAAGCGGAGCAAACATATCGCCTTTTACATAAGGGTCCATGTAACCCGCCGCCCAAGTGATGCCCACGTCAGGAAGATCGTTGGAAGTCGAAAGCACTTTCATTTTGTTTTTGTATTGCTCATTTTCAAGCACTTCTTGTTCGATCGTTACATTCGGATTTGCTGCTTGGTACTCATTGATGATATCGTTTACAATTTTGTTCTGTGTTGCCGAACTTCCAGTTGGCCATAGGTGCATCATTTTGATCGTAACTTTTTTAGCCGGTTGAGCGGAGCTCGTGCTGCTTGCTGTATTGTCTTTCGAAGCATCCTTTGCCGGCGCGCTTCCACCGCTGTTGCCCGAGCTGGAGCAACCTGAAAGGACTAAACTAAGGCCAAGCATTGACGTCAATGTCCATGTAAGCGTTTTTCTTACCATCTGCAAATCCCCCTCATTTCATTTGTGTGCTACGTAAATAATTGTAGCGTTTTCATTTCGATTGCAGGAGGTAACGACCATCGGGAAATATTCCACAATTTTTAGATTTTTGCTCCTAATTCGGCCTCAATCGACCTGCTTGCGATATTGATTCGGACTGATTCCTTCGTAATCTTTAAATATTTTGATAAAATATTTCGGCGTTTGATACCCGACCTGCTCGGAAATGTCGGCGATCGTAAGCCGCGTTTGCAGAAGCAGCTCTTTGGCCTTCTGAACTCGGCTCCGCGTGACAAATTCGCTGAACGTAAAGCCCGTCTGCTCTTTAAACAGCGCGCTGAAATAGCTCGGATTCAGATGAATTTGGTTTGCGATTTCGCGCATGCCCAGCGGCTCTGTCAAATGCTCTTCGACGTAAGTCAAGGCCTGTTGAACGGGCGGGCTATAATGGTTCGCCTCAATTTTGGCCTGCATCAGCCTGGAATCAACGATTTTCTCCATCGCTTCCACGCGGCCTCGCTCTTCTTCGATCCGCAGCGCCTGTTCAACCGCATCCAGCAGCTTGCTCCTTTGAACCGGTTTAAGCAAATAGTTGACGACACCCAACTGGATGGCGGATTGGGCATATTGAAAGTCCGGATGCCCGGAAATAATAATGACAACGGGCTTATGAAGGATGCCTTGCGTTGCCTCAACGACCTGCAGACCGCTCAACTCCGGCATTCGGATATCCGTGATGAGCAGATGAACAAGGCGGGTTTTCAGCAGTTCCAACGCCTCCGAACCGTTGCTGCTGCTTAATATTTGATGGCGTCCTGCCGACCAGGACTCCAATGATTTGCAAATGCCTTCTCTTGTCAACGGTTCGTCGTCAACGACTAGAATAGTCTTCCCCGATTGAATCATGGTGAACCTCCCTATGAATCGGAATGTCAAACCGAACGCTTGTCCCTTGTCCGGGCGTGCTGTCGATCGACAAACCGCGATTGTCTCCGGTTAGCGACGGGTAATAGAGCTTAATGCGGCGCATGACATTGGAAAGGCCCATGCCCTTCCCTTTGCCGGATGAAGCGCCTTCGCTATTCACGGCTCCCATAACGTCGCTCCGCGTACGTTCATTCATACCCGGACCATCGTCACTGACCGTAATCCGCAAATCGGATGTATCCGTTGGTGACGGCTCCACGGCAATGGTAATCAGCCCGGGTCCTGTTTTCCCTTCCATGCCGTGAAGAATCGCATTCTCCACCAATGGCTGGATTAGCAGCTTCGGAATCGGAACGTTGCTATACGTGTTCGAGGCATGAATTTGCCAGTCCAGACGGGAGCCGAACCTTACGCTCATAATGCCCAAATACCGTTTAATATGGTCCAGTTCATCGCCCAATGTCACCCATTCGTCCTTATTCGGGCCGCTAATAACATAACGAAACAAATCGGACATGGAGATCACAAGATCGGCCAGTTCTTCCTCACCCTTTTTCTCTAATGACCAATAAAGCGCCTCCAAGGTATTATATAAAAAATGCGGATTGATTTGGGCTTGCAACGCCAGCAATTCCGTCCGGCTCTGAAGTATTTCTTTCTCATACACCAGTTTAATAAGCCGATTAATATTATCCACCATTTGGTTGTAGGTCATATTGAGGTCGTTCAGCTCTGTCGTATACGTTTTCGATAGATTAGGCGTCAATACGCCTTGCCTGGTATTTCTCATCGCCCGCATAAGTCGCAAAATCGGCCGCGTGATCATCATTGAAAGCAGGAATGACAAAATAATAAAGAGGACAGAGCCTATCGCGCCGGAAACAAAAATCGCCACACGCAAAATAGATATTCCATCTGCAATATCGCTGACCGGATACAGAATCATTAGTGTCCAGCCTGTCTTCTCGGAAAGCTTTTTCACTAAAATATATCGCTGCCCCCCGAGCGTAACCTTCTCGGAATCCTCATGCATCAGCTCGGTTACATCCGCGAGAGCTTGACCATCGCCAACAATAGGTCTCGACGCGCTATCGGCCAGCAGCATCAATTCCCGATGGCCTGACTGAGGCATCTCAGGCTGAAATTCAAAATAGCTGCGCTTTATGGTCACAAGCAAATAACCGCCATTAGAGAACCAGCGATCAATTAAATTAATACGACGAATGGCCAGGACTGAACCAGGGGCTCTAGGATCGTTGCCAATCCAAAGCAGCTTTCCTTTTTCCTTGTCCGCCTGTTCAATCCAATTGCTCGTCACTCGGTTACTCAAATTTTGTTCATCCAGCGGATACATTCGCTTAAAATCTGAGGAATACAGTTCGACACTGCTTACGCCGTTGCTATACGCTTGAATATGATTATCGATTTGCATCAAAGCCTGCCGTTGGCTGAAACTTACGGCCTCGCCATTAGCAAGCGAGAAAAAGAGCTGTTGTAGGTACGTATCGTTAATAGCCTGCAAAGTCAAAGTATCAATCTGATTTATAAGCGCTTCCAACCTGCCGTCAGCTAGACTGGCGGTTTGCAGCATCTGCGTCTCAGCCTTCGTATTCAGAAGCGTGGAAACCGAATTGAACGTAAGAATGCCTGCGCAGATAAGAACGACAATCATGACCGACACGAATCCGGCCAACATCTGATTGCGCAAGGTGTTCCAGTTAGCGACCTTCTGCCACACGTGTTGTCATCCCTTTCATAGCTTCATTCGATAAATTGCTTTATTTTCGAGTCCCCTGATCTTCGGCGTCCATGGCCGGTTGTGTTCTTCCCACACTCGTTAGAAACATTATACTCGATAATACCCGGGTGGGAATGGCAAAAAAGAAAAGAACCCTTGCGGAGTTCTTCTCGACGGTGAAATCGTTTTGGTATTTGTGAATGACCTTATCCTCGCTCCCATATAGGTTCAATTAACCACTAACCTGGATGTTATTTCGTTGAATATCTAACGGAACCTGTATCATGAAACTATACTGCTGTTAAACTCGTGCATACGGAGTTAAATAGTCCGAGGGTTTTCGGCGCCAAAAGCTGCAGGGCGGGGAGCGTTTCACTAGTATCACACCCAGCAGCCCCATCGAAAGTTAGAGCGTCTCAACCTCAACGATTTCAATATATTCCATACTTTTCAGCTCATCATATACTTCCGAAGCATACTTGCGATCGATGAATACGATGAAATTCAGCTCCTGATGTTCAGGATTCAATTCCTTAATGTGAACGCTTTGCATTCTATAACCTTTGGCGATGATTGCTTTAATAATTGCGGTTAAATTCGCATCATGCGACACGATGAGTCTGACGCGCAGGTCTTTCATGATTAAAGGTTTAGGGCCGACTTTTTTAATGAAATAGGGCAGTCCGACCACGCTGATCATGATGAGTACAAGTCCGAAGAACGCCTCCACGTAAAACCCGGCTCCAACCGCAATACCAAGCCCCGCCGCTCCCCAGATCATCGCAGCCGTCGTCAGTCCGATAATGACATCATTATGCTTCCTGAGAATAACGCCTGCTCCCAGAAAGCCGATTCCGCTGACGACCTGCGCAGCAAGGCGCATCGGGTCCATCACATGCAAGCCTGCAACCGCATACTTATTCGCGGACTCTATAGAAACAATCGTCAGTAAGCAACTGCTTAAGCAAATAACGAGTGAAGTTTTCAGCCCCAGCGGCTTATTTCTCACTTCCCGTTCCAAACCGATAATTAAACCAAATACAGCCGAGATCCCTAATTTGAGTAATAAATGAACGTCTACGCTAAGCATCATAAGTGCTCTCCCCCTACGTAAGAAACTAGAAGCAAATATTCACACAGAAAAAGCGGGATTTGTAAATAACTTTTACAATATCTTAACATTTACATTTTGTAAATAACTGCATTTGCCATTTGCTAATTTATATGCAGGGTTTGTCAAGAAAACACAAAAACTCTTGATCCAAAGGAGCAAGAGTCATGATACAATTTCCAATAATCGTATGTTTAAAGAAAGAAGGCTGTCATGGAGATTAGGCAAATGGAGTGTTTTATCGCTGTATGTGAGGAACTGCACTTTACAAGGGCCGCAGAGAAGCTCGGTATTGCCCAGCCTTCCTTAAGCCAGCAGATTCGGAATCTGGAAGACGAATTCGGTACGCCATTAATTGACCGGATCGGTAAAAAAAACGTTATAACCGAAGCCGGGACCATTCTGCTCCAGCATTGCTATAATGTCTTTCATGAGCTTGCGCAAGCGAAAATGGCCATTCGCGATTTACAAGGCCTTCAAAGAGGGAGTTTGAAAGCCGGCGCTCTGCTTTCGGCGATTCATTCCGTACTACCGTCCAGCGTAGCTGCTTTCCGCCTAGCCTATCCGAACATCCGCCTGTCGCTTCAAACAATGCGCAATCAGGAGATCTACGAGCAGCTACTGCATAATGAGCTGGATCTGGGCATTGCTTATTTGATGGAGACACACGAAAGTTTGGAAAGCGTACGGCTCTATACGGAAACACTCAGCCTCGCCGCACCTGCCGATCATCCGGTTGTCCAAGTGAACGAGGTGACGCTTGCAATTCTACAAGAAACGCCGAGCATTCTGCTTCCGGATTCTTATTATGTGCGCCAACGAATTAACGAGGCTTGCCGCACGTTTGACTTCGTCCCCGCGCCCGTGCTTGAAATGTCCTCGGTCGATTCGATTCTGGCGATGGTACTTCAAGGGATAGGGGTTACTGTGCTGCCCAGCTCGTACCTCGCTCACCGAAACTCCCCCGCTATTCGTGTCATACCGATATCAGTTCCTGCTGTGCTCTCCGAAGTCGGCATCTTATACCGGAAAAATAAATTTCTTTGCACCGCCAGTCGGGCATTCATCGATCAGTTAATGACATCAACCCGTTCCAAGCAACCTTACTGTTAGACGGATGGCGTGTGCTCTGGGCACTCCTTAAGCGTTGCCTCACGAGACAAAAATTTTTGGATCATGGCGCAATAATGCTGGAGCTCCCCTGTCCCCTCATCCGGGCGAAAATGTATGCAGCCCATGCATGGCTCGGCAACAATTAAAACCTGTTGCTTTTGAAGAGCCTCAAGCACCGCCCCGAGCCCAAGCTCGAAGCTGTCCATCAGCTCCTCCGGGATGTTCTGTACGGCCTCTTCAAGCGCTGTTCCCCACTCGTCGAGTTGCTCTACAGCCGCCGCTCCCTCAGACGTAAGCTGCAGCAGCGTGACTCTCCGGTCATCCGGGCTGGATTGTTTAACGGCGAGTCCTTTGTCTATCAGTCCGTTGATCAATTTAACTGCTGTCACATGCGTCGCCCCTATGGCAGCAGCAAGGTTTCCGATGGTCGCAACATCACTTCGGGTATGATACATATACAGCAGTGCCTGTACCTGAACCGGGGATAGGCCTAATGCGTCGCTATCCTTTTGGGTGATTTTTTTCACAGCCTGCGTCATTCGAAATAACGCCATTCCGACACGGGCCGTGTGATTCGTCTTCCGATCCTGAGGGTTAAACATCACGTGCACGTTCCCTTTCGTGAAAAGAGATTGATTTACGTCCCATTTTACACGCACGCTTCTGGTTTCTCAAGACTAAGAACGAGCTCTGCATAGTGAATCAAGCACGCGATTATAGTCTCGCAGGAAACAAAAAAACGAGGCACGCGCGCCCCGTCTCATTGTATTCTCGCTCATGTGTTACTTATCAATCAGCTATTTTTGACATCCTCCAGGCTGGCGCCGTAGTTAATATGGTAAACTACTCCATCGATAACCAGCGCCGGTACGGATTTCACACCCGTCTGCTCCGCTTCGGCGATCCGGCTCCGGTTCGTCCCCAAATGAACGATCTCCGCTGCAACTTTCCCGTTATCCAAATACCCCAAAAACACTTGCTCCGCCTCCACACAAACCGGGCACCCTGCATGATAAAATACTGCTTTTGACATGGTCATCGCTCCCTCACGCAACATTTATGTAGCATTGCTACATTTATTATTGTAGATGCAGAGCCTTCTGGGAACAATTACTAATTTCCAATCATTTTCATAGGACCTGCCTATCGTTTTAAGATGTAGAGAGCTTGAGGAATGACAATCCAGAACCCGGAAATAGGCATACAAATGGCCCCTATGATGGAGAGAACGAATACCTGCCAGCCAACGAAATGCGGATTGGAATGCCTTACCCAAGGGTCAACTAGCGCAGCAATTGTCCGATGATCCATATTAAGCTAACTTCGTAAGTCGCCTTACTCTTCAACAGGAATCTGCTTCAACCGAGCTCCTTCATGTCTTCGTATCTCGGCGTTGTCTTCCTCCAAACGGTCAATTGCCGCATCAAGCAGAGACCGCACTCCAAGTAATGCCTCTTTTTCCGCTTGCCGAAAATGGGTCCTTGCCTTTTTCGGTACAAGTCTTGCCCATACGATGCTTTTCACATCCTCCAGACAGTTCGCGATGTCCTCCAGATCTTGCAACTTTGTTCGATTGCCCATAAGCCGTGTCCTCCTTCTTGTTCAATCAGGTCAAAATCAGGTCGGCTCCCAATTAATACGATATCGTAGTAATAGAACAAAAAAACTCACTTGATTGCAATTTCGCTTCCGCTAATAAACTACGATATCGTATTAAATGCCACACAATTAAATTACTACACTTTCGTAGTATTTTCAAGTCCATTATGAATAAAAGCCATTTTATCATAGCGCCCTTATTAGGTGTTTTGCACGTGAGACGTGAACAAAGAACCAAGGTCGTTAATAAGGATATAGTTTGACGCTAAATCGTCCAAGGTATGGTGAAAATCGGCTCGATCGAACAAAAGTCTTTAAATAGCGCACCTTATTCGTTATTTATGGAACATTGTTCTATATAACCCTATTTGGCATCCAAACTCGAAATATTAACGTCTCTTGAGTGTCTTATTAACGAACAGAAGTCTCTAACGAACAATGAGCAATAGCCTAAAATGAGATCCTCTATACAACCATTGTCAGCTATCCCCACGCACTTTAAGTATCAAACGTCTTTTTTAGTGCAAAAAAGCCTAAAATGAGGTCATCGCTCATCTCAGGCTTTCTTTTCGTCATATCCGGAACCGGTACCCCGCTCCCCAGATCGTTTCAATATATTGCGGATTGGACGGATCCTGCTCAATTTTCTCCCGCAACTTGCGGATGTGAACCGTTACGGTGGCGATCTCCCCCATGGAGTCCATCCCCCACAGATGATCGAACAGCTGGTCTTTGCTGAAGACCCGGTTCGGGTTCATCGCCAAAAACGCCAGCAAATCGAATTCCTTAGTCGTGAAGATGACTTCCTTGTCGTTGACGAAGACGCGGCGCGCTGTTTTATCGATCAGTAAGCCGCGGATGCGGACTTCATCGTTCTTAGTCTCCCGTTTGCCCATTAACCGTTCATAACGGGCCAGATGCGCCTTCACTCTCGCCACGAGCTCTCCCGGGCTGAAGGGCTTGATGATATAATCGTCGGCACCGAGGCCCAAGCCGCGTATTTTATCGATGTCTTCCTTTTTGGCCGAGACCATCAGGATGGGAATATCCTTTTCGCTGCGGATTCTCCGGCAAATTTCGAAACCATCCACCTTGGGCAGCATCAGGTCGAGAATGATCAGATCATAATCGGTGCTGATCGCTCTTTGGAGTCCTTTGTCCCCGCTGTTCTCGATATCCGCCTCATGCCCGTTGATCTCTAGATAATCCCGTTCCAGCTCGGCGATGCTCTGTTCGTCTTCAATTATTAAGATGCGGCTCATCCTGCTTGCCCCCTACTCCTGCTTGTTCAGCGGTAATACCATATAAACGGTCGTTCCTTTGCCCAGCGTACTGGTGGCCCCGATTCTACCGCCATGCTCTTCCATAATTTGTTTGGCAATCGCGAGTCCGAGCCCACTTCCTCCTGTCGAGGTGTTCCGGGACGGGTCCGCCCTGTAAAAGCGGTCAAATATATGCGGAAGCGCCTCTTCGGAGATGCCTTGGCCGTTATCTTCTATTTGAATGACGGCGTTGCCGTCAATTTCTTTCACATCTAAACGGATGGTGCAGTCAGACTCATCGCTGTATTTCATCGCATTTTCGATCACGTTCAGCAGGACGCGTTTGAGCTTTTCACGGTCGGCTGTGACGAACAGCGGCACCTTCGGAAGTGTGCCAAGAACGAAATGGACGCCCTTTTTCTCCATATCGAATTGCAATTCTTGCGCGCAATCCTGCACGTATCCGCCAATGTCGACGTTTTCGAACTGAAACGGCACTTTGCCCAGATCCAGCTTGGAGAACAGGAATAGCTCATCGATAAGCCGGTCCATGTCGGCCGCTTTGTTATAGATCGTTCTTACATACCGGTCCAACTTGTCGGGCGAATTGGTAACGCCGTCCATGATGCCTTCCACATAACCTTTGATCGCGGTTACCGGTGTTTTCAGATCATGGGAGATGTTCGATATGAGCTCTTTGCGGTTTTCCTCGTATTGGAGCTGCATCTCGACGGATTGCTTCAATTTGCGCCGCATTTCTTCGAATGCGATGCTTAGCTCGCCGATCTCGTCATCGGAATGAGGAACCACCTCGAAATCGAGGTTGCCTTCCTTAATTTCCTCAGCTGCCCGCTTGAGCGCCTTCAGAGGACGGATAATGCTCTTGGATACGAAATAAGTCAGCACTCCGTTCGTTACGACGAGAATCGTAACAAAGGCAAAAATGACGGCATTCGAAAATTGATGCAAATATTTTTGAAACGAGCTGCCATCTAAAAAGATGAACACAGATCCTTTGCTCTTATCGCTAAAAAGAAAATCCTGCTGGCGAGTTATCCACAGCGAACCTTGATTTCTCTGAAAATGCCCTGATGAGGTGCCGAAGGTAGGCAGTTTGGATGTATCTTCGGCCTCCCCCTGTTTTAAATAGGGCGAAGCGTACGTAATTTCTTTATCCTTGCGAATGATTAAGCCCATGTTGATTTTGTGCAGACGCTCTTCCAGATCTTTGACAAACGTTTCATTGAGAAACAAATCCGGCTCCAGCTCTGACTTCGCTTTCATGTAAGCGACGGTCTCCGCTTCCTGATCGATGACACGTTTGATCGGATTGCCTTGAGAAAAATCGACCTGAAACACCGACTTTAAATTGCCTAGCGTCGCGATGCTGATCAAGATCACGGCTAGCCCCGAAAGCACAAGCGGCACAAGTAGCATGGCTATATAAGAAAGCACCAGCCGTAAACGAATCGACATCTGGATCAAATCTCCTTTTTGTCAAAAAAATAGAATCCTGCTGTAAAAAATAATATACTACACGCTACCAAAAACATAAAGATACTAGCAATTTTATTGCCCGCCATGGTGCTGCCAATCCAGAGCATATGCCAATCCGTGTATGCGGTCGGTGAGTAAGTCGCAATTTGCGGGATGAAGAACGCCGCCACTTTAAAGGCCAGGTACAAAAGAATGCTCACCGTCAAAGCCGAACTGCTGCTGGAGAAAAATTGCGCCAAGCATACGGCCACGATGCTAAGGACGAGCAAAGGCACGAAAGCGGAACCATAGGCTAGCATCCAGTCTATTACGGTGCCGAAGCCGCCAAAATGCTGGAAAAATTGCGCCGATAAGATCGAAGCCAGCAAACCTGCGATTAGATAGAGAGCAATGTAAATGGCGAGCGCCATTTGTTTGGAAGCAAACACCTTGAACCGTGTGATGGGGCGGGTCAGTGTGACTTTCATCGTGCGATCGCCCATTTCGCCGGAGAACACATCTGCGGCTCCCATGAAAACGAACAGCGGCAAAAATAGGCTAGTGAATAAACCAAGCATAATGATGGGAAAATCCTGCGACGCGATGGCGCCAATACCGATGCCGTTTTGGAAGCGAGCCAGCAAGAGGCCTGCGGCTGCCGGCATTAGCAATGTGACGGCAAGAAAAAAGAGCGTCTTCCTTTTGGACGCGATTTTTATCGTTTCGTTCCATACGTTGGCTGTTAAGCTAAGCATGAGCGGCTAGCCCCCTGACTTCTTTAATTTCGCGCAAATACGCTTCTTCCAGCGTTGCGCTGCCTTTGACTAAATCGGCAACGAGTCCCTCGCGAACGAGCCGTCCTTGATGGAGGATGCCCATCCGATTGCACATCAGCTCCATCTCGTGAATGAGATGGCTGGAGATGAGGAACGTGATGTTCTCTTCGCGGGCAAGCCGCATAATGATCTCGCGAATGTGTACCATGCCCTCGATATCGAGGCCATTCGTAGGCTCATCGAGGATTAGCAACTCCGGCTTGGATAGCATGGCCGCAGCAAGACCGAGCCGCTGCTTCATGCCTAGCGAGTAGCCCGTCACCTTTTCATGCTGATACGGGGTGAGGTCCACGATCTCCAGCACTTCATCGACTCGCTTCTTTCCGATCCCGGGGTAAAAACGAGCCGCCAGCTCCAGATTGCGTCTGCCGCTCATGTACGAGTAGGCTTCCGCCGTTTCGATCAGCACGCCGACTTTCGCCATCGCTTGCTCGTAATGGGTTGAGACGTTATAGCCAAAAAGCTTGACCTCGCCTTGTTGCGCTCTGCTTAAACCGGTCATAATCTTCATGACCGTTGTTTTACCGGCGCCATTCGGACCGAAGAAACCATAGATATCGCCTTGCTGCACAGTCATATTCACTTCGTGAATGCCGCGCAAGTTGCCGAATATTTTCGTTAATTGCTTAATTTCCACAACGGGATTCATGATCCGCCCCACCTCTTTTGTTAAAGGAATAAGGAGGAGAAATGGTCGCCATTCCGCCTCCACTCTGCTTTGTTTGCGAATTAGTTCGCTGCGCCCCAATGTTTGCGGGACTGTTCGTCGAATTTCACAGTTTCCACTTGTTTACCGGTTAAATCTACGGTGTCAGGCGTAGTGCTGTTCAAGCTGGAAAGCGTCATATCTACGTTCAATACAACGTCATGTGCCGCACCTTTTGCATCTTTACCTGAGATGTGAACCTGCGCCGTTTGGTTCGTAATATGGTTATCTGCATCTACTGTCGCATTCACCTCGACCGCGTCCATTTTGATGTCTGTCGTCAATTGCGGAAGGCTGTTTCTCAGCGTGCTGACATCGATACCCAGCGTATCTGCTTTGGCCGGTACCGGGTGCTGATTGGATTCGGAAGTGCCATGCTTAATGACCAGCGATCCGATCGTATTCACCACCGGAGAAATTTGGCTGCCTGACAATTTAAAATGAATCTCCTTGGCATTGCCGGCCCCTTGATCCATCGTCACATAATTCTTCATATTGCCGACCAAAGCGTCGACCACATTCTCAACCTCTTGAGCCGTCGCCGGATCCGGGGTGTGCTGCTTCCCTTCGAGCTCGCGGAACTTGCCGTGCATGTTGTCGCCTTCCATCACTTTGTAGACATCGGAATCATCCGATTTCACGATCTGTTTGCCATTTTGGCTGTAAAAATGGATCGTTTGCGTGTCCTTTCCGTTCACCACAGTCACTTCTGCGCTGCCTGTGCGGTCGCTGCGGTCACTCTTAATGGTAGACTTCACGTTCAGGAGTGAAGCTCCGTTATCCTCTAAAGATACATTCACCTGACGAGTCACATTGTCTACCGCGGCCGTCTGTTTGAAAGCTGATTTGAATGCCTCGTATCCGGGAGCATCACCAACGCCTGCATATACCGAAGTCACCAGCATCATACTTCCTACCGCCACACCTAATCCCATCATCGCTAACTTATTGTTCATATCTCTTCCTCCGTAAGCTTTTCGCTTTATCTAATTTGAAAGCGTCCCTCGCTTCCATGTATTCATCATATCCCCCCAGCCTTAACTGCCTCTAAAACAGTTCTAAACCACGCCTAAAACAATTCTTAAATATTTATTAATTGGATGAAGGAAAAGAAAAAAGAGCCTATCGATGATAGACTCCAAATGGTATAATATGCAAGTTCAGCTCAACCTTGGGTGGATAGGCTGCCTCCGGAAAGGAGGATCTTGCCTATGAAAATATTCTCGTTTAACAATCTGGTTTTGTTCGGAATGTTTATTCTGGCACTTCTGACGTTCATGAAACGAAAAATAACCCACCTACAGGTTGGTCGCCTAGTGGGTTATTTCTCTACTTACATCTTGGAGGTTGCCCACCCAAGTCTGTACAGGAGACGGTCGCGACACCGTCTCTTTTGTTATTATCATCATACTATGGATCATTTAGACGCGCAAGGTTCAACCGCCAAACCTCAGTATTCCTTATGCTTCTTCCGCATTTTATACATCCCGGAATGCATGAGATCGACATCGATCTTCACATTGTCAATCCGGATGGCCTTTAATGGCTTAGCGCCGTTGTTAGTTAACCTCGACCAATCTGCAAAAGATTTTCGGTATACGAGATGTTCCAACTGGTAGATATCGACGTCTTGGGCTTTCCCGATCTCAAAAGTCTGCTTGACTTCATCGGCGATTTGCTTTTCAGTTTGCTTTCTCTGTGTCTCGTCATCCAATTCAATTAAGATTTCAGTCACAATCGCCTTACATTTCATATGAATGTCGAAGCTAACCTGATCGTCATGGATGATCGGTTTGATCTTTACCTTTGGCTTCTGAATAGAAACAGAACCAGCTTTCTTGCCGTCCATGACCACCACTAGCGGTGTACGCGACGTTGCTTCCTGCAGCCATCGTAAGCCCTTCAATTGTTCTTCCGATAGCCATTCCAGCTTATCCTCACCATTCATGGCATGAATGCCGCTAACTTCCAATTTCGGATCCGGCTTATTATTCTTCTTCCATACTTCTCTCTCAATGGCTAAAGAGGGCAGCATCAGCCGGTTTCCGGGCTCTCTCACGTTCGCAATTACTTTATATAGCCTTACAGGTTTTATGAAGGAGTGTTGCCGGTAACTGTCCTCAGGGTGAGCAAGAATCGAGGCCATCGGCGATAAATTAAAAAAAGGCATCACGGCGAATAAACGATCAATGGGCTCCTCCGTACTGTATACCCACTGCTTGAACCTTGTTTCGTTATACCTTGCAAAGCCATCCAAGAATTTCCCCATACCACGACGCAAGGCCTCATCACTAAACACAAACGCGGATACGTGCCCCCAGAACACTTGCTGTTGGGATGTCTTGTACAATTTATTGTAAGCCTCACTAACCGTTTCCCCTTCTTCTCGCCCCACCCATACCGAAGCTGCTCCGCTTGTTTTCCCGGTTTCTTGCTTAGCAACATTAGAAAAATCAAGCATTTGGCTATAGACTTGGAAGTGACCGTTCTTGTAATCGAAGCCTATCGCTGTGATATAGTTCATATCTTGAATCGTCTTCATATCCCAGCATCCGGTCTGAGTAACCAAAAGAATTAGACTAATGCCTATTAGGTATAACCTGCGTTTCATGAGGGCCCTTCTCCTTGACCTTGACGCGTAGCATCATTCGGATTCAAAGAATGGGGTCTTCGCTTTAATTTGCTCCAGGGTTTCGCTAACAAAGAAGCAACCATTTCCCCGAATTGAGGCGGCGACAAGGGGGATAAGTACGGAACTCCGAATGACTCCAGCGTTGACAAATAGAGGATAACGCCCATAAGCGCCAGCATGAAGCCGAATATACCGAATATCGCAGAAATCACTAATATCAAGATACGCAGCACAGTTACCGTTCCTGATAAGGATTGATTCACAAGTGTGTACATGGAAATGGTCGATATTGACGTAACAACCAGCGTGGTGGGACTCGTGATGCCTGCTCGTATAGCCGCGTCCCCGACAATAAGTCCGCCCACGACGGTGACTGTTTGTCCAACCACTTTAGGCAGCCGCATGCCTGCTTCACGGAACAACTCAAACAATACGAGCATGATAATAATATCCATCGGTCCCGAGAGGGGAAGCCCCAATCTGGATGAAGAAATGGTTGCAACCAGCGGGAAGGGGAGCTGTTCAATATTAAATGCGGAAAGCGCAATCCAGAAGCCCGGGAGGAGCATCGATACGATCAATCCCCCTATCCTTAGGATACGTTCGAAGGCGACATAATAAAACGGAAAGTGAACGTCCTCCGGGGATTTCAAAATCAGCATCAGATTGGCCGGGGCAATCAATACCATTGGCGACCCGTCAACCATAATGACGAATCGCCCTCGCAGCAAGCAGTCGGTTACATAGTCAGGTCTTCCTGCATAGTCCACAAGCGGAAAAATTGGCGCTTTCCGCCCCGATACCCGTTCCTCCAATTGAGCGCTGCTGATTAAGCCATCTACGTCGAGAGCCAGCAGCCGCTGCCTGACTTCCGTAATCATATTCATATCCATGATATCGTCCATATAAAGAAGAGCCACTGCGGTATGGCTCCTTTTCCCGACTTCCATTTTCTCACAGCAAAGCGAGCGGGTCAGCAGACGTTTACGCACGAGCGCAATATTGGTGGTGATATCCTCCGTAAACGCATCACGAGGACCTTTGATCGATGTTTCCGTGCTGGATTCTTCAGGCGAACGGTTAGGCGGAGATGCGATATTCAAGGCATACACGAGCTGAGTATCTTCAAAAAAAAGTAGAAGCTGCCCCTGGTACAGGCGAACCGTCAGCGATTCCATGAGGTTAGGGCCTGTAATCTCTTCCAACTGAAGCATCGTATTGACGTCCAGTCTCGATATCTCAAGATTCAGCTCGTCGGTGAACATGGCATGCAGCTGAGGAAGAACCACATGCTCGATTTGATCGATTTTGCTCATCCCCTCACAGTACATCAGTAGAACGTTAGGGGCTTGGTTCGTGTCACTTAATCGGTACGACTTGAGGACGACATCCGCAGATTTAGCAAACCATTCACGAAAATGTTGTTCATTCATTCAGTTCTTCCTCTCCTTTCGTTTCACCGGCAGGTTCGATAAGATAAGCAGGGCAAGCAGCAAAAGCAAACCAACACCAAGAATGAGAGGATAGTACCACGTCTCGATTTGCATCCTGAACCAATTGTCTTCCATCGGATACAAGCCTATTGCTAAGAAGAAAAGACTCAATCCTATCATTAGGTAGGTCCGTCTTCTAGGCTTACTGACGCCGATAACATCCAGTATGAGGAACAATAAAACGGACATCCGGACGCACGCCCCGGAAATCCACTGAAATATGGATAGGAAGTCAAGGTGGGAAATGTATTTGCCGAGTGCCACCATGCGCCACTGTTCGAATGCCGGGTATCTCAGATCGGATGCTTCAAAGGGCCCGAATATGGTAATTGCTCCCATCAATGGCCCTATTGTTAATCCAGTAAGGCAGATCGATACCATCAACAGAGAGGATAATCGAATTTTCGCGGAGACATGATGTTGGAGAAACAGAACGGTCATCAACTCGATGGATGCCCCATTCGTTAGTAAGGCCGATTTGATTGCAGGTCCGTAACCATGTGTAAAAAGAGGCATAAGCAAGCTGTAATCCTTATAGTGAAAATTACTTCCCATAACAAAAAAACCGAGTAAAGCGACTACCGGAAGCAGTAAACCCGAGGCGATCGCGATGGCTCGCAGACCTGCTAAAGCGGCAAAAAAACAAAACATGAGGAAAATAATCGTAATAACCAAAGGCGGTGTGCGAGGTAAATAAGAGACATGCGTCCATATGACAATATCTTTCAAAGTGACGCTGGCATGTAAAACGCATGCAGCAATGACAATGATCTTAATCGGAAATGCAACGAATGCCCCAAATCGCTGTTTCAGCCAATCGATCATTTTCTGTTGAGCTGTTTTTCGGATCACCAAATAGATCAGGATGACACAGAGGACAAATGGAACTATGGAAGCAGCGGCGCCAATCCAGGAGTCCCGTTTCCCATAATGAAGAAGAACCGGAATTAACAGTACATGATTCGTGATGCCGATGGAAAGGAAAAAGACAAAATATAATTGCAGAGGCGAGACCTTCTTGTTGGCAAACATGCTTCATTCTCCCTCAAGGATATCGAATCGTTCCTTTTTTTGTTAAGATATCCAGAACCGTACAATCCATACATCTGAGAACACAAAAAGACCGCCCCCACTTTGTCGTGGAATGCGGCCCCTTGATTGCAAGATAATCGGAACTAGAATGTTGCAAGAATGATGACTAACAGAATGTACAGTACCAGAACAACAGCTGTGCTAGTGTATCCAACATGAGACATGGTTATTCCTCCCTTCTGCCCTTCGAAAACTGCTCCTTGTTGCTTGATACATCCTATGAAGATCAGGGCAGATGGGTATGGACTTCCGTCTATTTCGTCCTGAGAAAAGGTGTAAGTTCACCTAGAAAGAACACATCCAGGTGATGCTGAGCGCGGGTGCAAGCCGTGTAAAACAGCTTGCGCTCCCGGGCCTCCGCGTAGACGGCAGCGCCCGCGTCGTAGAGGATCACCGCGTCGAACTCGAGCCCTTTGGCGAGGTACGCGGGCATGATCATGACGCCAGCTTCGTAGTGCTGCGTCTGCTTATGGATGCGCTGCAGGCCCGGCAGCAGCGGTAGCAGTAGGGCGTGCGCGCGCTCCGTCTCGCGCTCGGTCTTGCACAAGATCGCGACGGAGCTGGCTCCGCCGTCGCGCCGCGCCCCTACAGCCGCCGCGATGAGGCGGCTGAGCTCGGTCTCGTCCGCCGCGCGCGTGAGGCGCGGCGGCTCGCCGCTGCGGCTGAACGGCTCGATCGGCTCGCCGTTCGGCAGTACCTGACACGCGAACTCGGTGATTTCGCGTGTCGAGCGGTAACTCTTGACGAGACGGATGGTCTCCGTCTCGTCCTCTTTCATCAGCTCGCTGATCGAGGCATACTCGCCGGCTTGAGCGCCGCCGCCGGTACCTCCGCTCGCATTCGCGTGCGTGAAGATGCCTTGATTCCAGTCGCCCAGCAAGGTAAAGCGGGCACGCGGGAACAGCTTCTTCAAGTACGCGTAGTGAAACGGCGAATAGTCCTGCGCTTCATCGACCAGGCAATAGCGAATTGTGCCGACCCGCAGCTGCCCCTCAACAAGGCCCTTCAAATAAACAAGAGGCGTAGCATCCTCGTAAAGAATCGTGCCTTGATCAAGAGCTTCTACCGTGAAGGCACGAATCGTATCCCATGCTGATGGAAGCTCTTGTCCTGCGCTTTGCGCCAGTTCACGATGAAGCGCGGGATCCGTAAATAAATCGCGGTACATCCCGAGCGCGTCGATATAAGCGAGACTGCGCGCTTGTTCCTTGAGCGGCTCAATCGCTTTATGCGCTTTGCTTCTGCTCATGCGCTTCATTTCCGGATCTGTGCCGATGTACTTCGGCTCGCGTACCATTTTACGGTAGAACCGCTTCTCCACATCGATTTGAATCTCATCCAGCTGACCGAGTATCCATTCCGTCAGATGTTCCATCCGATCACCGATCGTCTGTGTAGACGCCTTGCCGTAGAAGCGATTGCTGAGCTGCTCTGCGGTGAGCAGCACTTTCTTGCCGACCGCAAAATCGCGGAACCGGATGCCGCTCGTCTTCAGCTTGTCGCCGTATGCTTCAATAACCTGCAAGAATGCTGCCGATGTCTTGTAGCGTATGCCTTGCAGGCGGGCCTCATAGGCACCGGAATCTTGCCCCTG
Organism: Paenibacillus sp. GCM10027628; assembly: GCF_042676385.1. Classification (NCBI taxonomy): domain Bacteria; kingdom Bacillati; phylum Bacillota; class Bacilli; order Caryophanales; family Paenibacillaceae; genus Paenibacillus; species Paenibacillus sp. GCM10027628. Next base: position 74,218 of record NZ_JBHTHA010000017.1, read on the forward strand.
CTCCGTTCCGTTCAGAATGAACTCCAGTTGGTCGTAGGGATCCTCAATGGCAAGCCCCGTTCCGCTCAGCTTATGCGCTAAATAATCCTGGAACGTCGTCTGCTGCATATTGGCTTCGCCCAGCTCCGGCAGCACGTTCGAGACGTAATCGCTGAACAGTGAGTTCGGTGAGAATAAAATCATATTATCGGCGCTTAGCGTCGACCGATATTTGTACAGCAAATACGCGATGCGCTGCAGCGCGACCGAGGTTTTGCCGCTGCCGGCCGCCCCCTGCACGACGAGCACCTTGTGCCGGTCATCGCGGATGATCTGGTTCTGCTCGCGCTGAATCGTCGTCACGATGCTTTGCATCCGCTCGTCGGCGCTGCGGCTGAGCATCTGCTGCAGCATCTCGTCGCCGATGCTGATGCCGGTGTCGAACACATCCTGCAGCGCCCCGGCTTTAATAATATATTGCCGCTTCAGCAGCAGCTCGCCGCTGACGTCCATTTCCGGCGTCCGGTACGTCGCAGGCCCCGGCGGATAATCATAGAACACGCTGGCGATCGGCGCTCGCCAGTCATAAATCAGGATTTCATCGGTCTTCGGTTCGATGAAGGAAGTCAGCCCGATATAGATCTTATCGGGCTGGTTTTCCCCCTTCTCGATGAAATCGATCCGGGCAAAATACGGCGAATCCACGACGCGTTGAAGCTTGCGCAGTGCATCCTGCGCGACGCCCAGGCTTCGCTTTTGTCCGAGCAGAACCTGTTCCTGCTGCGCCATGCTGGCCGCGGTCTCGATAATATCGTCAGCGTTGTCCGCGTTGACCGAGATATCGTCCCAGAAGGCGCGGCCGATCGCCGTCACCTCGGATTGACGTTCATCGGCAATTTGACCTAGTTCGCCGATTCGCTTTTTGATACTTGCTCGCACGGCGACAACGCGCTGCGCTTCTTGCTCGCGTTCTTCTTTTTGAATAGCCATTGTTGGGTTCTCTCCTTCCGTACCGACCGAGTATGCTGTGCTATCTATTTATATACCCCGTGTATAACCTCTTCAAACTCCGGTTCTTCCATATGTACATCGTCCATGTCGCCCCAACCGCTGACGACACGCAATACTTCCATTGCCTTCAGCTCCTGACGATTGCAGGCTAAAGTAAGTATATCCGCCTGTTGTTCCACGATGCGAAACGGGAGTTCCCAGCTTGGCGGGACTTGATAAGGACCGCGAAAGGTCACCTTCATCATCGTAGGCAGCCCAATCCGTTCGCGCAGCTCGGCAATCGAACCGTCGTAGCCGATTTGCCCATGGTTGATGACGATGACGCGTTCGCAGAGCTGCTCAATGTCGTCCATATCGTGCGTGGTGAGCAGGATTGTTTTCCCGAAATCCCGGTTCAGCGCCTTCAGAAAGCCGCGAATATTCCGCTTAGCGACCACGTCGAGCCCAATCGTCGGCTCATCGAGAAATAAAATATCCGGGTCATGCAGCATCGCCGCAGCCAGATCAGCCCGCATGCGCTGCCCAAGCGACAGCTTGCGTACGGGCGTATCAAGGAACTCGCCAAGTTCCAGCAGTTCTGTTAATTCGCCTAGCCGGCGTCGTGCAGAGGCTTCATCGACGCGATACATGGCAGCCAGAATTTCGTAGGAGTCCTTGACCGGCAAATCCCACCATAGCTGGCTTCTCTGACCAAACACAACACCGAGGTGCTGAACGACGCGTCTGCGATGTTTTTGCGGGCTGAGCCCGTGAATCAGCACCTCACCGGAACTTGGGTGGAGGATACCGGTCAGCATTTTGATCGTTGTCGATTTGCCTGCGCCATTAGGTCCAATATACCCGACAAATTCGCCAGGTTCAATCTTGAAGCTCACATCCCGAACCGCTTCCTTCTCTTTGTAGGCTCTAGATAGCAAGGTGCGGATGCCGGCGAATTTCCCCTCCCGGACAAGCGGGGTTTGAAACGTTTTGCGTAAATGAGTGACGGTTATCATGAAGATCGCTCCCCTCTTTTCATCGTTCAATCAGCTTCCCGTGCTTTGGTATCGAGACAAGCCCAGCTTCCAGAAACGCATAGCAAGCAGTAATGCTGCTGCAGCGACAGCTACCGTTCCCAGGAGCATGCCGATCCCGCCTTGATCGCGGAGCAGATATAAAGTGGGTATGTAGTTCACAAAACCGACTGGAATAAGCACCAACAGCGCCCCCTGCAGCCACTTGGGATAAAGGGAAAGCGGGTATCGCGCCGCCGTTTGCGAGGCGTCTTCGGTCATATTTTGCAGCGACTCGATTCGGGTTAGCCAAAAGCCCGCAGCCGCTGTCGCCAGACCGATGGCGAATAGGATGATGGCTCCCGTTGCTATAATCAGCAGCGTAAATGGAATGGCGGACCAGCTGAGCTGCCCGTCTGCCATCAATTCTCTCATGGCAACAATGAGCAGCAGGATGCCTTGCGCCATTTCAGCGAATAAAATACGGTTATTTTGCGTCATGAGTGCTAATAGCACCGGTATCGGCCGTGTCAGCAGCGGATCAAGATCGCCGGTAACGAGATATTTTTCCAAGTGATGCACATCCGAGGCAAAAGAGCGATAGATCGCTTTCGACATCATCATAACGCCATACAAGTAACATACCTCATATAGGCTCCAACCTTTAATATTGCCGAACCGCATGAGCACAAGCGCTACCATCAGAAACTCCGAAATATGTACCATTGCAGCCATCACGGTCGAAAATAGGAAGTTGAATTTGTACTGCATCCGGCTTCGCAAACTCGCTTTAATGAGCAGCATATAGAGCCTCAGACTCGTCATCCTCCCTGCACCTCCAGCTTTCGGCGCACCCCATGCGTAACCGCCAGACAGACACAAGTAAACCCGATGCACCAGATAAGGGCGCCGAGCACAACTGTTCCATGTTCAAGCTGCATGTAGATCCGAGTCGGATAATAAAGCAAATACGGGTAAGGGGACCAAAAGCTAATCGTGCGCAGCCAGCCTGGCAACCACTCCAAAGGGATAAAAAAACCGGATAACAACATGCTCAGCGCATAATTCACCCAGTAGAACCATCGAGATTCAGTTGTCCATAAAGCGGCGACGCCAATTAAATAGTTCGTACAAATGGAAATGTAGGCTGCCAATACGAGCGCTATCGCTGTCCAGCCGTACACGGATGCTTGATGCGGAAGCTGTAAGGAGAAGATGAAGAAATAGAGGATATAAATCGGCAGAAACTTGTAAAGAAAATGGTAGAGCACTTGCCCCCACTCCCGGCTCATCGCCTGGTAGAACAGGTGCACGGGCCGCATCAGATCGACCGCAATCTGTCCGGTACGAACCGACTGCTCGAGTCCGAGCCCGTTGGTCGTGAATAACGTGATCCACAGAATCGCCTGGTTAAAAGCGATATAACTCACGATCCCCTTCTGGCCGTAGTCGCCTAGCGACGCATCCCCGCCCAAACCCGTCCAGATGCTCGCATAAATAAAGCCAAACGCAGCGCTTACCGCATTATGCAGCAAATGCGCCCCTCGATACTGCAAGTTCCTGGCGTACGCCTTGCGCGCCAAAACTGCAAAAAGCATGTAACACCTCCTGTTTTTCAGAACATGTTTCCGTTAATAAATCTAGCTTATCGTCGCAGCCGCCGCGTAGAGAGAGAAATTTATATTACCAAAATCCCCCTGCTGTTGGCAATGATTTTTTTGTAAAGTAATCTTGCACTCAAACGAAATAACACCTTGCTACGTCTAGAGTAAAGGTGTTATGATTAAAATAATATTAGGGAGAGGCAGGCGAGAGGCGCGAACCAATGCGCCTGCCCATCCTGGTTATCTCATATCTTTGTCACTGGAAGAACTCGATTCGTGGTCGGGTTCTTTCTTTTTTCGTGAATTGCGATCAGCCTTCAATTCAATCTCAATTTTGCTCCATTTAGCGCGAAAACTGACTGTTGAATAAAATAATGCGATCACAAATACGGCGATCAGAGCTATGAGGGTTACGAAGTGATCAATAGGTATCACCTCCCTTCCCTTTTTTTACTATATCATGTATAAATATTGTTTAATAGAATTAAAATTGCATTTTTATTATAGTTTTACTGCACTTTTAGGCAACCCTCCCTCATTTTAGATCAAATTTGCTGTAGGAAATGCATTTTATAAGCCATTATAGATGTATCCCTCTCCACTGCGATCTACTTTTGCCAGAAAACAAGCCTTCAATTCCACATAGACCGTGGATTTGAAGGCTATTTTAGTGAAACTTACTGCGCACTCACCGGCTTCGCGGCTGGCGTGCTGCCGTTTTCTACTGCCGCCCGCGAGCCACTCTGTGCGCCAAACTCGGCGTTATAATCGGCCTGCGAATTCTTCGTCAAATAGTCATGGTCGATATGCGCAGCCATGTACTGCTTGCCGAAGAGCAAGTCATATTGCACATTGCGGTAGTCCTCAATGAGGGCCTTGGCGGAATCCGGCGCTTGGGCATGAAGTCCTTGGTTGTTGTCCACAACCAAATTGTTTAAGAGACCGGGCACCTCAGACGCTACTTTGTCGTTCAGCGCGAAGTTCGCCGGTTTCTCCATATGCAGCATATCCAGCACATGCGCGCCGAGGAACGAATCGCTCAACAGCGGAATTTGCTGCTTCGGCATGTCGAAGTTCGACCACATAACCAGGGGGATGCTGTGCATTTTCTTCACCTCATCGAGCGACCAGTCGTTCGCGTTGCCGGTATGAACGAAGCCGGACTCGGCGTACACTTGGTAATCGAGTCCGAGCATCGGCAGGTGATCGCCGTAGAATACGATCATGGTCGGTTCGCTGGACTTTTCGTAGTGATCGATCAGCATCTGCAAGCTTTGATCCGCATCATGCGCGCCTTGCGTGTATGTTTCCAGAATCGACTTCGCCGATGGCGTCAAGTCGCCCTGGACTTGTATGGAGTTTTGGCCGTAGCGCGGGTCATCGTATGGTCCGTGGTTTTGCATCGTCACCGTATAAATAAACATCGGATTCGCCGTGTTATCGACTTCCTGAATGATGTTCTTGGATACTTCCGCATCCGAGATGAAGTAACCTTTGACCTCAGGATTTTGGAAATTTTCGCTGCTCTTAAAGCTTTCGAACCCAAGCTGCTTATATACCGAATTACGATTCCAGAACCATCCCTCATAGGAGTGGATACCCATGCTTTTATAACCCTGATCGGCAAAATAGCTTGCCAAACTCGGAACCGGCTTATTCACATACTGCTGATACGGAATCGAGCCGCCGGGCAGGAAGCTCATGGAATTGCCGGTCAGCACCTCGAACTCCACATTGCTCGTTCCTCCGCCAAATTGAGGAGAAAGCAGATAGCCCGAGCTTGATTCCTTCTGTAATCGATGGATTGTTGGGAGCGGATCCTCGCTAAAAGAGACATTCGGCAACAAGGTCGGGTCCCAGAACGCCTCGCTCATGATAAAGATGACGTTTGGCTTTTTCCCGTTCAGAGGGTCCGCCCCTGTCGGCTGCTTGAGTCCGGTTTGTTGAATATCAGCAGCGACTGTCGCAAGCGATTGTTCGCTATAAGTGGGCGGCTTCGGAACGATGGAATTTTTGACATTCAGCGTAAAGGCCAATGTAAGTCCATTGTCCGTATAATTCTGCTGCTGATTCCACACAATTTCGTTCACATTGGCGCGGTCCAAAATCTTGCCTGCCATTGGCGTTTTCACCCCGAATGCATAGAGCGCATAAAGGGCGCAAGCCCCCATAACAACGCGCAAAATGACCGGCATTTTCCAACGCGGCATCACCCATCTGAGCAGCAGGACTACAATGACGGCCAACGCGACAGATCCAATTCGTATCAGCGCGGCTTTGCCAGTGACTAGCGAAGCAATGTCCATGCTTTCTTTATTCAGCAAAATATCCCACGGGAAGAAAGGCTCCCCGATCATTTTTACCTTCATATAACTGATTAGCGCCATAGCGCCCAGGACTAAAGTGGAGATGGCCCCGGATATAGCGAACGATCCTACAATTGCGTAAATCAAGGCCAGTAAGCAAAAAGACAAGCCCACATTCAGAAGGAATAGCCGTTTATAAGATAAAATCCAATGTATCGTATCATGTAAGGAACCGCGTTCGAGAAATTCAATCCCAACTACCGACAAAATCGGTAAACAAACTAGGAAAAACAGACAAACCAAAATCGCCCCCGGACGGTTTGGTCTCATCTTCAAAAGCCGATGGTTCCGGGGCCTCAAGTTCAAGTGCATGTTCATCACTCTCCTCTAGCCCCTCATTATAAAGTTCAATTGTGAAGAAATTATGTAGGCAACCTGAAAATAACATGAGTTTTCATTTATTTGAGTCCTGCCAGCCAAGATGCCAGGGCCTTCAGCTCTTCATCCTTTAAAGCGACTTGGAACGGCGGCATACCGCCTCCGCCCTTTTGGATCCGTTTTATAATCTCATCTTCCGTGAGGCGTTCTCCGACTTTCTGAATGTTAGGCCCCTCACCGCCTTGCAAGTTGTTGCCGTGACACGAAATGCAAAAGTTTTTATAAACCGTAGGGGCATCCGCTTTCACGGCTACCGGCTCGATTTGTTTGTCTTTATTCCCGCAAGCGGACAAGCTCAGAGCCAGCGTGGCCACACAGAGCAGCTTCCATTTCATACGCCTATAACTCTCCCTTGGTAAGTATTTCTCCTCATCATACCAGAGCATAGTCGGAAAAATAAAGAAATGAAGACAGTGCGGGGAGCTGTTGCAGCTTCCTTCACTGTCTTCGGTCTGTTTTCGCCCGGCGGGCTCGGGGCTGCCTACGGGGGCGGCGGGTTAGCGCGGTTTTTCCGCCTTATCCGGCTCGAACCCGCCTCAGATGTCCCTTTAACGCGGTTTTCCCGCGTAAAAGTACCAGACAGTCTCGGATTGCATCCGGAGCGGCGGGTTAGCGCGGTTTTTTCGCCTTATCCGGAACTGTCCCGCACAAGATGCCGCTTTAACGCGGTTTTTTCGCGTTAAAGTACCAGACGGGCTCGCGCTGCCTACGGGGGCGGCGGGTTAGCGCGGTTTTTCCACGTTAACCCGCTCAATCCCGCTCCAAATGCCACTTTAACGCGGTTTTTCCGCGTTAAAGTACCAGTCGGGCTCGGGCTGCATCCAGTGGCGGTCGGTTAGCGTGGTTTTTCCGCCTTATCCGGCTCGATCCCGCTCCAGATGTCGCTTTAACGCGGTTTTTCCGCGTTAAAGTACCAGTCGGGCTCGCGCTGCATCCAGTGGCGGCCGGTTAGCGCGGTTTTTCCGCCTTATCCGGCTCGATCCCGCTCCAGATGTCGCTTTAACGCGGTTTTTCCGCGTTAAAGTACCAGACGGGCTCGGGCTGCATCCAGTGGCGGTCGGTTAGCGTGGTTTTTCCGCCTTATCCGGCTCACTCTCGCACAAGATGTCGCTTTAACGCGGTTTTTCCACGTTATCCCGCTCAATCCACCAGTTTCAAGCGGATCACGTTCCACGAAGCCTTCGACAATACAGCTTGCACCTGTCCGCTGCTAGATACTGCAGCATTGCCGCCAGAATGAGGCTTCACCTGATCTTGTGCGTCGATCGTGTTCGCCGCCTTCAGATCGTCATTCTCCAGCACGATATGCTCAATAACGCGACAGGCGCCGAAGCTGCGCAAGTCCAGCTCAAGAGGCAGCGCTTCCTGCAGGTTGCGGTTGACGGCGAAAATCGTCACTTCCGAATTCGGTTCGTTGTGAACAGCCACGGCTTCCAGGTACGGCACATCCGTATAGTCCTTGGCGTCATACTTTGGCGATTTAATCAAAGGCACTAATACAGTTCCTCTACCGAATACACTTGTGTGCATGTAAGGGTAGTAGATGGTTTGCTTCCAAGCCGCTCCTCCATTTGCCGTCATAATCGGCGCGATAACGTTGACGAGCTGTGCCATGCAGGCCATTTTCACGCGGTCCGCGCGTTTGAGTAAGGAAATGAGCATACAGCCGACAAGCAGCGCGTCTTCATGGTTGTAAATGTCCTCGAGCTGCGGAGGCGCCACGCTCCAAGGCTCGATTTGGCGATCAGCATCGTTGGAATGATACCATACGTTCCACTCGTCGAAGGAAAGATGAATCTTCTTCTTGCCTCGTTTCTTGGTCTGCACATAATCAGCCGTCGCGATAACCGTGTTGATGAATTTATCCATGCCGAGCGATTGCGCGAGGAAGTTAGCTGAATCCTTGTCGCGATTGCCATAATATTGATGCAGCGATATGTAGTCCACATGATCGTAAGTGTGTTCAAGAATGGTCGCTTCCCATTCAGGGAAAGTCGGCATGCTCAGCGCCGAACTGCCGCAGGCGACCAGCTCAATGCTCGGATCGACCCATTTCATCACCTTAGCCGTTTCGCAAGCGATACGCCCGTACTCTACTGCAGTTTTGCTGCCGATTTGCCAAGGACCGTCCATTTCGTTGCCTAAGCACCAAGTTTTAATATTGTGCGCTTCTTTGTAACCATGCGAAATGCGCAAATCGCTCCAGTAGCTGCCTGACGGATGATTCGCATACTCCACCAGCTCCCGCGCTTGATCCGGTCCGCGAGTTCCCAAGTTCACCGCCATCATCGCTTGTGTGTTTGCCTTGCGGCACCAGTCCATGAATTCATTCAGTCCAAAAAGATTCGGCTCCACCGTACGCCAAGCCAACTCAAGACGCTTTTTGCGCTGCTCCAGGGGACCTACGCCATCTTCCCAATTGTATCCGGATACAAAGTTTCCGCCCGGGTAACGAACAATCGGTACATCCAGTCCTTTGACCAGCTCCAGCACATCGGTGCGGAAACCTTGCTCATCGGCCTGTGGATGATCCGGCTCATAAATGCCGCCATACACCGCACGGCCCAGATGCTCGATAAAAGAGCCGTATATCCGCGAATCCACTTCGCCGATTTGAAAATCTTTGTCCACAATCATGTTTGCTTTCATAGACATGGCCATCACCTCATAGTATAATTAATATAAATATGAATCAATTAATACATTAACTACCCACCTAAACCCATTAAACAACATCACCGATGGAATTTCAAGCTTTTCATTTTGCTTTTTTTGAATTAATATTTTCCTTAACTAGTCGATGAACCTATAAGGAGCTAAGGACATGATCCAAACGACAACTGACCGCAAATGGCTGCCGCTTTATGAAGCATTGGCGAGCGACGTGCGGCTTAAGATATTGGAGCTGCTCGCTGAGCAGCCAAGGAATGTGAAGGATTTGGCGACACTGCTCGGATTGAGCAGCGCCATTGTGACGATGCATGTAAAAAAGCTGGAGAAAGGCGGATTAATCGTTACCGAGTTAGTGCGCAAGCAAGGGGGTACGCATAAAATATGTTCGCTGGCGGTTGCCCGCATCGAGGTGCTCCTGCCCCAGCAGACCGAACAGCAGCGTGCTTTTGACGAAGTGTCCATCCCCGTCGGGCATTACACGCGGTTCGAGGTGCATCCGACCTGCGGTCTGGCAACAGCCGAGCACATGATCGGCCAGTATGACGACCCGCGCTACTTCTTTGAACCGGAGCGCATGCATGCGCGCATCCTCTGGTTCGGGCGGGGATTCGTGGAATACCGCATCCCAAACTATGTACTCGCCGGGCAGACGCTCGAGGAGATCGAGATCTCGATGGAGATCGGCTCGGAGGCGCCTGGCATCCAGGAGCACTGGCCTTCTGACATTCACTTCTATGTGAATGATACATTGCTCGGCTATTGGACCAGCCCGGGGGATTCCGGGAAGGGACGCGGCCTGCTCACCCCAGCCTGGTGGCCGGACTCCATCAACCAATACGGCTGGTTGAAGGTTATCCGTATTACCGAGGAGGGCACCTATCTGGACGGACAGCGGCTCTCGGCCGTCACGATCAAAGATATCCGCATGTCCCGCAACGAGTGGACCCTGCGGCTGGAAGTGCCGGAGCATGCGGCTCATGTCGGCGGTTTGACGCTGTATGGCGAAGGCTTCGGCAACTATAACCGCGACATCACATTCCGCACGTACAGACGCTAAAAATAATAAAACCGACCTTCCCCTCGTGGAAAGTCGGCTCTATTATTTACTCAGTCCCTTCAGTTTCCATCCATGCCCCGGCCTATACGATTCTAAGACAAATCGTTACCTCCATATACTTTGGGTAAAGGAGGAGAATGCCTATGCGATTCACTGTACAATATGTACCACTGGACCGGATCAAACCCGATTTGCCGGCTACAATGACGTCGCATCTCCGCAAACTTCGCAGCCTGATGTGGGACTGCATGCATCTCATTGTGGTTAGAAAAAATCGCAAAGACAAAAGTTATACGATCCTGTTAGGAAACGACCGGTATGAATATCTTCGTACGCATACAAAAAAGTTAACCGCCCCCTGCCTGGTTGAGGAAAACAGGCCTAGGAAACAGATAACATCGTGGATTTATAAGCTCCGCAATAACACGTCGTTAACTCATTTTCCTCATATTAAACGAGACCGGATGACTCCTGCCACATGGTCCATCGTACGCGTTTTCTTGAATGAGGAGCCCCGGATGAAGGAGCTGACCCGTAGACAACAGCTTCAAGTACTGGCGCTTGCGTTTCGTTACAAAAAAACAGTCATAGCTTCCATGAAGTCAAAAGTAGATCAATTGAAGCAGCTTTAAGAAGCGCATCCCAAAGTGATGCGCTTCTTCGTTCGCTACTCGATAAGTAGTCCGAAACTCCTATCCCCCATTGAAACTACTTCCATATTCGGCTCTTTAGCATATCTGATACTTGCAAGCAGCACGTTGTCCTGCAGGATATGAGTGAACCGCTCCAATGCAGCTTTCAACGTTGAATCGACGTCAAGGATGAGGTTGACTCGTTTTTCAATAGGCAATTCTCGTCTTTTACGATAATCTTGAACGGCACGAACGATCTCCCGTACAAAACCTTCCTGCTCCAACTCTTCGGTTATCGAGGTATGGATAGCAACGGTGATCCGGTTTCCCGATGCCGATGCAAACCCTTCTTTGGCTCGTTTTTCCACAAGCAGTTCATCCATAGTGACATGGAGCCCTTCACTGTCGATCGTGATTGCTATATAACCGTTGTCGACGGCTTTTTTGGCATCGGAAGCTGATAACTGCTTCAAGCAGCTTTGCACGGCTCCGACTAATTTGCCGTACTTTTTGCCTGCCTCTTTCAGATTCAGCTTCAAGCTGATGTCGGCAAAGCCGTTATCGCTTTGTTCTAAGCGGATTGCTTTGACATTTATTTCGTCTTTTATTATGTCTTCGAATCGGCTTAGATCGAAATGGCTTTCGGTTGAAACGATCATTTCAGAAAGCGGCTGGCGGGTCTTGATTCCCGTTTCGTTCCGAATCATCCGCGCCAATTCAACGATTTGCCGTACGGTTTCCATGTCACTCTCAAGCGCTGGATCGATGGCAGACCCTGTTACCGCCGGGTAATCCGCGAGATGTACACTTCCTTCCCCGCCAAGGTTGCCGAAAATATCTTCAGCAATGAGCGGCATGTACGGTGCAATCATTCGCGAGAGCACCAGCAGCACTTCACGCAGCGTTTGATACGCCGCCACTTTATCCGCATTCATTTCACTGCCCCAGAAACGGCTGCGCGAACGGCGGACATACCAGTTGCTTAGCTCGTCGACAAACCGTTCGATTTGTTTGGCCGGATTCAGAAAGTCGTTAACTTCCAATCCCTTCCGCACATGTTGCAAAGTGCTGTTCAGTCTTGATAAAATCCAGCGATCCAATTCGTTCACGCGCTTCTGCGGCAAGTAATCTTCGTGTCTGTATTGGTCAATCTCCGCATATAGCGCGTAAAAGGCATGGGTGTTATGGATCGTATCGACCACTTTGGATTTCGCTTCAGCTACGATTCCTTTAGAAAAACGTTTGCTATTCCACGGGGCGCTGTCTGACAGCAAAGCCCAGCGGAACGCATCTGCGCCAAACTCCTCAATGATTTCCCAAGGATCGATGCCGTTTCCTTTGCTTTTGGACATTTTTTGCCCGTTTTCATCCAATACGTGCCCGGTCGACAGAACGGCTTTATAAGGCAACTGGCCATTATAGAGCGTTGAAACTGCCAACAGGCTGAAGAACCAGCCTCTCGTTTGGTCAATCCCTTCGCAGATCATGTCAGCCGGGTATTGCTCATTGAACAACGCTTCATCCCCAAATGGGTGATGATATTGCGCAAACGGCATAGAACCGCTGTCGAACCAGACGTCGATCACTTCAGGCGTTCTGTGCATGACGCCTCCGCAAGAGCAGCGCAGCTTGACTTCATCGACGTAGGGTTTGTGCAGCTCCAAGTTTTCGTCAATCGGGCGTATCGATTTTTCCCGCATCTCTTCATGGCATCCCGGCGCACACTCCGCTCCGCAATCCTCGCATAACCACACGTTAAGCGGGGTTCCCCAATACCGATTCCGGCTGATGTTCCAATCAACGAGATCCTCGAGAAACTTGCCGAAGCGTCCATCGCGCAAATGGGAAGGATACCACTCGATTTTACTGTTGTTCTCGATCAGTTGGTCTTTGATTGCGGTCGTACGGATGAACCAGCTTTCCATCGCATAATAGAGCAGCGGGGATTTGCAGCGCCAACAGAAAGGGTAACTATGCTCATAACGCTCTTTGGCAAATAACAAGCTGCGCTCCGACAAGTTTTTCACGATATCGACGTCACAATCTTTAACGAATCGTCCTGCAAAATCGGCAATCTGATCCGTATACCGGCCGGCCAAGTCCACTACATTTACAAAATCCAGTTCATGCCCACGAGCCGTTCGGTAATCATCTTCTCCATGCGCCGGAGCAATATGAACGATGCCGGTACCGCTCGTATCCATGACATAGTCTGCTTCAACGACAATATGTCCTCTTTTCGGGCTAACATAACTGAATGGAGGTACGTAAGAGGTGCCGACAAATTCCGATCCTTTATGAGCAGATAATATTTCGTAGTCTTGGCGGAATACTTTTTCCACTAGATTTCTGGCGACGATGTATACCTCTCCTTGCCATTTCACCTTGACATAGTCAATGTCTTTATTCACCGCGAGCGCTACGTTTGCAGGAAGGGTCCACGGGGTCGTCGTCCAAGCGAGAAAGATTTCGCTTCCGCCCGTGCTCTTGAATTTCACCGTGGCACTTAAATCTTTGACATCCTCATAACCTTGCGCCACTTCATGTGAACTAAGCGTTGTTTGGCAGTCAGGACAATAGGGGCTGACACGATGGCCTTTGTAGAGCAACCCTTTGCGATGAATGCCGGCTAAAATATGCCAAACGCTCTCGATATAATCGTTCGTAAGCGTCACGTAAGGATGATCCATATCCGTCCAGTATGCAATCGCTTCTGTCAATTCACGCCACTGCTGTTCATATTCAAATACGCTGTTTTTGCACATTTCAACGAATTTGGCTACGCCGTATTGCTCGATCTCCTGTTTACCGGAGATGCCGAGCTGCTTCTGTACGCCAAGCTCGACAGGCAAGCCGTGCGTATCCCAACCTGCTTTGCGGACGACACGGTGCCCGGTCATTGTTTTGTAACGGCCGATGAAATCTTTGATAACGCGACCGAGCGCGTGTCCGATATGGGGCGTTCCGTTGGCAGTCGGCGGTCCTTCGTAAAAGACGAAGTTCGGCCCGCCTTTGCGGTTTTCAATTGATTGGCGGAACGTATCGCTTCGTCTCCACTGCTCCAGAACACGAAGTTCGCGGGTTCTTGCTTTCTCTTTGACATCCACTTTTCTCATGGGTGACATCCTCTCTTTTTCTAAAATAAAAAACAAAAAAATCCCGCCCCGTAAGGGACGAGATTTCATCTCGCGATACCACCCTAGTTCCATCGTGACCATTCAGCAAATGATCAGGACAGCTCCTCATTCTACGTACTATCATACGCGGCCCTTGTAACGGCGGGATCCCGGGGCTGCTTACTCAGATGCTTCAGCGTTCCTTCTCGGAGAGGATTTTCAGCTAAGTCTTGAATATCGGCTTTCAGCTCTAGGCCGACTCTCTGGGAAACAAGGGGTTAGCGTACTCGTTCTCGTCAATGAATTTAATAAGAACATTCAGTTAATTTATTATTGCACCCCTTCAAAAGAATGTCAACTTCGTTACAAACCTGATCAATAACTCCTATGGACAACAGCTGTGCGACGCATCATAAGTACCACTGGCGCTAATGCGATCAGAAAACAACCAACAGCGAGAACCGGAAGTGCGGACCACTCTAAGATGGAGCGGCCGAGGATCGTCTGCCAGCCGATCGCAGCTAACCCTAATAAATAGGTGCAGCCTGTTATATGGATCAATCTGCTGCGTGTAAGCGATGCGCGTTCAGCAAGCCAGCCCACAAACGGGATTGCCTGAAGAGCGTGAAAGCCAAGGCCATGCAGCCAAATAATATTGCCGTGAAGGCCGACGGTACGTCCTTGATTGAAAGAAATCCAGATGCCGGCGGCAAACGAGATCATGATTGCGACCATCGCGTATCGGATACCCACCACCAGCTCCGGGCGGAGCTTATAGGCTTTTTTGCGAAAATATTGAATGGCCAAAAACAGATAACACAGAATCAACAACAAAGCTACGAAAGCAAAAATGGAACCGACTGCGACATCGAAGGGGGCTCCTCCGTTCACGAACCTCGGGTTCACACCGCGAAAATTTTGTACCGTTTCCGCCAAGTAAGAATAAAGCGCAAGTAAGATATATGACCATCGGAAGAAAGCTCTGCCTTTCGGACCCATCGCAGTCAACGGAGTGATTGCTGCCGTCGACAACAGAAATATGCCTATAGCAGCATCAAAGGAGCATGCATTTAAAACATTGCCTTTAGGGGATACGGGTCCCCCATACAGCAATACCCACACTGCGCATATTCCTGCCAGCAGAAATCCGAGAAGCCCTGTAAGCACCAGCCATTTTTCCCCTTCAAATAACTTGCCCGCCGGGTTCGTTGCCCTAATTGCTTGATTACTCAACCCCAAACACCCTTTCCTGTAAATGATTTGATACCCTCACTTTACAGGAACAATATGGAACGAGATAACAGGCGTGAGAATGAAATCCGGCTGGACCCCGGGATGGTTCTGTGCTCGACTTAAGTCCGGTTACAACACTGCAGACTTGCCGCCATCAATGTTTACCGAGGTTCCGGTCACGTAGGATGCCGCTTCGGAGACAAGGAAAGTAATCACCTTAGCGGCTTCTTCCGTATGGCCGATCCGGCCCAGCGGGATTGCGTGGCTCGGGTCCGTTGCAAACTGTTCCCAGGTGAGCTCCGGCGCTTTGGCCCGCCACATCCGTTCGATCTGATCGCTGCGGATTAACCCGATACAAACCGCGTTGACCCGGATATTATCGCCGGCCAAATCTTTGCTCATCGCCTTGGTCAGCGCTAGTCCCGCAGCACGACTGACCGATGTCGGCATGGAGGAAGCGGACGGCGTTTTCCCCCCAATTGCGGTAACATTGAGAATAGCGCCGCCTCCGTTCTTCCGCATGCAAGGAATGACAGCCCGTGCGAAGTGAACCGCACCGAAAAGCTTCAAGTCCAAATCAGCTTCCCATGTCTCGGTTGGCACATCTTCAAAGGGCTTCGCAGCCGAAGTGCCGGCATTGTTAATCAGAATATCGATGCCGCCGAATCGTTCCATCGTCAGCTCTACCGCTCGGTGAACATCCTGTTCCACGGAAACGTCAGCCGCAACAATCAACGGCTCCACGCCTGTTTTCTCCGAGATCAATGCCGCAGCCTCTTTCAAAGACTCGATATTCCTGGCCACGATGGACACTTGAGCCCCTTCTGCCGCCAAAGCAAGTGCGGAGGCTAGCCCGATGCCTTTGCTCCCGCCCGTAATAATCGCCGTTTTTCCTTGCAATCCTAAATCCATCCTTATATCCTCCTCATAAAATACTGATTGGTTTGCTACTTTCTTATCACTCGAGTATCCATATTATATAATCAATGCATGAACAAAATCACCCTCCAAGGATTGAAAGTATACAGCTTCAGCTGAGAGGAATAGAGAATATAGTCGCTATTAGCGCACCCGTTGGACGCAATTTGATGGGAGGGATGTTCCAAATGGGTCTCGAAAGAACAAAGGTCTATAATTAGAGAACCACGTTCGTTATATATGGTCATTTGGTCTCTAATCACCTCTAGATCGGAATTCGCTCTCCTTTTAGCGTCTCAATGGTCTCTATTAACGAACAATTGTTCTCTACAAGAGAAAGTCATAATATGGTGACGGTCTCCCCAGAGAAGCATCAGCCAGAATAAACAAATATCGGTTCCAAAGATCATCATTACCCGCAGATCAGCATCTTGCATAATTTCCGATACAACCAAAAAGCGACACCACCTCGTTCAATTTCCGGGTGATGCCGCTCATTATAGCTAAGCGTGAATGCCTATTTCGCTGCCGCCAGCACCGCCAGCAACAACAATCTCGCTCTGCCTTTGCCGCTCTGCCCTTCGCAAGTACTTCTGCTGCCGCCACCTGATGACGACCAATATACCGCGTAAATACTCATCGCATATACTTGCGACATAAATGCCCGCCAGTCCCCAACCAAGGTGGATGCCGAGCACATACGAGAGCCCCGCTGCGACGCACCACATGGAGATTAACGAGATGATCATATTGTAGCGGGTGTCTCCAATGGCATTGAGGGCGTTGCCCATACCCATATTCAGCATTCTGCCCGGCTGCAGGATGACCGTCAACACGATGCAAGAAAGGCCAAGTTGAATAATCGCTTGATCCGAGGTGAAGAGACCGAGGAAACTTTTGCCGATCAGAACAAGTATTCCGCAATTCAAACCCACTAGCGCCAAGCCGATCCATGTTCCGCGATACCCGCTTCGATACGCCTCCTTGATGTTCCCTGCACCATACAGGTGGGCAATTTGAATTTGTACAGCGAGCGCGATCGAATAGCCCAGCATAAAACAGATCGATTCAAGCGTATTCATGTACGTTCTCGCAGCCAATTCCATGGCTCCCATCATCGCCAGAAACGTGTAAATCGTCAGCTGCGTGAACACCCAAGAGGACATATTGACCCCGAGCGGCCAGCCGATTTTCAGCACTTCTCCAAATAATTTCCGATTGAACACATGGAGATCCCTCCATTCCATCCGCCGCTCAAAAACAGTAAGAAACATAAATAAAAGCAGCATAACGGCAAGAAGTCGGCTGACCAGCGTCGAGATGGCAACACCGGTTAAACCAAGCTGGGGAAGACCGAGCGCCCCATAGATGAAGCCATAATTAAATACGATATGGATGATATTCATACCTATAGCTGTAATCATCGGCCCCTTCGTATTCCCTGTATTCCGAATGACCGTGCTGAGAGCTGCCGACAAAGCCGTTAATACCATGCCTCCGCCAACAATGGAAATGTAGGTTTCCGCCAAAGGCAGCAGCCGTTCCTCCAAATGAAACAGCTGCGCTAACGGACGCGCTTCGAAATATAAGATGAGGCTGAGGGTGAGACCAATCAAAGCGCTGACCTTTACGGCCATAACCGCAACCGTGCGGGCGTCTTCTTGCTGTCGCGCTCCTAATTTTTGAGCAATTAGAATCCCTGCTCCGCTGGCGACCGTCATGAACAAAGTCGTTACCGCTTGAAATAGCTGATTTGCAAGTCCAACAACCGCTACGGCATCATCGGACACGCGGCTTACCATCAGCGTATCGACCGCTCCGAGAAGCAGCTGGAGCAGCAGTTCGATAAAAATCGGCCACGCCAGCAGCCATAGTGAAAATTCATTTTTCTCTGTACGCACGGGCTCTCCACCATCCAAGCATCTGTTTTTTTCTATAAATGAAACTCTGTAGTCTGCTCAAATTATAGATGCTATACTTGATTCCATGTAACATGAATGCAACGCAAACTTTCAAAATTCAAACTTCCACTTCTTGGAACCATGAGGATGAGTTCAGATGTCGCTTATTGAAATAACCGTCCCCCCGCTTCCGCACTATATCATTAGCGGATTCAACACGATACCTAAAGGCGGCAAGCATCCGAGCCGTCGCAATATCCAAGTGTTCGATCTGGTTGTTACAACCAGCGGCTGCTTTTACATCTCCGAAGATGAACACCGTTTTACGGTATCTGCCGGTCATGCCGTCATTTTGCGCCCCGATCGTTATCACCTCGCCACACAGGCATGTACGGAGGATACCGATACGCACTGGCTGCATTTCCATGCCGGAGGCCCTTGGACGATGATCGACGAAGCTTTGCCGCCCCTGCCGCTTGATGATTCCGGCTTGGCATCGAAGCCGGTCGAACCTTTTGCCGTGGAGCCTTTTACCATACGGATTCCGCAATTTACCCGGCTCTTGCAGCCGGAGAAGACGTATGATCTGCTGGATCAGCTCCACCAGCTTCAGCCGCGCGCACACGTGAACGGCATTCGCTGGACGCAGCAGCAGTTGTTTCAAGAGCTGCTGCGCCATCTATCGGCCTCCATCGAGGCGGAAAGCCCGTCGCCATGGGCCGATTGTGCGGAAAAAGCCGCCTCCTATTTGCGCCAGCATTACTGTGAACCCATCACCGCCAAAGAGCTCGGCGACAGCGTTAATTTCCACCCCGTATATATCGCACGCTGCATGCAAAAGGAATACGGCTGCTCACCTACTGAATATGTGACCAGGCTTCGCGTCCAGCAAGCGAAGCTGCTCCTGCTGCAAACCGATCTGCCGATCGCCCGGATCGCCGAGGAGGTGGGCTACGAGCAGCCCGCATATTTTGCGACCTGCTTCACAAAGCTGGAAGGCATTTCGCCGCGCAAATATCGACAGCGATTCTCGCATGGCTGATGCGATATGGTATACTGAACGAAAAAAAAGCAAGGAGCACCATTCATGCCTACACCTTTGCATTGGAAACAGTCATTGTGGATTCTTTGGGTAGCTAACTTCGCTATTATGTGCGGGATGAACCTTGTTCTCCCCTTTTTGCCGTTATATATCGAGCAGTTGGGCGTTCATCAGCTTGCCGATGTGGAACGTTGGACAGGATGGGTTGTGGCCGCTCAATTCATCACTTCGTTTCTCACCCAGCCGCTCTGGGGCGCCATTGCCGATAAACGCGGGCGTAAGATCATGCTCCTTCGCGCCGGCTTCGGCATGGCGGTCGTTACTGCGCTAATGGGCATCGTATCAGCTCCTTGGCAGCTGCTCGCCCTGCGCTTATTGAACGGTATTTTCTCCGGCTTCATCTCGATGGCCGTTTCTTTGCAGGCATCGATCACACCGACGGAGCATTCCGGCCGGGCGCTAGGCACCCTTCAAACCGGGGCTATCGCCGGATCGCTGATCGGCCCGCTGATCGGCGGCCTGCTGGCGGAAGTCATCGGTTACAGCCGCGTCTTTTTCTTCACAGGCGCGCTTATGCTCTGCGCCAGCATCGTGGTTTTGATCTTTATCCATGAGGATCATAAGCCGGCGTCCACGAAAAAAACCAAACAGCGCATGCAGTGGAGCCTGTTTCGGCCCTTGCTGCCGGTCTTCGCCGCTTCCCTGATTACTCAAGTCGGGATGATGAGCATCGAGCCTATCGTCACGGTCTATGCGAAGACCCTGTATACCGGCAGCCACCTGGAGCTGCTGGCCGGACTTGTCGTCGCGATTACAGGTATCGCGAATCTGTTCGGCGCCCCTACCCTCGGCAGGTTGGGCGACCATATCGGACAGCGCAGGACGCTCATCCTCGCGCTGACAATGGCTGCGCTTGCCTTTATCCCGCAAGCGTTCGCTACTGGCGTCACCATGCTGCTGGTCGGAAGATTCCTGCTCGGACTCTTCATCGGTGGCATGATTCCATCTCTGAATGTGCTCGTGAAGAAGCTCGCCCCTGTACAAATCCAAGGGACCGCCTATGGCTTCAATACCTCGTCTCTGTTCCTCGGCAACCTGATCGGCCCCTTGATGGGCAGCCATCTTGCCGCAGCGTACGGCTTCACCTCCGTGTTCTATGTCACCATGGGGATCCTACTGCTGAACGCCGTATTTATTTTCACCAGCCGCGGCCTGGATCGACAACCGGAGATGAAATTAAACTAATGCAAAAAAAAGCTATCCTCACCGCAGCATTCAGTCTGCTTAAGGATAGCTTTTTCTCATATTAAATCAGATCCATCCGCGCCATTTGGCGGCATCCACGACTCGTTTCAGCCCAACCATGTATGCGGCTAATCTCATATCCACCTTTTTTTGCACGAAAGTTTCATAGACCGTATGGAAGGATTGAATCAAGATGCGTGTCAGCTTCTCGTTCACTTCTTCTTCCGTCCAGTAATAACCTTGATTGTTTTGCACCCATTCAAAATAAGATACGATAACGCCGCCTGAACTGGCGAGCACATCGGGCACCAGCAAAATGCCTCTTTCCGTCAAAATCTCCGTTGCCTTCAAGGTTGTAGGTCCATTAGCCGCTTCAACTACGAGTTTGGCCTTAATATCCCAGGCATTATCCTCTGTAATTTGGTTTTCTATCGCGGCAGGTACTAGAATATCACACTCTTTGACCAACAGCTCTTGATTCGTTATGGTGTTCGAAAAGAGATTGGTCACAGCCCCGAACGAATCACGCCGATCCAGCAAATACTGTACATCCAATCCATCCTCATTGTAGAGGGCTCCGCCAGCATCCGCTATCCCTACGATTTTGGCTCCCGCTTCATGAAGAAAATGGGCAAGGTAGCTGCCTGCATTTCCGAATCCTTGAATGATAATTCTTGCGCCTTCTAATTGAATGCCCGCAACTTTAGCCGCTTCTCTGATTAATATCGTTACGCCCATGGCCGTCGATGATTCTCTCCCGGCAGAGCCACCTAAAACGATGGGCTTGCCTGTGATGAATCCAGGAGAATCAAATTCACGGATACGGCTGTATTCGTCCATCATCCACGCCATAATTTGCGAATTCGTATATACATCAGGAGCAGGTATATCTTTGGTCGGTCCTACTAGTTGGCTTATTGCTCGTACATATCCACGGCTCAACCGTTCCAGCTCCGCAAAGGATAAAGCACGGGGATCGCATTGAATACCGCCTTTTCCCCCGCCATAAGGAAGATCCGCGATGCCGCATTTAATCGTCATCCACATGGAAAGCGCTTTGACTTCCTCTTCCGTCACGCTCGGGTGAAAGCGGATGCCGCCTTTAGTCGGTCCGACAGCATCATTATGTTGCGCGCGATACCCGGTAAATACTTTTACCGAACCATCGTCCATCTTTACTGGGATACGAACCGTCAACAGCTTAAGGGGCTCTTTTAATAATTCATAGCACCCCTCTCCGACGCCCATTTTCTCCAGTGCTGTTTGTATCACTTGTTGCGTTCTCTCCAACACATTTAAATTTTCCGCCCGCTGTGTGACCTTAATGGGTTCTTTCGTCGTCGCTCCCATTGATTTCCCTCCAAATTAATCCATAAAATAAAGCGCTTTCTTTTCTTTGCTGAAAAGGTGCTTTCGCATTCATTCTATATTCCGGTCTACAGAATCCAACAGAAATCTATAAAAAATAAATTTATTTTTTCTTTAATTATTTAGACAAATCGTTTCTGCCAGATGTTTAGTCTCATTTTCTAGTGTATCATCTAGCGGAATTAACTCCCTTGTCCCATATTTTCTTTCAATGGCTGCTGCGATCATTCGATCGGCAAGAGAAGGATTTTTAGGCAGAACGGGACCATGCAAATAAGTGCCGATTACATTTTTATAACAAAGACCTTCCGTCCCGTCTTCTCCGTTATTGCCAAAACCTTTTATAACTGTTCCTAAAGGTTCATGCCCATGATAGGTTCTCCCGGAATGGTTCTCGAATCCTACTATATTTCCATGTTCCTTCGATTCAATCAGCATGTTGCCGACCATACGATCATTTCGCGCAATAGAGTAACAATCACAAAGATCCAATCCCATAAGGGCGTCGCCTGCTGAAGTCACATAGTAATTTCCTAAAAGCTGGTATCCGCCGCATATGGCCAGACAACCTACGCCGTCATCTATACAATCTTTAAAATCCTTCTTTACTCTCAGCAATTCATGAGCGACCAGACCTTGTTCCCGATCGCTCCCTCCGCCGATGAATAACAGATCCACTTGTGAAAAATGCAAAGCATTCGTCGTTTTGATATCCACAACCTCTAATTGAATACCTCGCCACTCGCAGCGCTTTTGAAGGGCTGTCACATTTCCCCGATCTCCATAAAGATTCAACCGATCTGGAAAAAAATTATAGAGCACCAATTTCATTTTCCTTCTTTGCACTCCTTGTCATATAGCGTTTCACCGGTTGTAAAGCTGTATAAGTTGGCAATAAATAAGTCGGCATCGGGTTATAACACGCAAATAGAACGGCTTGTTGAATGGAAGGTATACGGATGATTTTATTTAGATCAATACCTGCATATTTGAGTCTTAATGAAAGATCGGCTGCCCGACGTCCTGAACAGATGATTCTCGTGATATCCTCCCTTTGCAAGCACTCAAAATCCGCATCCCAGATCCATGACACGTCCTCGCCATCCGCAACCCAATCATTAATAAAGAATGCGATTTGCTTCTCATGCCGGGTCGCAAGGATTTCAGATAATGAAACATTGGTACCCGAAGGATTTTTGCTCAGATTTACGATATAAGGATACCCTCTGTGATAAAACAACTGCATTCGCCCGTTGTCGGAATAGAACTGAGGTAAAGATTCTTTAATCGTCTTATGTTGAACTCCCATTTCTACCGCACATGAGATTGCGGCTAAAGCATTATACGCATTGTAAGCCCCTGTCATATTCATGCTATATGTTTCATTTTTCAAGGTGAACGATAAGGGATTACTCTGAATGCTTTCGATCTCGTAATGTGGGGCCGGACGCCGGAATCCGCAGGTGCAAGCATAATGTCCAAGCTGGTTAAAATGAATATGCTCATACTGAATTTCTTTACCGCATGCGGGGCAATACTTGGACTCGCTCATCGCATAATCTCCAAAGGGATAGGCCTCTTTCCGAAGTCCATAAAAGATCATGTCTTTATTTAGAATGCTCAAGCGAAATACCAAGGGATCGTCGGCATTTAATATCAATTTTGTTTCGACGGGATCTATAGACGTAATAATCTCTTTAATCAGCACATCGATTTCTCCGTATCGGTCGATTTGATCACGAAAAAAGTTAGTAATTACGACCACTTTTGGAGTAACTTGTTTCAAAACGACAGGCAAACTGGCTTCATCCACTTCAATTACCGCATAATCGTATGGAATGTTTTTGAATAACGCAGCATGATTGATTAAACAGGCCGTTATCCCGGACAACATATTCGCACCTTCGGCATTATTCAAAATTTTCATTCCCGTTGACCGCAGGATGTGGGCTAATAAATTGGATGTTGTCGTTTTTCCGTTCGTGCCCGTTATGAAAATAAACTGTTTGATGGGTTCAGCCAATTTTTTTAATATGTTCGGATCTATTTTCAAAGCCACAACTCCGGGGAGGGTTGATCCATTATGACCCAGCAACCGACTTAATTTCCCGACTGTTCTGCCGCTGATAATTGCCATTTTTCTTTTCATCGTCTTGTTCTCCCCGCTTCCCCTATGCTAACCATGCGTTCCTCATCAGAATCGACTATTAATATTCCCCGCCCCATATGGAAACATACAAAATAACCCTTACTCACTTGGGTAGATTGTCTAATTATTTCGTCCAAGCAATTATTGGAACAAGTTCGTACTCTATATAGTCACCACCACTCAATACCAAAAGGAGGTAATCACTATGGGTTATGGAGCCGGTTCATATTCTGGTTATGGTAGTTTCTTCACTTCACCCGCAACGATCCTTGTTCTTTTCATCTTGCTGGTTATCGTTTTAACAACATTCAGCATCTAATGGCCCTAAGGGGAAAACAGCATCTGGAGGTGATTCAGAATGTCAGTCAGCCATGATCAGCTTAAATCCCTCGTTGGCAAACATGTCTTTGTTATGACACGTCAAGGTGAGGTCTTAGACGGCACATTGCAGAAAATCAAAGGCGATAAAATTTATCTTCGTTCCAACAAAAAAACGGTTAATACAAGTGCCTTTTCGCCGTTCTTCAGCCCATTCTTTAATCCTGTGACTCCGCTCGTTCTATTTGATTTATTAGCAATTTCGGAATCGCCGTTCTTCTTTGGGTCTCCGTTTTTCATTTAGAAAAACTTAATTAATCAAATTAGCCTATAGGAAAAGAGGTGAGTAACTATGTCAGAAGGTGTAGGAATTGCTCGTACTAGTACAGCTGCAGTGTTGGTTCTCTTTATCTTATTGGTAATCATTACTATGACTTTTGTATGGTAATAATAAAATAAATCCTGTTAGCAAACTAGAGATAGCCATTCGAGAGTTTTTAGCTCGAATGGCTATCTCTAGTTCTAATGTCCAAGCACTTTAGGAATGAATATCATAGAATATAGTATCTTGATGGAAAGGGGGAGAGAGTATGAGTTTCTCAGGCCTTCATACTTCTACTGCAACTGTTTTGGTTCTTTTCATCCTTCTCGTCATTATCCTTCGTATGGTTTGGTAATTTAAGAGAGTTAGAAATGAGAGTAGCCTAGAACATATTGAACTAGGCTACTCTCATTTTCATTTATACGCAATCTTCATACCTTTCGCATGATCACTTCGTGATAGCTATCATCCGCATTTTGTTTTCGTATTTTAATTTCTAAAAGGCCATCTTTCACAAATGCTCTTCCACTTGTGGAATGGACGAGTGTCGGCAATTGAATCACTTGTTCTTTCTTTCCAGGCAAACCCTTCAGTTTCAAATCACTTGTGCTGGCGAGCACCCTTACATGGTTTAGATTCATGGTTTCCGGAGTTCTTATTTTAATAATAAGATGATGATCCGTCTCAGAAGTATCGACCTGAAGTTCTTCTTGTGAACTCTTTCCACTTCCATTTCCATACGACCTCATAAAATTTTTTAAGGCTGCCTGCATATAATTTTGGATCCAATCAAGATGACCTAATTGATCTAAGGGAATATCAGGCATTTTCCCTTTAAAAAATTGCTCAAAATCAAAAAAATGATTTGGATTACTGTTATCTTGGTTCATTTTAAC
Source organism: Paenibacillus sp. GCM10027628 (assembly GCF_042676385.1). Classification (NCBI taxonomy): domain Bacteria; kingdom Bacillati; phylum Bacillota; class Bacilli; order Caryophanales; family Paenibacillaceae; genus Paenibacillus; species Paenibacillus sp. GCM10027628. Next base: position 99,418 of record NZ_JBHTHA010000017.1, read on the forward strand.
ATTACCTCCAACCTAAGTTAGAGTATTCAGGCACCCAGAATAAAGTGAGTGCCTAGGTGAACAAAAAAATGTATACCCAATTTTGCAGGTCTACATTTTCATTGGAGAAGGAATCCATAGTTTCTACTCATATGTCGGCGCAGCCAATTTCATAGAACGAATATACGGCTTTCCCGTATCTAAATCCGTTTCTATGCGAGCTTGCACACCAAATACTTCCGAGAGTGTTTGTTCGTTTATGACTTCGAAAGGTGTCCCTGAGCATCGGATCGCACCATCTTTCATGATGATCAAGTCATCCGAGTACATCGAAGCATGATTCAAATCATGTAATACCATAACAATGGTCATGTTCATTGCTTCTTTTAGCTGAACAACCAATTCCATGACTTCAAGCTGATGGTTGATATCGAGATATGTGGTCGGTTCATCAAGAAACAGCAAGCTAGGCTGTTGAGCAAGTACCATCGCCATCCAGGCCCGTTGCCTTTCTCCTCCCGACAACGAAGCTACGCTTCGGTCCGCCAGAGAGAGCACGCCTGTCTCTCTGAGTGAGTTATTGATGATTTGCTGATCATCCTCATCCAGCCTTTGCAACATGCTTTTGTGGGGAAAACGTCCATAGGCTGCCAAGTCACGGACGCTGACATCCATTGGTTGTTCATGCTGTTGCATAAGAAAAGAAAGCTGTCTGGCCAGGTCTTTGGGCTTCCATGACCAGATCTCTTTATTGTCCAAATGTACACTTCCCCGATCTATTTTTATCTGCCGCGCCAAAGCTCTGAGCAAAGTGCTTTTCCCACAGCCATTCGGTCCAAGAATCGTTGTAATTTGACCCTTCTTAATTTCCGTTGTTAAGGAGGAAATGATGGTACGATCCCCATATCGAATAGAAAGCTTATCCACGCTGATCAAATTCATGGTTCCCTCCTGCGAAGTAAAAACAAGAAGAATGGCCCTCCCAGCGCCCCCATGACAATCCCAACTGGAAGTTCAATCGGAGCAAAGGCGATACGGGCCACCGTATCTGAAATGGTCAAAACGGCTACTCCTAACAAGACACACGCAGGGAGCTGCCAGCGATAATCGCCGCCAATGAGTAACCGGGCTGCATGAGGCACAATCATGCCTACAAATCCAAGCAATCCGACAATACTCACCGTACTGGCTGCGAGCAAAGTCGCAATGGCTGTAAAATAAAGCCTATATAGTTCCACACGCAGACCAAGTGCTTTTGCCTGTGTATCACCAAGCGCCATAATATTCATATGCTGACTCCCGAGCAATGCAAGCAGCGTCCCACTAATCGTATACGGAAGCAAGATATCTACATGCGGCCAACTTTTAGCTGACAATCCTCCCACCAAGAACAGCAGCGCTCCCCCCACTTTATCACTGTAAAAGGTCAACAGTGCGGATATTCCTGAATTCAGCATAGCTGAAACGGCAACACCCGCGAGAATGACCCTTAGTGGACTGACTCCACCGCGCCACGCCAACAAATAAATGAGAAAAGCAGCACCAATAGCCCCTATGAACGCAACAGGCGTAAGCCAATTAACGTATGCAGGAAATAAGATGAGAATTCCAATTCCAAACAAACCTGCTCCTGAAGATACACCGATAATATGAGGATCGGCCATGGAATTCCGCATTATTCCCTGAAGCAAAGCTCCAGATATCGAAAGACTGATACCAACGAGCGCGGCAACAATTGTCCTAGGCAGCCGAATGTTCCAAATAATATCGTGATATGTACTCTTCTCACCTAATAACGACTTCATAATTTCATGAATATCAACTTTTACTGCTCCATAAATAAGACTTATACTTATTCCCGCCAGAGCGAAAATTGCAAGGATGACAAGTGTACTTGCACGCCATAGTGCATTCCTTTGTAATAGCATTTTACTTTATTAGTTCCCAAAGATATCGGGATAAGCCAGTTTTGCCATATTTTCAAATGAGGTGTCGAGATTCAGTCCCGGTGTTTTTTCAATGTCTGACGGGAGGAAGTAGATCTTCTTCTCCTTCACGGCACGCAGCGAAGCCCACGCTGGATTGCTTTCCATATCATCTTTCAGCTTCTTCCTTCCAAATTCCTCCGTACCGTGCACAGTCATAAACAGGTAATCCGGATTCGTCTCCACCAATTTCTCCAAGCTAAAGGGCACGTAATCCGGCATTTCCCCTGAAATCATACCTTCTGCAACGTTTTTCAGTTTCAACCTGGAAGCAATATCTACCGCCGTACTGCCTCCTTTCTGAATGTAAACGCCCATAGGCATAATCGTAACTTGCGCAAACGTCGGCGACTGGCCTGGAACTCGGCTTACTATGGATTGAACACGGGAGTCTGTTTCCTTCAGCGCCTTATCAGTTTCGGACTCTTTGCCTAGAATTTGCCCGTAAATTTTAGCGACTTGCTTTACATCCTCATAACTGGTAATTTTCATTAACGCAAACGGTACATGACTTGAAGAAAATGTATCCTTCAAACCGGTATTGAAGTAATACTGTCCGATTACAAGGTCGGGATGCAGACTTGCGATCTTCTCAACACTGACTTGATTGATTGCTCCTACATCCTGAGCTTCTTTTTCTGCATCCGAAACCGGAGTTCCGGGGGCGCTAGCCCGGCCAACGGCCTTTCCCCCAATTTGATAAAATAAATCAAGCGTTTCAGTGGCCAGAATAACAATGCGTTCCGGCTTTTTAGGTAAAATAACATCCTGGCCCGCCATATCCTTGAATGTCAAAAAAGGCTGATCTGACGATGCCGCTTTTACAACAGAATCAACGTTCTTAGGCGTACCCGTTCCCAATGTGTTTTCTGACTTTGCACCGCAGCCGGTCATAGACAATATCAACAATGTACAAATCATTGATAATAAAATTTTGCTTTTCAACTTCGATTCCTGCTTTCTTCGTTAATATTGGGGCGCATGTTTACCCCGCTTCATTTCCGGATGTGATTGATATTAGCGGATACTTGACCAAATCGGATGACTCAAAAGAGCTAAAAATTGGGCAATTATGTGAAATCCTTTGTCGAGTGTTAGCTTACACTCCTTATGACCTCTTGTTGTTTAACCAGCCCTGCTCAAACACATATCGGGTTAGTTGCACCCTATTTTCCATTTGCAGCTTTTGCATAATATTTTTCAAATGATTCTTGACCGTATGCTCAGAAATTTCAAGCCCATTCGAAATATCCCGATTGGATTTGCCGCTGGCCACCCATTCAAGGATCTCTCGTTCCCGTCCGGTTAACAATGCATTCGGAGCACAGCGTCTTTCCTTCGGGGTAAATTCTTGAAGTAATCTTAAAGCAAGTTCTCTAGACATTGGAGCTTCATCAACTGCAATAGCCTTTAAGTATTCATGCCAAGAATTAGGACTCAAGTTCTTTAACAAATAACCTTGAGCTCCTTTTTTCAATGCTTCAAACAAATGCGTAATATCATCCGATACGGTCACCATGACAATTTTGACGTAAGGGAATTTCTCCTTGATCTGCTTCGTTGCCTCTAATCCGTCCATTTGCGGCATGTTAATATCCATCAATATCAGGTCAGGCATCCATTCTTCCGTGAGCTTGACCGCTTCCGCTCCATTCTTCCCCTCGGCAACGATATCAAATGAAGCGTCCATGCTTAAAATACTACGAATCCCCTCTCTGGCATGATGGTGGTCGTCTATAATTAAAACACGAAACGGCTGTGTCATTTGGATGCCTCCTTCCGAATCTCCACTTTCGTTTTGCCGTGATCTCGCGTAAATTGAAGCATCCAGCCCATCTCAGCCGCTCTTTCATTCATAATTTTCAATCCATATCGGTCCTGGTGATAAAAAGGATCCCCTTCCATCCCGACTCCATCATCTTCCACTATGCAACTCCAGCAATTCCCGCCATCCTCCTTGCTTTGAATCCAGACATTTTGGGCTTGTGCATGTTTGCGCACATTAAGCAGCGCCTCTCGAATCGATGCATAGAGCTCTACCTTTTCCTTCGCTGACAACAGTTCCTCAGAGATCCGCCAATTTAAGTATGCTTGAATGCCTGTCTCAGTGGTGAAATCATTCACCATATTCTCCAAAAACTGCATCCATGGCAAGGCGTCAAGATCAGTCGGATAACGCAGGTTCGAAATCGCTTGTCTGACGTATTCGTTGACTTGATGAACGGTTTTTCGCAGCCCATTCGTCCGCTCCGCTTGCTCTTCATCCTGTTGTCCTAGCGCTAGTTGATCCATTTTCACCGACATGAGGAAGAGGGATTGGGCAATGCCATCATGAAGTTCTCGGGCTATTTTTTCCCTTTCTTTTAATGCCGCCTGACGGGATCGTTCCCGATGGAGCTCTTCTTGTGTCGCCTCCAACATCGAGAATAACTTTAATAAGAATATAATACTGACTGCCAGTTCAATTAGGGGGGATAGCCAATTTCCAAGCTCCATAGAGATGTGATCTAAGAAAATATGGTGTCGTGTATACTCCCACACAGTGAGCGTCAGGGTTGGAACAATCAATATAAGCCATTTGATTTGTTTGTAAGACATGCTATTCACCTTTTCATCGTCACTATAACTACTATACTCAATTACACCTATTTCAAAATGACTCGAAAGAGCTATTAAGCGCTCTCAAATGAATGACCGTCATGGAATATTCAAAAATTCATGATTGGCATAGCACTTTCTAGTCATGGCAGACTTGTTTCCAGTGGTTATAATAGCTAGGAACAAATGCCAAAGAAATGGTTTCATATAAACTGGAACAAGGAGAAGTTCATCATGCCATTCGTCAAAGGGGCTCAAAAACACTGGTTTAAAGCATTCGTTCTACTCTTAATCGTCATCATCTCTGCATATACCGTGTACTGGCTCAAACAAAGCAGCGACCCTTTTCCGAAAATGAAGAAAGCACCTGAATTTACGCTGCAAAACCTGCAGGGGCAAAATGTGAGCTTAAGCGAATCCAATAGCAAGGTTCGTTTGGTTGAATTCTTTTTCGCCAGCTGCCCGGACATTTGCCCTGCCACGACTTCCAACATGGTACTTATGCAAAATAACCTGAAAGAGAAAAAGGTGTTTGGGAGCAAAGTGCAATTTATAAGCATCACCTTTGACCCGCAGCGAGATACGCCCGAAGTCTTGCAGCGATATGCCAAGATGCTTGGGGTTGACAAAGGGGCAGGTTGGCAAATGCTTCGCGGGACGGAGGAGAAGTCGCTGCAGATTGCCAATGATTTCGGTCTTATGGTAGTGAAACAAAAGGACGGACAATTCGCGCATTCCATTCGCTCCCTGTTTCTCATTGATCAGGAAGGCTTCATCCGAAAAGTGTTTGATATGGGAGAAAACATGGATAATGTGGCTATTGAGAAGGCTATCGTTCAATTGACCAAATAACAAGAAGGGGAATCTAATCATGATGAAAAAATGGATCATGTTCGCACTTTTCTGTTCAGCAGCCGTACTTGGACTAGGGATTTTATTTGAGAAAGCAGCCACTCATACAACCGCTGAGCAAAAAACAGAAACTTCATTTAAGATGCCGGAAGGCACTTTGGATGCCAATTCGGCGCAAACTACTTTTAAGCAAAAATGTATGTCTTGTCATGGTACAGAACTCCAGGGTGGAGCAGGACCGAACCTGCAAAAAGTCGGAGGCAAGCTCTCCACTGAGCAAATTTATAAAAAAATCGAAACCGGTGGCGGCATTATGCCTTCCTTCAAAACTCAGTTAAAAAACGAGGACGTCGCCAATCTTACCCGTTGGCTCGCTGAAAAAAAGTAACTCCATTAGAAGTTCCTGAAATCCTGATTTCACCATCTTAACTTATGAACGTTCCAATTCAGGCACCATATTTTTCATTTGAGAGCATGGATGCCGACGCACGCTTTCGTTGTTTTCGTTTTTGACTCAAACTGAATAAGCCATATGCAAAAGGTAGCATACCAACGGCCACCCAAAGCCACCACATGGATGTGGTTCTAACCACCCCACTGCTAGGTTTGGGAGGATCAATAGGAGCGACTTCTTTGGTAGACACGATAGGGATTTGCGTCAGCAATTCCCCATTTTTCTTAATTTGATAAGCGCCAATAACCTCTCCTGCACCGATCGTTTTTTGCCCGCTTTGCCACTGCGTGAATACAGGCGTATACGTATAATCGGCGGCATCGCCTTTTAGCTTGGTTAGCACATAGGAATTACCAAGGGCACCTTCAACGCTCGTACCATCAAAGTTCGTCTCACCGACGACATCCCCTTTTTGAAACATTCGCTGCACATCAATATGGTCGAGTCCAAAATTGCCTATCGTTTGCACATCGTGATATTCATTTCCACGCGATGACTTCATTACAACCGCGATGACAGTTTTATTGTCTTTTTTCATATACTCGATTAAAGTGTTATGAGCCTGGTTTGTAAAACCGGTTTTTCCGCCCAAAGCTAGCGGATTCTGAAAAATGAAGCTGCGATCTTTTATCGTCACTTGCCGTTGGTCCGTTTTCACCGCCGTCTTTTCGGTTCCCATCGCTTCCATAACAGCCGGGTACTTCATGGCTTCTTTGGCCAGCAGAGCCAAATCATTGGAAGTCGTAAAATGCTGAGGGTCGTGCAAACCGTTAGGTGTGACAAAATGGGTATGCTTCATGCCGATCGAAGCTGCCCTCTTATTCATCATCGCGGCAAAAGTCGCCTCATCGCCACCGATATGTTCAGCAATCATCATCGCCACATCATTGGCAGAGATTACAAGCAATGCCTTTAAAGCTTCTTCTTTTTGCATCTTCTCGCCCACTTTTAAATTAAAAACAGAATTACTCGCTTCTTGCAGCGTTGCTTTTTTACTCGCAGTCATCCATTCCCCGTCTGTCATGTTATCCTCTAGGAGGATAGCCGTCATCAGCTTCGTTAAGCTAGCAGGATACGCTTGTTCATCTTTGTTTTTTTGATAGAGAATTTCGCCTGTCGAACTATCTATTACAACACCTGTGCCGCTATAAATAGCCGGTGGATTGTCGTCTCCATAAACAATTCCTACTTGGCCTAACACAACTACGAACATAACGGTGATTATCACCACTAGCTTCATGACATATCCTCCTACGTATGAACAAACTAATCATCTTCTTGCTTATAGCTTTTTAATAAAATTAGAAGAACCCTGGAATAAGCGGTTCTCCTTTAAAGTTCAAAAACAAATTTATTATAGACTCTGTTCCTTAAAAACAGATTAAATTCGGATTAACCCCTTGAATTGGGGACATGGTATTATTTAACGGTGATAGTTCCATAATACATGTACATCCCACAGTGGTATTTATACGTTCCCGGTTTCAGGTCATTTAATGTAATGAAATTATCTCCTATCTTAAGATTTACATCTATACCCAGGTCTTGAGATTCAACGTTTGTTATACACGTAAAACCTGATTGCTTTTTAAATTCAATTTTTGTCGGGACTCCTGCTTTTACTTCAACATTTTCAGGGCCAAACCCATCAGATTTGACATCCGCAGTTACAACTTGATACCCTTTGATCACACTAAAGCCGTACGATTGGGAACGAACTTATCTTTGTCAATCCTTCAGCTTTTCGTTTGTAAAGATGAAAAATATCGTTTGAGACTCGATTCCCACATCCCGACATGTCTCTTACGATGATATACATCTTTCCAGAGCCTCGCTCAGCGTACAAGACTGCTTTTTCTCGTTTGTAAGCATTCAAAACATCGTTCGAGACACGATTCCATTTCCCCCTCGCCTCTGCAACGATGAAAAACATCGCTACAGCTGTGCACTTGCTGTTTGTTGTAAATCGCTTTGCAACTTTCATGGTGGCTGACCTGTCGAAGCCGATGATGACGCCTAAATACAGCATGAACAGCATGCCATAGACCAGCACGTAATACATCACCATCTGCGATTCTATTTTTCCTGCGGCTGCCCCTTCTGTTGAAAAAAAAGACTGAACGATGTGATGAAATCACGTCATTCAGTCTTCTATCATAATCCAAAAATCGCATCTAACACAGGTTTTGTCGTGCCGCCTGGATATAGTATATAAAGCATCACGTATACGACAACGCCAGTTGGCGCTGTGAGCAGCCAGATGATTGCGGCCACGCGACCAATTTTTTTATGTTTCAGAAATCTTTGCTTGTAAGCTAGCCAGAGCGTAATCAGTCCTAGCACACCGCCAACGGTTGCCAGGGTAATATGAAAGAACAAGAACAGATGATAGGGTAACTTTAAGCTTTCCGGTCCGCCAAACGCCGTGTTCCCTTCGAACAACGTCCTGGACATGTAAATGATGAAAAAGGCCAGTGCGAAGATCGCACCGAACACCATGAGCTTTTGATGCGTCTCCCTGTGTCCCTTGACTATATGATACCATCCGAAGCCAACCAAGATGGCGCTAATAACGATAAACGTCGTAGATATCGTTGGCAAAATATGCATCTTCCTAATTCCTTTCTTAGGCGCGATTCCAGTTGCCGCCTTGTTGATTCAAGTTATCCTGAGCTTCATAACTATCCGAGATTTCGTCCTCTTTGCGCTCTCTGCGGTACCATCTGAAGAAAATATAAGCGAGCGTCGCTCCATAAATAATTTCTTGCAGAATTTTCATAATAACGCCACCTAACTGCTGATCGTCAAGAGGCGACAAATGAGCGAAGGGAACCGTTACATTCGTATACATATCATAAATGATCGTATCTGCGAAAATAATAAGTGCACACGCAGGTGTGAGGAGGATACCGTTTCCGAAAATATAAGCCAATTTTTTTAACTCACTCAGGCGATTCAGCTCAGGAACCGGACAAAACACTGGGAACCACATCGCAAAGGCTGAGATCATTAGGACCGTATGGTAGCCTAGCTGCAGAAGATCATTCCGCATTAAGCTATCCATAATAAATGGCATATGGTAGATCGAAAAGAGCATGTTAAACAAAAACAGTGCAATAAGCGGTCTCGTTAATAACGAAAACAAAGCGTTAACCACTCGATTCTTCAGCAGCTTACGAATGATCCAAGCCGGCGTCCCAATCCAAATGAAGATAGGAACGGCTAAATAAAGCATCGTTTGCTGCAGCATGTGCATGCTAAAGAGATAGTGATGTCCAATGTAATTAATCGGGCTTCCCTGTCCAATATAGAATAGGACGAGCCCGGTATAGAAAGATAGTTTCTGCTTAACCGTAACCGGCTCCGCATCTGTAGATATACCATTTCCCTTAGCGACTAAGCGACTATACACATACCCGACAATCATGACCACCAGCAGCAAAACAGGACTCCACAGATCGAAAAAACCGCCAATTTGGTTCATAGCTTATGTCTATCTCCTTCCATATATAGCCCCCAGTAGTGAAGAAATCCTTCGAGGCATAGTCCTTTTACATTTGGGGAAATCCCCATAAACCTAAAAAAAGAGGAGGCACTTTGTCAAGACAAAGTTGCCTCTTCCTTCTTTCTTACCACCACATCCAGTATACAGCCGTGATTACACCAGTCAGAGCTACAAATGCGCCTCCTGCGAGGAAAATCAGCGGGAACAAATGTCCTCTTTCTTTGGCATGCATCCAGAAGAAGAGCTGTATTAACGCCTGCACCAAAGCAAGCGTCACGATGAAAATCAAGATAAATGAGCGATCCAAATCTCCGTACAGTACGACAGCGAATGCCAACATTGTGAGCAGAATCGAGATAATGTAAGACAGGTAATGATTTAATGGTGATTCAGGTTTGTGGCGTTTGCTAGGTGCGGATGCTTCATGAGAATTATTGCTCATCTTAATGCCCCACCTTCCCCATCAGATATACGACTGTGAAGATAAATACCCAAACCAAGTCAATAAAGTGCCAGTACAGAGCAGCTACATAAAATTTCGGCGCTGTAACGACTGTCAAACCTTTTTTCAATCCTTGCAAGATCAACAATGTGATCCAAGTAACACCGAAAGCTACGTGAGCTCCGTGGAATCCAACAAGTGTGTAGAAGGATGTGGAGAATGCACTGGTCACGAATTTGTGGCCCTCATGCACATACTCATTGAACTCGTAAATCTCCATGCCCAAGAACGAAAGACCGAATAACACGGTGATCAATAGCCAGAACAGCAATTGTCCAAGCTTTTGTCTGTGCATGGCCATAATGGCAAATACACTTGTTAAACTACTTGTTAAGAGAATGAAGGTTGACCAGCCAACCGTATTAAGCTTGAAAAGCTCATCTGCCGTAGGACCATCTGGAACCGAATTGCGAAGGGCAATGTATGTTGCGAATAAGCAGCCGAACAATACAACTTCGGCGCCAAGGAATAGCCAGAAACCAAGTACCTTATTTTTCCCTTCAAGGGTTGCCGTTTCCGGGTGCGCAGGCAGAACGCCTGTATGATGAGTACTCACGCTTTTCCCCCCTTGTCTTCAAGCTCTTCAGGTTCAATGTGCCAGCCATGGTCATCAAATACGGAACGCAAGAACATGCTGAGCAGTGTAATCGCCATACCGATAGCGACGATAATGTAGTGTTTATACATAAAGCCAAAGCCTGCGATAAACAATCCGAGCGACATTGTAAGCGGCAGAATCGATGGAGACGGCATATGTATCGAACCTACAGGTTCAGCCGGAATCATCTCTTTATTGCCTGCCATTTTTTCTTTCCAAAGCGCATCCAAACCGCGAACAAGCGGAGTTTGTTTAAAGTTATATTCTGGAGCTGGTGAAGGAATCGCCCACTCCAAGGAACGACCATCCCAAGGATCTGCAAGTGCATTTTTAGCTTTAGTCGATGTAGCAATGATGTTGATCAAGAAGATCAATGTACCGATACCCATCAAGAATGCGCCTGCTGTACTAATTAAGTTACCCATTTCGAGGTCATGACCTGGCTGGTAAGTAAAGACACGTCGTGGCATCCCCATCAATCCCAAGAAATGCTGAGGGAAGAATGTCATATGGAAACCGATAAAGAAGAACCAGAAATGGAACTTACCTAACGTTTCATTCAGCATACGGCCGAACATTTTAGGCCACCAGTAGTATAGACCTGCGAACAAGCCAAGAATTAGACCACCAACGATAACGTAGTGGAAGTGAGCGACTACGAAGTACGTATCGTGATATTGAAAGTCAGCCGCAGGAATCGCGAGCATAACCCCTGTTGTTCCGCCCATAACGAATGTAGGGATGAACGCTGTTGCAAAAATATTAGCCGTTGTGAAACGGATTTGACCGCCCCACAGCGTGAACAACCAGTTGAAGATTTTCACACCGGTAGGAACTGCAATTGCCATCGTAGCGATGGAGAAAATCGAGTTCGCTACAGGACCTAAGCCTGTTGTAAACATATGGTGAACCCAAACCATGAAGCCTAAGAAACCGATCAATACGGTTGCGAATACCATGGAGCTGTAACCGAAAAGACGTTTTTTCGAGAAAGTAGATACAATCTCAGAAATGATACCGAAAGCAGGTAGAATCAAAATATAAACTTCGGGATGCCCAAAGATCCAGAACAAGTGCTCCCATAAAACGTTGTTACCGCCTCTGGCTGCATCAAAGAATGCGCCACCGAAAATGCGGTCAAACATAAGCTCAACGAGCGCGACAGTAATTGCCGGGAAAGCAAGCACAATCAAACCCGAAGTGATAAAAGCCGTCCATGTGAACATTGGCAAACGCATATACGTCATACCAGGAGCACGCATGTTAATGATCGTTACGAGGAAGTTAATCCCCCCGATCAGTGTACCGATACCCGCAATCTGCAAGCCAAGCACATAGAAATCCGTACCTTGCAAATTGTGTTGCAGCGTTGCGCCCCAGCTTGAATCCGTAATGGATGACAATGGCGCATATCCGGTCCAACCGGCATCAGGCGCGCCGCCCAAAAACCAGCTTGTGTTCATAAGTACGCCGCCCAAGAAGAACAGCCAGAAACCGAGTGCGTTAACGAAAGGAAAAGCAACGTCACGCGCACCAATTTGTAAAGGAACGATAGCATTCATGAAAGCGAAAATCATCGGCATTGCCGCAAAGAAGATCATCGTCGTTCCGTGCATCGTTGTTAATTGGTTAAATGTATCCCCGATAAAAATATGTTGATCGGGATACGCGAGCTGAATCCGAATCAGTATCGCTTCCAAACCTCCGACGAGGAAGAAGAAGCCGCCTGCTATTAAATACAGAATTCCGATTTTCTTATGGTCAACGGTAGTGAGCCAATCCATCAGTCCGCTGTATCTTTTAGCTGTGTGAGAATGAGCCAACGTATTTACCTCCTTTGTCCCGAGAAGTTGATTATTTCAAAGTTTGTAAGTAATTAACAATGTCTTTGATTTGGGCATCGTCGAGCTTGCCGCCTGCCTCTTTACCGAAGGCCGGCATTTTGTTGCCCGGTTTTTGTTCTTGAGGATTATGTATCCACAATGCCATTTTCTCAGGAGTGTGCTCCAGAATACCTGCGAGCGTATCGCGATCTGCGAAACCTTTAAGGTTCGGCGCAACACCAGGACCGTTAGCATTCACAGCATGACATGTCATGCAATTTTCTTTGAAGAGCTCTTCACCTTTTTGTGCAGTTGCAGGCACTGTAGCAGGCGTTTTCATTTTGGTTACCCAAGCGTTGAAATCAGCTTCGCTCTTAGACACTACAGTAAAGTTCATCAAGGCATGAGAAGCTCCGCAAAGCTCCGCGCATCTGCCTTGGAAAGTAGAAATTTCATCAGCTTGCAAGTATAAGGTATTAGTTATGGCTCCTGGATTTGTATCGACTTTACCGCCTAGAGACGGCACCCAGAAAGCATGGCTAACATCGGCAGACAATAACTCGAAGGCGACCGTTTTGCCTTTAGGTATAACGAGTTGCTGAGCTGTAGAAATACCTAATTCGGGATATTCAAACTGCCACCAGAACTGATGTGCAGTTACTTTCACATGAATGGCATCTTTGTCCTTTGTGTGGTTAGCTGAATGCTTAAACGTGTAGGACACTGTAGGTACGGCAAGGACTAGCAGCAACAGAATCGGAACAACGGTCCAGATAATCTCCAGCACGTGGTTACCTTCAACTTGTTTAGGAATGCTGTCATCGCCTTTACGTTTGCGAAAACGCACCAGCACATACAAATAAATTGCAAATACGACAATTACGACAAAAATCATGATAAAGAGACTTAATTTCATTAAGAAAAGCTGCTCTTCTGCTACAGGACCTTTCGGATTCAAAGCAGAAAGGGTCGGGTCTCCGCATCCCGTTAGCAAGTACGTCATCACCGCAAAAAGGGGTATTAGACGCCACATCTTTTTCCATCGACTCATTGTATCAACCCCACTTTTCAAACCAATATTTTTACCACAAAGGCCACGCACATGTCAATTTACCAAAATCACACTTTATTAAATATAAATTCGTGAAAAGTTTTTGTCAATCGCTGTAGAGAAGTTCACAAATTGTTCTTAAACCGCTCTCCAGCCATATATTTTCCCTTCATCGTCATTTCCATACAACCACCTCTTTATGCATAAATGCGTATATTTGAACAGGCGAATAAAAGACCGGAAACATCCCATCCTAATGACATAACGACATAAATGGGAGGTCTGTTTATTATGCTCAGAAAGTTATGTTTTCCGATTTATGGAATGATATTCCTTCTGCTGCTTTTATCCGGATGTGCTGAAAAAGGAAGAGAATATGGAAGAAGTCCGGATCACACTAATTTCGGAAACGTTTCGCAAGGTTCGACAGAATCTGAGAGAGCCTACCAGACTCAGCAGCTCGCCGGACCCGTCACCCACAATAATAAAAAGCTGGAGTACAACCAGTTCCTCTCCAATCAGTTAAATGCATTGAATGGAGTCAATACGGCCATCGTCATGACGACGGATCAAAATGCATATGTAGCGATAATGATCGACCGCACAGCGACCGGCACGAAAGGGACGACCCTGGAGACAAACAATCAAGGGACAACCAAAGGTTTTTATAATGATCGGGCGCCTCATGATGATACCATGTCTTCGAATGATCTGAATAAAGGCGTTAATAATTATGAAACGGCCGTTCATCATGACTTGCTCTCGCATCGCTTCAAACAAACCATCGCAGAGAAAATCCGCAGCTTGCAGCCCAACCTAATGGATGTGTATATATCCGCTAATCGTGATTTTCTGAATAAAATGAATAACTATGCGCAGGAGAGCTGGAAGGGTAATTCTTTAATGCCGCTGCTGACGGATTTCAATAAGACCGTCGAAAATGTCTTCGGCACAGCCCAAGTGCTTCCGGATCGTTAAAATTTTGAATCGGTATAGCGGCCTTTCTTCTATATAAATAGTATCCGTCTGGATACTTACGGCCAGCTCCTGTTTTCATTTGCCGGGCATTCCTGTAGAATGAGGGGATCGTCTGCAATAAATAGGAATTTTAAAAAGTCGACTTTTTAAACAACTCTAATTAAGTAGGAAAAAGGGAGCTGGCCAATTACCATGTCAAATGGATTTGCCTCATTAGGCATTAGAGATCGTCTTGTACAAGTACTGCAAGCAAGTGGAGTCACAGAACCGACTCCCGTTCAGAAAGAAGCGATCCCGGTTTTATTAACCGGATCGGATGTAATTGCGCAAGCGCAAACAGGAACAGGTAAAACCCTCGCATTCGTTCTGCCGATGCTGGAAATGATTAATGTGGAGAAGCCCGATGTTCAAGGATTGATCCTCACGCCTACCCGTGAGCTTGCCATTCAAATCAGCAGCGAGCTGCAAAAGCTCGCACCTGTAACAGGAGCAAGCGTCTTGGCGGCATATGGCGGGCAAGATGTAGAAAGGCAGCTTAGAAAGCTGCAAGGTAACATACATATAGTAGTAGGAACACCGGGAAGGTTGCTGGATCACCTGCGCCGGGGCTCGATTAACTTCTATAAGCTGAAAATGCTTGTATTAGATGAAGCGGACCAAATGCTGCATATGGGCTTTTTGAATGAAGTCCAGGATATTATTGCGCAGACCTCCTCTCATCGCCAAACCTTGCTCTTCTCGGCCACAATGCCGCAACAGGTACGCAACCTGTCCAAAGCTTATATGAAGGAAGCAAAAGAAATTCAGATCGCCAGCAAACAGGTAACTTTAACCGAGATTGAACAAGTGCTGGTTCAGACAACGGATCGCGGCAAACAGGATGCATTAATTGAGTCGATTAAACAATACAAGCCTTATTTGGCTATGATCTTTTGCCGGACGAAGCGAAGAGCTTCCGTATTAAATGAAGCTTTGCAGGACATGGGCTTGATGTCGGATGAACTGCATGGCGATCTGTCCCAAGCCAAACGTGAGCAAGTTATGAAACGGTTCAGAGAAGGAAGAATCGAACTTCTGGTTGCTACGGACATTGCGGCACGCGGTCTTGACGTCGAGGGTGTCACGCATGTCTTCAATTATGACGTGCCTCAGGACGCGGAGAGCTATATTCACCGAATCGGCAGAACCGGCCGCGCGGGGCAAACAGGTGTAGCCGTGACCTTTGCTACGCCGAGAGATATGTTCCATATTGAGCTTATAGAAAAAGGCATCAAAATGTCGCTTCGACGTAAGGAACAGCCGCGCCGGGTGAGAGCAATGACGGAAGAAGATTACTTAAGCGAAGGCAGAGGCTCTGCACGCAAAGGCGGGCGCGGTTCGCAAGAGCAGCGAGGCCGTGGTGGCAGAGGAGCCGCTCGCGGCGGCGAAAGAGCCGGCGGTGCGGAGCGTGGAGCCAGAGGCGGCGCAACTCGCGGCGGCGAGAGAGCCGGTGGTGCGGAGCGCGGAGCCAGAGGCGGCGCAACTCGCGGCGGCGAGAGAGCCGGTGGTGCGGAGCGCGGAGCCAGAGGCGGCGCAACTCGCGGCGGCGAGAGAGCCTTTGGCGCGGAGCGCGGAGCTAGAGGCGACGCAACTCGCGGCGGCGAAAGAGCCGGTGGTGCGGAGCGTGGAGCTAGAGGCGGCGCAACTCGCGGCGGCGAGAGAGCCGGTGGTGCGGAGCGCGGAGCTAGAGGCGGCGCGACTCGCGGCGGCGAGAGAGCCGGTGGTGCGGAGCGCGGAGCTAGAGGCGGCGCGACTCGCGGCGGCGAGAGAGCCGGCGGTGCGGAGCGCGGAGCTAGAGGCGGCGCGACTCGCGGCGGCGAGAGAGCCTTTGGCGCGGAGCGTGGAACTAGAGGCGGCGTGCGGGGCGAGAGTGTCGGTGCAAGAAGCGACTCTGCGCGTAACGATAACATGAGTGCCGCAAAGGCTCGCGTTACGAAATCTTGGGGGCGCGGGGAAGCCGTTGAACGTGGCGGAGCGCGGAGCAGCGAAAAAGCAGGAAGCGCGGAACGTAGCGGCCAGGCTTTCGGTCGTGGAAACACGGCAGCCCGTGGTACGAGAGGCGCGAATCGGAGCGAAAATACCGGCTCGCCATACGGCAAGTATGCCGGCGCTGAGCGGGGGCAAGCTCGCGGACGTAACGATCGCGGCGGCCGCGGTGGAAAACGCTAGATAAAAAAGCGTTTTCATGACAAAGCTTTACCGCTTCCCGTGAAAGTTGTAAAATATAAGTACCCTCATCTTCGGAGGTTGGGATATAACGATTGCTATTGATCTATTCGACCAGATGTCTTTCTTATTTCTCATAGAAAGCTTAAGCACCATCTGGAAGTGATCCTACTTAAGCAAAAATCGTTTCATACCGGAGCTCGCACGTAGGATTTACCCCCCACTATTTCACCAAATAAGGAGGTATGTTCCATGTACGCATTAAAGGAAAGAGAAATGATTTTTGTATTTACGGGCCCGCACGGAGCCGGCCGCAAAACGGTAGCGGAAATGTCAGGTTCAACCCTCGGCATGAAACAAGTCATCTCGTACACGACAAGGCCTCCAAAAGCAACCGAAGTAGACGGTCAAGACTATAACTTTATCTCCCCTGCTCAGTTTGTGGCAGCGCAAGCGGGCAACGAATTTATCGAAGTCAGCACGGTTAATGATCATTTGTATGGCATTAAGAGCACAGATATCGAGCACATGTTTCAGCAAAGCGGAAGCATTTACTTAATTTTGAACCGTTTTGGCGCGCAAACGCTCAAAAAGCTTTATGGCGAGCATGTGGTTCAAATCTTTATCTACGCGGACAAAGATACCTTGGCCCAAAGAATGCGGGAAAGCGGCGACTCCGAAGAGATGATCTCCAAATATCTTTCTCACTACGAAGAAGAAATGGCCTTCCGTGATCAATGCGACCATGTCTTTGAAAATGTAGACCTCGCTCATACCGTATTCGATCTGACCAAAACGTTGGACCAATACTTGAATCGCAATTTATTAGATCTGGATTAAGCGGCAGCAACTGCCTTTTATCAGGCCTGGACGTCAGCGGCGTCCGGGTCTTTTCACGTATAACCCTTCTCTGCCCATAAAAGAAAGGAGCATGCTTACCGATGAAAATCGTATCGATAGAACCAACACCCAGCCCTAATTCGATGAAGCTGAATATGGATGAATCCCTCCCTACCGGGGTGCGAATGACCTATACGAAAGGTAACAGCGCAAGCGCACCGGCAGAAATTCGAGAGCTGCTCGCCGTACAAGGGGTTATCAGCATTTTTCATACCGCAGATTTCGTTGCGGTGGATCGTAACCCGAAGGGCGATTGGCAGTTTATACTCGCCAAAGCCCGTGAGCTGTTCGGCGAAGCGCAGCCGTCTGCCGGCAGCGACCTGCAGCCTGAGCAAGCCGCCACGGATGCGGCGTTCGGCGAAGCGCAGGTGCTGCTGCAGACGTTCCGCGGCATCCCGCTCCAGGTGCGGGTGCGCGCCGGCGCCGAAGAAGTGCGCGCGGCGATGCCGGAGCGCTTCACTGAAGCCGCGGTCCGCGCAGGTACGGCATCGCCGAACCTGATCAAGGAGCGGAAGCTCGAAGAGCTCGGCGTACGCTACGGCGAGCTCAAAGACATCGCGGGCGAAGTCGTCCAGGAGCTGGACGCTTCCTACGATGACGCCCGCGTCGAAAGCCTGGTCTCCCTTGCGATGCAGGAGACCCCAAACGCATCCCCCGCTGACGAAGACGCGGGGCTACTTGACACAGCCGCAGCGGCAGAGCAGCTGCGGCACAGCGATTGGAAGCTGCGCTACGCCGCGCTTCAGAAGATCCAGCCGTCGCTGGCGACGCTGCCGCTTCTCGTCCATGCCCTGCAGGACGAGAACACGTCGATCCGTCGACTGGCGACCGTATACCTCGGGGACATCAAGGAGCCCGAGGTACTGCCTTACTTGTATCGCGCCCTCGAGGACGATACACCTGCGGTTCGCCGGACAGCGGGCGATACGCTGTCCGACATCGGCGATCCTGCCGCCATACCGGCCATGGCGAAGGCGCTGAAAGACCGCAACAAGCTCGTACGCTGGCGGGCCGCCCGCTTTCTGTACGAGGTCGGCGACGAATCAGTCATCGATGCGCTGCGTGCGGCTGTAGACGACCCCGAGTTCGAGGTGCGCATGCAGGTGAAGATTGCGCTCGAGCGCATCGAAGGCGGCCATGCAGCTGAGGGATCCGTCTGGCAGCAAATGACGCGAAGAAACGATTAACAATGAAAAAAAGCATGAATCCTGTCCGGCTAATCGGATAAGATTCATGCTTTTTACGTTTTCCCCGGGTTGCTACCTCCTGTTACCACCTGGGGTCACCTTGCAAATTGCTTAAAGTACTCAATACGTTCCAGAATCGTCGGATGCGATCCGCGAAACCATTGCACGAGCTTCGGCTGCGTGACCGGACTCAGATTCTCTTTGGCAATCTTTTGAAATGCATGAATGGCTGAAGTGCCGTCTCTCGTCATTTTCATGGAATAGACATCTGCCCGGTGCTCGATGACGCGTGAAAATGCATTTTGGGCTGGAGCAGAAGCAAAATTCATCAGAGTTACAATAAGCAGTAAGACCGGCAGTGCGGCTAAATCCCTTTCCCCGGTAATTCCCCAGAGCGAACCCCAGCGCGCAAGGAAAAAGCGATAAGCATGAAAAGCAAGCCAGAAACCCAGAAGGCTAAGCGCAATGCCATATGCGATTCCAAAATAAATATGCTTCTCGACATAATGCCCCATTTCATGAGCCATTACGGTCAATATTTCCTCCGGCTGCAGCTTGTTCAGAAATGTATCCCAGAGCACAATCCGCGCATTTCCTCCGATTCCGTTCACATAAGCATTAATGGCATTCGTACGTTCCGACATGTTGACTTCGTAAACTTGATCTGCAGGGATATGCGACTTTGCTGCCAGGTTAAGAATCTGCACTTTCAACTCTTGATTCTTGAGCGGTTGAAAATCGTTATAAAGCGGATCCAGCACAACAGGTTGAATAAAGGTCACAAAAAGAATAAGCGGAATCGAAGCCATCCAAAACCACAGCCACCAGCGTTCGGGACTACGCCCAAGAATCCACCTGAAGATCCAGACCATCACAATCGTCCCCACACTGTTTAGGAGAAAATCTTTGGCATGATCGTCCCAGAACATCGCCATCGTTTCATTCGATATGCCGTAAGCTCGATCAACCCGGAGCAGGAAATAATCGATCGGCAGGAAAAGCACGTCCAATAATAAAGTAAAAATCAGCACGAAAACGATCATCTGCAAAAAAGGCCGCCGAAACCACGCCTCAGCCGCCTTGCGAAATTTTACGGCAATCCCTAACAGGACCAGCAGGAGTCCCATCTGCAGCGGCGAGGTGATGAAAAAAGCCAGCGAACGAATGCGAGATAAGGACTCGGATTGTTCGATTTCTTGAATTGTCATGAACGTATGCGGGTCGGCCACAGTTCCACTGAGCGCATTGGGGATGCTGTATAAATCTCCTTGCAGCAAATATAAACTAATCGCTATGGCGTACAAACCAAAACCGATAAGCAGCCAAATGTATAAGCGTTTCACTGGATTCCCCTCCCTTAAGCTTTGGACAAACTTATATGTATGCCATAACGGCTGCCATTATACGGGAAATCAGGAATCCAAGAGCTTACGCCTGATCCGGTCTGGTAAGGGTTCTTTTAAGAGTTGATGGATAACAGTTGCATCGCCGTGCTGCTCCATATAATGCCATAACAGATCTGCCTTGACTGGACGGTTCATCAGGTCATAGGCGACTGCCCATGCAGCCGGACTGCCTATGGCCAGCCCGTTCCATTTTGACTCAGAAACGCTTGGAATACGAACAATGCCGGTTTCCGTATGAATTTTGAAACCCCCAATAATTTCTATCGGCTTCCCTTCCGTCAGGACGCGAACGCGATAATCGCTGACAAAGGGGAAGTCGCCGCTATGCTGCAGCCGCACTTCCTCTCGGATTAGAGCCTCCATAAGCGCATCCAGCGGAGCCTCTGTCGTCATATCCCAGTCGTTCATGCGATCAACCAGCTCCAGGCTGAATAATAATCCGCTTCCACCTATGGCATAGGAGATTTGGGCATGATCCAAAGCTTTCGTTACTCGCCTTATATGCTCGAACACGATTCATTACCCCTCAATCTCGTATAAATTGACCAGCAGCCAATCGGGCGTAAAGTCTCTGGATAGCAGCCAGACCTTTGTGAAATGACCGCGCGGCAGCACCAGCTTATGCTTTTTGCCCAGCACATCGGACATGCCGAATAGCAGAGAGATATTGCGAATAAGCAGCATGCAGGGATATTCATGCGAATAATCTTTGAATTTCTCTTCCTTGCTTCGTACCCGATCATTAATGACCTTAATGAATTGATCGAGCCCTTCCATCCCAGGCTTAGGAAGCTCGGAACGTGACATCAGCCTCGCTTCTTCCGCATCATAGAATAAATGCGTTACTTCCAAACCTATGCCGTTCTGCTGCGCATCTTCAAGTAAAGCGTCCGGCTTTTCCTGCTGTCTGACAAGTCTAAGTGGTTGTTCATTGTTTAAATTATACAATTCGAGAAATATGTCAATCGCCGTTTGTTCCAACGCTTTTTTCTCAGCCTCGTGTTTGTTCATAGCTCTCCCTCAAATCCATATAACGGGTCTGTACAATCCATTTTACCCTATTCTATGAGCTTATGCGCCATGAGGTCATGCTGTGAACAGCTTTTGATGCATAAATCTGACAAACTCCCGGGCTTCAAGCGGCCTGCTTAGAAAATACCCCTGTATCTCATCGCAGCCGAATAGGGATAGCATTTCCCACTGTTCGTAATTTTCCACACCCTTAGCGATGACGCGTTGGCCTAAAAGATGAGATCTCGCGATGATGGTGCGGACTCGCTTCTGTTCGTGGTCATTGAGATGCATCTCATTGGTAAAGGAACGATCGATTTTAATAGAATCTACGCCTATCTGCTCTATGACACCCATGGCCATACTTCCGCTTCCATAATCGTCAATCGAGAGCTTGACGCCAAGTTCCAAGATGGATCGGTATATGCTCATAATGTCATTGTTTCCGTACATCACTGTGATCTCGGTTATTTCCAAGCAGAGACAAGCAGGATCAAGTCCCGTGCGTCGCAGCGTCTCCGCTAACCGTTCCGGGAAACCCGGATCAAATAATAGCTGTGCAGAACAATTGACCGACATAACTAGTGGCTGCATCCCGTCCTCCATCCAGGTTTGAAGCTGCTTGCACGCGGTATCCAATACCCATTGGTCGATGTCGGCCAGCAGTCCCGTTTTCTCAGCAGTCCCGATAAACTCGTTAGGAGACAACAACCCGATCCCTGGACGAATCCAGCGGATCAACGCCTCGACGCCGAGAATACGTCCGGAATGGATCTCAATTTGAGGCTGATAATACAGAATGAACTCGCGATCATCCAGCGCTTTTCGAATTTCGAAATTTTTAATAGATGCATCTTGTTTCACATTTTGATTGGATTTCTCATAGACAACGATCTGATTCATCCCTTGCTTTTTCGCCTGATACATAGCCAATTCGGCAGCCTGCTGAAGTTCCTCTGCCTGCAATCCATGTTCCGGATACGTGCAAATGCCCACACTGGCTGAGATCATGGGTTCTTCCAAGTTAGTGATTAGATAACCGGCCAACGTGGCAAGTGAATATGTTTCAACGATATCTGGCAATATCAAAGCAAATTCATCACAGCCCGACCTCGTTATAAGTGCGCTTTCCGGTGCATACTTCCTTAGCCGATCAGCTATATGCTGCAGCTTCCTATTTCCCGCATCAGGTTCCGTTATGTCATTCGTGGGATTGCAATCCTCCACCTTTACCAGCATAATGGCAAAAGGGGGCGGATCCCCCTGTGTGAGTAAGGTATTCATTTGATTTATATACTGCAAGCGGTTCCCGATGCCTGTTACGGTATCGAAATAGGCAAGGATGCTTACTCTTTCTTCCGCCGCTTTTTTTTGAGTGGTATCGGTCAGCACGATATAGTACAACAGATCGCCTTGGGATTCCATATGCTGGATTTCTACCTTTACATGCTTAACCTTCCCGCTGCTAGTTACAAGGGCATATTTCCCTTGAAGAACCCATTGCGTTATTTCGTTACAAAATAGACCCGTTGCCGAGTTCCCTGCTTCGGCCGCCAGAATTTGTTCGATATGCAGCCCCAGCAATTCGCTCGGCGATCGTTCCAAGAGCTGCGCCGCTTGCGGATTCAAATCTTTGATCATGCCGTCCTGATTAATCACAAGAATGGACAAGGGCGATAAATCGTAAAGCTGCTGATAGTTGCGGTCAATGGATGGCAAAAAGTCATACTTGGTCATCGCCTTCTTTAGAAACCAGGCAAACCAAAGAAAAGAGAATAAGCCCAAGTCCGGATAGTGAACATATGCCGGTAAAAAGGGAAGTCGTTGATAAAAGAAAAAAAGCAGCTGCCAGATGTTAGCCGCCAGTGACCCTAGAAAAATCGTGCGGATTTGCTTTCTTTTCAAATTCAAATCGTATGTTTTCACATAGTGAAAACCGGCAGCAACCAGCAATAGGCCGGTCACCGTTGTATATAAGCTGCTTCCAAGCATTATCAGTTCGAGTGCCTTGCTATTCCTCTCATACTTCCAAGTAACGCTCTCGATGATCTCAACCGATATCCAGGATAAAGGAAAGAAAAGCATGCTTCCTAAAGCCACGGGTCCGTAACAAATCACAAGCAGCAGCCATTTGGGCAGGGACTGGAACCTCCCCGTCATTCTTATACAAAAATGAAGCGCCACTGACATTAGTATAAAAGCCGGAAAATAGTAAAGCCAAAGGATGACCCGGCTCTCGTACACCGGAGGAACGATACGTACCACGAAATTGCTTACAATCAGAACCACAGTCAGCACGAAAAAAGTAGAAGCGATTTTATTCAAACCGCCGTAGGGATTTCTTTGATATACCTCTACCGCCATATGCAACAACAAAACAATAGGAATGATATAGAGCACGATTGACGTTGCAAAAGTTATCATGTTGCTGCACCTCGAGTGTTGGTAGGCCATCCATAAGAAGAAAAAAAGAAACCTTGCTTAAGGTTTCTTAATCGACCTAAAGCGGAAACTGGCTGGCATACGAGTGAATCGTGTAGCCCCTCTAGTTTTGCGTCCTTGACTTTCGTCAAGTTTGCCTTTATCTCTTTATGGAAGTAATATATGTAACAACGATGTTTATATAGGACTTTTTACCTACATAATTTATATCATGCCAAGTTTGATAGCGTCAACTACTATAATAGTAAAAATCATAGATGGGGGCGAAACGCGTGAAAGGGAAATTCACCTCAATTTTGATTATCTTTGCTGTTTTATTTCTGACTCAGCCAAATATGACTTATTCCGATGAAGATCCCCATCACTATCAAATTCCTGACGTGGCGGCTCTCTCTCAACTTCCCGAATTGCCGAACGGCTGCGAGGCCGTAGCCGCTACCATGCTGCTGAATTGGGCCGGAGTTACCGTTACTAAAGAGGAAGTGGCCAAAGCGCTGCCCAAAGGTGAGCTTCCCCAGGTCAACGATGACGGCGCTTGGGTAGGGGCGAATCCTGAACAGGTATTCGTTGGCGATCCGTTCGGGGTAGGTTTTGGGATCTACCATAAACCAGTCGCCGATACACTGAATCATTACCTGCCTGGGCAAATCAAGGACATCACAGGCTCGTCGCTGGACGATTTGCTTGAAACCGTGAAGTCGGGGCGACCTGTCATGGTATGGGCTACCGAACATATGGATTCCCCCTTTTTGGAGGATGAATGGCAGGATGCCGATGGCACTCTGATCGATTGGTACGATCCGGAACACGCCCTGCTCCTGACAGGGTGGGACGATGATCACGCCTACCTGAACGATCCGATGACAGGCGAGCAAGAAACGTACAACCTCTGGGGCTTTAAGACGGTATGGGAGGCCATGGGTTCGCAAGCCATTACTGTTACAGAAAATTATCATCCATAAAATGAAGTAAAGCCCCCGCAGCATTGCTGTTATGAGCAATGGCGCAAGGGGCTTTTTTGAGTATGAGTTGAGGTGACTTATTCGCTCCGTCTCCGGGAGGGGAAGATTAGACCGTATGCGGGACCGTACTTTCTTCCTTTGGCTGTGCGTCTGCGCCTTGAACAGGCGCCACGAAGCGGAGCGGACCCGCTATGAAAGCGGCTGATAAGCCAATCACTCCGAACACGATGCAAAGGATGAAGCCATGATTAATGGCCGTTCCAAGAGTGTCTCGCATAAAATCCAATGTATCTTTAGGCAGCTGCGCGCCGGCGCGGATTAATTGATCCGGATTCCCCAGGGTCGCCAACTGATCAAGCGGCATATGATGATCTTCAGCACCGGATTGGATCAGGCTCTTGTAGTTGTTGTTCACAACAGTTGCCATTATTGAAGCCCCGAGCACCCCGCCAATACTGCGCCAGAAGCCGACAATGGAGGAGCTAACCCCGATGTATTTACGATCTACACTAATCGCAACCGCATTTTGTGCAACGCTCATGAGCGGTCCGATGGCGAAGGCTCCGAGAATAACCATAAGCAGTATCATATACCATTTTGTCGCGTCATGACTGACAACGCTCAATAAATAACCGACAACAACACCAGCTATCATACTAAATGCGATTACCGTACGGAAGCTGAAGAAACGCAGGAAGAAGCCGGAGGACACAGCTCCCACCATTAAGGAGAACATCATCGGAGTCAGAAGTCCGTTGGAATTCGGCTGCCCGAGAACTGCCGTTGAGAAAACAGGCAAGTAAGCAATCGCCGAGAACATGATGGCTCCTTGGCAGAGGCAGGCCAAGACCATGCCGAGCACCATCCGGTTTTTGAACAACGGCAGCGGAAGCACCGGTTCTTGAGCCCTGCGTTCTACCGCAATAAACAAAGCTCCAACGACAACGGCAATAGCCAGCATGCCGATAATTTGCCACGATCCCCACGCATAATCCTTACCTCCCCATTCCAAAGCGAGCATCAACGAAACCGTGCTAATGATAAGGAAGAACGTACCCAGGTAATCGATCTTCGGACGCCGATCCGAACGGGATTCTTTCAGGGCTAACAACAGAACAATGAAAGAAAGCAAGCCTAAAGGCAAGTTGACATAGAAGCACCAGCGCCAACCCCAATTCTCCGCAAGAAAAGTCCCGATCTGCGGGCCTGCAACAGACGATAGACCGAAGATGGCAGCGAAAACGCCGGAAAGTTTGGCCGCTTGTTTCGGATCGGAGAATATCGTAAAAATAATCGTGAAGCTGATCGGAAATATCGCACCTGAGCCAATTCCTTGAATCGCTCGATAGATAATTAGCTGCGTCATATCCTGTGCAGTACCGCACAGCGCCGAACCGATCAGAAATATTGAAATACCGATCAAATAAAACAGTTTTCTGCCGAACATATCCGACATCTTCCCGAACACAAGCATCGTAGAGGTGGAGGCCAGCATATAAGCCGTGAACACCCAACTGATCTTGTCGAAGCCATTAATGTCACTAATAATGTGACTGATTGCAGCCGACGTAATCGTATTGTCCAGTGCAGACATCAACAGCCCCAGCGCCATGGCTAGAATGATGAATCCTGCCCGTTTGTTATTCATGATTTCCCTACCTCTTTTCCTTGATTTAGCTTTTTAAATTTATCTAAACCGTTTCCCAGTGTTCCCAAGAGGCTTTCACTGTTCTCAATGCCGATCAGGATGCAGATTTCCTGCGTCGGGGACATGGTTGCTTTCCATTCTTCATAATTCTTCCTAAGCCTGGCGAGCGTCTCCTTCGTTTTCTCGATGCCGAGTTCAAGATAGCCGATAATCACCTCTGGCTCCACGAACTCTCCAAAAAACAAACGGATCATCGCATCAGACTTAAACTCATTCGCTTGCATAGGGCTATACATATACGTCCTAAAATGTTTGCGCCCCTCATCGGTAATGGAATAAATATTTTTATTCGGCCTACCCTCTTGCAGAACGCTCTCCTTTGTAATTAAGCCATCCTTCTCCAACTTGCTAAGTGTCGGATAGATCGTGCCATAGCTGGCATTATAGAAATAAGAAAAAACCGACTCCAGCAAATGCTTGATGTCATACCCGGAACGACTTTGTTTCATTAATATGCCTAAAATAACATCCTGACTTGTCATGTTGTATGCCTCCTGGTTCGATTATGCTTGGTTTGGATCATACATAATTTAACATATAACATATATCGAGTCAATATATATCTGATAACTATATTACACACTGCTATATAATGATTTGCGATACGTTGGAAAAAGAGGACTTCTCGAAAAAGCTTGAGGAAGGGTTGTTAATATAAGATGACTATGGCAGTATAAAGCAATATAAAGAACACCCTAGGAGGAAAGAAACGATGTTGGATTTGCCAAACTGCCCCAAATGCAATTCAAAATACACTTACGAAGATGGAAATCTTTATATTTGCCCCGAATGTGCGCATGAGTGGACTTTAGAATTAGAAACTGAAAATCATGAAGATAAAAAGATTTTCAAAGATGCCAATGGAAATGTGTTAAACGATGGCGATTCCGTCACCGTGATTAAAGACCTTAAAGTAAAAGGAAGTTCATTGGTCGTAAAAATAGGTACAAAAGTAAAGCATATACGTTTGGTTGATGGAGATCATGATATTGATTGCCATATTGATGGTTTTGGAGCTATGAAATTAAAATCTGAATTCGTTAAAAAGGCGTGAATGCCGGTATAGATGAAAAAAGGATGGACTGCCTCGTCGGTGAGGAATCCATCCTTTTTATATCCCGGCCTTGCTTTCACAGCGGATCCAACTGAACGGCAGCTTGCTTGCCGCTAAGCTGAATGCCTGTCCGCTTCTGACCGTGCGGACTCAAATCTCGGAGCAGCTGCTCCAGCAGCGCCTTCGCTTGCGCGCCTTCCTTGCCGCTGATCTTCACGACCAGCAGCACGGCGTCGCCGGATTGCAGGATGCGCTCTGCCTGCAGACGTTTCGTTTCCAGATCGTGATCCTCGATCTGCGGCGTCAGCCGGATTTCTTTCACCTTCGGCCCTTGCTCGCGTTTGCGCGCTTGTTGTTTCTCCTGCAGCGCTTCCTGTTTAGCAAGACCTGCGCCAATCAGCTTGCAGGGCGGCGGACTGCTCATCAGTGACGTGCAGACCAGATCCACTTTAAGCCGCTTTGCCATCGCAAGCGCTTCAGCTGTAGGCATAATACCGAGGTCTTCCCCGTGCAATCCGGTTACATGCACCTCGGAAGCCTTAATTTTCTCATTCTTAATCATTGTGATTGCACCTATACTTTCGCTATAATAAACCCAGTACCTGTGACAACTCCCACGACTGAAGCGTGTGGGCTTCTCAAATCATCGGGGATCGTAACCTTTCCCCTCCTTGAAGGCTCTGCCCAAGCCTAATAATTTTTATTGGTTACGATACGCAAAGTGCACGTTTCAGAATGTTCCTCGCCGCATTGACATCTCGATCATCGGTGTAGCCACAGGAACAACGGTGAGTACGTTCGGCTAATGTTTTCTTCACGATGTTGCCGCAATTCGAGCATTCTTGAGATGTATGGCGTGGATCAACTTGGACAACAGCTCTACCGGCGCTTTCAGCCTTGTATATGGTGAAGGTGACAAGTTGGCTCCAGCCCGCATCCGCAATGCTTTTGGATAGGCGGCGGTTCTTGATCATTCCTTGTACATGTAATTGTTCAAATGCAATGAAACCGTATCGGTTTACAAGTGCGCGGCTTACCTTGTGGGTGTAATCCTTCCGTTGATTAGCAACTCGCGCGTGTTGCTTTGCTAACTGCGCTACGGCCTTCTTACGACGCCCAGAACCTTTCTTCTTGCGCGAAACAGCACGTTGAAGTTGTTTTAATCGGCTTTCGCTCTTGCGTAAATATTTTGGCGATTCAAAAGGCTTCCCAACGGACGGAACGGCTAAGTATTTAAGGCCAAGATCAACGCCGACTTGTGCATCCGTAGGAGGGAGTAACTTGGCCTCCACTTCGCAGGAAAAGCAAGCATAGTAGCAGGAATTCTTGACGATGATCGTACACGTTTTCACGGTTCCTTCTATGGCACGATGCATTTTGATTGTAACTTTGCCGATTTTGGAGAGATGAAGTTGGTTGCCCTTGATACTATACCCACCTTGCGGATAGGTGAAACTGTCATATTGCTGCTGTGGCTTATAGCGTGGGAAGCCCGGTTTCTCACCTTGCTTGATCCTCCGAAAGAACGATTGAAAGGCTTTGTCGAGTCGCTTACCCACATCCTGCAGCACTTGAGAATGAACTTGGCGAAGTGAAGGAATGTGTTGCTTCCGTTCGTTGAACGTGTTTGCTTGCTCGTAGTAGGAAAGAGATTTTCCTTCCCGCTTAAATGTCAAAATACGTTCCTCTAGTAGCCGATTGTACAGTAAACGACATCGTTCAAGGGTAAACTTGATCTTCTTCTTTTGTTCTTTAGTTGGATACAGTCGGTATTTAAACGTCAAGCGCATCCTTCCACCTCCCATTGTTAGCATACCACAAATGGGAACAATTGTTTGTTTTTTTCAAAGATGGCGCCTTATATCCCACACCTGAAGGAGATGGGTTTTACGACGCGCCCTATAAGGAGATACACCCTATTATGAGCAGAAAAGAAATGGAAGAGCAAATTATTCGCAACTACCAGCGGGACGAGCAGATGATGATTCTCGTTTTTGCCCAGTGGTGCATCAATAACGATCTCGATCCGTCCGAACTGTACCGTCGTGCTTATCCGGATCAAACCGACAATATCGCGCTTCAGCAGGCTCTGGACCTAACCGTGCCCAAAGAAGAGGCAGGCGAGGTGCCGGACGATACGCTGCTCGGCGTGCTGTCGTTGTTCGGTAACGAGGAGCTCGCTTTCATCGTTACCGAAGAGATTCATAAACGGCCAAAACGTGGCCGTTAAGCCAATCAAGAGGTCGTGCGGGTTAATTCCACACGGCCTCTTGATATTAGAGGACATGCAGAACTGTTGTCCGCCCGGCCTAATTTACTAGTACTTCCTGAAGAATGTACATGTGTTTTGAAGTAAATGCCCTTTTTACCCAGATCGTCCTGCAAAATGTGCATGTTATTTATCCGATTTCTGCTAAATTACCTGATTCCAGCTCATTTTAATGTACGAAATGCATGTGGCACTTCATATATAGCCCTTTTCCTCGAAACTTACTGTATAAAATGCAGCAAGCCCAGACCATTGGGGTTAGACACCATGGGGCTGTCATCCGAGACCGAAAGCTTCGGCCAGCAATTCACATGTACGGATTCTTGTTTCCATCTGATAGCCGCCCGCCACGACCATCACTTCATCCACTTCGTAGCTTTCCGCCAACGCCAGCAATTGCTCCTTCACCCGCTTCGGACTGCCGATAATCATTCGCGCCCGATTGTCGCGTAAGCGAGTCCGGTCCCACTCGGAATACGGATAGGCCAGCGCTTCTTCGGGTGATAGGACGGCGGCAAACTCCCCTTTTTCAAACTGCAAAATCCTGAGATCAAACGATGCCGCTTGGCGCTCCGCCTCTTCGTCCGTCTCCGCGCAGAGCACATAAATGCAGACCGTCGCCTGCGGCACGACGTTCAGCGCGGACGGACGGAACGACTTGCGGTAGCTGCGCACCGCCTGCTGCCCGCCCGCGCCGTTGATGAAGTGCGCGAAGCAGAACGCCGCGCCCGCCTGCGAAGCATACACCCCGCTCTGCCCGGTGGAGCCGAGCAGCCAAACCTGGGGCACTCCGTCCACCAACGGGGTGGCGCGGATGCCCTCGAACACATGGCCCGGTTCCACCGAATCGGTTAGGAACCGCAGCAGATCCGCGACTTGAGCCGGGAACCGCTCAAGTCCCTCGAACAGATCGGCGCTGACGCCTCGCAGCGCCTTGGCCGTATGCGGTGTGCCGCCAGGCGCACGCCCGATGCCGAGGTCGATGCGCCCAGGGTAAAGCGCCTCGAGCATGCGAAAATTCTCAGCGACCTTGTAGGCGCTGTAGTGAGGCAGCAGCACGCCGCCGGAGCCTAGCCGGATGCGGCTCGTGCGGGCTGCGAGCGTGGAAAGGAGCACCTCGGGCGACGACCCGGCCAGGCCGGCCGAGTTGTGGTGCTCCGACACCCAGAATCTGGTGTAGCCGAGACGGTCTGCCGCCTGAGCCAGCTGGATCGTTTGCTGCAGCGCCTCGCTATGCGTGAAGCCGGAGGATACCGGCGACTGGTCGAGAATACTGAGCTTCAGCACATTCATCCCTTCTTTCTGCCCATCTGTGGGGATCATTCCATAAATTATACCTTGCCCGGTAGCAAAAGAAAAAGGACAAGCCGCTATCGGCATTGTCCCCTTCTTCGTTACTTCAGCTCCGCGATCAGACGATCGACTTCACCTGCAGGTGTATTCAGCGCTTCGTATACTTTGACGGTCACGTTGCTTTGAATTTGATCGGTAGTCAGATTGTTGAAGGTTAAGGTTTGCTTTCCGTTAACTAGGCGGTCTGTGCCTGTGAAAGGAAACGTTTTGGAACCCAGGATGCTGCCGGCAGCGTCTACCAGCTCAAATTTCAGCTTGGAGAAATTGTTGTCTACCAGTACCTGAGGATCGCGTGCAAGCTCCATGTACAATTGCAGTTTGTAGGTGTAATTGATGGCCAGAGATTGACCCGGCGAAGTAATCTGCGCTAAGAAATAATCTTTAATATTTACAGTGTATGGAAATAAAGAAATCTTATGTCTGTCCTCTTCACTTTGAGCCGCCACTTGATAGGACGCGATCGTCGATTTATACGCTGGAGTTGAATCGCCGCCAGCAGCGCCATTCACTACATTTTGCAGCTTCATGGTGAACGTCTCGCTTGTCTCGGAAACAGGCAAAACGAAAGCGTAGCTTACTACCGTTGACGTTCCTGGAGCAATGGTTTTCTGCGCATCGCTTTGTCTGGATCCGGCGTAATCATACCCCGCCTTACTCGACAACTCCGTTTGGAACGCTGGAACAGGAATCGGACTTAATCCTTTATTTGTCAGCTTAAACTTGGCGAACGCCAGTTTGCTGCCCTGATCCTCATTATCGGCGATATGCAGCTCATTCAAGGACACATCCAGATCCTGATTAATAACGTCATTCCATTTTTCGAAAACAATCGGAGTACCATATTGGTAGCTGCTTACAGCCTCTTTGGAGCCAGGCAATTGAACGTTCAGCTTGCCTATGGCAAAGTTGGTGGTTTTCACCGCACCTGCGCTATCGGCTTGCGTGAAGCTCTCGGCTGTCAAGACGTTAATGCTCTCCAGGATAGTATCCATCTCCGCACGGATAGCAAAATGAATGTATTTGCTTTCGCCAGGTTCCAGCGAAACCGTACCTGCTTCTACCTGTTTGCCGGCGTAGATGTTCGCTTTCGCCTTCCCATCCAATTGTAGCGCAGGAACCGTCTCGGTCTGATCCGATGGATTAGTCACGAGCAGTTTCACTACATAGTCCGCACCCTCGTTTGTGTTGCTTCTGGTGAAATCGACGGTTTTATACTGAAGCGGCGATTCCAAGGTAGGAATGGTGAACGATTCGCCCCATTTTTTCAACAACGCAGCTTCTTTAAGCTCTGATCGGCCGCCGTTCCACACCGTTGATCCGATAGACGCTGTAAACAGCGTGGTTTCCACTTTCGGATACACATCATAGTCCACATCAATCAGCGATAAATCAGTAAGGCTCACTTCCGTTTGACGATTCACGACTTTCAGGTAAGTTAACTCGACTTCGGAATCCGGCTGTACGCCATGAGCATTGCTGCTGCTAGGACGAAGCGTGTATGTAACGCCGTCGGCCGTTTTTACTCTTAGTTCGTGGTCCGGAATCCGCAGCGTCTGACCGCTCGTATTATTCACCCGAATGACGGCGCCCAGGCGCACGCCACCGGATGTTTTTTCGTTATAAACCCCTTCAATGGTAACGTGAAGGCTGTCGTTCAAATCATAAACCGCTGCTGCGGGCGATACGGCTGCCCCGTCTGCCAGTGCGGGAACGCCTGCCATCAAAAGCGAAGAAGTCAATACAAGGCTCATCGCCGCTTGTTTGAGTTGAATCTTCATGGTTGTGTTCACTCCTAGAATTTTGAATGGTCTTACATTTCGATCATCACATGTTGCTGAGCTTCCGTTCCGGATCCCGCACTTTCCTGCATGGCTTCCTTCTGTTTCTTTCTCTGTCTCATGAAGATGACCAATACGATCGAGATAAAAGCCGGAACCGCAGAGTACATCAGCGTATCGGCGATGGCTCTCGTCAGGGCTTCCTTTTGCACCAAACCGTATAACACACCGATGACGCCGCTCGCCGCAGAGCCCGAATCCGTACCCAGCTCCATGTAACGATGCACGACATTGGTTTGGAAATCCGAATACGCCGGTGAATTCGTAGAAATAACTTCGTTGAACCTGGCCCCGTACTGCGTCGATCTGTTATTCATAATACTTGTCAGCAGCGCGATACCCAGAGAGGCCATGACGTTACGAATGACGTTAGACACGGACGAGGCTCTGCCGATCATATGATTCGGGAGTGTGTTCATCCCGGCTGAAGACAGCGGCATCATACATAATCCGATCCCGATCCCGCGAATGATGAGCAAACCGCTCATCCAATGTGTTGAAGTTTCCTGTGAGAGCACATGCAGCTCCAGGGTCGTAAAGCCAAGAATCGCCAGTCCCAGCGCGCTAAGCGGTACAACGCCGTATTTGGATACCAGCTTCCCGGTCACCGGCATCATGAACGCCATCGCAATCGACTGCGGCATCATGACAAGCCCTGTTTGCATCGGCGTCAATCCCGTTACATTTTGCATGAAGATCGGCATCATATAAATACCACCCTGCATGGAGATCATGACGAAGCTGGAAGCCGCCAAGCTTAGCGTAAAGACTCGGTTCTTGAACAGCCGGAAGTCCAGAATCGGGTTTTCCTTGCTAAGCTCCACCCATATTAGAATTACAAAGCTAAAGAAAGAGATGAAAAACAAACTGACAATATACAAAGACGTCCACCCATCGGATTGACCATCTGTTAAAGCAAGCAGCAGCGTTGCGAATACAATCATAGACAAGATACTGCCGGTAAAATCAAACTTCAGCCCTGCGCGCTTCGGCGTCTCTTTCAAGATAATAAACCCGAGTGCAACCGCAATGATCCCGATCGGAACGTTAATGTAAAATAAGTACCGCCAGCTGAAATTATCGACCAAGTAACCGCTGAGCGTAGGTCCCATGGCAGGCGCCGCCATGGCAGCGATGCCCCAGATGCCCATTGCAACCTGAATTTTGCTGCGGGGCATGATTTGATATAACATCGCCATGCCGACCGGCATGATGAAGCCTCCGCCTAACCCTTGAATAATGCGGAAAACGATCAAGCTCGTGTCGCTCCAGGCAACTCCGCACAAGATAGAACCTATAACAAAGGCGACTACTGTAGATAGAAACGTCGTTTTATAGCCAAACCGATCCGACAAAAACCCGCCCATCGGCACAACGACCGCCGAAGCAAGCATATAGCCCGTCACGACCCACTCGATCTCAGTCGAGGTTGAACCAAAGACTGCCATGAGCTTCGGAATGGCGACATTCATCAAGCTGTTGTCCAAAATCGCGAGAAACGTGCCGAGAATGAGCACCACCAGCGCCAGCCACTGGTATCCGGTGATTTTCTCTTCTTCCGGCTTGATTTCAGCTGCGGGGGAAGCTGCTTCCGTTGTTGACATCTGTGTCGCCCCCTTTATTCGGCATGAACCTTGGCTCCGTCGGTCAGCTTGTCACCCGGATTTAGCACAATTTTATCATTTGTATTTAAAGGAGATTGCCCTTTAAGATACACCCAATCCTGGTTTTTCTCTTCCGTTTGCAATTCAACCGGGTGAACCGTATCCCCGCTTAACTTGTAAACGATCGATTTCCCGTCTTTTTGCACGACGGCTGCTTTCGGAATCTCCACTCGACTCTCGCCGCCGCTTCCTCCGAATGCAACGCTTGCGACTGCCCCTGCATGTAAAGAGCCGTCTGTGTTGCTTACCGTCAGCTTCACAGGGAATGTATTGTTATTCGTATCCGAGACCGGACTTACGAATGTAATCGTACCTTCGAACGTTTTACCCGGGATGCTAGGTACGATGACGGATGCTTTCGCGCCTTGCTTAATCGAACCCACCATATCTTCCGGAACGCTCACTTCCACCTTCACTTGATCCATACTGACAACCGTCAGCAGCGGAGCTCCGGCTTGGGCCATTTCCCCTGCGTTTACGCTCTTTTTCACGATCACGCCGTCGATTGGCGAGACAACACCGGCATTTTTAACCGCGTTCTGGGCTAAATTGAAGGATGCTTGCTTCGCTGACACATCCGCCTTTAGTTGCTCCAGCGTATTGGCCGTTGCTCCTTCTTTAGCTAAGCTTAGCTTAGCCTGTGCCGCAGATAATTGCGCATTTGTCGCCTGCTGCTGGGATACCGCCGATTCATAAGCCGACTTGGCCTTATCATAGTCCAGTGATACTTTATCCAGCTCATCCTGCGTTACGTCGCCTTGGTCGAAACTGTTCTTCGCGTGGTTGTAACTCTTAGTTACGAGATCCAGCGCCGCTTTCGCTTGCGTCACGCCCGCAGCCGCTTGATTCACGCCCGCCTTTGCTTGTTCCACAGCTGCCGCAGCCGCTTGCAGATCCTGCGAACGTGCGCCCGCTTCCGTATCCGCCAGCTTCGCTTGCGATGCCGTCAGACCCGCTTGCGCTTGATCGAGCTGCTGCGTCAGATCCTCCGGATCGATTTGCACAAGGATGTCGCCCTTCTTCACTTTCGCGCCTTCTTCCACGTTCACGGAGGCAATTTTGCCGCTGATCTTGGAAACGACCTGTACGGTTTGATCTGCCGCCAATTTACCGCTCGCGCCTACAGCATTTGTGCTGCCCAGCGTTATCACTTTCACAGACGGTACCTGAGTTCCGGCAGCGCTTGTCGGCGTACTTCCGCAACCGCTCACCATCATCATCGAACCGGCCAGAACACTTAAAGACAATACTACGTTAAGATGTTTTCTCATGGGTGTCACCTTACTCCCCTTTGATGTGGATCTTGATCTGAGCATTCATGCCCGGCGCCAGATCAAATCCCTGATGATCGTCGATCGATATTTTGACATTCATGCGCTGCGTAACCTTCGTGAAGTTCCCGCTCGTACTCGTTGTCGGAAGCAAAGAGAAGGTAGACGCCGTCGCTTGACCGATCTCGAACACTTTCCCTTTAAACTCGGTTCCGCCATAAGTATCCAATGCAAAAGTTACGGGCTGACCCACCCGAATCTTCTTGATTTTCGTTTCTTCCACGTCTGCCGATACATACAGCGCGTTTTTATCCACAATCATCGCAACCGATTGACCCGGCGAAACCACCTCGCCGACTTTGGCTGCCGTTTGGATAACCGTTCCGCCGATCGGAGAACGCAAGGAAGCTTGATCCAGCAAGCTGTTCGATAAATTCGTAATATCTTGCTGCCCGACGATTTGATCGGCCACAACCGTATCGCCTACCTTGACGCCCAGCGAGTTGATTTTACCTGAAATCCGTGGCATAACCCTGTAAATATCTCCGGCAATACGTGCGTTATCCGTCGAGACGAAATACGCTCCCTCGTACCAGTAATACCCGCCAATACCGGCTCCGCTGACGACCATAACGGCAAGAATAATGACTAAAACCAGTTTTCGTTTCATTCCATTCCCTCCAGCTTTTTCTCCATATGTGCAATGAGTGTGCCTATGACATCCTTGCATATAGCAATTTGTTCAGGCGTAAATGTGTCCTCGAGCCCTGCGTAAAACTCTCGATTCAGGTCCTCGACCTTCGTCTTCTTCATCTGCTGACAAAAATTCGTCGTACCAATCCAAACCACTCTTCGATCCTGCTCATCCCGCTTGCGCTCAACCAGTCCGTCTCGCTCCAACCGATCAACAATGCCGGAAACGGTGCTGTTGCTGAGCTGCACGGCTTGAGCCAGATCGACAAGCTTTCTGGGCTCTTTCATGAACAATTCCCGTAAAATAAACAGCTGCGGTCCAGTCAACTCTTCCCGTTGGAGCGCCTTATACGTGAGAGTTAAGCGTAATTTTTGCAGCTTCATCAGATCAGCGACAAGATTTTTTACATCCTCCAAACCACTTCCCCCTTAGCATTTGCTACCCTGTATGAACCCCCGAATATTTCGGACGCGAATCTTTCGTATGCGAAATAATCAACGTCACCTATCATAACACGCTTTTTTCATTCTGGAAATATTTATCTTTGTGAATAATGTGTGAAAAAGTTTTGAAATTTGGATGTGTTATTATTTCAAATCAATCTTACAAAGTTCCTGCTCGCTTGTAAATATGTTTTGAAATATTTTTGATAAAAATTTCAAAAGTGGTTATACTAGAAGTGGAGGTGTACACCTTGGACGGGTATACAAAACGCACAAGAGAGAAAATGAAAAATATCGAAGAGGCCACTCTCTCTCTTTTACACTTGGACTTGAATGACATCAAAATAGCTGACATTGCCCAGAAAGCGGCCGTGTCGCAAGTAACCATCTATAATTATTACGGGAGTAAAGAGAAACTGATAGAAACGGTTATCCTGCAGTTAATAGAGCGGCAGCTTCAACGATTTGAAGAAATCATAGAAACCGATTTACCGTTCACTGAAAAATTAAAACTCATCATCTCTGTCAAAAAACTAACGGCACGTCAGAGTAATATATATAAACTGGCTGCTCAAGACGAAAGATTCCGCGAATGGCTCAGCATTTATTTCCATAGAACCATCCCCCTGTTTATGATATTAATTCAACAAGGCAGACAATCCGGCCATATCCGCGAGTCCGTGAAAGATGAAGCCTTATTATTTTATTTAAATCTATTAGAACGGTCAGTAACCCGGCTAGACGAAAATTTCAATATTCCCGGTGGGTTTGAATCTATTTCAGATGGTTTAACCGATTTGTTTTTGTATGGGATTTTGAAACAGAATTGAACAAAGGAGTTGTCGTCACGGACAGCTCCTTCTTTTATAAGACCCTCTTAAACTACTTATCGTCCGGAATCTGTACCTTTTGACGTCTTCGGAATAGAAGCGGCAGAAGCGCAAAGACGCCATATAAAGCTAAAGCCCAGTAATTTTCGCGTCATATAAAAAGCAAGCAGCGCCCCTGCTCCCGCTCCAATGATATCGTACAGCGTTCCCCAGAAGGCTCCGAACACAAAACCTCCGAATATTGTCAAAGGTGTTGCCGGAAACAGCACTAACGGACGCAAAGTGTAGACCACAATATACAGCAGACCGCCCACTACGTCTAGATTCCGCAACCAATCGCTAAGAAAATCCATATCTACTCGAGACCAGACACCCGTTACTTGGAGTACGAGCAGGCAAGTCCCAGCGGCTAGAAACCAGATCAGCAGCAACCAAAGCGATTTCACGCGCACCATGGCTTCCCACCACATCCTTCTTAATTCTGTTGTGTTCCATCTTACACAAATTTACAGCGGAATATCAACAACAGAAACGGTTCTGACAAAACAAAAAAAAGGATCAAGCAGTTCACCTGCTCGACCCCTTTTTTCCAAATACCCTTAAGCCAACCACTGCTTCACTTTCGTCGAAAAGTTCTGCAGCATCTCTTTCGAACCATACTGCCCGCTGAAATCTTCGATGCCCAGATAGCCGTCGTAGCCGACTGTTTTCAAATCGCCGAGCAGCTTCTTCCAGTTCACGATGCCTTCATCCAGTGGTGACCACTCGCTGGTCCAAAGCGCAATACCGTCCTGACGCTCTCCCGTCGGTATCCACTGCGTGTTCTTGACGTGAACGTGAGCGAGGTAAGGCCCGAGCAGCTCAAGGCCCATGCGGAAGTTCTCAAAGCCCTCATGCACCATATTTCCTGCATCGTGCAATACGCCAACGTGCTCCGGATTGAAACCAGACACTAATCTATACGCTAAACCAGCGCTAGGCGCGATTGTTTTGTGATGGATTTCAACCAAGCCTTTTACGCCATATTGCTGCGAAAGTTCCTGAACGCTATGCAGGAATTTCACTTCTTCAGCAAACAGGTCATTGTAGTTCTTACGTCCATCGTACCCAGGAACGCCTACACGAATGAAACCCGCGCCTACTTTCTTCGCAACCAGCATGGCCCGTTCCGTACCCTCAACATCTCCGTAGGTCAAATATGGCGTCACGCTTAAATTGACTAAACGATGCTCTATAGCGGCAAGTCTGAATCGCTCAAGCTCTTCATCCGATGCCGACGGATTAATGGAACAAATGTTATTTCTCCAAAAAGAAGGCTCTTCATTCGCAAATTCTGCGGGGACTTCCTTATAACGCCACTCAATACCGTCAATCCCAGCTGCCTCGGCCGCTTTTGCCAATTCTTCCGGTGTCAGGTCTGGTGTAGCCACGGTAAATACGGATAGTTTCATCTTGTTCCCTCACCTCGTCAAATGGTTTATCTCCCCTTTATTTTGCAGTATAATAATAACGTATTCATTGCAATAATTGGGCAAAAGTATGCTTATATTGACCGCTTCAGATCATAAATTCATTAACGTGCTTAAGCGAAATGAAACCATTCTGAACGGCATGAAAAGCTACATCTTACGCAGGGTCATTCATCGTGGAGATGGCTCCGAATAGAAGCTTTTCTTACTCCATAACAAGGAGATTACCGCATATGCAAGAACTCTACCAAAACTTACATCAAGCCATTAATTTCAGGCATGGCGTTACCCACGATCCGGGACATCTTGATTTTCACCGGCATCACGATTTATATGAAATTTACTTTTTCCTTACCGGAGACGTTCATTACTTTATAGAAAAGCAAGTATATCCGCTTCAATATGGGGACCTCCTCATTATGCACAGCAATGAGCTGCATAGGCCTAATTTTCAATCCAAAAAGCAGCGCTACGAGAATATCGTCATTCACTTTAACCCTAAACTGATCCAAGCGTTCAGCTCCCCTCAATTCGATCTGCTGCATTGTTTCAACAGCCGCGTCCTGGGCGAGAAAAATCGAATGAGGTTGACGCCGCAGCAAATCACCGACATCATGGAGCTCTACGAACGTATGGATATTCACAGCCGTTCTCAAGCTCGCGCAGGCTCGGAAGTGTTGTATGTCTCTGCATTTATTGAGCTCCTTGTCTTCATCAATCGATTGTTTCAAAGTCAAGGCAAGCAGGAAGAGCAAGTTATGATTCCGGACAAGCTCACATCACTCCTAACCTATATCGATGAAAATCTGGATCAGGATCTATCGCTCGATGTACTGGAACAGGTTGTCTTTATGAACCGTTCGTACCTATGCCGACTCTTCAAAAAGCATACCGGCAGCACGATCCACGAGCATATTCTATTCAAGCGGATCGCTAAAGCGAAGCTGCTGCTGCGGGAAGGCAGCACAGTCACGGATGCATGTCAGCTGGCAGGCTTTAACGACTATTCCAATTTTATTCGCACATTCAAGAAAGCCGTCGGTCTCCCGCCCCGGCAATATCAGGCGCAGCAGCGCCGAGTGTAACTTTTCAAAAGAATCCCTTGACATTACGCTCAAACGATACTATAGTATTGAACCAAATCCATATGTAAGGCTTTGACCAAAGACATGGTTTCCTTCACGGGCTGCCCAGAGAGAGAAGTGTAAGCTGCGAGCTTCTCCTGTACCGGATCGAGATTACCCCTTTGCAGCCGTGGCGCCCAACCCGTTGAGAGTTCGAACGGCAGTAAGCGGCACCGTCTTATCCCCGATAACGGATACCAATGAGGACCTTGCATCTGCTTGCTTTGGCAATTTGCCACTGTATGACATGCTGCAGGTCGAATTAGGGTGGAACCACGAGCTGAACGCACTCGTCCCTTTGTGGATAGAGGCGTTTTTTTGCGTTCAAAAATAATCATGAACAAAGAAGAAATGGAGGCTGGAACATGGAGATCAATGTCATTTTACCCGATGGAACAATACGGAGGTATAAGCAAGGCACCACAATCGAGCAAATAGCGGAGTCCATTAGCACCGGGCTGAGAAAACAGGCTGTTGCCGGCAAACTTGACGGTAAAACCGTTGATCTGATTCAGCCGGTTCATCAAGACAGCCGCATCGAAATCGTCACACTGGACAGCAAGGAAGGATTAGAGATCTACCGTCATAGTACGGCACATCTCATGGCTCAAGCCATTAAGCGCATTTATGGGCATCAATCCGTTAAACTTGGCATCGGACCGGTTATTGAAGACGGATTCTATTATGATATCGATATTGAAAAGCCACTCTCGGTTGATGATCTCGCCGCCATTGAAAAGGAAATGGCCAACATCGTCCAGGAGAACCTGCCGATCGTAAGACATGTGGTCAGTCGTGCTGAGGCTATCGCCAAGTTCGAGAAGCTCGAAGAACCGCTAAAGGTCGAACTCATCCGCGACCTGCCTGTTGAGGCCGTCATCACTCTCTATGAGCAAGGCGAGTTCATTGACCTTTGCCGCGGCCCGCATCTGCCGTCGACAGGCAGAATCAAAGCATTTAAGCTGTTAAACGTGGCCGGCGCTTATTGGCGCGGCGATGCTAACAACCAAATGCTGCAGCGTATTTATGGCACTGCTTTTCCTAAACAAGCTCAACTTGAGGAGCATTTGCATCTGCTTGAAGAAGCCAAAAAACGGGACCACCGCAAGCTTGGCAAGGAATTGGAACTGTTCATGTTCTCGGAAGAAGCGCCCGGCATGCCCTTCTACCTTCCAAAGGGAATGACAATCCGGACGGAACTTGAAAACTTCGCACGCGATCTGCAACGACAACGCGATTATGAGGAAGTTCGCACGCCGCTGATGATGAATAACCAGCTCTGGGAGCAATCCGGACATTGGGACCACTACAAAGACAACATGTATTTCACCGATGTGGATAGTACAAAATTCGCCCTTAAGCCTATGAACTGCCCCGGCCATATGCTGATTTTCAAAAACCGTCTTCGCTCCTATCGCGAGCTGCCTCTCCGCATCGCGGAGTTTGGCCAAGTGCACAGGCACGAATTTTCCGGAGCGTTGAACGGCATGATGCGTGTCCGTACATTTTGTCAGGATGATGCTCACTTGTTCGTACGCCCTGACCAGATCGAAGAAGAAATTGGCCGGGTTATTGAACTGATCGACCATGTCTATCAGGTATTCGGCTTCGACTATAAGATTGAGCTGTCTACTCGTCCGGAAGACTTTATGGGTTCGGAAGCGTTATGGGCACAAGCAGAGCAAGCTTTACAAAACGTGCTGGAGAAGCGCGGCATCTCCTATCGAATAAATGAAGGCGATGGCTCATTTTACGGCCCCAAGATCGATTTTCATATTCTAGATGCGCTAAAACGAAGCTGGCAGTGCGGGACAATCCAATTGGACTTCCAAATGCCGGAGAAATTCGATCTCTCCTATATCGGCGAAGACAACATGAAACATCGTCCCGTCGTGATCCATCGTGCGGTATATGGCTCCATCGATCGCTTCATGGGGATTATCACTGAACATTTTGCAGGTACATTTCCGCTATGGCTCGCACCCGTTCAGGCGAAGATACTGCCTGTTTCCGAGAATTACCTGGATTATGCGTATCAGGTGAAAAAACAGCTGGAAATCGAGGGGATTCGCGTCGAAGTGGACGCTCGCAACGAAAAGCTGGGGTACAAAATTCGGGAGGCTCAGCTTGAAAAGGTGCCTTACATGTTCGTAATCGGCGAAAGCGAGAAATTGGCTGGCAACGTCTCTGTCCGAAAGCGCGGGGAAGGCGACCTCGGATCGATAAGTATCCAAGCGATTGTTGAACAAGTGAAAGAGGAGATTAACGGCAAAACCGGTTAAAATAACTTTCTTTAGAAGTAGGACAATAGAGTTGTATCGCTCCTCATTGGATTTTGTACAGTAAAAATGGCTGATCTGAGGAATGATGGGGGTATTCCATTGGATTTTATACAGTAGATTGAGCCAAATAGACTTACTCTAATGGAGATTTCCCTCATTAATTGTATGATTTCCAATGACCATCCTTATTCCCCATTATGGTAGACATTCTATTGTACAATTTCCAATGAGAGACGTTGTCTATCAAAAATAATAGGCTGTTTCAGTAGCAAGTCTACTGAGAACAGCCTTTATTTTTTGAATTGAGATCCTTATCGGGCCCTTAAAGAACACTTATCCAAGAACGTCCCTAAAGCCTACGCGCCAGGAGGGGTAAAGAGGCTCCCAACCATATTGTTCTCTGGCTTTCGCGTTTGAGGCCCCTCTTTCCCATCGCTGGCCCGGTACTTGAGCTTGCGGTTTCGGAGCACCGATAGCCGCAGCATAAATCGGCAGCCACTCCGTTCCATGGGCCGGTTCATTATCCACGATGTTAACGGGGCCTGTTGGCCAGTTCAACGCAAGATAAGCGGCACGCGCAGCGTCATCCACATGAATAAATGAGCTGATGCCGTCCGTTTCAGGCAATCCTTGATTTCTCACCTGTTCAGCCATGAACCCGGAGGGCGCATACCAGGTGCCAGGTCCGTAAAACAAGCCATAGCGAAGGATAACATATTCCGGCATGTCAGCGACCGTCTGTTCGAGTGCCTGTATCCCTTGAACAGTCTGTTGTCTGGGCGCTGGAGCATCTAAATCCAACGCTTCCTCTTCTGTAGCCGGCCCATCGCCCGGTACGTAAGCCCAAGAGATACTCTGCGCGATCATCCGACGCACCCCGACCGATTGTGCAGCGTCTACAAGATTTCGCGTCCCTTCGATTCGAATTCTGGCATTATCGGCGAAATTCCTGACACTTAACGAAGTGAGTTGATGAATTACGGTTTGCGGCTTCGTCTCCTGGAGAGCTGCAAATACAGCTTCGCGATCTAAAACATCGACGAGTACTGGTTGAACACCCACGGACTGAAGCCGTTCTACATAGGCCGGATTGCGTGTCATGCCCACCACTTCATGCCCTGCCTCAACCAGAAGCGGCAGTAACGATCTGCCGACTGCGCCGCTCGCACCTGCAACTAGTATTTTCATTTTTAGACGTCCTCCTCATACAATTCCGATTCAACAACTTAAGACTGAATAGGCTTCACTTTTGTGACATGTTTATTTCACAGAGGTTGCGCCAGCACCTCAGAAAAGCCGTATTGTCTTGTCAATCCGCCATCTTCTCGTCTGGAAAGATGAAAAATATCGTTATAGCCACGATTGCACCCTCCCACATGCCTCTTACGATAAAAAACATCTTTCCAGCTTCGCTCAGCGCACAAAACTGCTTTTTTCTTCGTCTGTAAGTGTCCAAAACATCGTTAGAGACACGACTTCATTTCCCACTCGCCCCTGTAACGATGAAAAACACCTCTGCAGCTGTGCACTTGCGATTAAGTTCTATAAAGGATCTAAACATTCTGAACAAAAAAGAATAAAAAAAGACAGCCCCGAATGTCACAACCGACCTCTGGGAACTGTCTTATTCTATATCCTATTTTAAATTCTCCGGATTCAGCTGCAGCAGCTCCGGCAGAACGAAGATGCCATCCTTGCGAATCAGCACGTCGTCGAACCAAATTTCGCCGCCGCCGTATTCCGGGCGCTGAATGTTGACGATATCCCAGTGCAGCGAGGATTTGTTGCCGTTGTACGCATCGTCGTAGCAATTGCCTGGCGTGAAGTGGAAGCTGCCATCGATTTTCTCATCGAACAGCGTATCTTTCATCGGATGCTGGATGAACGGATTCACGCCAATCGCGAATTCGCCTACGTAGCGAGCGCCTTCATCCATATCGAAAATCTCATTAATGCGGGCCGTATCGTTAGCTGTTGCATTCACGATTTTACCATTTTGGAATTCAAGACGAATGTTCTCGAAAATAAAGCCGTCATGCGGAGTCGGCGTATTGAAGCTGATCACGCCGTTAACGGAATCCCGTACAGGCGCCGAATAGACTTCGCCATCCGGGATATTCATTTCACCGCCGCATTTGATGCTGCCGATGCCTTTGATCGAGAACGTCAGATCAGTACCCGGACCA
Organism: Paenibacillus sp. GCM10027628; assembly: GCF_042676385.1. Classification (NCBI taxonomy): domain Bacteria; kingdom Bacillati; phylum Bacillota; class Bacilli; order Caryophanales; family Paenibacillaceae; genus Paenibacillus; species Paenibacillus sp. GCM10027628. Next base: position 144,041 of record NZ_JBHTHA010000017.1, read on the forward strand.
ACCAGACGTACTTTATCCGTGCGATCCATCAGCGCTTTGAGCGCATCCATAGCCTTCGACATTTTGCCGTAGTCCATTGTGCATACATTGAAGTAGAATTCCTCGAATGCGTCTGTGCTCATGCTGGCCAGCTGCGCCATTGAAGGCGTCGGATAGCGAAGAACGACCCACCGGGTATCCTTAATACGGACGTCAAAATGAACTTGTTGATAGTAAATTGAATTATAGAGCTTCATGCGATCCGCAGGAATATCGGACAATTCATAGCTATTGAGGCCGCCGCGCACGCCTATGTAACCTTGCATCTGTTTCATTTGAAAAGCATCAAAATCAGCCCAAGTTTGCATTTGCGCTTCCGTGCTGTTCATGATGAGTCCGCGCATAACGGAATGGTCGCGCAGATTGACATAAGGATGAGCGCCCGCTTCGTGGACTTTCTTCACGAGTTCTTTGACCAAAGCGGAATCGATGCCATAGGCTTCGATCAAAATATTTTCACCGGGCTCAGCTTTCACAGAATAATTCACAAGCACATCTGCAAGCTTCGTAAGTCTTGGATCCAGCATCTTTATCTCTCCTCTTCTTCATCAACGGGGTCAAAAGACGGCTCATTCGTCTGGAAGCCGACCGTAGTCAAATAAAACCATTCCCCATTCTCTTCCTGCTGTGAATCGAGTTCGTAAATCAAAGCGCGAAACTTTCTGAGCCATTCCGCATATTTTTCCTTGCTCATTTTAACTTCGACCTGAGTCATGATGATGGGCCACTGCGAACGGTCTGAAGATGGAATCTGGAACGCCTCTTCAGGTGCAGTGATCGCTCTGCGTCTAGCATTTGCAAGTACGCTTAACGTTCTTTCCCGGTAGTAATTCTCTACCTCGGACGCGTAAGGGAGCAGTTTTTCACTTGGTACGAAACCGCGAGCGACGGCACGGTAAAACTTTTGAACGATACCGTTTTTCAGCTCCGTACGCACAACTGTGATGACGCTGTGTTTTTCCAGTTCATTCAAATGATAATGCACCTTGGCACGCGCCATACCTAATAGTTTAGCCAACTGCTGGCCGGTATACGCTTTCTCGATTAAAAATTGCAGCACCTTGGCGCGAAGTGGATCACTCACCGTTTTCAGTTGTTCAAGATCTTCAATGATATAAATCGGCTGCGGCTTCATCATGGACCCGACCTCCCTCTAATTACCCATAGACCCGTATACGATACGGCTATCGGTTCATTCTTTCTCTCTAAAATGAATTTAATTAGACAACGGTCAAATCTTTTTAACCGTATCATAATGCGAAAAAGTAAACATGTCAATTGCGCATTTATATGTAGAATATGATTTCTCACATACTCCATTCAACGCTTTAAAGGGTTAACGAAGGATAGCTTTTCTCTATGGTAGCAAAAAGGGGCGTTTCTGTCACCACTTTAGACAGAAACGCCCCAGGATAAATCAACTATAAATTTGGCTTCCGGCTTCGCGGAATTCCTTGGCCTTCTCTTCCATACCGCTATTCAGCGAAGCTTCTTCTTCAAGCCCCTGCGCATGCGCGTACTGCCTAATGTCCTGCGTAATGCGCATGGAGCAAAACTTCGGTCCGCACATCGAGCAAAAATGCGCTGTCTTGGCGCCCTCGGCCGGCAGCGTCTCATCGTGGTACTCGATCGCGCGCTCCGGATCAAGCGACAGGTTGAACTGGTCGCGCCAGCGGAACTCAAAGCGCGCCTTCGACAGCGCGTTGTCGCGGATTTGCGCGCCCGGATGGCCTTTGGCCAGATCGGCGGCGTGCGCAGCGATCTTGTACGTGACGACGCCTTCCCGGACGTCGTTCTTGTTCGGGAGGCCGAGATGCTCCTTCGGCGTCACGTAGCACAGCATCGCCGTGCCGAACCACCCGATCATCGCCGCCCCGATGGCGGAGGTGATGTGGTCGTAGCCCGGCGCAATATCGGTCGTCAGCGGTCCCAGCGTGTAGAATGGCGCCTCTTTGCAGACATCAAGCTGACGGTCCATGTTTTCCTTGATCATGTGCATCGGTACATGACCCGGCCCTTCCACCATCACTTGGACGTCATGACGCCAAGCGATCTCGGTCAGCTCGCCGAGCGTTTCCAACTCGGCGAATTGGGCTTCGTCATTCGCGTCGGCGATCGAGCCGGGGCGCAATCCGTCGCCGAGGGAGAAGGCGACATCGTAGGTTTTCATGATTTCGCAAATATCCTCGAAATGCGTATAAAGGAAGTTCTCTTTGTGATGCGCGAGACACCAGGCCGCCATAATCGAGCCGCCACGGGAAACAATGCCGGTCACCCGTTTCGCTGTCATCGGGATATAGCGAAGCAACACGCCTGCATGAATCGTGAAATAGCTGACACCCTGCTCGGCTTGCTCAATCAGCGTATCCCGATACACTTCCCATGTGAGGTCTTCGGCTTTGCCGTTTACTTTTTCCAGCGCCTGATACAGCGGTACGGTTCCTACAGGCACCGGCGAGTTGCGGATGATCCATTCGCGCGTGGTATGTATGTTTTTGCCGGTCGACAGATCCATGATCGTGTCTGCGCCCCAGCGGGTTGCCCACGTCATTTTCTCCACTTCTTCTTCAATAGAAGAAGCAACTGCCGAGTTACCGATGTTGGCATTGATCTTCACGAGGAAGTTACGTCCGATGATCATCGGCTCGCTTTCCGGATGATTAATATTAGAAGGAATAATGGCACGGCCTTTGGCGACTTCGTCACGAACGAATTCGGGCTTCAAATTCTCGCGTATGGCAATGTACTCCATTTCCGGCGTAATGATGCCACGTCGGGCGTAATGCATCTGGGTCACATTGTGACCGGGTTTGGCACGCAGCGGTCTGCGGTGAAGGCCCGGGAACACTTCAGCGGCGCCCTTCGCTTCCGGAGACGATAATCCGTTGTCCTCAGGCTTCACTTCACGGCCGACATAGGATTCGACATCGCCCCGTTCTTCAATCCATGGCAATCGGTTGGCCGGAAGCCCTCTGCGGATATCGGTTTGCTGCTCGACATCAGTATAGTGCCCGCTTGTATCATAAACCCGGACCGGTTCATTGGCCTCCTCTTGACCGAACATATTCGTCGTAGGACTGAGGGCAATTTCCCTCATCGGCACTTTGATATCGGGTCTGGAGCCCTGCACATATACTTTGCGGCTGCCTGGAAATGCGGAAATTTTAACGTCATTAACTTTATCGTTAACCTTTGAATTTGTTGTCATTATGAATCACTCCCATGGTTATTGTAGATAATAGCTCGGCTGCTGCCTCGCGCGGTGAGCGCGCCTGACTGATCGCGCTCACTACGGCGACGCCGTCCGCGCCTGCGCGGATGACGGCGGGGGCGTTCACGGCATCGATGCCTCCGATGCCGACGAGCGGCAAGCGGATGCCGCCGGCGCGCATCCGCTCGATCATTGCGGGCCCCCGGACCTCACGCGCATCGAGCTTCGTGCGCGTGGCGTATTGGGGCCCGACGCCCAGGTAGTCGGCGCCTGCGGCCAGCGCCGACTGGGCTTCGGCAAGATCGTGGGCCGAGACGCCCACGATCTTGCCTTGCAGCCGCTCGCGCACGGCGGCGGCTGGCGCGTCCTCTTGGCCGATGTGGATGCCATCGGCCTCAAGCTCTAGAGCGAGCCGTTCATCGTCGTTCACGATGAACGGTACGCCCCGCTGCGCGCACAGCCGGCGCAGCCGGGCGCCCAGCTCGAGCCGCGCCTGCCCCTGCAGGGCGCCGGCGCCTTTCTCGCGGAACTGAAACATCGTGATGCCGCCTTCGATGGCGGCCTCCAGCACTGCATACGGGTCAGCCCCGGCACAGTTCGGACTGCCCATGACCAAATATAAGCGCAGTGCTTGCCGCAGCTGTTCGCTATTCATAACACACCTCGCGTCTGGACGTGCAGGTCGTTATTCGAATCGGCCTCGTGGAATCCGCCACGCCCCGCATCCTCCCGAGCTCCGTCTCTGCTTACTTGTTCGTTCCGCTCTCGCAGCCGACGCCCGTAAGCCCAATGATTCGTCGGCCCATGCCCACCGCCGAGATGAAGCGGCTCCGCGATTGCGGCATGGATGAATTGTTTGGCCAATTGTACCGCTTTCTTGATCGTGAATCCTTGCGCGAGTCCTGCAGTCAGCGCCGCCGCAAACGTGCAGCCGGTGCCATGCGTATGCCGGGTCGCCAACCGCTGCGATGTAAATTCCGTAAACGTCTCGCCATCGTACAGCAAGTCTGTCGCATAATCGGCATTCGCCTCATCATGACCGCCTTTGATTATCACCTGTTTGCAGCCATATTGATGGATACGCTTCGCCGCCAACTGGCGCGTACCCAAGTCGGTGATGGTTAACCCGCTAAGTGCCTCAGCCTCCGGGATATTAGGCGTTACAACGGTTGCCAGCGGAAGCAGAACATCGATCATCGTATCGACCGCTTCCTGCTGCAGCAGCGAAGCTCCACCTTTGGCAATCATCACCGGATCAACGACAACTTGCTCCCAGCCGAATCTTTTAATTGCGGCAGCTACCGTCCCAATAATTTCACCGCTGAACAGCATGCCGGTTTTTAATGCATCCGGAGGAAGGTCTTCACCAATGGATATTAATTGACGCTCGATCGCTTCAGCGCTCATCGGGTAGACGCCCTGTACACCCAGCGTATTTTGGGCGGTCACGGCGGTTATCGCTGACATGCCATAAACGTCAAGTTCTTGGAACGTCTTGAGGTCTGCCTGTATCCCCGCCCCGCCTCCGCTGTCGGAGCCGGCGATCGTCAATGCTTTGAAAATCGCCATCTTCTCCCCCCTTTTCATGGAATGTTTAAATCTATCGTTTCTAATGCACGTGCAGAGTCTTGAATAAGCGCCACGGGGAGCTACTCATTGGATTTCATCCAATAAAATAAGCTGTTCAACAACAATAAAGGCTCGACTGTTGGATATTCTCCAATAGATTTAGAAATACGAGCCCCTTTCGCCAATATTTCCTTGATTTTATTGGATATTTTCCAGTGTAGTAGGCAAAAAACCGTAGGCATCTTCGATCCATTGTACGAAATCCAGTGCATACCGCTCCTGCGATTACCTGGCAAATGATACGGGTAGCATTAGGGTATGTGGTATGCTCTCTCTTTGCTCAGACGATCCTCCTAAGCGCGACTAAACCCTTCCATCGGGCTGCTAGCCGATGCATATCGCTTCTTCGGAATGCGACCCGCTTCGAAGCCTGCGCGTCCCGCTTCGATGGCGAGTTTCATCGCGAGCGCCATTTTCACCGGATCCTTCGCACCCGATACCGCTGTGTTCAGCAGCACGCCGTCAGCTCCCATCTCCATCGCGAGCGCTGCATCCGAAGGGGCGCCGATCCCTGCATCCACAATAACGGGCACCGTCGCCTGTTCGATAATGAAGCTTAGGTTCAAAGGATTGATAATCCCTTGCCCCGTACCGATCGGCGATGCTCCCGGCATGATGGCGTGTACGCCCAGTTCTTGCAGTCGTTTAGCAAGCAAGACGTCATCCGAGGTGTACGGCAGCACGATGAAACCTTCTTTCAAAAGCATTTCCGATGCTTTCAGCGTTTCGATCGGATCGGGCAGCAGCGTCTTGTCATCTCCGATGACTTCGACTTTAATCATGTCGCACAGCCCAGATGCCTTTGCCAGCTTCGCAATGCGCACGGCTTCTTCCGCCGTCTTTGCGCCCGCCGTATTCGGCAGCAGCGTGAACTGCGATACGTCCAGCATAGACAAGAAATTCGGCTGGCTCGCCTCAAAAATATTCATTCTACGCACCGCGAACGTCAGAATCTGCGATTCACTGACATCTACGGCTTGCTTTTGAATTTCAAAATTCGGGAATTTCCCCGTACCGAGCAAAAGACGTGAACGAAACTCGTAAGAACCGATTTTCAACATAAATTTAGCCTCCTCCGACAAAATGTACGATTTCGATTTTATATCCTTCAGCTAACGCTGCTTGCGCGTGATCTTCTTTTTGCAGAATCGACTGGTTAAGCTCGACAACAAGCATTTTACCGGTCAGCTCAAAATGCTCCAGCAGCTCCGTAACTGTCGTGACGGAATCCGGTACGTCAACCGTTTGTCCGTTAATGTGCAGCTTCAATGATGTGCAGCTCCTTTCCTACTTCTCGGCCCTGCTCTTGCTTAGTAGGCCCCTGACCACGATGTCCGGCCCGCTTCGAGTGCCCCGACAGATCCGGGCAAAAAGCATCGAGCCACGGCTTAAGTTGAGGCTCTTGGCGGGTCGGCTCTAAGTCCAACTCCAATTGAGTATCCGCCTCTTGCTCGCTGTCATCCCCCAATATCAGGTCGGCCATCACCTTACCGGTTATCGGACTGAGCAAAATTCCGTTGCGGTAATGGCCATAAGCCGCATACAGTCCCTCGACCTCAGGCACCATGCCGATGTACGGCAAACCGTCCGGCGTCTGAGGACGCAGACCCGACCACGCCTTCTCCCACTCCGTCTCGGCAATGGAAGGCATCAGCAGCTTCGCCCGCTCCATCAGCTCAGCCAAACCGGCCAGCGACACCTTCCGGTCGTAGCTGCCGGGCTGGACCGTTGCGCCGACCAGCAGCCTGCCGCCTGCTTTCGGCACGATATAGCACCCTGGCGTGAACAGGGTCTTGCTCAGCACGGGCTTCGGCGTCAAAACGGAAAAGCACTCGCCCTTCACGGGGTACACCGGCAGCTCTACGCCTACATCGGCCAGGAGCTGCCCGCTCCATGTACCCGACGCGACGATTACGCGATCGCCATAGATCGGGCCGTCGCTCGTCATGACGCCGATGGCCTTGCCCTGCTCCGTGAGCAGCTTCTGCACTTGAGCGAATTCCTGCACATTCGCTCCCAGGATACGGGCTGCTTGCGCGAACGCCTGAGCCAGCAGCGGCGCCTCCACCTGCCCGTCGTCCGGCAGGTAGAGCGCTCCGCGCACGGCCTGGCTCAAGGCCGGCTCCAGCCGGGCGGCTGCGGCTGCGCTCAGCCACTCGGCCTGCTCGCCCGCTGCGCGTTGAAGCTTCTCGCGGGCGCGCAGCTCCTCTTCTTGAACGTCCGTGAGCGCGACGTTCAAGAGCCCTTCACGGACGAGGCCGATGCCGATGCCCGTGAGTGCCTTCAGTTCCTCGGCCAGCTGCGGGAACATGGCCCTGCTGCGCCGGGCCCATTGGAACAGCAGCCCCGTGTCCTCCATCTCGGACTGCGCACCGAGCATACCGGCTGCAGCTGCAGACGCTTCCGAACCTGTTCTGCCTCGCTCCAGTACGGTGACCGCCTGACCACGCCCTGCCAGGTGATATGCGATAGAGCAGCCAATGACGCCGCCTCCCACGACGATAACTTCTGAAGAACGCACATTAGAACTCTTTTTGCTCAATCGATCCACGCCCCTCACCTCCGTACCTTCTCATTTCATCTGCATATACCTTCGCCGCTTGCTGCGGATCCTGCGCTTCCCAAATACCGCTCATAACAGCTATGCCCGTGGCCCCTGCTTCCAGCACCGTCCTTACCCGATCTGGCGTTATCCCTCCGATGGCGATGACAGGGACCTTCACCTTCCCCGTCACTTCCGTCAGCTGCTCTATGCCTCTCGGAGGCAATCCTTGCTTCGAAGCAGTCGCAAACACATGCCCAAACATCAAGTAATCCGCCCCTTCCTGCTCACGCAGCCATGCTTCCTCGGCGCTATGTATGGATATTCCTGTTCGAATGTAGCCCAAGTATATCTCCCGGATAGCGGGAAGCGGCGGGCTGCTGCCCGGTAGATGAGCACCGCCCAGCTTCGCTGCTATCGCTAGACTCGGGTACCCGTTTATATAAATGCCCTTGGGTGAAACACCCGCTTCCAGCAGCGTTTGCAGCCCCCGCAAAATCTCTTTCATCGGCTTTGTTTTTTCCCGAATATGAATCGCAGTGACGTAGGACTGTATCTCCAGCGCGATGGCCGTCATCGTCGACCAGCTTTGTTTGCCATCAGAGATCACGTGCAGTTCATAGCCCGCCATACTCCGCCTCCTCTTTTGTTCAACGCTTGTTTTAAACGCAAAAAAACCACTTTTCCGAAGAAAAGTGGTTGTAGGTCCGCACATACTAAACATGTAAACTAAACATGCGTAGGTGTCCTAACAAATTCGAAATTCCACTTTCCTCCGCTGGTATGACCCAGTTCAGGTTCAAAGGGTTCAGATCACTCTGTCTCAGCCTTTCGGCGCCCCTAGGGATTCATTCACATTCAATTGTTATTCATCATAGCACGATGTCCCTGACTTGAAAATAGGGGACTTTTATAAAAATAGTTTATCGATATTCATGACGCTCCCCCCTTGTGCCCTGTCACGCTTATATTATAATGATCATTAGCATGCTTTTTTGATAATCTGTGCTATAACGAAGAATGCTGGCGATTATTAGCCTTATTGAACTTTTTTACATGAGAAAGCTGCGAAAGCAGCACGGATGCATTGAGCCAGAGAGCACCTGTGCTGATGAGCGAAAATCTGGCCTTCGGATTGGCGAATAAAATGCGAAGATCCTTGAAGAACGCCAGGGCAGACGGGCCGAATTGGACGTGAGGATTGCCCGCTTTCTTGGGAATTGCACACGTTAACAAGAGGGATAGCACGTACAGCGTCAGACAGGTAAGAATGCCAAGCGTATCGGAAATGTCCGCCAGCAAGCCGCCAACGACAGTACCGAGTAGAATAGCCAAAATCGTCGAGCCTTCCACTTTGGCGTTTGCGCGCAGCAGCTCTTCTTCACTATTTGTAAGTTCCGTCAAAATGCCGTATTTGGCCGGCGAGTAGACGACAGCACCTATACCTAGCACCAAGTAACAAAACACGGCGGGCACGCCGAAGAGCAGCATGAGAATGCCGATGCTTTTGAATAAATTGCCATATAAAAGTACATGTGTCTTCGCCTTGCGGTCAGCAAGCGCACCTACGATTGGAGCGAGCACGACATACTGCGACCGCGTTTAAAGGTTGTTTTTATCGCCAATAAGAATTTGTCTTTCCGTGTACCTCGGAACTTATCAATTCTTATGTGGTAAAAAAGTTCAAATTATCCGCAAAGGCGCTTAAAAATTGCGTGAGATATAGCGAATTTAGCGAGCTCGATTTTAGACTCAACGCTCTCACCCCTGTATATATTTTGTTTCAAACTGCTAAATTCAAAGATACTACTGGATCAAGTTGGAAATGAATTTTCAAGAGAGGAAGTCCTCCTGGATGCTGCCGCAATTGAACAAAAAAATGGAAAAAATCATGCCCCTTATAACACCTATTAGCGTTCTCATTGGCGTTTTGCTGGGCGCTCATTTATCCGGATACACGTACTTGTCACCATGGATTTTTGCCTTTATGACCTTCTCGGGAAGTATCAGCTCCAGTTTCAAAGAGTTCGTGCAGGTCGTCGTTCAGCCGCTCCCTTTAATTGCAACTTTACTTATCCTTCATGTCATGATGCCGCTTGTGGCCATGGGCCTCGGCCATGTCGTTTATAGCGACGATTCCTTTACAATAATCGGCCTCGTATTAGCTGCTGCCATCCCTACAGGCATTACCAGCTTTGTCTGGGTAGCTATTTATCGCGGGCATATAGCGTTGACACTATCGATCATATTGGTGGATACGGTGCTCTCCCCATTCGTTGTCCCTTATACGATGTATCTACTCGTTGGAGCCAAAGTACATATGGACACGCTGGCCATGATGAAAGGTTTGTTTTTCATGATCGTGCTGCCTTCCTTGATCGGCATGATTCTCAATCAGTTGACACGTGGCCGAGTTAAAGAGCAGTGGAGCGGAAGGCTCGGGCCTTTTTCGAAAATCGCGATGGGCATTGTCGTCGCCATTAACGGTTCCGTCATCGCGCCCTATCTGCGCGACATCAACGGTAAACTGCTCGGTTTAGCCTTGTTCGTGCTTATCCTAGCCTCGCTGGGCTATGTCCTCGGCTGGCTCATCGCCAAGCTGATGCACTGGCCGGAAGACATTGTCGTTGCACTAACCTTTAACGGCGGCATGCGCAACATCAGCGCCGGTGCCGTTCTGGCTGTCGCCTATTTCCCAGCTCCTGTTGCCATTCCAGTCGTACTCGGCATGCTGTTCCAGCAATCGCTCGCTTCGCTGTTCGGCTACCTGCTGAACAGGCGGTATGCTTTGAAAGCACCGCACAGCTTGGGCGCCGGGAAGGCGCAGGTTTAGTGGTTATAGCTAAAATCAAAAAGCATATTCCGGCTCCGAATACGATGATGCCCAGCAGAACGAGAAGCAGCGTAACCGTGATTTTGGCTGCGAAAACGTGCTCTCTCTAGTGCAAATAACTAGCAATTTTATATTAGGATAGCCTTGTGTTCGGTGCAACACAAGGCGTTCACGAGTCGTTAAGAACAAAGGTCCCAAATAAGGCATTCTGGAGACGCTAAAGATGGCCAGAATCGCTCCTTTCATGCTCCGAACGAACAAAAGTCCATAAACTACGAACAATGTTCAAAGTTTATGGACTTTTGTTCTCTCCTGCTACATCAGATCGTTTCGCCCATATATTAGCGCCTTACGGTTCTTTATTAGTGCACTATGGGGCGCTAATCATTTTCCCAATAATAATCCTGATCTCAGACAACAAAAATCCCGTTCATCCATCAGATGAAATCGGGATTCTAAAAACACATGCTACCTAATGGATTGCAGCACCTGGTCCGCATCCGCTTCTCCGCTCGCTACAAGCTCAACAGGCTCAGCGAACATGTCGCACATGTAGACGAACAAGCTAAGTATGTCCAATATTTCTTCACTATCGAACAATTTCGCGGCGGATACACTGTATACGTAACGGTAATGCAATTCATTCTGTTCGTTAATGCCGAAGTGGCCTATAGGCAGCCTTGTATTAATTTCCAGCAGCACTGCTGCCACGGCATCGCGGCACGCCTCATTCAAATGGAATGGTAATGTACTGTAAATTTGCAGCAGATGGATGGCTGCAGTCTCTTCCTCATCGAGCGGCAAAAAGCTGAAATGGAGAAACCGGTCGCGCCCCTTCTTATCTTCCTGAAATCCGGCCATAAGTACATGAAGCGGAATCGCCTCAGATTTCTCCAGCAGATTCGTCGGCAAACCCGTTTCATCCAAAATATGTTTCAACAGCCTAAGCTGTTCCAAATGACGTGCATGCACATGTTCTTGCAGCATTTGTTCACTCCCTACTTTCTTCAGCTTCTTCAAGTTCAAGTCCACTATAACATGCCGGGCACAAATGCAAAAACATAGCCGAGGAAGAATCGGCATGCCCTCATTCATTTCTCAGTTGTGGTAAAAAAAGTTAGGCACCTTCACCTCATTGTGATAAGTGCTGTGGAAAATATGCGTCGTCGCCGGGGAAAGCGGCGGAATCAGCCAGGACCAATCCCCTGTCACTGCACGGCCATTCGTTTGCTCCCGTTCCTCAAAGCGCATAAACTGTTGGGCTGCAGTGTGATGATCTACAATCGTGACGCCCTGCTTTTGATAGGAGTGCAGAACCGCCACGTTAAGCTCAACAAGCGCTTTATCTTTCCACAGCGAGGCCGTTCTCCGTGTATCCAGTCCCATAATGGAAGCCACACGCGGCAGCATATCGTATCGCGCTTGATCTGCGAAGTTTCTCGCTCCAATCTCCGTTCCCATATACCATCCGTTAAATGGAGCCGCCGGGTAGTCGATGCCGCCGATCTGCAGCCGCATATTGGATACGATCGGTACCGCATACCACTTGAGCTGCAAATCTTCGAACGCCGCAATGTCAGGGTGCGTAATATCCACTTGCATGACCAAATGCTCCGGGATTTCAAACAACTGCGGCTTCCGCTCCCCAATCTGCACGACAAGCGGCAGCACATCAAAATGAGTGCCTGCCCCGTTCCAACCTAGCGACTGGCAAAGCTTTGTCACTTGAAGTGACGCCGGGTCGCCAAGCACCCCATGCTCCGTCTCATAGCCTGCATAGCGGATTAATTGGTCGTTCCAGATGCGAACTCCATGTTTTGGCTCAAGCGCGGGCGGGAAGATCGTGACAACTGGACGAATTTTGCCGCCATTCGTAGCGGTTTCAATATGTTGAAATAGCGCCTCTGCTATTTGTTCTTCGGTTTCCATATGCCTCGCATCGTGAATTTTCAGTGTTTCCCAAAATAATCTTCCGATGCAGCGGTTGCTGTTGCGCCACGCCATTTTCGCGCCATGCTGGAGCTCTTCGGTCGTGTGTTCATAATACCCGTTATCGCGAATATGCCGGTCAATTTCTGCTAGGCGTGTTTCTGTAGCATCTTGATCCTTACCTAGTTCATGATAGCAATCCTTGATGAAGGATATGGCCTCTTCAAGAAGCCGATCCGGTTCTTTCATGTTTGTACTCCCATCGGTATCGGTGTAATAGCCCTAGCTGCTTCGAACCAACTAGGCTCACGTTGAATACATTTGTAATGACCATAAATTTCCAATTTTGAGGCCGCCCATGGATAATTATCCAATGTACCCCTATTACAGTAAACGAACAAAATGTCAGGAAGAACCCCTCTCCTTCCCTCCACAGCGTCAAACCCAGCAACCTGGCTTGGAATATCAAATGACACCAAGAAGATGTCTACCTGGCAAGCGATGATTCCAAGTATGTGACTGGGGAGACCCTGCACGTCAATGGCGGAGATTTTATGACAACATGACAAAGCTTACTGTTGCCTGACATTCATCAGCACCTTACCCGTGCTTTGCCTGCTTTCCACCCATTCATGCGCCTGCGCAGCATCTTTCAAAGCAAACTGTTTGCCGATATTCATCTTCAGCTGACCCTTACTGATATAGTTCAGCACTCGGTCTGCGGTGTTTTGCAAGAGATGCGGCCTTTGCACACGTGTCGTTCCGAAGCTGAATCCAAGCACCGAGCGGCAGCTGGCGTGCAGATCCTGTGTCTTGAAATGACCCATTTCTCCGCTGGAGTTGCCAAAATGAACGAGTCGTCCGTATGGAGCCAGGCACAGCAAGCTTCGTTCAGAAATGCTCCCTGCGATGGAGTCCAAAATGACATTGGCCCCCTTCCCCTCGGTCAAGCGATTGACCTTGTCGGCAAAGTCTTCTTGATCCAGACTAATAACATGATCGGCGCCAGCATTAAGCGCAGCGTCCACTTTTTTTGAATGACCTACGGTGCCAATCACGCTGCCCGCGCCTAATAATTTCGCCAATTGGATCGCCGTCGTACCGATGCCGCCCGCAGCCGCATGAATCAATACGGTCTCGCCCGGTTCGAGCCTGGCAACATCAGCCAGCAGTTTAAACGAAGTAAAAGAAACCACGGGGCAAGCCGCGGCTGTTTCAAAGTCGATGCTGTCCGGCAGCGCAAAGGTGAGATTAGCATCAGCCACAACGTATTCCGCATAAGTCCCCTTGCTCGGGAAAGCAATAACCCTCTGCCCCGCCTTCAAATGCGTGACATCCGCTCCAACTTGCTCTATGACGCCTGCGGCATCGAGCCCTGGGATAAAAGGAAGCGAGGCTCCCTTTTTTCCATATCTGGACTTAATATCGGCAAAATTGACACTTGTCTTCTCGACTCGGATCAAAACTTGACCTGATTGGACTTGCGGTATCTCAAGATCCCGATAAGCCATGAATTCCGGCCCGCCAAACGCTGTAACTACAATCGCCTTCATCCGCTAACACAACTCCCCTGTAATGTTAGATTTGAGCACTAAATTGGTCCGGTACGTACTCGATTCTTGACTGTGCAACTATGATCAATTGCCCGCTGGCGTCATCATAACGGACGGGTCCTTCATTAACGTAGAACCATAGTTTGCGTGTAGGTTCATTTTCAAACTCTTGAAAAATAAACACGTTCAGCTCATCTTTCCATCGCAACAGTTCATCAATGATCTCATTCTTCGCCGTCTGAACGTTGAACACCCAGTTGTCTCCTTCTTGCTTCCACTCATAGGGGAAAGCTTGCTTACCCGTATCGATAAATGATCGGCCTCCGACCGCATGCTTGACCAGAAAAGTTTCTTTCATCCCTAGCCCTCCTTTCTTATGGCAAATCGATTAACATGAAATGTGCGTCCTCAATGGCGGTAAAAGAAACGTTCGCCTCCAATTCCATCCGGGCCGAATCCTTTGCTCCCAGAACGGCATCATTCGCTGACAATTGACCGCTTATGACGAAAAGGAACAGACGGCGGTTCTCCCCCTGCTGAAAGGTCAATTCCTTGCCCGCTTCCAAACGGCTTAAGTAGATGCTCATATCCTGATGGATTTTGGCCGCATGCTCGGAGCCTTCCGGCGTTACGACGGGCAGCAGCGCATTTTGCATCGCCTCAGGCAGGTAAGTCACATTCTCAAAAGACGGCGCAAGCCCCCGTTTGGCCGGCATGAACCACAACTGAAGCAGACTCAGCGGTTCCGTGTCCGAGGCGTTGTACTCCGCATGAACGACTCCGGTGCCTGCAGTCATTCGCTGCACGCCGTCGGCAGCCGTTACCGCAACATGGCCAAGACTGTCTTCATGCTTGATTTGCCCGCTGAGCACGATGCTGACGATCTCCATATCGCTATGCGGATGTGGCCCAAAGCCCCGCCCAGCCGCGATATCATCATCATTACACACACGCATAACCCCGAAACTCGTGTTCTCGGGATCGAAATAATCGCCGAACGAGAAGCTGCGGTGGCTTGTCAGCCAACCCAGATCTATCGTACTGCGCGTTTCTGCCGGAAATAGTTGTATCATCCTCATCGCCTCCTTATAGATTACCTATAGCTTATCACAGTGGAACCGCCAAGTACTATGTCAGAGCCTTGACGATTGCCGATGGGGGCTGTAGACAAATCCTACATCTTTTCGTCTGTAAAGATGAAAAAGAGGCTGTCGATTAACTGTTCATACCTTCGGAAATCTGCGGGAGACCACAAAATGTATGCGAAAAATCTTACAAAATGAGCGGCGCACACATCGAATCAGTCGATTCTATTCGAAAATTCATACACAAAACGCGATTTGGGCCCTGATTCTGTAAATAAATCCGAAAAATCATATACATTCTCTGCATGTTTCCGTTCACGTCAAAACTATCCCCAATAAATCGACAGCCTCTTAAACATTCTTAGTCAAAGAAAAAACCGCCCCTAAAAAGGGACGGTTTCCACAAGCAAGATTATACTTTAATGATGCCAACCGAATATAAGAACACGAGAACGATGAGGATTGGCGAGATAATCCGGAGCAGGAACATCCAAGCCCGGTACCAAAAGCCGGTTAGACCCGCTTCTTCGCCCGCGCGCTTCCATGCATACCCCGTAAAGAGCGTTACGATAAGCCCGCCAAACGGCATCAGAATGTACGATGTGATAAAATCCATCCAGTCAAAAATCCCTTTACCCCCCATTTGCAATGGGCTAAGCACGCCTCCAACAGACAAAGCAGCCGGGACGCCGACCAGATAGCACAGCACGGAGATGTATACGGCCGCTTTGGGACGGCTCCAGTTCCATTTGCTCATGGCGTAGGCAACAGGAACTTCCAGGATGGAAATTGCGGAAGTGAGCGCTGCAATCGCCAACAGCAGGAAGAACAACCCGCCGAAGAAGAAACCGAACGGCATTTGCGAGAAAGCGGCCGGCAAGGCCATGAAGGCAAGACCTACCCCTTCTCCAGGTTGAAGACCGTACGAGAAAACAGTCGGGAAAATGACCAGACCCGCAATGAAGGCGTAGACCAAATCGCCGAATCCGATGGCGAGCGTCGCACCGCCTAACGATTGCTTTTTATCCACATAGGCCCCATAAGTCAACATGCACCCCATACCGAGCGATAAGGAGAAGAAAGCATGTCCTAGTGCAACGAGTGCCGACTCAGCGTCCAGCTTGGAAAAGTCAGGTTTTAAGAAAAAAGTTACGCCTTCCGCAGCACCGGGCAGAGTCAACGAGCGCACCATCAAAATCAACAAAATGATCAAGAAGCCGGGAATTAATATTTTATTAAATTTCTCGATCCCACCGGAAACCCCTCTAGCAATAATCCAACCGCTAATGAGCATAACGACAGCCTGCCAAAATAAAGGCCAGTATCCGGCAGCGAACGACAGGAATTTACCTTTATAATCAGAGCCGGATTGAAACAAGAGCCCTGTAAATGATTCCAACGTGTAATGCAGCGTCCACCCCGCCACAACCGCATAATAAGACATAATCATAAAAGCGGTTAGGATCGAAAGAAGGCCGAAGGCGCCCCAATACTTTTTGCCCGTTAAGTTCACCAGAGAGACCGAAGCATTGCCGCGACCGCCGCGTCCAATGGTCATCTCAGCCAGCAAAATGGGTAAACCGACAATGATTAGACATACAATGAATAACAAGAAAAATGCGGCACCGCCGTGCTTCCCGGTAATATAAGGGAACTTCCACATATTTCCCAAACCGACCGAGCTGCCGATTGCCGCTAAAATAAAACCGGACTTGCTAAAACGCTCACTGCTTTTTGAAGCTGTCTTGGTTGCTTGATGCGAATTCATGATGCACTCCTAGTTGTCAAATTTTGAATTAGGAATAGGGTATCTAATTTTGCGGCTCTTGTCTTGTTGTAAATATTTACAATTGGAATAAGCAAAAAAAGAGGAGCTCCCGCTCCCCTTCTGCTGACTATTCGTTTATCCGTTCTTCCGCTTGCACCCACTGCTCATAGAGCGAATTGAGCTGCCCTTGCACCGTTTCACGCTCCGTCCATAACCGGCTGAGCTCATGGGTGTCTGCATCATCGCCTAGCGATTGCAGCTGGCGGTCAAGGCCGGCCAAGCGTTCTTCTTCCTTGGCGATCTGCCGCTCCAGCTTCTGCCGTTCCTGCTCCTCCGCATGCACCTTTGTGCGCTTCACTTCCGGGACAGCCTGTGACGCTCGCTTTACTGGAGCGCCGGTCGCAGGCTTTTTCTCCTCCGTGCTGCGCAGTTGCCTGCTTTTTTCCTTATAATCGTCGAAGTTGCCTAAGAAGACCGTAATTCGGCCGCCGTCGAGCTCCCATATTTTGCGGGACAGCCGATTCATAAAGTAGCGATCGTGCGTCACGGCCAGAACGGTGCCGGGAAACTCATCCAGCGCTTCCTCCAACGCCTCGCGGGATACGATATCCATATGATTCGTCGGCTCATCAAGAATAAGCAGGTTCGGCTTGCGGAGCACAAGCAGCGCTAGCCGGAGCCGCGTCCACTCACCGCCCGAAAGCTGGCTGACCGGCTTGAACACGTCGGACCCATAGAACAAATAAGATGCCAATCGCCCTCTGGCCTCCCCCTCTTCCATTCGTGCCTCCTCGCGGAAATAGTCCAGCACCGTCTGCTTCTGATCCGCCGGATACTCCTCTTGAGCCAGGTAGCCGATGTCTACACGAGCTCCAAGCTCCATGGCTCCGTCATCCGCCTGCTCCTCCCCGAGTATGAGCCGCAGCAGCGTGGTTTTCCCAGAACCGTTGTGCCCGACGAGCATCACTTTCTCGCCATATTCCAGCAGGCCGCTGGCCTGTTGAAGCACGGATTTGGTGCCGTAACGCTTGCTCACATCTTCGAAGCGAATCACTCTCTTTCCAGAGCGGTCCTCCGTCTTGAGATCAAATTCGGCCGCTTTCGGATCCAGAACCGGTCGCTTCAGCTTCTCCATGCGATCCAGCGCTTTCTGCATTGACGCCGCGCGGCGGAAGAACTTTTCATTATCTCCGACCCGCCCCCATTCGGTCAGCTTCTTGATCGTCTCTTTCATCTTCTTAATCTTCTTCTGCTGTTCCTGATAATCCGCGAATTGCTGGAGAAGTCTCTCTTCCTTCTCCTTCATATAGCCCGTGTAATGAGCATGATACGTTGACGACTCGCCGTCTTCCAGCTCTACGATCTTCGTAACGACACGATCCAGAAAGTAACGATCGTGTGATACGATCATACAAGCCCCCTCATATTTGCCGAGGAATTCCTCCAGCCATTCGACCCCGAACAAATCCAGATGATTCGTCGGCTCATCCAGCAGCAGCAGGTCCGGCTTGCCGATCAACTGGGAGGCCAGCGCAATCTTCGTCTTCTCGCCGCCTGAGAGCGAGGCGAATTGCCGTTCGTAGAACTCCCGGGCGATGCGCAACCCGGTCGCCACTTGATCGATTCGTGCGTCGAGCTCGTAGCCGCCCTCACGCTCAAAGCGCTCCTGCAGCTCCGCGTATTGCCGCAGCAGCAATTCCAGCTGCCCTTGCCCGCTTGCAGCGTCAGGCTGCGCCATCCGCGACTCCAGCTCCGCCATTTTGGCGCGGCACTCCCGCACCTCGCGGAAGCTCGCGGCCAGCACGTCGTAAACCGTGCCTGATTCCCACTCTTCGGGAATCTGCGCCAGGTATCCGATCCGCATATCCTTGCGGACGGTCAATTGGCCCTCGTCGGGCTTCTCCATCTTGGAAATCAAGCGCAGCAGTGTCGATTTGCCGCTTCCGTTGCGGCCGACGAGCCCCACCCGCTCTCCTTGATGAATGTCAAAAGTTACATCTTCTAAGACAAGCTGAGCACCGTGATATTTTTTAACGTTTTGGCTATTAATGATTAACATCGTAAAGGATCCTCCTATTGGTTGAAGACCCTATCCCGAAATTACCCCCAAAACTAACAACGCAAAAAGGCCGCAGGAAAATTCCCTACGACCTTTACGGATGCATCCGTCTGAGGTTAAGGTAGGCGTCTTTTCGTGAGTGGTAATACCGTATGTTCGAAAATGGACAGACTTCTCCCGTCTTTACCAAATACATGAACGATGCCAGCCATCGCAATGGGTAACTGGCTCACACGGTTGTTTACCAACTCCAGATTCATCCTACCTTCACCTCCTATTTAAACTCTCATTATATGTCAATTCCCAATATATCACAGGAAGCGCCGCATTCACAACAGGCGCTCCGCCTAACATCCGCGCTACTGTTCACTCCGCATTTTATCCATGACTTCGAGATATAACACTTGAATGAACTTTTTGATGTTCACTTTGCCTTTCTCCGGCTTTTCGTTCTCATCGATTTCTTTCATCTTCAATCTTACGTCCTGGAATTCAAAATATAGCGGTGCATAGTGCTCGAATTTAGGGTTGCTGTAGTCGGTCAGACCGATGCTGGCAATGTTCGTCAGTGCCGCCATAACAGTGCGGCGGATGCGCTGCTCGGCCGCTTTGCCTTCCTTTTCCACTTCCGCTTCACGAACTTTGTGCGCGCGGGCAGCCGTCTCATAAAGCTCTTTGAGCGGCGGGATCCCGTCCGCCTTATGATGGCCGGTCAGATGCTCGATAATTTCGATCAAATCTCTGCTGCCGCTATCGCCGACAATCCCCAAATCCATGAAAATGGGCTGCATGACCTCGCGGGCGGTGCGCTTTTTCCGGGCGGTCTCTTGTCCCATGTTCAACAGGCTCAGCTTGGTTAACGACTCCTTAATTTCATTCAAGGAACGATTAATCTTCCACTGCTCGTTGACTCTGGACAGCACCGCTTCCACTTCGATTCGATTGATTGGCTTTTGGATATAAAATTCAACGCCGGCCTGGTACGCCTTGCCGATCATTTCTTTATTTTCAATTTGCGAAATCATCACATATTTTCCCTGGAACCCGCGTTCCTTCAAGCGAATGATCGTTTCGATCCCATCCTGGTCAGGCATTAACAGATCGATAACCACAACGTCCGGGTTCGATTCCAACAGCACTTTTTCCCCTTCACTTCCGCCACCGGCCGTCCCTACGACTTCGCCAAGCCCAGCTTTTTCGATAATCGTTTGCAGCATCAGCCTGCTAACCGCATCATCGTCGACAATTCCGAATGTCAGCATGATCTCTACGCTCCTTTTTTCAACGTATCGGTCAATAAAGTAATGACAAAGGTAGTCTGAGAAATCTGCTCGCCAGACTGCAAATGAATGTCTCCGCCCAAAGCATGGATAATATCACGAACATGGGAGAGGCCGATCCCTGTGGCAGCGAAGCCCTCCTGATTGAATTTCGTCGTAAAGCCCGGTTCGAAAATCATCCCCTTGGCCTGCTCGGCAATGCCCGTCCCCGTGTCCGATACAACCAGAACGGTCGCATCACCCTGTTCATAAGCGCGGATAAGAATCTTCCCTTGCACCTCAATCGCTTCCACGGCATTCGATATAAGGTTATTGAGAACCGTTAAGAGCGGTATAAAATGATCCGTCAAATAATCCGTGCGGATTTCGCTGTGAAATTCGATATCTTTACCCAGCATCGCACTATAACCCCGATTCGATTTGATGGAAAATTCAACCACCTCGGCCAGCCTCATCTCGGAGGCGATATCCCGATCGAAGAGTTTTAGCAGACCGGCGAGAATGCGCTGCGAATCTTTTTTCACTTCATGAATCTGTTGTGTAATTTCCAAAATGGTACGAGAATAGCTTTTGAGTCCCGAGCCGTTGACTTTCTCATAGAGATTGTGGCTTTTGGCCGTGATCTGCTCGATCGTATCCATGGATTTTTGCAGGTAAAATACTTCTCCATACAAGCCGCTGTTCGTATTCAGCATCTTCTCAATACGTTTCTGCTGCTCGCTGTGAAGTGCCCGCATCTGACTGATTGTGACACTGCTGTATATGCCGACTACAAAATAACTCCGCACTATGGCGGTCACGGTAATGAGCATCCACTGCTCCGAATACATGTAAGGCCTATCGAAGATGAAGCTTCGAGCTAACAGCTCTAGCTCATTGGAAACAATGTCAATGGCTGAAAGACATACGCCCAAGAGAAACGGATGCAACTCAGGCCATTTCCCCCGTATGCGGCTCATGGCAATCCCATAGGCGATGTAATACAGTGCAGACGAGAAGTGCGTTTGTATACTGCCGCCTAATGAAAACATCCCTGCCGAAGTGATTCCATCCTCCACCGTCCGGAACAGCAGCACCGTAATTCCAGTGATGAGTCCCGAATACGCATAAGGCAGATGCCGCATTAATAACAGACAGAGGAGAAAAGCGCTGCTGCCCAGCCCGATTCGAAACATTTCGCCGCTAAAAGGGGTGATTTTGAACTCACCGGCTATGGCTGTTACGATAGCGACGAGCATCATTTGAAAGCCTTCGTTCTTTAAGCGTCCCAGCATCTCACCCCCAAACTGTAAATCTATTGTAAATCAAGATAGGGTTAATTTCATAGGGTTATAACAAATCCCAGATCTGTTTGCCGATTAACAGCACACAGACGGTTAGGAACAACGGCCGCACATAAGAGGCGCCTTTACGAATCGCCATGCGTGAACCAAGCAAGGACCCGCAGATCATCGCCAGTCCCATCGGTATGCCCACCCCGTAATGGATAGAGCCTATCGCTATGAAAGTAGCCAAGCTCGCAATGTTGCTGCCGAAATTCAGCACTTTGGCATTGCCGGCCGCTTTGACAAAATCGAACCCCAGCATAAGGAAAGTGAAGATTAGGAACGAACCTGTGCCCGGTCCGAAGAATCCGTCATAAAAGCCGAGGCCAAATGCGGCGATCCCCATGAGCCAGGCTGTTTTAGCGGAGAATTGGTGAAACGTGGACTGCTCGCCCCAACTTTTGCGCATTACCGTATAGATCGCAATCCCAACGAGCATGACAATAACTAGCGGTTTCAAAAAATCGGAAGGGATTTGGCGCAGCACCATGGTGCCGCTTACCGCCCCTGTCAGCGACAGCAAGAATAATCCGCGCACCGTCTTCAAATCCACGTTGCCCGATCGCATGAAGGAGATCGTACTCGTCAAGGACGACATCGTACTGGCCAGCTTATTCGTTCCTAGCACAACCGCCGGGGGCAGCCCTGTAGCGAGCAGAACGGGGACCGCAATCAGGCCCCCTCCCCCAACGACTGAATCCACATAGGCCGCTAAGAAGCCGCCGACGATCACGAAGATCATCATTTCCACACTTAAATGTGCCATACTGCGAGCCCCTTCTCTTACGCTAATTTCGTTTCCAATCTGCGTGCCGCCAGGGATAGCGCATAATTGACGGCGAAGTAAAGAATCGCCACCAGCAGCAAAATCGGAATCGTATAACTATAGCTTTGACCGATTACGATTTTCGCATTATGCATCAGCTCCGGCAATGAGATCACAACCGCCAGAGACGAATCCTTCAGCAGCGAAATGAATTGGCTGACCAGTGGTGGCACCATGCGGCGCAGCCCCTGCGGGAGCACAATGTGCCACAGCGTTTGCACATAGCTAAGACCTGAGGAACGAGCTGCCTCGACTTGCCCCTTGTCAACGGAAATGAGGCCGCTTCGCACAATCTCCGCAATCATCGCACCTTCGAACACCGTCAAAGCAACGATGGCCGAGTTCATGACACCGAGCTTAATCCCGATATCAGGCAAAGCGAAGCATGTAAAAAATATAATCAATAAGAGCGGCAAATTACGGATAAGTTCTACCAATACACCCAAAATCGGCGATATGACAGGCATTTTCGTGTAACGAATCGTACCTACGACACAGCCTACTACAAAGCTTAACACAATGGAGATAAAAGCTACCTTCAGCGTCATGTAAAAGCCTTCAAAAATAAATCTTATGTTATCCGGCGAAAAAGCATGTAAAATGTCCATTCATTCACCCTCCAAGTATGGCGCGAAGACCGGCCTCAGCCGCTCCGGGCCAGCTTGCGCTCCAATCGCAGCGCTACATAGCTGAGCGGAAGCGTCAGCACCAAATAAAGCAAAGCGACAAAAACATAAGTATCGAATGTCGCATACGTCTCCATGGCGACCTGATCGCCGAAATACATCAGATCGAAGCCGGCGAATACACCGAGCACCGATGAATTCTTAACCAGGTTAATAAATTGGTTGCTAAGCGGTGGAATAACAATTTTGACCGCTTGCGGCAGGACGACATGCCACATCGTTTGGATGTAGGTCAAACCAGATGCTTGCGCCGCCTCGGACTGTCCTTTCGGTACCGACATAATGCCGGCCCTGATCGCTTCCGCAATAAACGAAGCTGTGTAAACCGTGAGGCCTACGGTTCCGCAGACAAACCCGCTTAGTGTGATGCCTACAGAGGGCAATCCGTAGAAAAACACAAAAACAACAAGCAGCAAAGGAATGTTACGAATAAACTCCACATAAGCTGTCCCGATCCAATTCAGCGGCTTCACGGACGAGATGCGGAAAATGGCAATGATCGTTCCCAGAACAAAGCTGCCGATCAATGCAATTACGCTGGCAATAATGGTGTTGCCGAAGCCCTTCATGTAGATGTCGAAATAGTCGGTAAAAATCGAGAATTCCGGCATACGCTCCCCCCTCATATACAGAAGATGGGTGGCGGCAGCCACCCATCATTCACTTACTTGGATGGCGATTGGCCAATCCATTTTTCATAAATCTTTTTATACTCGCCATTGCTTTGCAGCTTCTTCAGCGCTTCATTGACAGCCGTCTGCAGGGTAGTTTCACCTTTCTTCATCGCGATGCCGTAAGGCTCATCGGTGAACGGCTCGCCTACCACTTCAAAGTTCTTATCTTGCGCCATCATGCCGTAAAGAATCGCATTGTCCGTCGTCAGCGTCTCACCTTGACCTGCTTTCAATGCGCTAAATGCATCCTGGTAGTTATCAAACTCCAGCACCGTAGCATCAGGCGCTTTCGCTTTAATGTTCGTTACGGAAGTGGAGCCCTTCACAGCCAATACTTTTGTGCCTTTCTTGATGTCCGCGATGCTCTTGATCGGGCTGCCTTTTTTCACAAGCAGGGATTGACCGGCTTTAAAGTAAACATCGGAGAATTCCACTTGTTTCTTACGCTCTTCGGTAATCGTCATCGTAGCGACAATCATATCGATCTCTTTGTTGTCGAGCATCGGAATGCGTGTCTTGGAGGTAACTTCTTTCAGCTCCAATTTCTTCTCGTCGCCAAGGATCTCTTTGGCTAACGCTTTCGCAATATCAACGTCGAAACCTTCAACTTCGCCGCCAGTCGGGTTTTTCAAACCGAACAGCTTCGTATCGTACTTCACGCCAACGACAAGCTTGCCTCTGCTCTTAATTTCATCCAGCACGGAAGCGCCGCCTGCCGGTTTCGCGCTGCTTGGCGCGCTGCTGCTTGCCGGGCTCGAAGCCGGTGTGCCTGTCGCGCCCCCCGAAGTTTTGGCGTTGTTTCCACACCCCGATAATACGAATACCATGGCCAACATAAACGTGAAACAACTCATCATCCATTTTCTTGTCATCATTTGAACTTGCTCCCCTCTATATGTTTAGTGATTTAAAACCCGATTCAAAAACAGTCTCGCTCTTTCCTCGCGAGGGTTAGAGAAGAATTCGCCGGGCGGCGCTTCTTCTACGATCTGGCCTTTGTCCATAAACACGACGCGGTCGGCCACTTCACGGGCAAAACCCATTTCGTGCGTGACGACAACCATCGTCATTCCTTCATGCGCCAGCGTCTTCATAACGTCTAGCACTTCGCCGACCATTTCCGGATCCAGTGCGGAGGTAGGCTCGTCAAACAGCATAATTTTCGGCTTCATCGCAAGCCCTCTTGCAATCGCCACACGCTGCTGCTGACCACCCGAGAGTTGTGAAGGAAAGCGCTGCGCTTTATCCTGGATGCCGACTTTCTCGAGGTAATACATCGCCACCTCTTCGGCTTCTTTCTTCGCCATACCGCGCACCTTGATTAGCGCCAGCGTGATGTTGTCGATGACTTTCTTGTGGGGATACAGATTGAAATGCTGGAACACCATCCCAATATCCCGGCGCATTTCGTTAATGTTCGTTTTCTTATCGCTGACCTTGTAGTCGTTTACGATAAGCTCGCCACTTGTAATCGCTTCCAAACGATTGATGCACCTTAACATTGTACTCTTACCCGATCCGGATGGGCCGACAACAACAACGACCTCACCTTGTTTAATCTGAAGATTGATCCCTTTGAGCACATGAAAATCACCGTAATGCTTCTCTACTTGTTGAAATGAGATCAATGGAACCCCCCTCTTCGTTGGATCATTAACCGATGTAAAAAATGTAAACTGTTTGTTACATAAACTAACACTTGGTGCGTTAAATATCCCTAACTAACTATGGAATCCTATACAATCCGACATTTGCTCAAAAAAAATATTTAGATTTTTGTAAGAAATCACAATTTTTCAAAGGTTATGGCTAAAGCTCCACCCGCAAATAAAAAAGAGCTGGAACCCATTTATATCTGGGATCCCGCTCTTTCTTTTGAATGCAACGAATCAATTAAATTCCGCTTCGATTAAATCCGAGTTAACGCCAATGGCCGCCCGGTTTCCTTCCGCTGCTGCCCCAATTAGCTGAGCAGGTCCGCTGACGGACATATCGCCTGCAGCATAGACGCCTTTAACATTTGTTCTGCCTAAGACGTCTGTGACGATACCTTGGAGAGAGTTTAGCTCGAGACCCAGCGTCTCGGCAAATCCAGTAGCCTGCGACCAGCCGATCGTAACGAAGCCGCCATCCCTAAGCAAATCGGAGCCGTCCTCGAAAACAATTTTCTCTAACATCCCGTTTGTTCCATGCAGGGAGGCAATTTTCTGCTCATAGCATCGAATTCCCTTATTGGACAACACTTCTTTCTGCTCTGGCGTCACAATATCATTGCCGTTCGTGCAAAGAACAACGTCTTTGCTCCAGTTATATACGACCTTTGCCATATGAAAAGCATGCTGATTCTCAGCGATAACGACCAATGCTTTGTCTTTTAACTCCCAACCGTCGCAATAGGGACAGTTGAATACGCTTTTACCGTAATATTCACGAATTCCCTGCACGTCAGGTACAATTTCTTTCAACCCTGTTGCGAGAAGAACGGTACGGGCCCGATAAGACGCTCCAGAATCCGTGATGAGCTGAAACGCGCCTCCTTCTTCATCTTCCTTGATCAATTGCACGACTCTTTCACCTTGAAATTGAACCGAAGGATACTTCGCTATGTCTTGATGGGCAATCTCGCGGAATTCACCGGGCTTCACGCCATCCCTCGTAATGAACCCGTGCGACTCCTGCGTCACCGCATTTCTAGGCTTGTTATCATCAAACAAAACCACTTGCCTCCGGGCTCTCCCGAGCACTAGGGCAGCATTTAAGCCGGCGGGGCCTCCACCAATAATGGCACAATCAATAACCATGTTACATCGACTCCTTTTTCAAAAATGATGTGAGTTGTTCGTTTGTCCGCTCAGCAATTTCCGCGATGGTACTCCCATGTAAATATTGTTCCAAGGCACGTTCCGCGTCGCACATCACGCCTTGAATGCAATCATAGATTTATTTTGTCTATAATTATAACAATACCAGATTTTACCTTAAATTTCCTTATCTAAATCCATTCTTTAGCAATTATTTCTTCGCTCATCGATGTAAATTCCTTGCTTTATTGGATGAAGATTCTTTACAATATTGATGAACCTCCCCTGCCTATACTTCGCTAAGAGGCAGGAGTTTCTTACTACTACTTGCCGTAATTTTCTACATGACAGCAGGTTTGCCACCGTCATTCGCTACACATGCAGCGGAAAAAATCGAATTCACTCATACAGTGTGGAATGAATTACTAATAAAAAGCCCTAATAAAATCTTCGCTTCTCTCCGAAAACATATAGTAGAACAGGAGGAAGCAGCTATGGCAACTAAGATTCTCGTTGTGGATCATGTCAAAAGTCTTAGAGGAATTTTACGGCAAATTATTACCAAGATGGGTTACGATGTGCTGGAAGCTTCCAATGGAGCCGAGGCTATTCATAAGTATCGAGATAACAAACCTGTTCTGACCACGATGGATTTGAATATGCCGGACATGAATGGCATTGACGTTCTGCGAATCATTAAAGAATTCGATCCTCACGCCAAAATTGTCATGTGCTCCGCTATGGAGCAGAAGTCGATGATTATCGAAGCGATCCACGCGGGAGCCAAAGATTTCATCTCCAAACCGTTTCACGAGCAAGAAATGATGGAAACCATGACGAAGCTGCTTGTCATTTGAACTTGCCCCAGAAAGGCTTCATCACCTCATACATGAATTTGGCGGATTAGGCAAATAATAGCCAAAATCAAATGAGGTGGTAGCCCATGTGTACTTCGATATCCATTCTTGCCGATGTCTCCGAGCTGGTCAAACAATTTCAAATTGATCGTTTATTGTCCTATAGCTCCAACCGTTATGAGGTTCGTCCGACGGAGTCCCTTTCCGCTGTAGTTGTGAACAAAAAGGGAGAACGGCTTCTCGATGAGTTTCGCTGGGGTTTGATGCCCTTTTGGGCCAAGGAAGCCGTATGCGGCGACCGAGATTCGATATTTACCAATGAAGTCTTCAGACGTATTGTGAAGAAGCAGCGCTGCGTAATTCCATGCAGCGGTTTTTATGTTAGCCGCACAGAAGGCAAAGAAACCAAGTGGATTAAATTTAAAATGCGCAGCGGCACGTTCGGCATCGCAGGTCTGTATGATGTGTGGCGTTCTCCGTCCGGCGACGAGGAACTGCGCACTTGCATGATGCTGATGACGGAAGCGAACCCACTGGTCTCTCCTTACCAAGGCAGAATGCCGGCGATACTTGACGAGGAGCAGACTAACCTCTGGCTGCAGCCGGAGTTGAGAGATCCTTACGCACTCAGATCGTTGTTGCGGCCCATGGATGATCTGCTCATGGTTGCGAATGTGCTGGCATCGCCGGAAGAGAAACTGGAGGCTAACTCCGATGTCGGTGTGCTCATATAAAAAGATGAAATAACCGGGCTCGCGCTATGCGCGGGTCTTTTTTTCTACCGGCGGCAATGCCCCTCCACTTGCGATGATGCGAACCCCTTCCTCACAAACGCCGTAAGGCTGCCAGCGGCAGGTGGCACAAAGATGGCCAATGTCGCTAGGTGCAACATGCTCTGCAACTTGACTGCATATTTCGGCCCAGCTCCGCTCCATTCCTACTTGCAGACCCAGCTTCTCAACAATCTCTGCATCCCTTTGGTATACGGTTCTCCCTTCACAGTGCGATTCCTGGTCAGCGGGATAGGCAGCGCATAGATCATCAGGTCCCAGAACGATTCGGATCGTCGTCTCCGGATGATTGCGCAGCTTTTCATAAACGGCGGTCATATTTTCACAAAATTGTTCGGAATATCCCATTCCCCTGTAACCTAATAAACAAAGCAAATGATGTCCCCGAAGGCCGATCGTCATTGTCATTCCCCTTTTGGATCAAACTCGTCATGTATTACTTAAATGTAGATGATTGCACCGCAACAAATCAATACATAATAATTCCAAAAGCGCTGGGGCGAGCGTATATACAAAACCTGTAATTCCAGCTATACTGAATTCGAATAATACAATTTGTATCAATTTATTTTAGGGAGTGGATATTATGAGAACATTGAAAAAGCAATTTTTTATCATGGCCATCGTATTATTGTTAGCGCTTACTTTTTCTATCGTTCCCGCTTCTGCCGCATCGACCTCCGAACCTCAACCCAAATATGACGTTTATCTGAATTTGGATGGGATTCCAGGAGATTCTACAGTTAAAAATTATGAAAAGTGGATTCAGCTTGCCGATGTTCAATTTGATGTATCCAGTAAGGCAAGCGCCGTAGCAGGCAGTGGAGCAGGCGCCGGCAAGGCAGCTCTGGAAAACTTTACAATCACCAAACCCTTTGACTCCGCTTCCATTCCTTTATTTGTGGATATGGCTACCGGAAAAAATATCGCTAAAGGCCAGCTTGTTTTTGTAAGCAATGCCCTGCAACCGGCTGCAATACTAACCATTGATCTAAGTACAGTTTTTATCAGTGACTATAAGTTCGATGATACCCACGAAACGATTTCACTAAGATTTGGCGGTATCAAGATGAGCTACACGCCGATCACCGCTAAAGGAACCAAAGGAACTCCCATTACAGGAGGTTGGGACTTTATTAAAAATACGAAGCAGTAAAAAAAGCTGCGCAAGTGAAAATCCCCTAGTCCTCTCCAAGAGGCGCTAGGGGATTTCTCATTCATTTCGAGGCGACGCGAGAATCCGGTACACGGTACAATCCGTACCCCTCCATCGGAACGATGGGATTCTCGTCGGTAACCAGCCCCGCCGCATCGGCATGCATGGCAACATCGATGAGCCAACGTGTGAAATCGGCAACGTTCATCGACTGCATCTCTTCCAGGCTGTAGAAGCCGGCGGCATCGACTTCCACTCCGTCAGGTGCAGGCTCACCGCTAATATAATCCATCTCAAAAGCAATATATAAATTATGTATGCTTCTCGGTAAATCGCGCACGGCAACAACCCTCTTAACAACAGCTTCGATGCCGGTTTCTTCCATCACTTCACGCTGAATCGTATCATGAATCAATTCATGCTGTTCAATGTATCCGCCTGGATTCGTCCATCTGCCTTTACCCGGCTCCTGCGCCCTGCGCACAAGAAGCATTTTGCCTTCCCGCATTACAAGCGCGCCCACGCCGATGCTATAATTTCCCCAATGTACAAAGCTGCACACCGTACAAGCTCTGCG
The DNA here is from genome assembly GCF_042676385.1 of Paenibacillus sp. GCM10027628. Classification (NCBI taxonomy): domain Bacteria; kingdom Bacillati; phylum Bacillota; class Bacilli; order Caryophanales; family Paenibacillaceae; genus Paenibacillus; species Paenibacillus sp. GCM10027628. Next base: position 173,662 of record NZ_JBHTHA010000017.1, read on the forward strand.
CAAAGTTCCGTCTACATCCCGAGTCTCTAAAGTCGCCCCGCAGGACATACAAAATTTGGCTTCCATCATCCTCCAACCCTTCTATGTGTGTGCTTGTCATCCTTCATTGTAACACGAATTGGATGCCATTCACTCATTTGAATGGAGCTGGATCATTATCGCAATCCCAGACTTTTTTTAGCATGCTGATATTCGAATGAAACCTCGAATAACATTTTAAATGCAGGATTACTTTGAAGTCTGGATTTTAAAAATGGATACAAATTCGGCTTCTCAAATTTTAATATGGTGATCACTTCGACCAATGGGCCATGCGATCTTTGTATGTTATAAATCATATCCACACATTTATTCAGAGACACAAGACTATCGTCAATTAGCCCTAGTTCTTTGATGATTAGATACTTATCCATAAGTCCTATTCCCTTTCAGCGGTTTGGTTCAATAATCCCAATATAACATGTGTGTATGCAAGAATCTGTGTTAAAAATAACAAAAGAGAAAGCTGTAACATTATTTCTACTCTGCCATTGAATAGGACTCATAACACAAATAGCCCCATTACTGCCGTGTAACATTCAGGCAGCAATGGGGTTTCGTGACAACCTACACCAGGAACATCGCCACGATCGTCGTGACGGCGAGCCCGATGAGCACCGGCTTAAGGTTCCGTCTGGCCAACTCAAAGGGGCTCACGCCGCAAATGGCTGCCGCAGGAATGAGCGCCCACGGGATCAATGTACCGCCGCCGACCCAGATGGCGGCGACTTGCCCGAGCGCGGTCAAGGTGGCCGCGCCCGTACCAATGGCGGTTGCGAACAATTGCGCAACCGAGCCGGCGAGGGAGATGCCGGAGAAGCCGGAGCCATCGAGCCCCGTAATCGCGCCGGTGACGGTTAACGTCACCGCGCCCACTGCGCTGTTCAGCGGCACGTGATTGGCCAGCGCGACGCCGAGGTCACCCACAATCCCGTGCGAGCCTTGCGGCAGCACTTTGCCGAACAGCTCCACGAAGGCGGAGTCACCCAGGTAGAAGAATGCGGCAATCGGGATGACGGGACCGAATACTTTGAAGCCGAATACGAAGCCTTCAATCAGGTAGGAAGTCGTCTGTTCTAATCCTTTATTGCCGTGAGCCAGCAAGGTTACGGCAATCAGAATAAACACTGCTGTTCCTCCGACCAGCGCCGTTGCGTCCCCGCCTTGCAGGTTAAGCACGAACATCGCGATGACATCCGCCGCGAACAGCAGCGGAATGATGACGGCGAGCCATTTCCTAGCCTTGGGAGCAAGTGTGATTTTCGCATCTTCTTGGACTCCGTCCGAAGTCAGCGTCCCGCTCGAACCGCTCGCAACAAGGCCGTCCCGCCAAGTTCCGTTCTTGATATCCCTCCGCATCATCCAGAAGGCAGTAACGGTCGTTACTAGCCCCATCACAATGACGAGTGGAATACTGGCCTCCATCACGGCGGTGACTGGCAAACCAGCTGCATCAGCTGTCAACTTCGGAGCTCCTTGAATAATGTAGTCGCCGGAGAGGGCGATACCGTGTCCGAACAAGTTCATGGCCATCGCTGCACCAAGCGCAGGCAATCCGACTCGAACCGCAACGGGAAGCAGCACGGCGCCAATAAGCGCTACAGCCGGAGACGGCCAGAAAAAGAATGACGTCACCAGCATAATGAGACCGATCCCCCAAAATGCCAGTGAAGGCGTTCTCAGAAATCGGGTCAAGGGCGCAACCATCGTTTCATTAATACCGGTTCGGATCAAGATGCGGCTCATGGCAACGATAATCGAGATGATCATAATCGTGCCCATCAGCTCTTTGGTTGCATAGATAAAGCTATTGAATACCCCGGATACCGAGCCGCTAAGCGTTTCCGTTGCAAGCAGCCCCAATGCGAAGATACCGACGACGCAAATCATCGTCGTATCGCGCCGTTTGATCAAAACGGCAAGGATAAAACCGATAAATATCAGATATACCCAATGAATCGGCAATAATTGAATGTCCACCGGGAATCACTCATCCTCTCTACACCAACAGCGTTTGTGCTACAGTGTATGCGGGGATCTGGGCGTGGGTTCTCCCGAACGTAGAATCCGTGGTTAATGCTTGGCTTGTGGTACAATAAGAGGAGAATTTTATTTAAGTAAGGAGATTGGATATATGGCTCGGAACCACCGATTAATAACGGACATTGATTTTCAGGAAGCCATAGACCGGAACGCAAGTGTCCGTGTCTTTAAGGACGATCATATCGTGGATTCGAATGCCGTCATTTTACGCTTTAGCGAGACGACCGTCGTCGTTCAAACCCAAGTAAGCGATTTGACCTATTACGATCGCAACGCCTGTGAGTTTTTTGAAATGAAAAAACGCTAGCGCTGACAAGCAGCAGTAGCGTTATTCAAGTGGATATGCGCTTAACTGGACGAAGCGGAAGCCCGCCTTCTGTAGCTCGGGAACAGCTTTTATGACTCCTTCCGCCGTATCCTTCTCCGGTTGGTTCATGTGTGCCAGTACAATAGCTCCGTTATGGGCCTTCATTAGTGCTTGGTAAACTTGCTGCGTGTTATAAGTAGCGCCCGCATCGCCAAGCACATTGTAATTGACCGCCTGGAACCCAAGATCTTGTACAATTTGCACTGCGACTTCGTCGTAATAAGCCGTACCCGAACGGTAAAATAAAGGGCGGCGACCCGTCAGCTTTTCGATTTTGTCAGCGTTGTCCTTAACTTCATCGATGACCCCGCTTACGCTTTTTGTTCCGGCGATGCCATAAGCCGCCTTTCCGTTCACCGATAAGGGCCGATGCTCCGTACCATGGTTCTCGATCTCGAACAACGGATCCGCTGCAAGCTTGGCAAACGTGCCCGGATTGGCATCGATCCATCTCGCGTTCATAAATAATGTCGCCGGGATGTGCGCTTTAACGAGATAATCAATCAGCTTCTCGTCATAGCCGCTGCCTTCCTTGCCGCCGCAGGCATCAAACGTGAGCGCAATGACTTTCTCTTTTGTTTGCAGATGCGTCAGCACTCCGGGCACATGCTCGCCCCACTTTGAGGGGCTTAATGGGCTATAGCGGTTCAGTAGCGTAGTCTTTTGAGCTTTGGCGTCAAGCTTACCGGATGAAACCTGAGCTGCTTCCGGCGTAGCTGTCAGCGATGGAGCCAGCGGCGGGGCTTGCGCCGCCGTCGTCTGAAGTGCAGAAGGCTCTGCAGACGGACTTGTCCCTGCGGGCATACTGCCGACCGTTCCACAACCGGACAACGTCATCATGCTAAGCACAACGAACAGGATAGAGCGTCCTGTTCGTTTTTTCATTTGTGCTTGCGCCAATCGAGATTGCTCTTGCTAAGCAGATGTCCAAAATCGTTCTCCAGCCGTTTCTCTTCCGCTTTACGCGCGGCCTCCGCCTGCTCCCTGGCAGCTTCCTTGCGCGCTTGCTCTTCGGCTTTCATCGCATCGGATTGCGATTTGAGCTTGCTTAAAACTTCCGGGCTAAGCAGATCCTTAAGTGTTGCCGGTTTATCTTGAGATGTGGCATCCGGAGCTGCAGCCGACCATTTTTTCTTGGCCATTACTAATCACCTCGGTTTCTCCCCACATTATTCAAGAGCCCATAGGAAAAGTCAACCCGGTTATGCCTACTCATGCAAATGATAAGGAACTGTCGCCACGACAATATCTTTATCCGATTGCAATTTCGAGCGGATTCGCGACGCAGACTGGTTATGAAGCAGACGGTGCCACCACTTTTTAGGAATAAATTGCGGCAAAATCACCATAATCGATTGTTTTTCGGATACGTGCGTATCAATTCTTTCGATAAACTCGGCCAACGGTTTCACGATGGTTCGATAACGGGATTTGAATACGACCAAGCGAACGCCAGGATCCCATTTATTCCATTTTTCTTCCATCGCTTCTTCCTCTTCCTCCGAGAAAGATACGTAGAAGGCGATAACATTGGGCGATAACGACTTCGCATAGTTAAGCGACTGGGCCACAACGCGGTGAATTCCCGCGACGGGAACAATAATCAGCGATTCTTTGGTACATACGCGATCATGCGCAATATCAATCCGCAGTTGTTTGGCAACATCATCGTAGTGAGCGCTTATTTTCGTTATTAACCAAAGCAGCAATGGCGTCACAACGATAACGATCCAAGCGCCTTCCACAAATTTTGTAAAACAGAAAATCAGAAGTACGGCGAAGGAAACCAAAGCGCCTAACCCATTAATGAGCAATTTACGCCACCAGCCCGCGTTCCGCTCTCTAATCCATTTGCGAACCAAGCCGCTTTGCGCCAGTGTAAAAGACAAGAATACACCGATAGCATACAACGGAATGAGTCCGTCCGTTTTACCTTTGAAGACGATAAGCAGAATGCTGGCCAGCACCCCGAGCGTAATGATACCGTAGTTGAATGAAAGCCGATCTCCACGGAAAGAAAACATGCGCGGGAAGTTTTTATCTTGAGCCATAATTGAGGCCAAGATGGGGAACCCGTTAAAGCTCGTATTCGCAGCTAATGTCAAGATGAGCATCGTCGCGATCTGTGTTGCATAGTACATCGTCCCGCGGCCAAACGCTTGCTCGGTCACCATCGACAACACGGAGGTATGCCCGTTCGGATCAGGAGCGATCCCATAAGCTAGACTGAGCATGGTCACCCCGCCGAAAACAATAGCCAAAAGCGTTCCCAATGAGGCCAGCGTTCTCTTGGCATTTTTGACGGAAGGCGTACGGAAATGCGGTACCGCATCCGAAATCGCTTCGATTCCCGTTACAGCGGAGCAGCCCGATGAGAATGCTTTTAGGAGAACAAACAAGGTTAAACCATGCGTCACCGAACTCGGGACTAGATGGATAGGCTGTGTATGTTCGTGTCCTGTTACCATATCGAAGATCCCTTTTCCAACTAGAAGCAGCACGCAAAGAATGAAAAAATAAGTAGGAATTGCGAAAACCGTGCCTGATTCTGATGTGCCGCGCAAATTCAGCCATACCATGAGCCACACCAGGAGCAACGCCATTGGGACTATGTAAGGCACTGTTACCGGGAAAGCCGACGTTATCGCCTGTACCCCCGCTGAAATCGAAACCGCAACGGTAAGCGTATAGTCGATTAGGAGAGAAACCCCCGTCAACCGCCCCCACATCATCCCCAAATTCTCTTTGGAAACCATGTAAGCTCCGCCGCCCTGCGGATAGGCCTCAATGACCTGACGGTAACTAATGACCAGAATTGCGATGAGAGCGATGATAGAGATTGCGATCGGCAAGGAAAAAGCAAAGGCTGCAACCCCCACGGTCGCAAGCTCCAGCAGAATTTGTTCGGTCCCATAAGCAACCGAAGAGAGCGCATCCGAAGACAGGATGGGCAGCGCCTTCCAAACTTGCATTTTCTCGGATTCGATCTCGCTGGACTTGAGCGGTTTGCCGAAAACAATTTTTTTGATTGAATCGCTAGTCATTCTGTGTAAGCCCCCAATAAAATCTAATAGTCTGATGTTACATTGCCCTTAAGTACGCAAAAAAACACAAGGATAGCCCTTGTGTTTACACGCGTTCTCCTTCTCACGACCGCTTACGAGGTTAGCTGCCGGGTTCGGGCCGCGAGAAATATGCCCTAATCGGTGCAGATGCATGCACCTTTATTCACCCCATGAAACCTTCGGTTCCCCCGCTTTTCTAAGTAGAAAATTCAGCGAAATATTCAAATGTGATGTACGAAATGAATACTACTCTCTTATCGCAACATAGTAAAGGAGGGAATAAAGTTAAAAAGGCATGCCGCGCCATCACATTCATCCAATAATTCGCTTACAACCGTGTGATTCGTTGATTTACTTCGATTATCTGATGCTTTCGTTTATCTTTCTCGATTTTTTTGTCCTTAACCTGAGACGTGATGATTTCTTGTCGTAACTTTGTGTTTAAAAATCATCTTTTTCCATACAAGCGGCAGCCCGCCGATGAGGAACAGATAACGGGCATCGATCACTTTTTTGAGCAGTGCTGCGAATTTGCCCTTGACCTTCTTCACTTTCAACAAGCCGACCGCTTCCCCTCTTCCGAGCGAGGCGACTGTCCCTTTGTAATCAAATGCAAATGGCTTAAGAGGCTTGTTACGAACGGCTGCAATAAGGTTTCTCGCGGCATTGTAGCCTTGCTGCACGGCAATCTGGGCATTAGCCGGATATGGAGAGCCGTCCGGGCCCGTGACGATGGAACAATCGCCTGTGATGAACACATCGGGATATTGAAGCGAACGCAAATGTGCGTCCACCTTCACTCTCCCACGCTGTACGTCAAAACCCGCTTTCTCCAAAAGCGAATTGCCGCGTATGCCGCCCGACCAAATGACCGTCGCTGAACGTATGAACTCTCCGTTGCCTAGAATGACACCCTCCGGTGTACATTCCTTAATCGGGGTCGCTAATTTGTACTGCACACCTTTTCTACGCATCACGTCCATTCCATATTCGACGAGATCGCTTGGTAAGCCTGGAGGCAGCGCCGATGGGGACGCTTCGACATTGAAGATTTTCACACTCGCCGGGTCGACGTCGTAGGTTCTGCTCAACACGGGAATGTGGTCCGCCAGCTCGCCGACAAACTCCGTGCCAGTGAAGCCAGCGCCTCCGACCACGAACGTCAAATAATCCTGGCGATGCGGCTGCATCTTATATTTCGCAAACATATATTCGATGTGCTGGCGGATGAACCGCACGCTATTAATGCTCTTGATCGACATTGCATATTCTTTCAGACCCGGAATGCCGAACGTCTCGGTCTCGCTTCCCAGCCCGACAACCAAGTAATCGTAGGAGAGGATTTCGTCACCGAGCACTACCTTCTTCTCATCAGGCAAAATCTGTTCCACAGTCGATTTCACGAAACGCACTTTGTGCTCGTCGATCAGTTCTGAAATCTCAACGCGGGCGTTGTCATGATGGTCAGTACCCGCCGCCGGCATATGCAGATGCGTGGTGATGTAGTGATAATCATGCTTGTTAACGAGCGTCACATCCAGTTCGTCGAATCTGATCTTCTTCTGAAGCCTGATCGTTGTGACAAGTCCACCGTAACCTGCGCCTAAAATGACTACTTTCGGTTTGCTCATGAGATCCTCTCCTCCGATTTTCTCTCTTTAAAGTTTGTGAAATAAATCACTTACATCTTTATCATATTCTTGTTTTCACAAAAAAACACGATAAATATGACGAATTTATGTCCAAATGCTAATCTCCGCTTTGTCACACAGCCTGCGTATGCGGAAGCAGTTCATGCCTGTCACTCCAAGTTCCTCCAGCAGACCGTAGTTCGCCCAAGCGCCTACTACCGCCCCGATGCCTGGAACGAGCTGCAGCATTTTCCGGAAATCGATCGTATCGCGGTATTCCTGCTGAAGCTGCTGCCAATCGACCTGATCCATGTAGGACGCAGCCGGCGGAAAGGCGCTTGCAACTTTGTTCCAATTGCGAATCGTCTCCAAGAGCTCCGGCTTCTTGTTCGCACTGGAGAAGGCAAGCTGAAAAACATACAGAATAAACAGCCGCTCGCGGTAATCCTTTGTGGAATAGCCGTAAGCGTGCGCCAATTCAAACAGAAATTTCATTTTGATGCCGATCAAAATCGGAAAGTCCGCCAAGCCGAGCAAAATACCGCCTGCTCCGGTACCCGCCCCTTCGGCAGCCGCGATTTTTTTATAGAGAGACAGCAGTTCTTCAGCCCTAGCATCACTGTCCGCCAATGTTGCACCTCGAAGAGGCTCATTCTTCGGCATGTAATCCATACCGAACAATGTAGTCTGAACGATGCCTTTGACCGCTCCGGTGATCGTCTTATGGACTTTATCCGGAATGAGGTTGTTAATGCGGGTTTGCACGGATTTCGACGCCTTTTCTATTAAGCCTGGCGCCTTTTGAAGCTTAATTTCCCAACGTTTCAATTGCTTGATCGTTTGCTGTTCATATAGCGTATACTCGGGTTCCATCAGGCCACCACCGTCAACTTTTTTCTTAAAGTTAGTATAGTATACGTGAAGCCTGTGCACAAAATGTTGCCATGTATCTCTTCATCCTGCAATCATGCTATAATATAGTCCTATAGTAGTTTATCGGGAGGCTTAAAAGTGCGTAAAATCAAAAAGCTGCAATTGCATGAAATTGCTGCACAAGAAATTATTGAATATATACGGAAGTCCGGATTGCAAAAAGGGGACAAGCTGCCGCCAATTGAAGAAATCGTTCAATTGCTAGGCGTTAGCCGAACCTCGATTCGAGAAGCCCTTCGGTCGCTGGAAGCGATGGATTTTGTCAAAATCCAGAATGGAAAAGGGATTTATGTCGATGATCCTTCGTCTTACCGCTTCTCGATGAAAATTGATGTAGAAGATGAAAAAACATTCATGATTCAAGCGTGCCAAGTTCGCAGAGCGTTAGAAGGATTGGCTGTTGAGCTCGCTACCGAGCATGCATCGGATGAGCAGATTCAGAGTATGATGCTTTACTTGGATGAAATTCGGAGCAATTATGAAGTAATTGAAATTACGACGGCTGCAGATAGGAACTTCCACAAGACCATTTATGAAGCATCCGGAAACTTGGTGCTGCAAAGCATCATCTTATCGTTGTCCACTTTCTTCGAGAAGTTCTGGGTACGCGCTCCTCTCGGTCAAGAGCGGCTTTTCGAAGATACATTTCCCTTCCACCCGATAATTGCCCAAGCCATTGCCGACCGTGATAAAGATAAAGCGATGTCAACTTTTCATCAATTGATGGATGCCATAGAAGCCGCTATCCTCAATGTTCCGATGCAGTAACGAGCGGAAAATCCCGTTCGTAACCTCATAAAATATGACAAAACCCCCTCGTGGCCACAGGAGCCTGAGGGGGTTTTCGTTCCAGTTTACTCGTTAATGATTAGCGCCTATGGAAGCAAATGCCTGCTTCAAATCGTTGATGAGATCATCCGGCTCCTCTAGTCCTGCATACAATCGGACGATAACCCGACCACCCGGTTGATTACGCATGAACACTAAACTTTCAAAGCCACCCCAGCTCACCCCTTTGCGGAAGTACTGCAGCTTATTCGCCCAGGATCGCATGCGCTCCATCGACATGTCCGTTTCGAAGGAAAAGAGGCTTCCGCAGCCCGACATTTGCGCGCGATACAGTTCATGCTGCGGGTGGCTGATTAGACCTGGATGGTTAATTTTAGTAATAGACGCCTGGGTTTCCAGGTACTGGGCCACCTTCAATCCATTTTCATGAAGTTTATGCATCCTCAGCGGCAAGGTGCGCAGGCCGCGCAAAAACAAAGCGGCGCTTTGCGGATGAAGGATTCCCCCGATGAGCTGGAACTCCTCTCGGAACAGTTGATCCATATGTTGTTTAGCGCCAATTACGACGCCCCCTATCAGATCGCTATGACCGGAAATATACTTCGTCATCGAATGCACAACCAAATCTATCCCCAATGTAAGCGGGCTCTGAAAAATGGGACTTGCCCATGTGCCGTCAATAATCGTCTTTGCACCGACCTTTTTCGCAAGTTCAGCGCATTGTCTCAAATCCTGCAATTCAAATAAGAAGCTTGTCGGGCTTTCCAAGTAAAACAAACGAGTATTCGGCCGTACGGCATTCCGGATTTGTTCCATGTCTTTTCCGTCAACGAAAGTCGTCTCAATCTGAAATTTCACCAGATAATCTTCCATTAATCTTTTGGCAGGTCCGTAACTGCCGTCCACACAGATAATATGGTCTCCCGCCTGCACAGTCGATAGAATCGCAGCTGCAATCGCCGCCATACCGGAAGCAAAGCATCTGGCTCGCTCTCCGCCCTCCAGTGCGGCCAATCGCTCTTCCAGAGCTTGTACCGTCGGATTGTTGCCGCGGGTGTAAATCATACTGCCTACTTCATAGTCAAGCGCCTTTTCCAGCTCTTCATGTGTCTGAAACGTAAATAGACTGTTTTGATAAATCGGATGCGTGACAGCGCCATAATGGCGTTGATCATGCAGGTCGTGCGTGACGATGGTCTCGTGGCTGTAAGTTTGAAAATCTCGCATGCGGTTCTCCACCTTCTCCTTATGACAATCTATGACTTTTTCTATTTATCCTTTTTCGGCGCCTTGCGTTAAACCTGCGACTATTAATCGCTGACAGAGCGCAAAAATAATAACGGTTGGAACGACCGATAATACCGCTCCTGCAGACATGGGGCCCCAGTCGATATTAAATTTTGTAATGAAACCGTTCATGGCAACCGGTATCGTTTTGGCTGATTCTTTATCGATAAACATAATCGACATGAACAGTTCATTCCAATTCTGTACAAAAGCAAAAATGAAAGTTGCCGCAATCCCCGGCAGCATGACCGGCATAATAATACGGTACAGCGCCGATAGCCTGGAGCAACCGTCGATCATAGCCGCTTCTTCCAAACTGGCAGGAATGCGTTGAAAAAAACCGCGGAGCATAATCGTGCAGAACGGAATGAGTCCGGCCGTGTACAAAATAATAAGCGAGTATAACTGATTAAGCAGTCCAAATTTCGACATCATGACATACAAAGGAGCGAAACCTATAAAGGCCGGAATCATCTGCGTCATGAAAAAAGCGAACATAATGTGCGGACCGCCCTTAAATTTATAACGTGCCAATACGTAAGCGCTAAGCGTTGTGATGAGAAGCACCGTAAAGGCTGATGCAAGAGAGACAGTTAGACTGTTGATGATATAGATGTGAAAATTGGAAATTTTGAAGATATGAATGTAGTTTTCGAAAGATACCGTCGATGGCCAATATTCCAGCGGCATTTTGAAAATTTCTTTGGACGGCTTGAGTGACGTGATTAGAATCCAATACAACGGAAATACCATGATAACGAGCACGATGCTCAAAAATAACACCTTAACGGGGAGCTGCAGCCGTCTAAACATTGGATTCATTAAAAATCAGCTCCTTTCTCCGACTTGGTCGCCATTAAGTAAAACACCGTATACATGGCCAATAAGATGACCATAATGACCCCCGCTGCAGCCGCCTGGCCGTAGTCGCCTCCAAACATAATTTTATCCATCATGAACGTGGCCAAAATATGGGATGCGCCTGCCGGTCCGCCATTCGTCATCGCATAAATAATATCCGGAAAGTTGAAGATCCAGATGACCCGCAGCAGCGTCGTGGCAATAATTGTCGGCATGATATAAGGGATCGTCACATGCCAAAGCTTTCGCCAACCGTTCGCCCCATCGATACCTGCAGACTCATACAGATCTGAAGGAATCGATTGCAGCGCGGCAAGCAGCATGATGGCAAAGAATGCAACGCCATACCAGACATTCGCTGTAATCACCGAAGAAAGTGCCCATTTGGGATCCGATAAGAAGCCGATTCGTTCCGTAATGATGCCCATCTTCAAAAGCAGATCGTTGATGACCCCGATTTGGGCATTAAACAACCATCTCCAAATAATCCCGATAAGGAATCCGGACATGGCCCACGAGTAGAAGACAAGCCCTTGGTAGATGCCTCTGCCTTTGAATGGCTTTTTCAATACCAGTGCCAAGATGAACCCGATCGCAAACTGTAATATGAGGGAGATAAACACCCAGAAGAAGCTGTTGGACAAAGCTTTCACAAATGCAGGCTGCCCAAATATTTGAGTGAAATTATCAAAACCGATAAAATGAATATCCGTTAAATCGAATAACGTATACTTCTGGAACGCCATACCGACGCCCCGGAAAAAAGGGTAAAACGTAAATACAGCAACGATCAGTATGGAAGGCAGCAAGCAATAAAATATGAATCGGTTCACATTGCCCTTCATTTTTTTCCTCCTACCGTAAATATCCCATGAAAAAGAGGGGCCTTCTTATCCCAGACCCCTCTAAATAAAGTCATGTCATCCGGCTTATTTTTTCTGGTTGGCTTTTTCGTTTTTCCAGTACGCGTCCCATTGCTCGAGAACTTTATCCAGCGGCATGCTGCCCAGGATCAGCGCCTGATTGTTCTCCACTTGCAGCTTCTTAAATTGCCCGTAACCTTGATAGTCCGTAGCGTCTCTCATCATGAAGTACTGCTGCGGGTTGTTATTCATATTAATAAAAGCTTGGTAGGCCCCGACCTTGAAAAATTCATCTTTCGCAGCCGAGGTATAAATTGGAATAAGTCCGATGCCTTTAGAGAATGCCAAGTTCTGTTCCGGACTGGATAAGAATTGAATCAATTTCCAGGCCTCTTCCTTATGCTTGGAGTATGAAGTCATTCCCCAGCCCGCAGCGCCGACAAACCTCGGAGCTTTACCGCTCGGACCCAGTGGAATTGGCGCTGTCGCCCAAGTTCCTTCCGCCATTTTCTCTTTCGTTACCGAGATGACCTCCGGATCGTTGATCAGCATCGCGGTTACCCCCGATACGAAGCTTTCTACGGTTTCGGAAAATGCCCAGTTCGTTGAATCCTTCGGCGATGCTTCTTTATAAATTTTGGTGAATAATTCCATACCTTGCTTCGCTTCCGGCGAGGAGAAAATGGTTTGGCCGTCCTTCAGGAACATGGAGTCGTCCGGGTTTATTTTATCTCCAACAAAAGCCTGCATGATCATAAGAGTAAAGTTATCACCGCCGGCACCGCCTCGATAAGCATAGCCGTATCGATTCTTAGCAGGATCGGTCAACGCCTTGCCTTTCTCATAAACCTCTTGCCATGTTTGGGGAGGGGTTAATCCCTTTTCCTTAAACCAATCTTGACGGTAGTACAGTACTTTTTGATACAGTCCGTAAGGTATGTAATAGGGCTTATGATCGATATACTCTGCAGCCATTTTCGCGCTATCATTCAATGTTTTATACGATTCCCATTTATCTGTAAACGGTTTCAAGTCTTCAATAAATTGATTCGTTACAAACTGTTTTGCGGTAATATCACGCACTTCGAGGACATCCAGCTCTTCTTTCGCACTCAGCATCGCAGCGATTTTCGTATCCGCATTCTGAAGCGGCGGCGAGATCAATTCGACCTTAATCGTTGGATTTTGCTTCTCGAATTCGCCGATCATATTTTTAAGAAGCGTCGTTCTTTCCGGACTGGTCAAGCTTTCGATCATTTTTAGGGTCACGGTATTTTTTTTATCTCCAGCCGTGTTGCCCTTGTTCGTATCGGTTGAGCAACCAGCCATGACCGTACCCGCTAACATGACGACGGCCAATCCCATGGCGTACATTCTCTTTGTAACAAACATACTTATAACCTCCCTATGAATTCGATGTTTTTTTCTATGCCTTCATGATGGACTTAGTTAGTAGTTTTCGATCACCCGCCTTTGACTGAGTAACTATGTTACTATATAACTGTATAGCTGTAATACAGCTTAATCTTAATAGAGTTGTTTTTCCCTGTCAAGCACCAAACACTATATGTTGCCCACGAAAAAAGGCGAACCATCGGATAAATTTACCTGACGGCTCGCCATCTATTAGGATGAAGAATGATTGCAATTCCTTAATTTCCGTTTTCCGGTTCGTGTTCCGGCTGTTCTGTAAGGACCGAACCATCCGCCAAACGGAGCCACGTCTCGAAGTCACGTTCACCTTCGTGCAAGCGAATGACCCTCGCCCCGCGAGGAAATCCTTCTCTGCCATATGTATTGTATCCCGTCGCTCTGCCATAACTAAGGCGGATTCCATGGAGTTCGCCCCAATAGTCGTTCGTATGGTCATGTCCCGCAAACGTTCCCATCACATCTCCCATGCCAACCATAGCAGCGAACAGGCCTGTATTCATCCTCGGGCAGCAGACGGTCTCATATTGGTGTCCATAGCACACCTCATGCTCCCACACCTCTGCATATTCCGGGAGTGGAATGTGAAAAAACGCAAGTGCAGGAAGCGGCTGGCCATCGTTGCTTGTCTTGTACGCCCTAGCTTGCTGCTCATACCAATCGATTTGATCTCGCTCCAACCAACCGTAGCCGGGTACATGAGGAAGGGAGGATACGCTTCCCGAATCCAAGTGATACAACAGCGCTGCTGTCCGCCCCATCGTATTCTTCACCTCGATGACATAGTTCCCGACCCCACTCAATTCCGCGGGTCCTGGCTCGGCAAGTGCATACGCATATCCCGAGACTGCTTTCATCAGCTCATCTCTAGTAATCTTGGACTCCGTATCATGGTTTCCAAATACAACCGTCCATGGAATACACCGCTTATCCACGATTGAAACCGCAAGATCAAACCGGTGTAGCGGATCATCACAGGCATTCGCTTCAATAACGTCTCCGGTGAAAACAACAAGATCCGGTCGTTCCGCTTCTAGAATTTGTTCCATGAGCATACAAGTTTGAGCATCGGCGTCTCCACCGGCTTTCATATGCACATCTGTGAACTGAACAATTGTAAACGTACGATCTTCTCGAAATACTAAGTGACGCATGGCATCGCCTCTTCTCATCAAGTTTGATTCTTCTTTGAATTTTTGTTGTTTTAAGTTGTTTCATTACTATTTATGTTGTTTATTTTATTTTCTTCCCCTTAAGGTGTCAACAGAAAGTTTCCAGGGACGAAGATAAAAAAATCCTCAAGAGGGGTCATTCCATTAGGAATAACCGCCTTTAGAGGATCAAAGATTTAAACCCATTCGCCATCCCTCGGAATAGCGACTTGATCAAGGAGCCCGACATCGGCTAGTCTGTTGTGCAAGTCCTCTCTGGTCAAGAAGCAATGATTGATCGCGTCCATGTGTACAGCCACGACTTGCGTATAAGGTGCGTGCTTACACACTTGAATGATGTCGTCCAGCTCCATCGTGATCGGATCGCCGACCTCAAACCGTGCGCCTCCAGCATTTACGATACTGACGTCTGGACGATAGGTATCTAACGCTTGCTCTACATCACTGCACCAAATCGTGTCGCCCGCTACATAAAGCGTCGGTTCGCCATCAGCTTGCAACACGAAACCGGATACGGGTCCCATCTTCTGGCCGATTTCGCCCGTTCCATGCTGACCGCTCGTTCGGCTGATTTGAATATTTCTTGTAGAAATCGTTCTTTCAATGGCTGATACGGTTGTAAACCCCTGGGAGCTGATGGTTTCTTCATTTCCAGGTTGGCAAAAGATCGGAGTCGCTTTGGGCAATGCCTCTGCTGCCGCATCATCCCAGTGATCACGGTGCAGGTGCGTTACCAGAACAGCGTCAGGGTGCAGCCAAGAATCCATCGATGCCGGCAGGGGAATGAGCGGATTCCGACGGTCGTTCGAAGAACCCGGGATTGGAGGATTGGCTCCTGCCTCACTAAACATCGGATCGATCAGGAAAGTGACGCCCGCGTATTCCAGCCACAAGGTTGCGTGGCGAATGAGTTGAATTTTCATTATTGAAACACCTCTTATCGTGAATTCGTCGATCTGTTACAATTGTAAAAAAAGCTGAGCGATACGTATACAACCTGATGAAACGGAAAATCGGCTTTCATTTTCATCATGAAAGGAATTCGACATCGATGAGTACTTCGGCAATTGACGAGATCGATCTGCGCATTTTGGCGTGTTTGTTGGAGGACGCTACCCGGCCTCACAAAGTGATTGGGGAACTCGTTCACCTGACTGGACAGGCGGTCGGAGCACGCGTTAGAAAAATGCAGGATATCAGACTTATAGAAGGCTACACGCTGCGTTGGAATCCCGATAAAATCGGGCAGAACGTGCATGCCTTCATCACGGTTTTCATGAATTCGAATACGGCGCACCAGTCGTTTCAATCTTTTGTACAGCAAAATGAACAAATCGTGGAGATGCACCGAGTTAGCGGCGAAGGCTGCTACTGGATGCGTGTGCGCGTCGGCTCGTCTCAGGAGCTGGGAAATTTGCTGGATCAACTGTTAAGGTTCGGCAATTACAGGATCAGCTTGTCCATTGGACAGGTGAAATGAAAAAAACTGGCCGATTGCCAGGTCATTGTCTTGAGCCCCCTGTCAATCCTCCATTTTCTCGTCTGTTAAGATGAAAAATATCGTTCGAGACACGACCTCAGCATCCTCACAGGTCTGTTACAATGATAAACATCTTTCCAGTTGTGCATTTGCTGTTTATTGTTCTACCCTTTTCAATTTTCAGGGTGGCTAGACTCCTTATTCCGGGTACATTTCCCCTTCACATGTTTCACCAGCTCTAACTCGCTACATATTTTGTTCGAAAAGGATTTAAACATTCTGGCGATGAAAAAACAGCCCTGTTAAGGGCTGTTCTAGTAATCTAACCTATTTATTGAATAATGGTAATAGTTGGATTATGATATACCTAGCGTACAACTCGACCTTGGGTGCGGCAATCCTCCGGAAAGGAGGAGGATGCCATGGAAACTTTCCAAACGGTGATGATCATGTTTGCGTTCGGCAGTTTCATTCTGGCGCTCTTGACCTACATCGACAAACGAAAGTAACCCACTCCAAAGGTTGACCGCCTAAGTGGGTTACTTCTCTAAGCATTTACTCGGGAGGGAGTCCACCCAAGATTGTACGCGGGGACGGTTTAGCGGACCGTCCTTATTTAGCTTTATGATATCATGTAGATTTTATACTCTGCAAGTACTATTCCCCCAAATATTCCCTGAAGATTACATTTTTACTCACTTTCGAACAAGTACTAATAGTACAAAACAAAAAATGCCCCCGATAACAAGAACCGTATCCGCGCGCTGCCACTTCAGCAAATTGGTCTTAAGTGAAAGTTGCTTGCCATCTACCTTTTTCAGCTCCATCGCTACAGTCATTTCTTCTGCCTTATAAAACATAGAGAGCAAAAGCGGTACAACCAAAGCCGGGATATCTCTCGCGCGCACCGCGCCGGGGCGCAGAGCTGCTTTGCCTCGTGCCCTTACAATCGCGGAGAACCGCTGCCATTCCCGTAAAATAAGCGGAATAAACCGAAAAATTAGCGAGACCGCCAAGGCGAAGGAATCGACGGGCAGCTTGGCTTTTTTGAAATATTGCAGCGCCCAGTTCAGCCCCTGAACCAACTGGCCATAAGGTGTCGTAGCTGCCAGCCAATAGCCTGCGATAACGACAATGAAAAGTCGCGTCACATTCAGCATCGTATTCCAGGCTCGATCTATCGAGAAACCAATTGGGTAATGCGAATTAGCTGGCGCGAACTGTATACCTGCCAGGAAGATGGATATGGCCATGAAGATGAAAAATGGCCACACAATCTTCAATCCGCCGCGCAAGACAGACCGCGGTATTCCGATAAAGGCGAGCGCGACAGGCACGGCCGCCGCGGCGAGGCCGCCCCACTGCTGCTGCAGCATCGTCCCGATGACGAGCAGCAGATAGAGCAGCCACTTCGCCCGCGGGTCCAGCCGCAGCCAGGCGGCCTGCTTGCGCAGCGGCGGCTGCGGCGGCTGTGCCGCTACCGCCGCAGGCGCTGGCGCAGCCGCGCTGGCGGCGCGACCAGCGCCGGGCGTGCTCGCGCCCGCAAGCGGCGCGGGCTGCGCTGCGCTGCGCTCGGCGCTAGCCGCGCGCACGAGCAGTGCCTCCGCGATCGCCTCAGCGGCGAGCTGCGGCGTGAGCCGGTCGGGCGCGATCGCGATGCCTCGCCCGGCAAGCGACTGCGCGACCTCCGCGCAGCTCGGGAGCCCGACACCCGCGCGCGCGAGCAGCTCCGGCGCGCGACAGAGCTCGGCCGGCGTGCCGTCTGCGACAATCGCGCCGTGGTCCATCACGATGACACGGTCCGCAAGCGGAAAGAACGTGTCCAGATCATGCGTGGCGATGACGAAGCCGCCACGTTCGCGCTCGCGAATGACGCGCAGCAATTCGCGGACGGCTGCCGCCTCCAAGCCGGCAGTCGGCTCATCCATGAGGAGCCAGTCCGGTGTAGCGGCGAACGTGGTTGCCAGCGCGAGGCGGCGCTGTTCGCCGCCGCTCAGCGCAAAGGGCGACCGATCCATGGCGAAAACGCCATGTGGATCGAAGTCTTCCCGAGCGCTCCGGATGCGGCGCTCGCGCTCCTCCGCCCCGATTCTGTAGGGGCGCAGCGAGTATGCGAATTCGCGGGAGATACTGCCCGCGAATAGCTGCTGTTCGGGGAATTGGAACGTCAGCCCTAGGCGAATTAGGTGGGCACGATCCACTTTCCCCTTTTTCCACAAAGGCTGTTCATCCAACGTGATCCTCCCGGACGAGGGCTCTACAATCCCTCCCAACACCTGCAGAAGCGTGGACTTGCCGGAACCTGTATGCCCGATAAGCAAGGTCACGGCGCTATCTTGCAGCTCAAGGTTAATCCCTCTCAGCAATTCATGATGTTTGTCATCCGGCGCGCAAACGCGAATATCTTCCAGTAGAATCGTCATAGACCAGTTACCGCCTCTGCCAGTTCATCCGCGCTGAGCGGCAGCCGCCGTAACCGGATGCCCCTTGTTAACAGCTCGAAGGCTGTCTGTACAACAAACGGCGGTTCTAATCCAAGCTTTCTACAGGGTGTTAAGCCCTCTGCTCCTACATCGCCTTCCCCGTAAAAAAACGCTGAAGGCGCCCCATCAAAAGCAACCTTTCCACCGCCGAAAGCGATAACGCGACTTGCTTCCGCCGCTTCCTCCAATCGATGCGTAATCCAGACAATCGTCGTCCCCTGCTCATGTGCCTGGCGCACCGCTTGAATCACTTCTTGCCTTGCAGCAGGATCCAGCATCGCAGTAGGTTCATCCAAGACGAGCACCGCGGGTTTAGCTGCAAGCGCTGCGGCAATATTCACCAACTGTTTTTGTCCACCGGACAACGTATGGAGTGAACGGTTCAGCGGGATGGATAGACCTACGCTTTTTAGCGCCTCCTGATAAAATGCCTCTCGCTCATTCGTGGTCATATGCTCGGTTTCCGGCACATACTGCATCTCTTCCTCTACCGTATCACCGACAAACTGGGCTTCCGGTATTTGCAGAACACCTCGGATCAGCACACTTTCACGCTGTAAACGGACCAACTGTCCGCTAGAGAGCGGGCACAAGCCCAGCAGTACGCTGGCCAGGGTGCTTTTTCCGCTGCCATTAGGGCCGGTAACCATAATCCATTCCCCAGCGCGTATGTCGATTGTTATGTCAGACCATACTCGCCTTCCTTGACCGGTTTCCGTTTTATAAACAACTGAAGCTTGCTGCAAAGCCGCTATTACTGTTTTTTGGAGCATATGTAAAATTTCCTTTCACTTTCTCAGAAGATGTGCTATGATCTCAATTGTCAACCGGATTCGTAAGTGTAAGTTGACAATACATTAACAATAACAGAAACAGGAGAGATGAACAATATGAAACTAACTCTTCGGGGCATTGTATTTAGCGCTTTATTTGCGGCCATCTTAGTTTTATTCAGCTTTGTTAGTATCCCGTTGGGTTTTACCCCTGTGCCTATCACCCTTCAAACGCTAGCGGTTATGCTTGCCGGCGGCTTACTTGGCGCTCGTTACGGATTTTTGAGTATGGCGCTTGTCGTCGTATTGACAGCAATCGGCTTCCCGCTGCTCCACGGGACTGGCGGAATCAGCGTCGTTCTTGGACCGACCGGCGGGTTTATTCTGATGTTTCCTTTTGCAGCGCTGCTTATCGGTCTCGTTTTACCACGCATTCGAATGAATGGCATTTTGGGCTACCTTGCAACCTTCGTCGTTCTCGAAATTCTCGGCTCGCTTCTTCTTTATGTTTCTGGAGTTCCATGGCTTATGTACAGAGTGCCGTCCCTGACCTTCTCCAAAGCTATGATCGCCGGTTGCTATCCATATTTGCCTGGTGATGCGATTAAAGCAGCCCTGGCCGCTCTCATCATCGCTCCGGTACGTCAAGTGTTCCCACCGGAGCGATTGACAGGATCCGTCTCGCGCAGTGTCGTTCCACACGGTCAAGACGTTCGGGCAAACTAGTCCCTCATATGAGAAAGCCTAATAAAGACATTTATGTCGTAGAAAAGATCGCTAACCCCAGCCAATACGGCCAGGTGGTTGCGATCTTTTTGTGCTTCCTGGGAGCATTTTTACGAATTTGTAATGCCGGGCTCTGAATTTTTATTCGATTGTAATGAGCTGCCGTGTAAGCTAAACCATGTAGACAACAAAGGCACAACCGAGCTTGCAACGCAACTTAAAATAGCGAACAGGAGTGGTAAACATGAAAAGCAACAAAAAATCTCTAGCAGCATTAACCATTACGACAGCGGTAGGGTTGTCAGCACTGCTTCCTATGGGCGCGATGGCCGCAAGCCCGTTTACAGATACGGCGAGCTCGCCTCAGGTGCAATCAGCCATTGAACAACTGGCTGGACAACATGTCGTTTCAGGCTATGAAAACAGCACCTTCAAACCTAATCAACAAGTTACTCGTGCAGAAATTGCGAAAATGGTTGCTTTAGCGCTTCATGTCAACCTGAACAGCTCCGCGACGAACAACTTCAGCGATGTAACTTCTGCTGATTGGTTTCAAACTTACACCACTGCGCTTGCGGCCGTTGGCGCAATAAAAGGTGAAGCCGGCAAATTCGGCCCAACTCAAACCATTACTTCCGATCAACTGATCGATATCCTTTCCAGCGTGCTGAAAGTAGATAAAGTTGACGTGCAGAAGCTGCCAAGCAGCGCAACCCTCACAAACGCTCAAGTAACCCGTGGTGAAGCCGCACTACTTATCTTTGAAGCGCAGCAACTGGCACCCATTCAAATTACAAGCATTCGAGCATTAAATGGCATTACCTTGCAAGTGACTTTCTCGGCGCCGATTCCTAATGCGGATCTGGAACTGGATCCAGCGTCCAAAAACTTTGTTTTCGACAACGGGCTTAAGATTTCTAACCAACCGCGTTTAAAAACAGGCTCCAAATCGACTTACATCATTCCGACGCCGACGCAAAAAGCAGGTACGACCTACACGTTATCCTATAAAGGCCAGCCTACTGTAACCTTTACGGGTAGTTCGGAAAAAATCGCTCTAAAATCCACTCAACAAGTTGCAAACGACATGTTCGAAATCGATTCCACACTCGCAGACGGGGTTGCCGATTATGGATACGTCATTGCGGCTTACAGCAAGAGCCGTCCAGGTTCGTTCATCGTAGACGAGAACAATACCGCCGGGGGCAAATCTTATCAAATTCTCTCCTCCATGCGTTCTCGCCAAGTGCAAATTACGCCTGAAGGCGGCGCGCCGATGACGGCTACTTACTCACCGTTCACACAAGCAACGGATGGCAGACAAGCACCTAAGTTTATTCTCCCTAACGGAGAGACGTTCAAACCGGGCGTAAAATACACAGTGTCGGCAGACTGGGCTACATTTGCAAATTCGTCGTTTACAGCCAAAGACATTGCACCACTTGCGATCCAATCCGCTGCCGCGGTTAATGAGAAATCGTTTACGATCACGATGACTGAGGATCCGAAAGATGAACTGTTCGTGCTGCGCCGTTTGACGTTAACGGCTCCCGACGGCACCGTATTAACTGCCGAGTACACCCAATCATCCCGTAAAGGTGCATTAGCGACTTTTGCAATATTAAACAACGGTCAATTAACTCCCGGCACGACTTATACGGTTGCACCAGTTGGAAAATGGGCTACAGCAACAGGCGTTACAATTAAGAAATAGGGTTACTGAAAAAGCATCCAGCCTGTCCGTTGACAGAATGGATGCTTTTTTCATTCATATTGAGCCATATATCCCACGCCTGGATACGTCACGATCAAATCGAGCCCCTCGGCGATGTTCTTCACTTTTTGCCGAATGCGGGCAATCGTAACGCGCAGATACTCAACCTCATCCCGATATTCACTCCCCCAAACTTCGCTTAGCAGTTGCTCATGTGTCATCACTTTTCCTGCATGCTGCAGCAATAAGGCAAAAAGGTTATACTCCGTTTCCGTAAACTTGA
Organism: Paenibacillus sp. GCM10027628; assembly: GCF_042676385.1. Lineage (NCBI taxonomy): Bacteria > Bacillati > Bacillota > Bacilli > Caryophanales > Paenibacillaceae > Paenibacillus > Paenibacillus sp. GCM10027628. The sequence goes on from NZ_JBHTHA010000017.1 coordinate 195,602, forward strand.
CCTCCGTCGCATTCAACCATGTTCTTCGCTGTGCTAGATTTACTGTCACGGGTCCTAACGTTATTTCACTTGTTGCCTCAGGAGCCGTCATTCGGCCATCCATCCGGCGAAGTACCGCATTCACCCTTGCAAACAATTCATCCAGCGAAAAAGGCTTCGTCAAATAGTCGTCCGCCCCCAGATTCAGCCCCTGAACTTTATCGCTGGAATTGCTTCTCGCCGTCAGCATAATGACAGGAACGCTGGAATACGTGCGGAGCCTTTTTAGAACATCGAACCCGTCCATGCCCGGCATCATTAAATCGAGCAAAATCAAATCCGGATCAAACGCCTCCACCTTCTCCAGCGCCTCCGCTCCGCTCTGGCAGGTTAACGTCGCGAAATTCAATGATTTGAGATTCGCGGCGACGAAACGAACAATCTTCGGCTCATCGTCGACAATCATGATTTTCTGTCTTTTCAACTCAGCCACTCTCCTTCCCCTGGAACTTCGGTATCGATATCGTAAAGGCACTGCCAACGCCCACCGTACTTTCCACGTGAATATCTCCGCCATGCGCTGCCATAATGCCTTTGCATATGGCCAGACCAAGTCCCGTACCGCCTGTTTGACGACTGGATGACACGTCCACGCGGTAGAAACGGTCAAATATTTTGCCTATATGCTCTGCCGGTATCCCGATGCCATTGTCCCGGACTTCGAGATGCACAAATTGTTCATCTGTCTTGGCACTAATCTGAATGACCGGAAGATTTTCATTGTACCGGATCGCATTTGTAAATAAATTGACTAGCACCTGCTCAAGCCGCAATTTATCCGCATAAATGAGCGGCAGACCATCAGATAGCTCTACACTGAATTGGCTTTGCGCGTAAGCCGCCTGCTGTGGCAAACGTCTTTTTGCACTCTCCACAACTGCTTCCAGTCTTAGTGGCTGGGGATTAATTCGCATCGCGCCGGATTCAATTTTGGAAATATCCAGCCACTCATCAATCAGGTCTTGAATCCGCCCGATATCCTCATGAATGCCCTCCAAAAGCTCCAGTTTAAAGCTCTCCTCCCACTGGGCATCGACCCGCAGCAAGGTTTCTACACTGCCTCTGATGCCCGTGATTGGTGTTTTAAATTCATGAGAAGCAAGCGAAATCAAATCGCTTTTAAGAGCATCAATTTCATGCTCCTTCGTCATATCGCGCCATACATACCCTCGGCCATATACCCGATCCGCGCGGGACACCTCAAAAGCCGATACCATCATAAAGCGCTCTTTGCCATTCTGAAGCTTAATGGTATAAGTACCTTGTGTACTTGGTTCCTCCGTCAGCTTTTGCAAGTCCTCACGGTTCTCCGAAAGAAGTGCTGAGATTGTCTGGAACAAAGAATACTCGCTCATTGCCAGCAATTCACTCATCGGAATATCGAAGAGTTCGGACATCCGATGATTCGCATAAATAACCCTACGCTGCACATCAATCAGGACAACTGCATCGGACATACTTTCCAATACTGCGTTTAAGGTTGCATGCTCGTGCTGCATGCTTTTCATCAAGATATCGTTTTGTAATATCATCGAAATCGTATTCGCAAACGTTTGCAAAAAAGCGCGATTATGCTCGACTTGCTTAACCGCTTCGCCATCCTGCTTAACAGCTATTTCCCCCAATAGCGAATTCCCCGCCATTACAGGTATGCGCAAATCAGCATCAACTTGATTGACTGCTTCATTACTTGGAACAGGGGCATTCCACCCCTTAAAGCTGCCAAGAGATGTTGTCCCAGGATGCAAAAGATTCAATGTCACCGCTGCTTGTATCAAATGACCGAGCTGCTGAATCCCTTCTTCAATATGCTGAGCGGCCGCACGATTTGCAATGGGTGGTATCAGCAGCGCGTTCACAATTTCCAACTCCTGATTCTTGCGCAGCAGACTTAGGGTTCTCTCTTCTACACGTGTCTCCAGTTCAGCATTCAGCTCCATAAGTGCCTGCTGATTCTCTTTGATTTGCCCTGCCATTCGAAAAAAATGATCAGCCAGCATTTGCAGTTCCAAAGGCGATCCCTTAGGAACTACTTCACTCTCAATCTGCTGAAATGTCCCGCTGGCAAGCCGCTGCGTGTAACCCACTAACGCATGAATGGTGCCATTCAATCGTTTAGCAAGGAAGCTCCCAAGCACAACCGTCACGACCAGCGTTGCGATCAGCAGCAAGAACGTAATCCATAGAGAGTCATTAACAGCTGCATTAACGGCATCCTTTGATCTGCCCACCCAGACGATCCAACCGATATCATCAATTGACTTATAAGTAATAAATTCCTTTTGTCCGGAACTGGAAAGGTCATATGTTCCCTCGCCTTTATGACCGTTTCTTGCATCGACTACCACCTGCTCTTGCGATAAATCCGTTAACGTATCCGTGAGCGTCTTATTCGGGTGGTAGACCGGTCTTCCAGTATGGTCCAGAACGACCGGATAAGCTTGTGTCCCATAATCATATGCTGTTGCAAGCGACTTAATTGGCGCTAAATCCAATACAGCGAGAACGAATCCATCCATTTGCTTTTTGGCGTCATAAATGGGTGCAACAATCGCTACTGCTGGTAAATTCGCCCCTTCCGGAGCGCGAAACAACGAAGAAATGACGGTTTGCCGCGAGGCTTGTATACGTTTTGTATAATCACGATTGCTAAGATCAAATCCTAATAAGGAAGAATCCGCGGATGTGTTCATGGCTTTAATCGCATAACGTTGATCAACGACATAGAGGCCATTGAATCCAGTCAAATTTTCATGAAGCGACTGCAGCTTGAGCGTTAAACTTTCCCTGGTTCTAAACGGGGGGGCCGAAGCGCTAATCGTAGCTGCCAATGTTTCTACGGCATTTTGGTGGTAGCTCATATACGCATGAACGGCGTCCGCTAATCGATATGTTGTTTGTTTCTGATTCTCATTAGCTTCCTTCGTAATATTCGAGATCTGTGATACTTGAAATCCGCCGAGAATCAGAATCGGAATCATAGCTATTATCGCAAAAGTTATTGTCAAATGAGAACGCATCGAGTACTTGTTCACGAATGCCTCCGTTTTAATGTGCTAGTCTTGCCTTTATTTTAACATAGGTTCCACGGATTTCTCTGTAAAACAAAAACAAGTATAACCGATAGCTATTCGCTGATCTGATTATACTTGTTTCTTAAACGATTTTAATAGAATCGGGACGACACGATTTGAACATGCGACCCCCTGCTCCCAAAGCAGGTGCTCTACCAAGCTGAGCTACGTCCCGTTAATACCGGCGAGAGGACTCGAACCTCCACGGTTTCCCACTCGATTTTGAGTCGAGCGCGTCTGCCATTCCGCCACGCCGGCTTAAGTGGCGTGCCCTGAGAGATTCGAACTCCCGACCTTTTGATTCGTAGTCAAACGCTCTATCCGGCTGAGCTAAGGGCACACAATATAAAGTTGATTAATGCCGAAGACCGGACTCGAACCGGTACGGTAGTCACCTACCGCAGGATTTTAAGTCCTGTGCGTCTGCCGATTCCGCCACTCCGGCTTACTTGAGCTACTTAAAGGCACTACCCAGATTCGAACTGGGGATAAAGCTTTTGCAGAGCTCTGCCTTACCACTTGGCTATAGCGCCAAAAAAGCAAAGCGGAAGACGGGATTCGAACCCGCGACCCTCGCCTTGGCAAGGCGATGCTCTACCCCTGAGCCACTTCCGCATAATAGGGCCCCCATAAAGCAACTTGTCACTAAATGGGGTTGTGATGCGCGTAGAGGGACTTGAACCCCCACGGTCTCCCGCTAGATCCTAAGTCTAGTGCGTCTGCCAATTCCGCCATACGCGCACACTGTCAATCAGGCAAATGGTGAGCCATGTAGGACTCGAACCTACGACACCCTGATTAAAAGTCAGGTGCTCTACCAACTGAGCTAATGGCTCGTGTTAAAATTTTGGGGCCCCCGGAAAGTAATGTCTAAACTCTAATCGAAGTAATACGATGAAGTACGACCGCGTATATAAGGTAAGTTTAGACGCCGAACGAGTTATCACTCGTTGCGGACGGATAAGCTTCGTAGCTCATCGTCACTTTTTGGGGTTGTAAACTGGGGATCAAGGATTCGAACCTTGGCATGACGGAGTCAAAGTCCGTTGCCTTACCGCTTGGCTAATCCCCAACATTTAAGAAAATAATGGGGCGATCGATGGGACTTGAACCCACGAATGCTGGAGCCACAGACCAGTGCGTTAACCCCTTCGCCACGACCGCCATACATCTTGAACATCGTTTTGAAAAAGTGGTGGAGGCTGATGGATTCGAACCACCGAACTCGGAGAGAGCAGATTTACAGTCTGCCGTGTTTAGCCACTTCACTAAGCCTCCAAATACAATACCCTTACCGGGATTCCCCGATTGGGATAATGGTGCCGTCGAGAGGACTTGAACCCCCAACCTACTGATTACAAGTCAGTTGCTCTACCAGTTGAGCTACAACGGCATATAATGAAACTATCATGGTGGCTCGGGACGGAATCGAACCGCCGACACGAGGATTTTCAGTCCTCTGCTCTACCGACTGAGCTACCGAGCCTTGCAAAATGTTAATACGGGGCCCCCGAAAAGTAATCGGAAAATACTACAAAGCTTATCTTCACTTTTTGGGGTATAATGGCGGAGCCGACGGGATTCGAACCCGCGGTCTCCTGCGTGACAGGCAGGCATGTTAGGCCTCTACACCACGGCTCCACACTAGGTAAACCTCTCAATCGTCCTTACATAAAACGGAGGTTGGTTGCGGGGGCAGGATTTGAACCTGCGGCCTTCGGGTTATGAGCCCGACGAGCTACCGGGCTGCTCCACCCCGCGTTATTAAAAAGTTATTTCATTGGGCCCCGAAAAAGTAATCGGCGTTGCTACTAAGCTTTGCTTCACTTTTTTGGGATGTATGGTGGAGGCTGACGGGATCGAACCGCCGACCCTCTGCTTGTAAGGC